>JAPPMB010000135.1 GCA_028819255.1 Bryobacterales bacterium | reverse complement strand
CTCGAACTGGGGACCTCCTGCGTGTGAAGCAGGCGCTCTAACCAACTGAGCTACGTGCCCCTTGTTTGCCGCAACCAAAGCACGAAGTCTCCGCCAAGAGAAGGTGGCGAATCGTTCGTCCATCCGATTGTACAGGTATGGTGGCGTCCACCGCTTTCCCGTTGCCACCCCGCCTTCAAGAATGGCTGTTGCGGTTCGCCACAAGGGGGCCGTGCGAATCGGAGTGCGCATGTTGAGCGGCGAGACGGCGTCATCGACCATGTGCCGGCGAATGACCGGCTGCAGTCCATGAGCCCCCAGACGAGCGGACCGTTGATTGACGCTGAGGCGCTACGGGAAGCGCCCGGTCTCCACCGCGTACCTGACCTGTAGCCTCGGCAGGATGAGCCTCCGTCTCTGTCCAAGCAGGCTGGCCCAGGCAACTCTAGCGCCAGTCCGATTGCCCGAGGCGAGATGCACTCGCGCAAGCATGTGATAACCCGATTCAAGCAGCGGCTCGCGGTCAATGGCCCTGTTGATTTCGTCGATAGCTTCCTTTGCGTTGTCCAGTTCCCACCATGCCGCCGCAAGCGAATGCCGGTAGAGCGCGCGATCCGGGGCCGCTTGCACAGCTCGCTGGAGTGCGAGCAACCCTCCACGCGGCGATCCGGCCAGCACCAGGCCTGTCCCCATCGCCTCCAACAGGGCTGGGTCCTCCTCGAATTCGGAGGTGACTTCCGCCAGAACCGTTAAGCCCTCATAGACATCCCCTGCAAATGCCTCGCTCCGTGCGAGGCGGATTGTCGCAATCCCCAGGTTGCGCTTCCCGAGTGGGCCGTCTTGAGGCGCCCAGGCCAGTAGGCGCCGAGGCCGCTCCGACGGTGGGTGCGCCGCCGGCCGGCGCATGATCCGGTGGTCTGTGAAGGCGCTGTGCCCGCTGTCATGGGACTGCCTCTGCGGCATGTGGCATGTCACGCAGTCATCTGCGAGGGATTCGTGCTTGGCATCCAGCTTGCCCTTGTGGCACTCTACGCACTTCCCGCTGATGGAGCGCTTCGGGCGTTCCGGCGCGGAGTGCGGGTCATGGCAGGAACCGCACCAGAGTGACTCGCCGCTTCTCTGAGCGCAGCGACTCAGCGCCAGTTGCTCGACATGGCTGACGACCTGGAATCGGCCCCGGGCGTCAGGGCGTTCCGGAGCGCCTACGAACACGGCCCAGAAGTCTTCGAGCGGCCGGCCTGGCTCGAACGAACCGAAGGTCTGTCCGGGGTTGAGGACTCTGGCCAGCCCTGCGAGGTGGCACTGCTCGCAGACGCTGTCGCGTTGACGGGGAGGCGCCTTCGCGGGATTGAAGATCGTTGTCGCCGCAGGTGAGTCGAGGTGCGCGTCCGAAGGGCCGTGGCACCGGTCGCAGGAAATCGCCTCCGCCTCGAACACGGGGCTTCGGTAGCGGTTGACCGAACCGGCAATGGGACGGGGCTTTCCCGCGTGGCACCACAGGCACTCGGCGGTCACGGGACGCGTGAAGTCCGGGTCCGTGAGTCCCTCCATCCCCGGAGCCATGCCCCAGCGTCCTTCTGCGGAGTAGAAGGTGACCGGGGACTGGAATACTGCGTTCCCGACGCGCACGAGATAGCCCCTCGCCGCGTTGCCCGAGCCGACAACATAGTCGATCCCATAGCTCGCCTCGAAACCTCCGCGCCGGATGCGATGCACCATTCCGCCGTCCGAGAGCTCAATCTCGAATCGTGTGTCCGAGGGACCGTGGTGGTAGGTTCCGGTGGGTTGCGCTGAATCGGGTCGGGCCAGCGACCGGCCCATTCCCGTATTGAGGTACCCGTCCACCTCGTCCGGGTGGCACCCGACGCAGCGATCTGACGCATCGACCGGGAGCGACGCGATCAGGGCTGCCGTGGCAATCGCAGTCCGGACGGTCGCCAGCAGGCCGTTTGCACGAGAATCCCGAGGTGTGCCAGACAACGCCGACTCCAGACTCCGACAAGTATACGCATCGAACATCAGGCGAGTTGCAGCCTGCGTGCGGATGACTGTTCGGGCGCTCTCATCCGGTTCCGCAGACCCGCTGACCGGCCCTCGCGGCACCCGTGGGACGAGTCCTTGGGTGGGGAGCAGCGGCCCCGAAGCGAGCCGTTAGGCTGGTCAGTATCCGAGATACACCGTCTTGTAGTCGGTGTAGAAGTCGAGGGCGACCGGTCCCTGTTCCTTGGGCCCGAAACTGGATTCCTTCGACCCGCCGAACGGCAACTGGTACTCAACGCCCGCGCTCGGAAGGTTGACTGTGATCAGGCCCGCCTCGATGCGATTGACGTACTCGAAGATGCGCGACACGTCACGCGTCTGGATCGATGCTGAGAGGCCGAATTCGGTGCAGTTCGCGATCCGCATGCACTCTTCGAAGTCCGCTCCCCGCATCACCCCCAGCACTGGCCCGAACACTTCCTCCTGCGCGATCCGCATGCCTTCGGTCACGCCGCTGAACACGGTCGGCTCGAAGAAGAAGCCCTTGGCATGGCTTCCTTCGGTGAGGACCCGGCCTCCGCACTCGAGCGTCGCCCCCTCGCTCTCGGCGACCTCACAATACCGCTCGTTCGTGTCGAGCTGATCCTGGTCAATCGCCGGTCCAACATCGATCCCTGCCTCCAGCCCGTCTCCGACCCGCAGGGACCGCGTTGCCCTGACGACACGGTCGAGAAACTCGTCGTGAATCGCGTCCTCGACGATGACCCGGCTTGTCGCGGTGCACTTCTGGCCCGTCGAGAACATCGCCGCGTTGACCGTGTTGGCCACCGCCTTGTCGAGATCGGCGTCCGCCAGAACGATCGTAGGATTCTTGCCGCCCATTTCGAGCTGGATCCGGATGCGGCGGGTGGAGGCTGCCGCGTGCAGCAGCTTCCCAACTGGCACCGATCCGGTGAACGAGACCGCCTTGACGGGCTCCGCATGCACCATCGCGTCGCCGACCTCGCCGCCCGATCCGCAGAGCAGGTTCACCACGCCCTTCGGGATGCCGGCCTTGTGACAGGCTTCGGCGATCCTCCAGGCAGACAGGGGCGCAGCCGTTGCCGGCTTCACCAGCACGCTGTTGCCCGCGATCAGCGCCGGCGCCAGCTTCCATGCCGGAATCGCGCTCGGAAAGTTCCAGGGGTTGATCTGGGAAACGACTCCCAGAGGCCTGCGGACCGCATACATGAAGACCCGGTCGCGCTCGGAAGGAACCTGGATTCCGGGAATGCGGGAGCCCTCTCCGGCGAAGTAGCGAAAGATGTTGATGGAGCGCATCGTCTCGCCCTTGGCCTCGGGGACGGTCTTGCCCTCCTCGCGGGTCATTTCGGTGGCCAGGGAGTCGAGATTGCCTTCCAAGATGTCCGCGACCTTGTACAGGTACGCGCCCCGCGCGGGTCCCGGAAGGGACGACCAGTCCTCGAACGCGTCCTGCGCCGCCTCGGCAGCCACATTCACGTCGGCCCGGCTTGCCTTGCAGAAGACACCGACGCAGTCATCGGTGTTGGCGGGATTCCGGTTCTCGAATCTGCGGTCGGACTCGACCCACTCGCCGTTGATGTAGTTCGGAAAGATTCTCGTTTCGCTCACGATGGATTCCTCGGTGCGCCGCTGTGCCCTTGGGCGTCGCGGACCGGCGCCGGAAAATCCCATCATCGCACGCGCCTCGATGCGGCTGTGCATGTCCGGGCCGCCGGCCCCGCCCGCCCGGACGGCGGCTGACGAACCGGTGCCGATACGACGGTACACTCGTGTTCCATGCCCCGCAATGCGATGGAGAGGGTAGCCTTGGTCACGGGAGCGTCGCTTGGGATCGGTGCGGCCACGGCGCTCGAGTTCGGGCGACGGGGTTACGCCGTCGCGGTGCACTTCAATGCGAGCGAACACGAAGCGCTTGGCGTGGTCTCGGCCGTCGAGGCCCGCGGGGGAGTCGCCGCGGCGTTGCGCGCGGATCTCTCGGAGCCGGCCGCGTGCAGGCAGCTTGTCAAGGACACGCTGGACCGATTCGGGCGCATCGACACGCTGGTCAACAATGCCGGCTCGCTGATCGACCGCAGGAGTCTGGCCGAAATCGACCTCGAGTACTGGAACGCTTCGATGAACCTGAACCTGGGGAGCATGCTGTGGGTGACGCAGGCCGCGGCTCCTCACATGCGCGAACGCGGTTCGGGAACCGTCGTCAACCTCGGCTCGATCGCCGGGCACAACGGCGGCGGGCCCGGAGCGATCCTGTACGCGACCTCGAAGGCCGCCGTGACGGGCTTGACGAAGGCGCTGGCGAAGGAACTCGTCAAGGACGGAATTCGCGTCAATGCTGTCAATCCCGGCGTCATCCTGACGCCGTTCCACGAGCGCTTTTCCAGTGCGGACCGGATGAGGGAGATGGTCTCGCAGATTCCGCAGGGCAGGGCGGGCCAGGCCGTCGAGGTGGCAGGCGTCATCGCCTTTCTTGCCAGCGAAGCCGCGTCCCACGTGGTGGGCGAATCGGTCGAGGTCAATGGCGGGATGCTGATGGATTAGGGCGCGGACGGCCCGCTGTCGCGAGGCTGGTCTCGCCGGACGGTCATCCCTGTCCGTCGCCCACCGCAAGGCTGGCGGTCAGGGCGGCGATCATTTCCGGACTGATCCCGCAGCATCCGCCGACCAGCGTGGCGCCGCGTCGCACGCAGCGCTCAGCGGCAAGCACGAACTGCTCGGTCTCGAAACCCTCGCGCTCCCGGACAACCAGCTGGTTGTCGAGAGTCCAGTTGGCCGGAACGTCGAATCGATTGGGATAGCCGCCGGTGGGCTTGTCGGTCAGCGTGGCCATACGCTGGACTCCGTCCTCGATGGCGTCGGGATGCGTGCAGTTGAACAGGAATCCGTCCAGTTCCAGGTCTTCGAGCGCGTGAAACGCGTCCTCGACAGGCTCTCCGCTGCGCAGCCCGGTCCCGGGCTCTTCGTTGAGCGTCCAGGACACGTAGACCGGAGTGCCTCTCGAAGCTCGGATCCCGACCGCTGCCAGTGCGGCGTTTCGCGACTCCCGAATGCTCGACATGGTCTCGCACAGGAAGGCGTCGACCGACGGCGCCAGTGCCCGGGCGAGCACCGCGTACATCGGGCGCGCCTCCGCATCGGAGACGACCAGATCCGCACGGTAGCTCTCCTCCAGCGGCGGGAGCCCCCCCGCGACGCGCACGCCCTCGTCGGCGCCGTCTGCGGCTTCGCGCGCCAGTTCGCCCGCCAGGCCGGCCAGTTCGGCACAGCGGTCCGCCATGCCGACCTTGCGGAGGTAGCTGGGCACGCACGAGTAGCTGTTGGTGGTGATCATCATGGCTCCGGCGGCGATGAAGTCCCGATGGACGTCAACCACGGTCCGCGGCGCCTTGAGGAGGGCTCCCGCCGACCAAAGGCCGGTGCGCTCGGCCGCTCCCCGCCGGATCAGTTCGCGCCCCATTCCGCCGTCCATCACGGTGACGGCACGGTCCCGTCCCATCATTCCTCCCTCCATGTCCAAACTGCCCTATGCCACCTTGATCGGGGAGGCTTCCCGGCCGGCGGAAGTCTGGAGCCCTCCGGTTGGCTCGATGAGATTGCCGGGACTCGGATGCCGGCCCCGCACTGCCCCGGACATCCGCGGAACCGGCACGGGGTCGACGGCTTCCGGCCGATCACGGGACTCCCGCATCGTCGCCCAGCCGGAATGCGACGAGCCGGGCCGGCTCGGCCGCTCCGCCCACCCCGATCACGACATGCTGCCGGCCTTCCGCCATGTAGGTCATCGGCGCCGCATTGTGGTGCCGGCCCGGCAGTTCGTGCTCCCAGATCGTTACCCCGGAAGCCTTGTCGTAGGCGCGGATGAACGCCGACTCGCTGACATCTCCCCGGTCGCCGACAAAGAGGAGGGTGCGGGTGACCAGTGTTCCCGCCGCGTTGGGGTTGCCGAGGGGAGGCAGACCCAGCCCCTTGAACTTGCCGCGCTCGCGCGGGCCGTTCCCGTGCGGCGTCTGCCAGACGATCTCGCCGCGCCTCATGTCGTAGGCGGTCAGCGTGCCGTACGGGGGCTTGACCACAGGCAGGTTCCCGATCCCGACCCGGTAGAACTTGTGCTCATAGTCATATCCGCGAGCTTCGGGATCATCGACCCGCTGCATTCCCACGACGATGTACTCCCTGCGGGAGGACACGTACAGAAAGCCGGTCTCCGGATCGAAGCCCGCACCGCCCCAGTTCGCGCCGCCGCCCCATCCCGGCACCTGGATCGTGCCCTCCCCGGAAGGCGGCGTGTACAGCGGCCCGAGGCGGTGGGGCTCGACAGCCTTGAGGGCCAGGGCCTTGACTTCGGGCGTGAAGTCGACCAGGCTCTCCTCGTCGATCCCCTGCATCTCGAACGGTGGAGGCTTGGTCGGGAACGGCTGCGTCTCGGCAACCTCCTCGAAGTCGCTCTCGGGCACGGACCGCTGCTCGATCGGCCAGACCGGCTCCCCGGTGCGCCTGTCGAGCACGAACACGAAGCCGGTCTTCGTCACTTGCGCAAGCGCGGGAATCATGCGCCCGTCGATCTCGATGTCGATCAGCGTCGGAGCGGCTGGCAGGTCCCAGTCCCACACGTCGTGGCGAATCGTCTGGTAGTGCCACACCCGCTCGCCTGTCTCGGCGTTGAGGCAAACGATGCTGTTCGAGAACAGGTTGTCTCCCGGCCGGAATCCTCCCACGAAGTTGAAGGTCGGACTGGTTAAGGGCAGGTACACGTATCCGAGTTCCGGATCGGAGCTCATCATCGACCAGACGTTCGTGTTGCCCATCCATTTCCACGAATCGCCTTCCCATGTCTCGTTGCCGAACTCCCCCTCCTGCGGAACCGTGTGAAACGTCCAGACGCGCTTGCCGGTGCGGACGTCGTAGCCCCGGACATCCCCGATCGGCCAGTTCTCCTTCCAGTCGGGTCCGCCGGATCGTTCGGACCGGCCGGGCGGGCCGTCCGTGATCTGGTTCCCCACGACCGCCACGTTGCGGATGATCGTCGGAGGGGCGCTGCAATTGATCAGCTTGCGAATCAGGGGGCGCCGCGATCCCTGCGTCAGGTCGGTGCGACCGTTGTCTCCGAAGGACCGGATCGGCTCGCCGGATTCGGGGTCGAGGGCAATGAGATAGCTGTCGCCGGTGCAGGCGAGGATGCGCTCGTCCTCGCCGTCGGACCAGTACGCCAGCCCCCGCGTCGCGAATCCGAAGATGGCCGGCCGGCCCCACTCCGAGGTGCCCGGGTCGTGGGTCCAGATGGTCTTGCCCGTGGCCGGATCAATGGCGGCGACGCCGCTGAAGTTGGTGCGGATGTACAGCCTGCCCCCGACCATCAGCGGCGTGGCCTTGAAGCCGTCGGGCGTTCGGGCCCGCGCATTCGGCGCCGAGGCCCCGATCGGCTTTCCGTCGGGTCCGATGTACTTGGGATTGTCGAACGCGTCCCAGACCCAGGCGACCTCCAGCCTCGAGACGTTGGAGGCATCAATCTGGTCGAGGGGGGAGTACTTCGACGAAGCCAGATCGCCCGAGTACTGCGGCCACTCGCCCTCGGCGGTTGTGTAGGTCCCCCGCGACTCGACCCAGCGTTCGAGCGCCTCCGCGCTGCGGACCGGCTCGAAGAACGGACCGCGGTGCAGTGTCTCTGGGATGTTGCCGGCCCCCCGCAGCCCCGTCGCTCCGGTGGCTTCCCCAGTTGCGGAATCCGTGCTCGGGCCGCGGTACTCGCTGAGCCAGGCGAGATCGATCTCCTCGGCGCCCCGCTGCTGCTTCTGCGCGATCAGCCAGTGGCCACGGTCATTCCAGGTGCGGCCCCCTCCCGGTTCCAGATGGCAGTGCAGGCAGTCCCTGGCCCCGAACGTGAGAGCGGAGACGAGGAACTCCGGGTTGGCCTGTGCGCTGACACAGGCCGCCAGGAAGGCGAGCGAGGCACGAAACCACTGCATGGGGAAACCGGACGAAGTGAACGAAGTATACCGGTCCCCGCATGAGGTCCACTGTGGCCCGGAGGCGCTGAAGACCTCCTGCATCGCATGCGCGACGGCAACTTCCGCCGCGTTCCGGGCGGGACCTCGAGAGATGCGGCGTCTCCGGCCGGAGGAGCCTGCACCGGGGACGCATCGGTTCGATGGGGGAGACGTGTCAGGAAGAAAAGCGTCGCGCCCCGCGGCTTGTCCGCTGTCCGGACGGTATCAGGCGCGCGCCGCCTTCACGTAGGCGTCGCGGGTTGCCTCCGACTCGAAATGATGGACCTGGCCCCCAACCTTCGCTCTTACCGCATGGTCCGGGTCCACGTACGTCCCGGTGTGCGGATCCTGGACGAGCCTCCTGCTGGCCGTGGCACCTGCCTTGGCCTGCCGCTGTTTGGCGCCCTCCTTGAAACCCATCGAGCGGGTCACGACCCGTCCGACTTCCCTGACGATGTTGCGGACGATCGCCAGACCGATGACGCCAATCAGGAGCAGGAGGATGTTTCGAAGCACGGCGTCTCAGGTTTCCTCGGATGTGGCAAGGCGTCCGGCTTGGGGCCGGACGCCTTGCGGATGCAGTCTCGGTGTCGGGGCGAAGCCCGTCGCTAGTTCCTCTTCCTTCTCTTCTTCGGCTGCTCGAAGGTGGTCTCGAGCTTGCCGCTCAGGCTCTGGACCATCGCCTGCGCGCTCGCGGCGTAGGGGCCTCCGGGTTCCAGGTCCAGGTACTTCTGGTATGCCTCGACGGTGCCTGCTGCCGGGACCACGGAGCCGTCTTCGTTCATCTTGGCGGTTCCGACGAGAACGGTTGCCAGCTGGTAGTACGCGTTGGCGAAGTCGGGCTGGGCCTCGGTGGCCTTCGTGAACGCGCTGATCGCCCCGTCGGTGTTCCCGGTGTTGACCATCACCGCTCCGAGATTGAAGTAGTAGGTGCCTGCATTCTGGGGAGACAGCTGGGCGGCCTTCTCCAGTTCCGCCTTTCCTTCCTCGATCCTCTGCAGCCGGACGAGCAGGAGGCCTAGATTGTTGTGGTAGGCCGGGTCGGGCTTGAGCGCGATCGCCTGGTGGTACGCATTGATCGCGTCTTCTCCGACCTGGTCCCTCTCGGCTCCGGTCTTGCTCGTGACCAGCCCGGCGAGCGACTCAGCCATGTTGCCCCAGATCACGTCCTGCTCGGCATCGATCTCGGCCGCTTCCTTGAAGTGCCGTACCGCCACATCGAAGTCCTTGAGGCGCTTGGCCTCCATCCCGAGGTTGAAGGTCTCGTTCAGCTTCTTGTTCTTGCTGATCTGCTGCTGCCGGGCCTTGAGCGCCTTCTCGTACTCCTTGCGCTGCGCCTCGCTCATTGCGGCCAGCTGGTCCTTGGTGGGCCCGGCCCCGGACTGTGCAGCTTGGGCTTCGCGCAGAATTTCGCCGAGGTCGAAGTCCAGAGGCTTCTCCTCGCCGAGCTTCACCTGGTAACCGTTGACGTTGTAGACCTGCTTGCCGTCGATCTCCAGCCGGACGTTGTACCGTCCGAGCGGGAGGCCGGCGTGAAAATAGTTCCCGCGCTTGTTGGTCTTGACCTTGTAGTTGCCCCGGACGCCGACGCGCTCGATGTAGACCATGGCGTCGCGCACGCCTTGACCTTCGGCGTTGATGACCTTGCCGCGCACCGACCCGACCTGGGCCAGGGCGCTCGTGGCGAGCAGGGCGAATGCGAACGTCGCTAGGACGCAGTGGCGAATCATCTTGATTGGCATGACAGCGGAATCCTTTCGTGAGAGGTCGCGTACCGTTAAGGTAAGCATACATTACCGCACAGACGGGCCGATCGGCAAGGCCGCATCGGCCCCCGCCTGGTGAGTCCGGGCACATTTCAGATGCATTGGACCGCATCTCCCTTTCGAATTCGACAGAGGCGATGGCATTCGACGACCGACTCCGTCCCCTTCCGGCGCAGGCCGGAGACCTGGACCGGGAGCAGTTCCGCCGCGCCGGGCACGAGCTGATCGACTGGATTGCCGGCTACCTGGGGCGTCGCGAGCGGATCAGCGTGCTGCCCGACGTCGAGCCCGGAGAGCTGATCGACAAGCTGCCGGCCAGTCCGCCGGCGGTCGGGACAGACCTGCCGGACTTGCTGGCCGAGTTCGAGCGCGACATCCTCCCGCACACCGTCCACTGGAGCCATCCCCGCTTCATGGCCTATTTCGCCGCCGGGGGGTCCACTCCGGCGGTGCTTGCGGAGGCGCTCTCGGCGGCGCTCAACAACGTGGGCCTGCTCTGGCGCTCGTCGCCCGCCCTCGCCGAGCTCGAGCAGGTGACCCTGCAGTGGCTGGCACGCCTGCTGTGCCTGCCGGAATCGTGGTTCGGGATCATCCACGACACGGCCTCGACCGCCAGCCTCCACGCGGTCATCGCGGCACGCGAGCGGGCCGCGGTAGCGGCTCGCGGGGCCGGCGGGAGCCTGGACCTGAACCGCATCGTGATCTACGCCTCGGACCAGGCCCATTCGTCCATCGAGAAGGTGACCGCCGCCCTGGGCCGCGGTCTCGACGCGTGCCGGAAGATTGCCAGCGACGACCGCTTTTCAATGCGGCCCGACGCCCTGCGGGCGGCCATCGCGGAGGACCTGAGCAACGGGCTCGCGCCCATTGCCGTGGTTGCGACGGTCGGCACGACGCCGTCCACCGCCGTGGACCCGGTGGACGAGATCGCGGACATTGCGGCCGAGCACGCGCTCTGGCTGCATGTCGACGCTGCCTACGGGGGTGCTGCGTCGATCCTTCCCGAGCAGCGGGACCTCTTCGCGGGCTGCGACCGCGCCGACTCCTACGTGGTCAACCCGCACAAGTGGCTGTTCGTCTCCATGGACCTCAGCGTGCTCTATTCGGCCCACCCCGGGTGCTTTCGCGCCGCCTTCTCGCTCACTCCGGAGTACCTTCGGAGCCGCGCGCACCCCAGGGTCGTCAACTACATGGAGTATGCGATCCCGCTGGGCAGACGCTTCCGCGCGCTCAAGCTCTGGTACGTCCTGCGAGCGTTGGGCGCGGACCGGATCGCCGCGACGATCCGCGAGCACATCCGGATCGCGGGTCTGCTTGCGGGCTGGATCGACGCTGAGCCGGACTTCGAGCTCCTCGCGCCGGCGCCGTTCTCGCTGGTCTGCCTGAGATTCCGGCCCGCGAGGTTGAGCGAAGCCGAGGCCGACACGGCCAGCGAGCGGCTGCTCGACGATGTCAACGCGACAGGCGAGTTCTTCCTGTCACACGCCGTGCTGGGGGGGCGGTTCGCGATTCGGGTCGCCATCGGCAACATCGGCACCACGGAGCAAGATGTCCGGCGGCTTTGGCATCTCCTTCAGGTCTTGGCGCGGAAGTTGCCCTGAAGCCCCGCCCGAGGCTCGTCTTCCCTGACCGTAGATGTACAATCCATGCGGGAAGGCACTATGAAACTGAGAGAAAACCTTGTCGCAGTGTTCACGGGGGTCGTTGCCGCGGCCGTGGTCCTGCCGGCCGCCTTCGCAACGGTCGAGCACTCCCTCGAACTGGAGCGGTCCGGAGATCCCGGAGCTGCCCGCGAGGCGCTGGACCGTCTGGTTGAGACGGCCCCCGACGACATCGACGCCCTCGTGGCGAGGGCGTCGTTCCTTGATCGCTACGGAGCTCCGGAGGCGATCGATGCATACGCCGCCGCGGCCGAGGCGGCCGGAGCCGGTCAGGCGGACAGGACGCGCCTTCTGCGGCGGCTCGCTGTGACCGCTCTGATGCACGGCGAGAGCGAGGTGGCCCGCGCCGCACTGGAGTCCGTGCGGGAGTCCGGCGAGGGCGGATGGGACCTGGCCGACGCGATTCTCAGTCCGCCGCGTGCCACTGCGCAGGCGGACATCGCGGCCGTCCCGGGCACGTTGAACTCATTCCGCCGGATGGCTGCGCTGTCGACCGACATGGAGGTGGAGGAGACTCTGCCGTCGCTCGGGCGCACGATCTTCACGGGCGGCTATCACGCGTCGCGGGGGAGCGGCGCCCTGGAGCCGACCGAGTTCCTCAAGCTGCTCAAGCAGTACCTCACCCAGGCGAGGGAGCTCGAGGTCTTCGCCGGAGACGACAACACGATCGATGTTCCGGTGTGCGAGTCGGCCGAGACGGCCCAGCTCCTCAAGATTATCGGCTACCGCCTGCGAGGGGAGTGCGGGCCGGATGCGGTCCTGGAGACCGTCAATCCCTCCCGGGCGTTCCTCGCGATCGACTCGGCGTTTCCGCTGGCCGATCTCGAGCTCGCCTTCCGGCGCGGCGAGGAATTCCACTATCGGTTCGGCCCGACGCTCCTGCCGGTCCTGTTCGGGCGCGACTACTGGTTCGGGGCGGCGAAAGGGGCCAAGGACAACTTTCTCGACACCTTCATCGAAGATCCCGGACTGGCGAGGCTGTACATCGCGATGCACAATCTGCACCGCCCAACGGCCGAGGCGCTGCGCGAGGCAGTTCCTGTCGAGAGACTCAAGGACTACGCCCCCGTCCTCGATTTCTTCGGGGCGATGTTCGAGGTCCGCGACGGTCGCGCCGTGGTCGCCGGCGGGGCCCGGGCCGAGCGGGCGTGGGCACGGCTCACAGACACGCCGGCCGATCAGGGAGGGCGGTTTTTCCAGCAGCTGATCGAGCTGGACGACGGCTGGATGGCGGCGTTCTACGATGCCCTGGCGAGGGTTCAGGGCGAGGCTGCCCGCGCGTACTTCCTCGACCCGCAGCGCATCGAGCGCTTCTACGCGGCCGTGCGCGGCAAGGTGACCAGTCCAGGTCCGGCCCGGCCGATCTTCCGCGCCAGCGCGGATCTGCTGCTGCTCTCCTCCCGTCTCGACTTTGGGTCCGACGGGAGGCCGCGCATCCCCGGCGGCGTCGCGCCCTGGAGGGATCTTTTTGTCAAGCACCCGCACGGCAAGTACGACGGAAGGCTCACCGAGTCCGCAGCGGGCTGGACGGAGGCCGACGACGTCATCGAGGCCATGTTCGCTCTCTGCCGCAAGGCCATCGAGAACGAGCCCCTGCGGATCTTCCTCGCCGTCTCCGACATGGAGCGACATCGATCCCGGCCGCTTTCCGCGCAGGCGGTGGAACGGCTGATCCACGCCTATCCCGTGCACGGCGAGCAGTTCGCCCTCTACAACGACTCGCCGGACATTTCCGAGACCACGGTTGCCGCCCACCTCGACACGATGGCGCGCCTCGACCGGATCGGCAACGCACTGCGGCGGGCGGACGCGACCGGCGTTCTCCAGGCTCAGCTCGCGATCTGGCAGGTCCTGCGCCGCAACGGCGCAATCCCCGATGACAAGGCGGACTCCTCCCTGCAGGCCCTGCTGTCCGCCTCGAACGCGGTCACCGACCAGCAGGCGGTCTTCGAGGCAGGCCGCAGCGGCGTGCTTGCCCTGCTGGAAGCGACCGGCCGCGAAGGCGCCGAGGAACCGCAGGTGGCGCTCCTCGACCTGCTGGTTGGCGAGCCCGGACCCGGCGAGGGCCAGACCCGGCAGGAGATCCTGAGCGGCATCAACCAGCTGCTGACTCTCCAGCGGCTCGTACCGCTGAAGACCCTGTTCGACCTGGCCGACCATCTTGAGCGGGTCTCGCGCGGCGAGGCGTTCAACGTGGCGATGGCGAACCGGCTCTCGGAGAGCATTTCGGACATCCGCCTGCCGCGTTCGCTTCTCTCGGTCGAGGAATCCAACGCGATGGCCCGAGGTCACTGGGTGGAACGCCACATCCAGCGCCAGCGGACCCTCAACCTCCGGCGGGCGGTTGACCGGGCCCAGGGCAATCCGGGCCGGCTGCTCGCGATCCGCGGCGAGCTCGCCCCCATCCTGCGCGATTCGCTGGTGGGTATCGTCTACGCGCTCTATTCGCCGCCGGGCGCCGAACTGATCCGCGCCAACCCCCTGTTCGTCCGGAGCCACGACTTCCTTGGGCCCGAGGGCAAGTTCAGCTGGGCGCGGACCCGCATGCAGTCCACGGGCTGGCCCAGCAGCGGGGGCGGAAGGCTCGTCGGCTCGCTCATGTCGCTGCCCTACGAGCTGGCCTCCGCAGAGCAGAACTTCATGATTCCGACGGAGCGTCAGGCCCTGATCTGGCAGGACCTGGCACCCCAGATGCTGCTGGGCGCCACGCTGCCGCGCTGGTGGGGCGTCCAGCCGGCGGACCTGCACTACGTGGGCCTGCACCTGCGCATGGCGAAGTCGGTCATCGCCCAGTCCGCGCTCGGCTCGGAGCTGCGCGAAACGATCAGGACGCTGCTGCTGCGGCGGCTGGAGCCGTCCCGCGTGTGGAAGATGGAGGAGGCGTTCCGGCGGGGCCGGGTCGCCGAGGGCCTCGACATCCCCACGCCGGCCGAGCTGTTCGATCTGGCGCACCGGCTCCGCGAGGGCGGCCTCGGCGAGATCGGCGAGCCCTACCTGGCGGCGATCGCGGAGCTTGAGGGGCGGGACGCCGCGCGGTTCTCCGAGGATCGCATCGCGAGCCGTTTCGGCATGCCGCATCCCCGACTGGCCCACTCATATCGGCTCGAGCTGCTCCATGTTCCCTTGTTCCCGACACTCATGGGCTACTCGAGCCGCATCCTCGCCGAGAGCTGGGAGTCGAACAACCTGTTCTGGGCTGCGCTCTCGGACGAACTGCACATCGATCCGGTCGAGATGAACCTCCTCGTCCCGCAGTGGACGCAGCGGACTCTTGAGCGGATCTTTGCCACACACCTCGACGACTGGCCTGCGCTGTGGCGCTCGCTGCGCATGATCGCCGACCAGGTTCGCAGCCAGTTCGGGGCAGGGGAGGCCACGGAGGTGGCCGGAGAGGTGACCGAAGCCGCAGCCGGCGGCTGAGGTCCGGATTCCGAGGCCGAAGGGCGATAATGGGGGGGATCATGGAGGCTCAGGCAGTGGAGCGGGGAAGAACATCGAGCATTGGAGCGAGCGGCCGCGTGGCGGCCGCCGTCGCGGGGCTGTGCCTTCTGGCGAATCCCGCCGCGGGGCAGCAGGTGCCCGTCCCACTGGACGAGCCGGCCGCCCTCTTCGAGGTCGAGGTCGATCTCGTGATGCTCAACATCGCGGTAACCGACCAGCGCGGGCGGTACATCCGGGACCTCACGCCCGAGCACTTCCGGATCACCGAGGACGGCATCCAGCAGTCCATCGCATCGTTCGGCGAAGGCAACGAGGCTCCGCGGAGGATCACGAGGACCGGATTCCGTCCGGCCCAGGGCACCCCGGAAGCGGACACCCGGCTTGCCCTGCCGGACGCCATCGCGGGGCAGATCGTCGGGACGAACGTGTTCGTGCTGTTCGACACCAGCAACTTCATGTACCGGAGCCTGGTGTATGCGGAGGACGCGATCGCCGACTTCATTCGCGGGCTCGATCAGGCGGACTCCGTCGCGGTCTATTCGTTCAGTCGCAACCTGACGCGGCACGCCGCGCTGTCGGACGAGCACGACGACGCCCTGCGCGGCCTGCGGCGGTCGGTGGCCGGCGACGAGACGGCCCTGTACAACTGCCTGCTGCTGACTCTGCGCGATGCCGCGAGAGTCTCCGGACGCAAGGTGATCATCGTGTTCTCCAACGGGCCGGACAACGCCAGCGCGGTCTCGCCGGACGACGTCGGGGCCATCGCCGAGGACGAGGGCGTGCCGATCTACGTCATCAGCACGAGGGAGCTGAACCGCGACCCGATCTCGAGCAACGCCTTCCGGCGCATCACGCAACGCACGGGCGGCAAGGCGTACTTCGCCAAGACCTGGCAGCGGCAGTCCGAGGCATTCGTCGAGATCCGGGAGGAGCTGGCAAGCTCCTACACCCTGACGTACTACCCGCAGCCGAACCCGAATCGCGGGTGGCGGAGCATCCAGGTCGAGCTGACCTCGCCCGACCAGCGAAGGCTTCGCATTCGAACCCGGGCCGGGTACCGCCCGAAGCTCTAGCCAGGCCCCCTCCCTTCGGCGCGAGAGGACGGTCTTCATGTCGCAGGGCGTCATCCGCAAGCTCCAGGAAGCCGGGCACCAGGCGTTCTGGGTCGGGGGCTGCGTGCGCGACGGCCTGCTGGGCCGGAGCGTCAAAGACCGGGACGTGGCCACCAGCGCCCTTCCCGACGAGGTGCTCGCGATCTTCCCGGACGCCCGCGTCGTCGGCCCGAGGTTCGGCATCGCGGCGGTGCGGGACGGAGAGGATCTGGTCGAAATCGCGACTTTCCGGCGGGACTGCGGCTACAGCGACGGCCGCAGGCCGGACAGGGTGATCTACACCTCGGATCCTAGGGTCGATGTCCTCCGGCGGGACTTCACGGTCAATGCGATCCTGCACGATCCGGTGTCGGACTCCATGCTTGACTTTGTCGGGGGAGAGCGCGACCTGCGGCGCAGGCTCATCCGGGCCGTCGGCGATCCGCTTGTCCGATTCCGCGAGGACCGGCTCCGGATGCTCCGGGCCGTCCGCTTCGCGGCGAGCCTCGACTTCGAGATCGAGGCCGCCACTCTCTCGGCCATCCGCGTATGCGCCCCGGCGATCGCGTCCGTTGCGGCAGAGCGCATACAGATTGAGCTGACCCGCATTCTCACCGAAGGCGGCGCCAGGCGCGGCTTCGAACTACTCGACAGGAGCGGGCTGCTCGAGCGCCTGCTGCCTGAGGTCAAGGCGCTGCAAGGTGTCGAGCAGCCGCCGGAATTCCATCCCGAGGGCGACGTCTGGGTCCACACGATGCTCATGTTGGACCTGCTGGAATCGCCCCCTGCGACACTCGCCTGGGGCGTCCTGCTGCATGACGTCGGAAAGCCGGACACGTTCACGATGTCCGACCGGATCCGCTTCCACGGCCACGTAGAGCGCGGAGTCGAGCTGACGCGACGGATCTGTTCCAGGCTGCGCTTCTCGAACGCGGACACCAGGCAGGTCGTAGCCCTCGTTCAGGATCACATGAGGTTCATGGCGGTCAGGCAGATGAGGCCCGGAAAGCTGCGCCGGTTCCTGGAACAGCCCGGCTTCGGCGAGCACCTCGAGCTGCACCGCGTCGACTGCCTCTCCAGCCACGGCAAGCTCGCCAACTACGAGTTCGCCGCCGAGGGGCTGAGGCAGATCGAGGCCGAGAAGCCGCTGCCCAGGCTGCTGACGGGCCGCGACCTCATCGAGGAGGGGTATGTGCCCGGTCCCGTATTCCGGGAGATCCTGACCGAAGTCGAGGAACGTCAGATCGAGGGGGAAATCACCGGTCGGGACGCGGCTCTCGCCTACGTCAGGATGCGCTTTCCCGTCTCCGGCTCATGAATCCTTGCGTTTCGCGAGGAGGTCGTCGACCGACCAGGGTCCGGATCCGTTGGCCCACAGGAACAGGAACACGAAGCAGTAGAGCACCGCAAGCTCGCCCCGGTTGAGCAGGGGCAGGAAACCGTCCTTGGCGTGCGCCATGAAGTACGCCGCCGCCATCAGGCCCGAGCAGAGGAATGCAACCCATCTCGTCTTGAATCCGATCAGGATCAGGATGCCTCCGACGAGCTCGATCGATCCGGCGATCATGGGCAGGACGCCGTCCCTGGGCCCAACGCCGCCCAGGCCGAACAGCTTCTGGTAGCCGTGAGGAATGAACAGGAAGGCGGTCACGATGCGCAGCAGCGCGTGGGTCGCCTTGGGACAGTCGCAGATCATGGGGTCTGGGTCTCCTTTGGTGGCAGAAAGGGGAGCGGGGCTAGAGGCCCAAGAGGCGATCCACTCGCTCGCCGAGGTCCATCAGGTAGGCTCGGTCGCCGCCTCTCAGTTCCACTGTTGCCTCGGCATTGTAGCCCACCGCCGCAAACGCTTCCCGCACGGCGGGCCAGTCGACATCGCCCTCCCCCAGATTGACGAATCCGTCGCGGCGGGAGTAGTCCTTCAGATGGACCTTGACAATCCGGCCGCCGAGTTGGTGGATCCAGTGTTCCGGGACGGCGAAGTGGACGATGTTCCCGACATCGAAGTAGGCCTGGACGAGGGGGTGGTTCAGCTCGTCGATGAACTGGCGGAAGTCCCGGGCGGTCAGCAGGAACTTGTTCCAGACATCCTCGACGGCAATCATGACGTCGTGCTTCTCGGCCAGCGGGATCAGCTTGCGGATCTCGCGCTGCGAGCGCTTCCACGCCTGTTCGTAGGTCGTGTCCGATCTCACGACAGCCGGCACCAGCAGGACGGCGTCGGCGCCGTACAGCTCGGCCTGCCGGAGCGAAGCGCGCATTCCCTCGACGCAGGCCTCGACCTCCGCCGGATCGGGGCTCGACAGGGGGTGCCTCCAGTGGGTCTGGTTCATCACCGAGTGGATGCGGAGACCGGCGGCCTGCGCAGCGTCGTGAATCCGCTCCGCCTCGGAGTCATCTGCCACGGCCCGAACCTCCATCGCGGTGAATCCGGTCTCGATCGCCAGCTTGAAGCGGTCGACGAGGTCCAGCTCCTTGGGCAGCATGCTGTCGATGAGGGCGCGCTCCATCTTGCCCCCTTGCCCTGCGAGGGGGGCCGCCGCAAGGGCGGCAGCGGCTGTCATCATCCATTCACGGCGGTCCATAGGCTGTAGATTGCGGCAAGTCGCACACGATGTCAAGGCCGCTTCCCGGACAGGCCCGGCCCGCGATCGGCTGTCCCGCGCGGTCCGGCACCCGTGGTACAACAATCTGGCACACGGCGGGAGCGAGGGAGGAACCGGAGCTTGGCAGAGGGGCAATACGATGTGATCGTCGTCGGCAGCGGTCCGGGAGGGGGGATCGCGACCTTCGCCCTCGCCAAGGCGGGATTGAAAGTCGCTCTCGTCGAAGCCGGTCCCAGACTTGTGGCAGGGGTCGACTACAACGGCCACCACTGGCCCTACGAGTACCGCGACCGGCGCGCCCCGAACTTCTGGCGGGACAATTTCCTCCGCGATCATTTCACTCCCGTCGGCGACCGTCCCGGTCACGGACAGATTCGCGCGCTGGGCGGGCGATCAGTGTGCTGGGCCGGACACTCCCTGCGCTTCGGCCCAAGGGACTTTGAAGCCTGGCCGATCTCCTACGACGAGGTTGCCCCCTACTACAGCCGTGCCGAGCAGCTGATGGGCGTGTACGGGTACAGGGACGGCCTGTCCAACATGCCCGACGGCGAGTTTCTCAAGCCGGTGCCCATGCGGTGCGCCGAGGAGAGGCTTCGCCTCGGCGTCGAGCGTCTGCGCGAGCGCGGCGCCAGGATGGCGTTCGTGGCCCAGCGCAAGGCGATGCTGACAGAACCTCCGACGAAGCCCGAATGGAAGTTCCGGCAGAAGTGCCACTACTGCGGACACTGTTCCGGCTGCGCCGTGGATGCGAAGTACACCTCCGTGAACACGCCGATCCCGCTGGCCGAGGAGACCGGCAACCTCACGATCTTCACGGAGTCCATGGCCACGCGTGTCCGCGTCTCTCCCGAAGGCGGCCGGGCGGTCGGGATCGAGTACAGGTCGAAGGACGGCAGCGCTCAGGAGCTTGACGCCAAGGCAGTCGTGCTCTCGTGCAGCGCCGTGGAGACCGCCCGCCTGATGCTCATTTCGGATGTCGGCAATTCGAGCGGACACGTCGGCAGAAATCTCACGAGCCACTTCGGCGTGACCGTGCGCGGCTTCTTTCCGCAGATCCTGGGCCGGGACGCCTCCAACGACGACGGCACAAGCTACTACCACTCCCTGCTCACGGGACTCTACTGGGACGAGCCGAGTCCGAACTTCGAAGGCACCTACCAGGTGCAGTGCGGAGCCGGCGTCACATCGCACCGCATGGCGATCCAGCATGCGCCGGGATACGGCTCGGCCCTGAAGAAGAGGCTGCGGGACTTGAACATCGGCCACGCCGGCATGAACATGCAGGGCACAACGCTGATCTCGGCGAACAAGTTCGTGGATCTCGATCCCGGCCGCCGGGACGGGTACGGCGTGCCGCTGCCCCGTGTGCATCTGCACTACGACGATTCCGACGTTGCCATGGCCCGCGACATGGTCGAGAAGTGCGAGGAGATCATCCGGGCCGGGGACGGCGAGGTGATCGACACGCCCGGGACCGTCGAGGTCGAGGATCTCGTGATCGACCTCAACCACTGGGTGGGCACAACGCGGATGGGAACGGATTCGCGGTCGTCCGTCGTGGACACCCGCGGCCGGGTCCACGACCTGCCGAACCTCTTCGTCGCGGACGCCTCGGTCTTCCCGGCCTATCCGGAGAAGAACCCGACGCTGACAAACATCGCGCTCTCGTGGCGCACGGCTGACGGAATCGCGGAGCGGTTCCGGCGCAATGAACTGGGGTGACCGCGCAATGGAACGCAGGACTGTCCTCAAGCTCGTCGCGGCCGGTGTGCTCCCCGGATCGAGCGGTCTGGTTCAGATTGCATGCACACAGCGCGACTACAGGCCGGAATTCTTCTCGGTCGCGGACCTCGATCTGCTCGACGCATTGACGGAGGTGATTCTTCCGGCGGACGACCACTCGCCTGGCGCGCGAGCTGCAAAGGTCGCGCGATACATCGACGTCACCGTCGCGGACAGTGCGCCGGGAATGCAGGAAAGGTGGCTCGAAGGTCTGCGGGCGGTCTCCGAGCGCGCCGAGGACCTGTTCGGGCGCGGCTTTGTCGAGTGCGACCTTGCTCAACAGGACGAACTGGTTGCGGAAATGGCACGCAATGAAGGCAGCGCAGAGTCCGACCTCGAGCGCTTCTTCGCCCTCGTCAAGCGGTCTGCGATCGAAGGCTACTACACATCCCGGATCGGCATTCACGAGGATCTCGGCTACGCGGGGAACACCGCCATTGACGAGTTCCCCGGATGCACCCACACCGAGCACGCATAGCCGCCACATCGGAGACCGGCAAGGACGGGACGTGCATTCCGGCGGAGTGTCCGGGAGTTTCCCATCAGTCCTTTCACCGGAGTGAACAGGCACGCAGGCACGGCTCCCGAGGACCCGACCCCGGAAGCCTCTGGGACGATCCGCAAGGGAGGAACCCGCTCGCAATAGCGCGAACGCGAGACGCAGGAGGTTGACACCGCGCCACGCGTTCGACACACTGCTGCCTGTGCAACGCCGATCCTTCCTCAGCAGGGGTGGCCTTGCGGCCGCCGCCGCGGCCGCGCCCTTCCAGGCTCCCGCCCAGATCGGAGGCCAGCCGCCGATGAAGATCACGGGCATCCAGACATTCCTTGTCGGCAGCACGCGAGGAGGACAGGGAGGTTCCGCCACGATCAGCGGCCGCAACTGGGTCTATGTAAAGGTGAGCACGGACCAGGGGATCCACGGTATCGGCGAGGCCTACTCATGCGGGCCCGATGAGGCGACCGCCAAGGTCGTCGAGGACTACAGCCGCTGGCTGGTTGGACAGGATCCGCGGAACATTCAGTTTCTGTGGGACTACATGTACAACACGACTCGGTTCCCCGGAGGTTCCGTCGTTAATTCGGCCATCAGCGGCATCGAGCACGCCCTGTGGGACATCGCGGGGAAGGCCGCGGGCCTGCCGGTCTGGGCGTTGCTTGGAGGACGCGTGCGGGACAAGGTCCGGCTGTATCAGTCCATCGGTGGATCCACGCCTCAGGAAGCGGCCGAGAACGCCGTCGAGCTTCGCGAGCGATTCGGCTACAACGCCTGCAAGATGTCCCCGCACAACCGGGGCGACAACCAGATGCCCTACAACGAGGTCACGCGCACGGCCGGAGAGCGTGTCCGCGCCGTCAGGGATGCTGTGGGCCCGGACCACGACATAGCCGTGGACATCCATGCGCGCTACTTCGAGGTCCAGCGCGCGATCCGGGTCGCCAGGGAAATCGAGCCCTACGCCCCATTCTGGCTGGAGGAGCCCATCCGGCCTGAGAATCCGGACGCCATGAAGAAGCTGGCCCGCCATGTCAACATCCCGCTCGCGTCGGGGGAATGCAACTACACCAAGTTCGAGTTCCGCGACTTAATCAACATCCAGGCGCTGGACGTTGTGCAGCCCGACGTGTGCGTCTGCGGCGGAATCATGGAGATGAAAAAGATCGCAGCCATGGCCGAGGCCCAGTACATCATGGTCGCGCCGCACAATCCGATGAGTCCGCTGGCGACCATGGTCAACATCCATTTCGCAGCCTCGACGCCAAACTTCCTGATCTTGGAGTACAGGGCTCCCGTCGACGATGCCCGGCGCGATGTGCTGGACGAGCCGCCGATGGTCAGGGACGGCTACGCGGACATCCCGAACAAGCCCGGCTGGGGTGTGGAACTCAACGAGGAGGCATTCAGGCACTACCCGCCCCGCCCTTGGAAGAGGACCACTGACTTCCGTGCGGACGGGTCTGTTGCGTTCATCTAGTGCAGTGTTCCGTCGATACGCTTGCTTTCTACGGTTCATCGAGCACTTCCTTGAAATCGCGTGACAGCGATGGGACCGTATGGCGCCATTCCGCATGTCCCTCCCCTTGCGACGCGGATCGTCACCCACGCTGCCCCTCAGGTCGCACGGGAAAGCGAGTGGCAAGGACCGCGAAATCGGAGAGACATGTGTGAACGGCCGGCTTCAGGGACGGCCATCCCGATGGGCGTTCCTGAACTGCACCGGCGTCGTCTGGTTTGACATGGTCCGCCTGGTCTCCAACACTGGTCATGTGCGGACTATCAACGCATCCGACTTCAAAGCCCGGTGTCTGGCGATCCTTGATCGCGTGCAGACCACTGGAGAGCGGTTGGTCATCCTGAAGCGCGGACGGCCGGTTGCGGAACTGCTGCCCGCAAGCCGAACCGATGCCGAGTACGCACAGTTGGAACTCAAGGGGACCGTCATCGAGGCCGGCGACATTGTCAAGCCGGCGGTTCCGGAAGAACACTGGGAGAGCTTGGATTCATGACAGTGCTTCTGGACGCGCATATCCTGATCTGGTGGCTCAACGACAGCGATCGACTCTCACCGGCTCAGCGGGAGGTCGTCGCATCAGCCACCGCGGAGTCACCGCTGCTGGTGTCTGATACTTCGATTTGAGAAGTGGCGACATTGTATAGCCTGGGTCGCATCGAGTTGGCAATTCCCCTGCGGACTTGGCTGGACAAGGCGGTGGCTCCGCCTCTGGTTCGGCGACAGGGCATCTCCCCGGCCATTGCGGCGGAGCTGGCCGCACTACCTGACTCCTTTCTCCGCGATCCCGCGGACCGAATCCTTGTCGCGACCGCCCGAGTGTTCGGTGCGACGCTGTTGACGAGGGATCGCCGAATCATTGACGCAGCGCTGGTTCGCACGTTGCCCTGACCGCAGGCGCGGTAGGCCCTGTGGGTCCGCGAATTGCCCATGCCGCACGAATGCCGGCGGAAGCCAGCGTCTCAAGAACCACCCGCTGGCACTGGCAAGTTCCCGAGCTGCAAGCTCAGATGACCCAAGGAAACGGAGGTTACTGGAGGTGAATCGCTAGCTGTACTCCGGTTAGTCCCAGATGATGATCGGTTGACCAGCACATGCTGATTCCTCGAGTCTCCATCAAGTGCAGACCGACCGAGTCGACAAGGGTTAGGTCCTGATCCGAGAAACGCCGCATCAGATCGGAAGCTGCTTCGATGTCGCGGGCGCCTGTCGGGACCACATCCATAATGCTGATGGATTCGACCATAGCAAGGAAGTGGAGCGCGCCTTCGTGCGGCCGTAGCGCTTCAGGACTTGGTGCCATAGACGATTTCGTCAATACGCCCGCTCGACTGGGGATCCGCCGTCCCGACCATCCCGGCGTAACGCATCCACGGCTTCGAGGTGTCCAGCGGGATCAGCGTGCGCAGCGAACGTTGCAACAGCTCAGCAAGTGAAATGCCGAGTCTGGCGGCTTCCTGCTTGGCTGCCTCGTACTCGTGTTCGGAAAGACTGACTTGCGTCCGGATCATGAAGACTTAGTATGCCTGATCGTTATCATTCGTCGTGGTCGTGACGAGGACGGCTGATTCTTCTTCTGGCCCCGTTAGCCTTGGATGCAACAGGCTTGCCCACCCGGGTAGCCAATCCGTTGGACAGCGGCCTGAGGAGTCGGAGCGGCTTACCACCCTCGGGACCGGCGAGTTCGAGGGAGTGAGAAGAGCGACTGAGCAGCGGCATGCTGGCTGTGCTGGACAGTGCAGGGTGAGAGCGCAGTCTCAGATCCGGAGGACCTCGGGCGCGCCTGAGGCCGTTGACAGAATCGCGGCAATCCCATGGGCGATTCCCGCCCCAACGGTCACCCTTCCGATACACCCCCTCAGGCTCCACCCAAGAGATACATGGGTAGCCGAACTCAAAGCTGACCGAAACCTCGCTGTCTAACTGACTCACGGCTACTTGGGAGGTCTCGCTCCGGTGGTAGCCGACCGCCTCGCGATCGCACGTGTTGATGTCCCGGAATCGGAAGACAACGGGCAAGCTCGCGCACACCTCGATGGCGGAGCCGCCCCTGCGGTCGCCGACCAGCCTATGGATTCGGACACGCCCATGCGCGGTTCCTCGGCAGACCTGCCACGGCCTAGGAATTGCACTGACCGCTGAAGGGAGGTTATCCTGTGAAACATAGAACCTACGAGGCTGGCAATGCGGAAGATCACTGTATCCGTCGACGAGGAGACCCATCGCCGTGCCCGCGCCCGAGCGGCGGAATTGGACATGTCGGTGCCGGTGCTCATGCACGAGTTCTTGAAGCGTCTTGTACCTCGGGCCGGACGGAGCGAGGGGCCGGAGTACCAAGCCCGCGAGTCCGCGCTTGACCGTAGGTGCAGGCTGTTCAAAGCGGTCTTCGTCGACTTTGACGCGCGCGGCGTGGGGCTGCGAATGGCCGACAACCTGCCCCGCGAGGCGCTCTACGGCAGTGCGGTGACCCATTCCGACGCGGGTCCGGCCAGCCTCCCGAACACGGACAGCTGATCGACCTGTGTGCGCCTAGTCGACACAAACGTACTGCTCCACGCAGCGAGTACCCTCCCCGAAGAGGAGGACAAGCGCATTCGCGCAAGGGAACTCTTGGCAGAGCCGGATCTGGCGGTCTCGGTACAGGTTCTCCAGGAGTTCTACCATCAGGCGACCCGCGCCAGCCGCCCCGGTCGGCTCTCTCACAATGACGCCCTGCGCTCCTTGGAGCCCGTGCTGGAGATGCGTGTGCAGGCGGTGCCGCTCGGGGTCTTCAGAGATGCGGTTTCGATATGCAAGCGCTGCGAGTGACAGGGTTGGCCCTAACCCTCACGTTGACTTCAATCGTTTCCTACAGGTGGTCAGCGAGGAGAGCCGTGTCACAGAGTCACGATGACGGGGAAGCGGAAGAGGCCGATACATGATACGCTGGCCGAGCCGAACGAGACGGTCGGCACTAGGATCGATAAGCTGCATCGCGTGACACTACTGCCAACCTGGTGACAGGTCTCGACGGACTTGGCGATCGCACCCAGCATTTGGTCGTGGAGTACGAGCCGGATTCCGAACTGTGCGATACTGGGCAGGTTGCATTGCAGGACGTTGGCGGGACTGAGGGATTCCGAGGACGCAAAGTTCTCCCGTACGCTGAGGACGCTTGGTATCTCCCGAAGAGTGAAGAGATCGGCTATGAGATCAGCCTCACCTGACACTTCAAGAAACCCAATCCAATGCGGACTCTAGAAAACATTCCGGCGGACATTCTGGACGTAGAGGAAGTGAAGATTCCGTTATTGGAAGAGATCCTCGGTTAAGAGATGACAATATGAAAGACGCTCAGAAGCCAGGTCACGTTAGTCTGACAGTCTTAATCGACCGACTTCGTGAGGGCTGCTATGTTATTCCGGACTTCCAGCGGGAATTTGAGTGGACTCCATGGGACATACGTGAACTCATTCGTTCGATATTCCTTGACTATTACATCGGAAACGTGCTGCTTTGGAAGGGTACAGATAGGAGCTTCAATGATCTTGCATGCGAGCCGCTCTACGGATTCCAAGGCAGCGGTGACCCGACCCACATCGTTCTCGATGGTCAACAGCGGCTCACTGCTATGTATTATGCATTCCTTGCGCCGGATGTGCCCGCTCCAAGCCGAAAGAATCGATTCCTATACTTTATCCGAGTGGACCAGTTTCTGAAGGAGAATTACGACCAATCCTTCGAGTACGATTGGAAGCGGAGTGCCGGAAACCTTCTCCAAAACCGAACCGATCAATTCGAAAATCACATGTTCCCTTTGGCGGTGGTCGGAGATGGCAGTTGGGCACTGGTCCGTTGGGTTGATGACTACAAGAAACACTGGCTGGACAAGGAAGCTCAAGCTGAGAACAAAGGCGACGAGGCCGAGTCACTGCTCGCTAATCAACATGTGGAGAATGCTCAGGCCTTCGGAGAGCACTTGGAAGGCATCACTGTGAAGTACCAGATCGCGTTCATAGAACTCGATCAGGACATCCAGATCGACAAGGTCTGTGGTATCTTCACGCAAATCAACCGCCGTGGCAGGCCACTTGATGTATTTGACTTGATCAACGCACTCCTCAAGCCGAAGGAAATTCAGTTGAAGCATCTTTGGCGTGCCGCAAAGCCGAAACTCGACTTTGTGGAAACCAATCGGATGAACCGCTACATTCTCCAAGTGATGTCGATTCTGCGACAGACCTACTGCTCGCCGAAATATCTCTATTATCTTGTGCCGGGAGTCGAGAAGAACGTCCGTAGTGCCGATGGCTCGTTGCGAAAGGAAATTCTGGTTTGCAGCCCCGAAGAATTCCAAGAATGGTGGGATATCGCGGTCGATGCGCTCAAGCGTGCAATAGATTTGTTACGACATCCTCAAGAGTTTGGTGCCATCTCGTCTCGTTACCTTCCTTATGCCTCCATTCTTCCGGCGTTCGCTGCGATTCAGTCAGCCGCACGGCAGCAACCAATGAATCGTCAATTCGACGCCCTTCGGAAGCTTCGGTATTGGTATTGGGTGAGCGTGTTCACTAACCGCTATTCGGGTTCGGTCGAGTCAACCAGCGCACGGGATTTTCTGGAATTGAAGAACTGGTTTGAAGATGAAACCGCCAAACCAGTTCTCATTTCAGACTTCAACTCACGGTTTCTAAGTATCGATTTTCGGCGTGAAACTAGGCGTGGAACATCCATATACAATGGCATATTTAACCTGCTAGTCCTACACGGAGCTCGCGATTGGATGACGGGAAATGTCCCTCAGCATGACGATCTTGATGACCACCACATCGTTCCCAAGAAATGGAGGAAAGAACACACTCATGATACATCGATCGACACTATCTTGAACCGCACACCACTCACGGCCGACACCAATCGGAAAGCCATTAGAGATCGACTTCCAAACGAGTACATTCCAGAATTAGTCAAAGAACATGGTGAAGTCACGGTTCGCAAGACGTTGGAATCTCATTACATTTCCCGCACTGGTTTCGATATTCTTCTGCGGGATCCCTTCACTTCTGCAGACTACGAATCATTCTTGGAGGAACGTCAGCGCACACTGCAGAATGCGATCTCGGAGCGGCTGGATCTGCCTCCGCAACTTCGTGAGCTGGACGCTCAGGTCGAGTAAATCGAACTCACCCTTCGTGGTTTGGTCAATGACGTACTCGCAAGTAACGTCGCGACGCTCCCGAATCACATACTCCAGAGGCTCGATAGACGGATCGGGAGTGTGCGCAGGAAGAACTCGGCCCTCGATGCGGACCGCTACTCGGCTCTAGATGGGAAGCCGGAATACGTAGACTTGTTCGAACTCTAGGATGTAGTCACCGAGAAGTCACTCGCTCCACGGTTCCACTCGCGGTTCCTCAACAAGGAGACTCGTGTGAAGCGCTTCGACCACGTCGTGGAACTCCGGAGTAGTATTCGACACGACCAAACGATCGATGATGTGACCCGTAAGGAGAGTGAAGCAGGCGTTGTCTGGTTTCGGCAGGTGCTCGGCGTGTGAGAGCGGCTCTGAGGCACTGTCTTGCTACGAGGGACATTGGGGTCGTGTTGTTGGGGAGATCCCACGTCATCAGGAGACTAGGCGGCTGAAGACGTTGTATGTGCGGACCGATTTCATGGTGCCAAGGTTGCCACCGGCTCGTATTCGGTCAGCGTAACGTGCTCTGTTCAGGTTGGACACTTAGGAATCTAACGTACGGCTTGCGGCCAGACGCGTCCCTCAGTGGGTATCGGGGTGCCCGCAACGAGAGGGCATGTTGCATAATGCAGGGCACAGTGCAGACACGTCGAGCTTTCATCGCCAGCACAGTCGCTCTCGGAGCGGCTAGGGGAGACGGTTTCGAGAAGCTGCCGTACAAGGTCGACCCTAACTGGCCGTTGCTTCCGCCGGGATGGAACTTCCAGGAGACGCCCGGTGTTGCGGTGGACGCCAGGGACCACGTCTACGTCTTTCACCGCGGACAACACCCGATCCTCGAGTTCACACCTGACGGCCGGATGGTTCGCTCCTGGGGCGACAGCATGTTCATCCGAGCGCACGCGATTCGAGTGGATCCCCACGGGAACATCTGGGTCGTCGACAACGATCTGCACCAGGTGCTGAAGATGGACTCGGCAGGCAGGATCCGGATGGTGATGGGGCGGTTTGCCAGGAGCGGGGGAGGCCCCGATCTGTTCAACCGACCGACCGACGTGGCGTTTGCCGGGGACGGCTCGTTCTATGTGAGCGACGGGTACGGGAATTCCCGTGTTGCCAAGTTTGCTGCCGACGGCACATTCATGACCGCGTGGGGCAGGAAGGGAGACGCTCCCGGCGAGTTCGACCTTCCGCACACGGTCCTCGTCGGGCCCGACGGCAAAGTCTATGTCGGAGACCGAGAGAACTATCGTGTTCAGATCTTCGATGCCGACGGCAAGTTCCTCGAGCAGTGGACCCACTTGGGATCGCCGTGGGGCCTAGCGCTGGCGGGGGACAATTCGATCTTCATCGCGGACGGGCACAACAACCGCATCCTCCAGGTCGGGCTCGACGGAAGCGTAAGGGGTCAGATCTCCAGTGGGGGCAAGACCGCGGGGAAGGTCGATTTCGCCCACCACCTAGCAGTCGATTCCAAGGGCAACGTGTACGTTGCCGAGATCAAGAACTGGCGTGTCCAGAAATTCGTCCCGACTTTCCGATAGCCTCCGGGATCGAGGCCGTACCGACATCTGGAGCCGACTGGCGGGTCGTCTCTGATGGCTCCCAATAGCTCGCCGACGGCAGCGGGCCTGTTCTTCCGGCGCGTCTGCATCCGCCCAGCCGGCACCTCGACTTTTCCAGTATCGAGAGCCCGCCGCTTCGGCTACCTGCTCAGCCAACTCCGCTGAGCCGGCGATTTTGGCCCCACATCTCGGTCCCGGTCGAGGGAAATGTGGCTACCCTCGCTGGGAACCGGCAGCGGATTCGAGACCAGACACCCGATCCGAAAGGGGACTACAAGGAACAGTGCCCCAAATGCATCCCGTCGAGCGGACCTGAGGCTCTTGCAGCTATATGAGAAAACCCGATCCGATCGCCTCTCGTGCAAACCGGCAGCAGGTGGGCACAATCCTGCCCGTCCTCGGAAGGCCGTCAGTCAACCGGTCACCCGGCATTTCAGATCGAGGATCAGCCAAGCGGCCGGATGTACTTGATGAAGGGTGTCAACTCTCCGATTCGGTCGTACAGGCGACGTCCGACCACGTTGAAGTCCTGCGTCGTCCAGTAGACCGCAGGGGTGCCCTCCGTATCGGCCGCTGCGTACACACCCTCAATCAATGCTCGCCCCACTCCGGTTCCTCGATCGGAAGCATCCACATACAGGTCCTGGAGGTAGCAGACGTTCTCTACCCGCCAGCAGTGCCGGTGGAATAGATAGTGAGTGATGCCCACTGACCGATCGTCGCGGATCGCGATCAGGCCTTGGAATTCGTTCGGCTTCCCAGAGAGCAAGCGAGAGAAAGTGGCTCGGTAGACCTTCTCTGGCACGGATGTCTCGTAGAAGTCGAGATAAAGCGACCACAGGCGTCGCCACTCCGGCTCGTCCGCGGCGGCCAGTGGACGAATCGTCAGCTCGGGTATCGGTTCACTCTATCAGGCCCGACTTCTCAGCCATGTGGTGCCCTCGGTGCGCTCGAATCCGCATCCTCCGAGCCAAAACGGATGCTCATTGTCCGGTCCGACGGAAACCGCCCTGCCAGTTGCAGGCCTCTTCTTCCACGGCGGAGCAGCCGGACCTAAGATGAGTTCCCAATTGAGTGCCGGCAATCCGCCCGGCGGGTCAGCCCTCGGCACAAGGAGCGTCGGAGGATCATCGACGAAGGACTCCAGGAAACCGAGGCCAGTGACCGGACTCGGGCCGCGTCGCACCGAACTGGTGCGCCGGGCCCACCAGCGATTCAAAGCCGAGCTTGAGAGGTTGATCCCGCTGCCGCAGATGTCGCTGGAGGAGGCTGCCCACAGCCCGATGAAACCGGTCGAGATTCACTGCGTCGACAAGCCCCTTCGCGGGAGTTGGACGGGATGCTCTTGGACACCATTCCTCGTAGTCCCCATCCGAGAACCAATCCGGGATTGATGGGCAATTGGGCCGGCACTGCATCGAATCCCGATCCCTAGGTCTCCCGAGGCTGCCATCCGGATAGTGGCCATTCCTCTGATACCCTCTGAGCGTGGCGCAGTCAGGAACAAGGAGCCCTCTCGATAATCCACGGATCGCACCTCTCGCAGGTGTCGTGGCTGCCCTGGCGTCTCCAGTTCTCGCCGCAGCGCTCGATTGCGACGGACTGAAGGCGCTGAGTCTCCCCGACGTCCGCATCGAGGCGGTTTCAGCCTCGCCCGGCGAGGAGGCTCCCGACGAGGTTCTGCCCGAGGGGGTTCCGTCCCTCTCCCCCAGAGCCACGGTCCCGCACTGCAGGGTCGAAGGCGTCATCGGGACCGAGATCCGGTTCGAGGTCTTGCTGCCCGATGACTGGAACGGCAAGTTCCTGATGGGCGGTGGAGGCGGGTTCGTCGGCAGCCTCGGATTCCAGGGCCGGTTCTCGGTCAACCGGGGATATGCGACCGCAGCCACCGACACGGGTCACCAGGGCTCCGGCATCCGCGCGGACTGGGCCCTCGGCCATCCCGAGCGTCGCATCAACTACGGCTACCTCGGCGTGCATTGGACCACGGAGGTGGCCAAGGCCATCGTGCGCGAATACTATGGCCGCAAAGCGGAGCGCTCGTACTTCTACGGATGCTCGAACGGCGGTCGGCAGGCGATGATGTCCGCCCAGAGGTTTCCCGACGATTTCGACGGGATCGTTGCGGGAGCCCCGGCGCACGACTTCAGCGGCGTCCTGGCGGCTTTCGCGTACAACATGCAGCGCGTCTTCCCCGATCCCGAAGACCTCTCCGAGCCGGTCATCACGGCGCAGAACCGCCAGCTGCTCGAGTCCGAGATCCTCCGCAAGTGCGACTCGTTCGACGGCGTCGAGGACGGGTTCCTCAACGACCCCAGGGACTGTGGATTCAAGCTCACTGACCTCCCTCTCTGTCAGGGGAGCGAGCCCGAGGACCACTGTCTCACGCTCCGCCAGCGGGAAGCAATAGCGGCCGTCTATGGTGGGCCTCGGAACTCCAGGGGCAGCATCTATCCCGGCTTTCCCTTCGGTGGCGAGTCCGCCGCTGCTGCATGGCAGGGTTGGATTACCGGGCCCAGTTCGCGTCTCATCGAGGCTTACGGCGAGCCGAGTTCCCAGTTCGGGTTCGCCACACAGGGATTCAAGTACCTGGTCTTCCAGGATCCCGACTTCGACTACTCGACCTATGACTTCGATCACTTCGACCGGGACGCGGAGCACCTGGGCGCCTTCCTTGACGCGACGAGCGCCGACCTGTCGGGCCTGAAGGAGTCCGGCGGCAAGCTCCTCCTCTGGCACGGCTGGTCGGACGCGGCGCTTACGGCGTACGGGTCGATCAACTACTTCGAGGCCGCTGAGAGGCTCGAGCCGTCGGTGCGCGACTACTTCCGGTTCTATCTCATGCCCGGCGTGTTTCATTGCGCCGGCGGCCCCGGACCGGATCGCGTGGACTGGCTCGGCGCCTTGGAGCGATGGGTCGAGGATGGTCAGGCGCCTGCCGAGCTCATGGCCCGGAAAGTCCAGGGCGGCCAGGTGGCCAAGGCTCGGCCGCTCTGCGTGTACCCGGAGCGCGCGGAGTACCTGGGGGGTGATCCCGACGTTGCGGCGAGCTACGCCTGCCGGGCGCCTTAGGACCGCTGACCTCGACCCGGACTAGTGCCTTGTAGACCCTCGGATTTCTGGTAGGCCGACTTGTCCCCGTGACGGGTCTCGTCGATTCCCGTGCGCCAGTCTGCGCCGCTCCGGCGAGTGCTCACTGCGCTCGGCCACGACGCCATTGTCTCTCGCAGGTTGCTTGGGCCGCCAGCGTGGCGACCGCTCGGGAACGTGCCGCGCCGCCGGGTGCGAGAGCCCCCTCGCCGCCCGCGCCATGGCCGGGTCGCGCGGCCGGCGGGTGCGCCCAAGCCGTCGCGGTGAGCGCCGCGTCGGAGTGTCTCGCAGGCGAGTCCGGCGCGAGGGGAACGGGCCCGGCGCAGCCCGTGCTATCGTGGCCCCCTGCGGAGCTGGCGCTCCCGCAAGGCCAGCATGGGGGACGAGGGCATCTTCGAGCAACGGATCCCTGTCGCCGAGATCCAATCCGACCCCGTGCATTACCCGGAATCGGACGGTAGATTCTTGCCCGAGAACCCTCTGCAGGCCCATGCGATCATCAGCGTGCGCAACGACCTCGGCCTGCATCTGAAGCAGGTGGCGAACGCGGTGGTGGAAGGCAACCACTTCATCTACTACCGGCCGGGCGACAAGAGCGGGTGCGTGGCGCCGGACGTCTACGTGCTGCTGAACCACGTCTGGAAGTGCCGGTCGCCGTACAGGATCTGGGTCGAGGGCAAGGTTCCGGACTTCGTGCTGGAGGTGATCTCGCCAAAAAGCGAGATCCGCAACCGGGTCGACAAGAAGGCCCTGTACAGCGAGCTCGGGGTGCAGGAGTACTTCGTGTTCCAGCCGAACGAGGCGCGGCCGGGCGAGCGGCTGGTGGGCTACCGGCTGTGGGGCGGGGAGTACGTGGAGCTGCGGCCGGATCCGCGTTCGGGGCCCGAGCGGGAGTTGCGGAGCGAGACGCTGGGGGTTTCGCTGCGGATCGCGGGTCCATTGATCCGGGTGCGCAACCTGGACACCGGGAAGGACTACCTGTCGCACGAGGACTTGGACACGGTGGCCAAGGAGGCGACGGCGAGGGCCGAGGACGCAAGGGCGAGAGCCAAGGCGGAGAAGGCGAGAGCCGACACGGCGGAGGCGAGGGCCGAGGCGAACAGGGTGAGAGCCGATACGGCGGAGGCGAGGTCCGAGGCGGCGGAAGCAGAACTCGCCGCGCTGAAGGCGTTCTTGGCGCGATCAGGGAAGCAGCTGCCAATAGACGGATGATCTCTTCCGTCAATTCCGATTGGCCCGGCGTTTCGCACTCGACGCGCCCGTTCGCGGGGGGCCTTCCACGCAAGCAGGCGAACTTCCCGACACCCTCAATGCACGAGCAGTCTGTCCGGCCCAAGGGCCTGGCGTGGAACCAGACCATGCGAGAGATGGGATTGACACTTGGATCCACACAGGCCAATCCAAGCTGACGAGAAGGTTTGAACAAGAAGTGCGTCGTGCAGTTCGCGGTCCAAGAGCGCAGGATGTGCCATCAACCCATAGGCAGCCAGGCGGCGCGCCGCACGAGGAACCGGGGCAGTCTCGGGACCGGCGGTCCGAACTGATCGGGCGAGCAGAGCGCTGATTGGCCCATGAGGATCGACGACGCTCGTTGCGAGCTCAAATCCGTCTACCTGGGAATCATGAAGTGACAGGCCACTAGGTGCTCTCCAGCGCCTGAACCACATCGGCCGTGATGTCGTCGGGATCCTCGATTCCCACAGAGAACCGGACCAGATTGTCATGGATATTGAGCCGCTGCCTCCGCTTCGGGCCGAGATTCTTGTGAGTTGTCGTGGCCGGATGCGTGATGAGTGAATGCACGTCGCCCAGGCTGAGCGTGCGGACGACTAGGTTCAGGGCGTTCATGAACCGGAACGTGCCGTCCTGATCCGCATCGCGAACCTCGAAGCTCACGATCCCCCCGCACATCGGCACGCCCTCCGGGTTGCGGTCGAAGTGGCGTTCCGCTATCGCTTGATCGTGGTGGCTGGCCAGGCCCGGGTAGAACACCGGCCCCACCCGCGGGTGGCGTTCGAGAACCTGAGCCACATGCAGGGCGTTGCGGCAGTGCTCCTCCATCCGCAAAGGCAGCGTCTTGACTCCTCGGGTGGCGAGAAAGCACTGGAACGGCCCGAGACTGGCTCCCAGATGACGGCCGAGCTCCTGCATGTATTCCGCGTTGGCCTCGCCGCAGGCCACCACCCCACCGAGCACGTCCGCGTGACCGGCTAGGTACTTCGTCGCGCTGTGGACTACGAAATCGGCGCCCTGAAGCAGCGGCCGGCTAAGCGCCGGTGTCGTGAACGTCGCGTCGACCAGCACGGGTATGCCCCTCCGGTGTGCCAGTTCGCAGATGGCGTCCAGCGCAGGCACTCTCAGCAGGGGGTTTGAGATCGTCTCGATCAGTACGCACCCTGTCTCGTTCGCGTTCAAAGCCCTCTCGAACGCCTCGAGGTCGCAAGGGTCGGCGAATCTCGTTGTCAGGCCTTGCTGCTCCATCAGCTGCAGCAGCTGGAACGTCTGCCCGAACATGACGTCCCCCGTCAGCACGCTCTTGGGTCTCTCTCGCAGTGCGGTCAGCAGGGCGATGTGGATGGCGGCCATTCCGGAACTGCAGGCGAGTGCGCTTCCGCCCCCCTCCAGCGCCGCGATCTGCCTCTGCAGGGCCGCTGCGGTCGGATTCCCGTAGCGCTGGTACACGAAGCCCGCGAGTTCGCCGTTGGCGACTGCCCCCATGTCGCGCGCCGCTCGGAAATGGAAGCTTGCCGCGGTCTCAAGGGACGGCGCCGACGGGATGAACATCTTGCCATCTGGGTCGTCCATGCAAGCGTGGATCGCGATTGTCTGGGGCTTCATGCGGGCTCCAGCGCCTGCGTGAGGTCAGCGACGATGTCGTCGATGTGCTCGGCTCCAATCGAGAGCCGGACAAGTCCGTCAGTGATGTCCAGATCCTCCCTCTCCTCGGGCGTCAGCATTCGGTGGGTCGTGCTGACCGGGTGGAGCGCCAGCGTCGTCAGGTCGCCGATGCTGGCCGAGGTCGCGACCAGGTGCAATCGGTCCGAGAAGTCCAGCGCGCCCTCCTCGCCGCCCTTCACGTCGACACAGAGGGCGCCGCCGACCTTTCCGGAAGGCAGGAGCGCGGCGACGGTGTCCCGGTCGGGATGATTCGGATCACCCGGAAAAAGGACCCGCTCGAGACCCGGATGGCCGTTCAGAGCCTCGAACACCATCCGCGCGTTGTCGCAGTGACGACGCATGCGGAGCGGCAGCGTCTTGATTCCCCGCATCACCAGAAATGCCTCGAATGGGCCAAGATTGCCTCCGAGGCAGCGGTGCGTGAATCTGAGAGCCTCGTGGTGCTCTTCAGGCGCGGCCACGAGCCCGGCCAGAACGTCCCCGTGTCCTCCTAGGTACTTTGTGGCGCTGTGGATCACCATGTCCGCGCCATGGTCGAACGGCTTGATCAGCAGCGGCGTGAAGGTGTTGTCAACCAGCAGCAGTGCGTCGGCGGACTTGGCGATCTCGCTGACCCGGTCGAGGTCGGCGACACGGAGGCACGGATTGGTGACCGTCTCGGTGATGAGCAGCGCCGGACGGGTCTCTTCGACGGCCGCCTCCAGCGCGTCAAGGTCGCAGAAGTCGCAGAATCGCACGTCGATTCCCGCCTCGGGCAGGACCGCTCTCAGTAGCTCAAGGCTCCCGCCGTAGAGCACGTTGGCAGCGACGATGGACTGTCGGCGATCCACAAGGGCTGCCATCAGAGCGAGATGCACCGCTGCCATTCCGGAGGCCGTGGCGAACGCCCCGTCAGTCCCCTCGAGTGCGGCCACCTGCTGTTCCAGCGCGTTTGCGCTGGGGTTGCCCAGACGGGCATAGGTCTGACCCGGCTGCCTGTCCGCGAACACGTCCGCGAGCTCCTCCATCGTGTCGTAGAAGAAGCTTGAGGAGGCGTATACGGGCGTCGAGACGGGAACGAAGTCGCCGAGCTTTTGGCGGTCGCCGGCATGCACGAGGGTCGTTTGGGTTTTCATGCGGAATCGGGGCCGAACCTTGAGTATAGTTGCGGCAGGATTTCGGGGAAGTCCGCGCTTCCCGTGCCCGCGAATTCGCCAATGCACTAAGGTAGATCGGACAGACACCATTCCGGACCATCTCAGCCGCCGTTCGTTCCTGGCCGGTACCTCGGCCCTGCCCATGGCTCAGGCCGCGGGCGCCCAGGCAGCGAGGCCCAACGTGCTGCTGATCACGACGGACCAGCAGTCGATGCATGCCCTTGGCGCCAACGGCAACCCGCATCTGGAAACACCGGCCATGGACAGCATCGCTGCCGATGGCGTCAGCTTCACCGAGTCCTACTGCACCTATCCGGTTTGCTCGCCGGCGCGGAGCAGCGTGATGACGGGTCTGATGCCCCACGAGACCGGGGTGATGAGAAACGGCGAGGCCATTGCCGACGGGATTCCCAACCTGGGCGAGCATTTTCGGGCGCACGGATACGAGACCTTCTATGCCGGCAAATGGCATCTTCCCGGCGGGTTCGGTGAGCCGGCCGGATTCGAAAGGCTGATCGGGGGCCACACACTTGGCGCCCACATGGACGAGCCCCTCGCCACGAAGTGCGTCGAGTTCATGCACGGAGGTCCCGCTGAGCCGTTCCTACTCGTGGCGTCGTTCATGAATCCGCATGATGTCTGCCACTGGATTCGCGGCCACGAGGGCAGCCGGGACTACGACTCGGTCGCCCGTTTCCCCGCCGCTCCGGGGAACATGTGGAGAGATCCGGACGAGCCCGAATACATGCAGCACCATCGCTACGGCAACTTCAACCGGATGTCCAACTCCCTCCACATCTCGAAGGAATGGAGGGCCGACGACTTTCGCCACTACGTTCACGACTACTACCGGATGTGCGAGGACGTGGACCGCCAGATCGGCCGGGTGCTCTCAGCCCTGCGCTTCCGCGGACTCGCCGAGAACACGGTCATCGCGTTGACTTCGGACCATGGCGAGGGTCTCGGCGCTCACCGATGGACCCAGAAGGCGGCATTCTGGGAAGAGACCGCCAAGGTTCCGCTGATCATCGCCGGCCGGGGAGTGGAACGTCGCGCGGTGGTCGACAGTGACGCTCTGGCGTCAGGCGTCGACATCCTTCCCACGCTCTGCGACTACGCGGGGGTTCCGGCGCCGAGCCGGGTGACCGGCCGCACCCTGCGTCCCGCGATCCGGGGCGAGGCATTCGATCGCCGGTTCGTCGTCTCGGAACTGTCTGACCTGGGTTTCCCGGGTCGCGAGGGGCGCATGGTCCGCACTGAACGCTACAAGTACGTGGCCTTCAACGGCGGAGAGAGGCCCGAGCAGTTCTTCGATCTGGACCTCGATCCCGGCGAAGTGAGCAATCTGGCCGGCGATCCGGGGGCTAGAGCGAGGCTCGAACGCCACAGGGGGCTCTTGCGTGAGTGGACCGACCGCACGCGCGACGAATTCAGGATCCCGGCCGGCGCGGCGTGACCGCCACCGCCGGCCCGCGCCGTGCCCTATCATGGTCCGGTGTTGGCTGGCGCAAGTGCTCCGGCTCGTCGTGCCCGCCCGAGAATCACCGATGACCGCCAAAGGCCCCTTCCAAGGCTTCCGATTCCCCCGTGCACGGCTGCTGGTCCTGACTGCCGCCGTCTGGACCACAATCGCAATCGCCGGGGACCTTGTGTGGGAGGAATTGCCCGAGATGCCGGTCGGGAAATGGGAGGCCGTCACCACCTCGCTTGACGGCAAGCTCTACCTTTTTGCCGGCTACACCGCGGGTGTCAAGTCGACCAGGCGCACGGACGTGTTCGATCCCGAGGACGGAAGCTGGACGCGAATCCGGGACACGCCAAGCGGGATCACCCATGCCAACGCCGTGCTCGACGGACGGACGGTGTGGTTCGCCGGCGGTTTCAAGGACGGCTACAAGGGGCATGCCATCGCCGAGGTCTGGAGCTATGACCTCGACCTCGACCGGTACACCGCCGCTCCGCTGCTGCCCGAGCCCCGAGCTGGGGGAGGGCTGGCCCGGGTGGGCCGCAAACTGCACTATCTTGGGGGCTTGAAGGCGGATCGAGACACCGATTCCGGCGACCATTGGGTCCTGGATCTCGACCAGTGGGCTGCCGGATCGGCAGCCTGGGGGGAGGCCGCACCCCTGCCCGTGCCGCGCAACCAGTTCTCGACCGTCTCCGTCGAGAACAGGATCTATGCCATTGGCGGACAGCTCCATCACGACAGCGAACAGATTGATCAGGCCCGAGTTGACATTTACGACGCCGCAACCGACACATGGAGTCGCGGACCGGACCTGCCCAAGGGCCATTCCCATGCCGAGGCGGGCACGTTCGTCCATGATGGCCGGATCCACATGGTGGGCGGCCACACGACCCCGGATGGGGGGACCAAGTCCGTCGATCCGGACATTCTGGTCCTGGAGCCGGGCGGTCAGTGGGACCTTCTGGGTGAGCTGCCGATGCCGCTGTCGTCTCCGGCCGCGGCCATTCTAGGCGGAAGGCTCTATGTGGCCGGCGGCTCCAAGGACGGCCGCAGCGTGCAAGGGAGAGTGTGGGTGGCCGCCTTGCCCTGATGCCGGGACCGGTCTCGGCATCCGTCCGGAGTCGTTGCAGTTCATCGCGGGGAAGCGCCCGTCGCTCCACCAAGGCGCAAGGATTTCGGACACGATGACGCGCGATTCGGGTTTCGGCCCGTTCTGAGTGTCGGCGTGGGCGCTTCAGGCCTACGGGGCACTGCCATGCGGAGCTGGCGCCGAACACTCGCGTTCCCGGGAGCCGTCCGAACGGGTCGGCGAGGCATCCAGGAAGCTGCGAACCACTCTCGCGACGTAATCGACCGTCTCCGCGTAAGGCGGGAGACCGTCGTGCTCGGCAACGCTTCCGGGCCCGGCGTTGTACGCTGCCAGCGCTCTCACCAGCTGGTCGCCGTGCCCTTCGTAGCGGTCCAGCATCTGCTTCAGGTAGCGGGTGCCTCCCTCGATGTTCCCCGCGACGCTAGTCGGATCAACACCCAGCTCGGCGGCGGTCCCGGGCATCAGCTGCATCAGCCCGATGGCGCCTTTGGGGGAGACCGCGTCCTGCCGCTCCCCCGACTCCGCCCGGATCACGGCCCGCACCAGTTCCCGCGGCAGACCGTGGAGACTGGCAAACCGGTCGATGTGGTCGGGCAATCCCTCGGATCCGCGCGGTGCAGCGGCGGATGCTCCCGGATTGTCTGGCGATTTCTGAGGACCGATCGCAGCATCCGGCTCCACGCGCTCCACCTCCGAGGCCGAAACCTCCACCCAGCCTCCGTTCGCGAGCAACAGGCGCATCGTCCCGGCGCCAGACACGTGCCGGTCGGCTTGCAGCCGGAACCCGTTGCGCAGGACCACGGTCTCGGCGGACAGAGCCCCGGCGACTAGCAGCAGGCTCGCAAGTAGACGCTGGCACCCGACGTGTTGCATACTTGCGTTCTTGCATCATAAGACGTTCGTTTCCCACTTGGAGTGCAGCCGAACCGGCGAAAAAGTGCCCGCGGGCGCGCTCGCAAATCTCTCACCCGCCGGCGCACCGCTGCTGGTCCGCTACGATCTCCCGGCCGCCCGCAGCCAGGCCGACCGCGATGCTGTGGAGCGTGGAGCGCGCAGTCTTTGGCGGTACGCTCCTTTGCTGCCGCTGCGCGACCCCCGCAACCTTGTCACGCTCGGCGAGGGCCTGACCCCACTTCTGGAAACCCCGAGGCTCGGAGAGCGGATCGGCAGCCGGAACCTTCTGATCAAGGACGAAAGCGCCAATCCGACAGGCACGTTCAAGGCGCGGGGCATGGCGGTGGCCGTTTCGATGGCGAAGGAACTTGGGGCGCGAAAGCTGGCCGCTCCGTCCGCGGGCAACGCCGCCGGCGCGCTGGCGGCTTATGCCGCTAGGGCCGGTCTGGAGGCTCATCTCTTCCTTCCCGTCGATGTTCCGCGCGCCAACGCCATCGAATGCGAAGCCATGGGTGCCCACGTCACGCTCGTGGACGGCCTGATCAGCGACTGTGGCCGAATCGTTGCCGAGAGGCGGGAGTCCGAGGGCTGGTTCGAAGTGTCGACCCTCAAGGAGCCCTACCGCATCGAAGGAAAGAAGACCATGGGCTTCGAGCTTGCGGAGCAGCTCGGCTGGCGGGTTCCGGATGCGATCTTCTATCCCACGGGCGGCGGGGTGGGCCTCATCGGCATGTGGAAGGCGTTCGCCGAACTGGAGGAGATGGGCTGGATCGGCTCCAAGCGGCCCAGAATGATCGCCGTGCAGGCGTCCGGCTGCGCCCCGATCGTCCGCGCCTGGGAGGCGGGCGAGATCGAGTCCCGACACTGGGAGAACGCCTCCACAGTTGCGAGCGGACTGAGAGTGCCCAAGGCGCTTGGCGACTTCCTTGTCCTCGAAGCCCTGCGGCAGAGCAGGGGCACGGCCCTTTCCATCGACGACCAGGAGACGCTGGATGCCGGTCTGCTGCTGGCGGAGTCCGAAGGGCTGTTCGTGGCGCCTGAAGGCGCGACGTGCGTCGCTGCCGCCCGCCGGCTGCTCCGGGACGGATTCCTGTCCCGTGACGACGAGCTCCTCATCTACAACACCGGGACGGGCCTGAAGTACCTCGAGGCTTGGGAGACGCGCTGCACTCCCCGCACCACAGCGAGGGAGCGGCTCGGCGGCCTGATCGTTCCTCGCTGACAATCCCGTCCTGCCTTGCGAGAATGGAGGCGGAAATGCGCGTTCGAGTTCTCTTCTTCGGGCAGCTCAAGGACTTGGTTGGCCGGTCAAGCGACGAGATCGAGCTCCCTCCCGGAGCCTCGGTCGCAACGGTTTTCCAGCATTACTCGTCTCAAATGCCGAGGCTTGCCGACATGGCAGGGAGCGTGGCCATTGCCAGGAACGAGCGTTTCGCCCAGCCGGCCGAGGCCGTCGAGGACGGCGACGAGGTGGCGATCATGCCTCCGGTGAGCGGAGGAAGCGGCTGGGTCGAGAGCGTGAGCCGTGACGGAGTGTTTGCCGCCATCACTAGGGAGCCCATCGACAGTGCGGCCCTGGCCGCCCGGACGCAGGGGGATGGTGACGGCGCCGTCATCGTGTTTGAAGGCGTGGTCCGGAACAACACCGGAGGGCGCCGGACACTCTTCCTCGACTACGAGTGCTTTGTTCCGCTGGCAGTGCGGCAACTCGAGCAGATCGGGCGGGGTCTGCTGGAGCGCCATTCGATTCACGGTGTGTCGCTGGTGCACCGCATCGGTCGGCTCGCAGTTCGCGAGGCGAGCGTCTCGATCGTCGTAGCGTCGGCGCACAGGGCGCCCGCCTACAAGGCCAGCCTCGAAGCGATCAATGACGTGAAGCGGAAGGTGCCGGTCTGGAAGAAGGAGCACTTCGCGGACGGCGAGGTCTGGGTGGAGGGAAAGTGGGACGAGTCCGTGCCGCGCACGGCGGCGTGAGTCGCCTGTTCGCCTTCCTTCTGCTGCCGGCTGCCCTCTCCCTCCCGGCGCAGCAGCCGGAGACACCCGTGTTCGCCACCGACGTTCGGCTGGTCACATTGCCTGTGACGGTGAAGGACGCCGATGGAGCTCCCGTCGGTGATCTCGAGCGCGGCGACTTCGAGATTCTGGAAGCCGGCGTGGCCCGCAGGGTGGCCGTCTTCGAGCGCCGCACCAACCGCCCCCTCTCGGTCGCACTCATGTTGGACACGAGCCTGAGCACCGCGATAGAGCTGCGATACGAGCGCGAGTCCGCGAGCCGCTTTCTGAAGAACCTGCTCGGTCGCGGATCGCACCCCGGAGATCGGGCTGCGGTGTTTTCCTTCTCGGCGGACGTCCAGGTCCACCAGCGCTTCACCCGAAACCGAAGAGCCCTCGAGAGGGCGCTCGGAAGCATGCGTCCGGAGTCGGGAACCTCCGTGTACGATGCCGTCCGGCTGGCATCAGGGGAGCTGGCGCGCAGGGAGGGGCGCAGGGTCATCGTCATGATCACGGACGGCGGGGACACCACCAGCCACTGGAGGTTCGCGGACGCGCTGCGGGCCGCGCACGACCACGAGGTCGCCATCTATCCGCTGATCGTGCTGCCGATCCAGAGCGATGCGGGCAGGAACCGGGGCGGGGAACACGCCCTGATCACGCTCGCCAGGAACAGCGGCGGCGAGACCTTCGTCCAGCAGGGAGCTGAGAATCTCGATGTGGCGTTCGGGGAGGTTTTGCGCAATCTGCGCACACAGTACCTCCTGGGTTTCTATCCGGGAACCGAAGGTGCTCAGACCAAGGAGGTCTTCCGCACCCTCGAGATCCGTGCGGCGCCGGCCGGTGCCGTGGTGCTCGCCAGGTCGGGCTACTACGCGGACCCGGATGAGATGGCGTTGCGACCCCGGGCGGCTCGGGACGCGCCCACCAGTGTGCGCACGATCCCGCAGGCGCGTGGTTCCGGTCAGAGCGGCTCCGAAGCGACGCCTCCGCCCGCCAAGGCGAAACGGAGTCAGCCGGACGGCATGCGAAGGCCTTCGATCGTCAGGCCGGGTCGATAGTTCGGCGGCAAGGTCTCGGAGAGCCGCGAAGGAGCAGGGGCTTCAGCGGCCTGTCCGGACGGCTTCGTTTCGGAGTGCTGATAGCCTGTGGTGTGACAGTCCACGCCGCAGACTACATCCCGTTTGCCACTGATCTCGCCCGGGGAGCAGGCGCGATTCTCATGCAGCACTACGCCAAGGTGCAGGTCGAGTACAAGGGGCGATTCGATACGGTGACCGCCGCTGACAGGGCGTCGGAGCGCTGGGTGGTCGAGCGCATCCGCTCGCGCTTCCCGACGCACTCGATCGTTGCAGAGGAAGGTGGAGGCTTCGAAGGGGATCCGGAGTTCGTCTGGCACGTCGACCCGCTGGACGGGACGACCAACTTCTCGCACGGTCTGGAGCGGTTCTGCGTCAGCATCGCTCTATGGGGTCGGGAAGAGGGCCTGATCGGCGTGATCTACGATCCGATTCGCGACGACGTGTTCGCGGCCGAACGAGGTTCGGGGGCATACCTCAACCGGCGACGGATCCGCGTGTCCGAGGTCGACGACCTGGCCAAGGGCCTGTTCGCCACGGGATTTCCCAGCTCGATGCGGGGAAGGAATCCCAACATCCACTACTTCCACCAGGTCGCAACGCTCACGCACGGCGTGCGTCGCACCGGATCGGCCGCTCTCGACCTGTGCTCAGTTGCGCAGGGCCATTTCGACGGGTTCTGGGAGATCGGCCTCAAGTCGTGGGACGTCGGTGCCGGGTTGGTGATCCTGACGGAGGCGGGCGGTGAGTACTGCGACTTCGAAGGGCGTCGCTACCGTCCCGGCCACGGTCGGCTGGTGGCTACCAACGGAAGGGTGACCAGGGCGCTCCTGGAGCTTTTCGGAGAAGTTACGCAGGGGCGGTGCAGGGCTCCGCTTCCGCAGATTCGACCGATCTGACCGCGAATCGCCGGCGTCCCCGCTTCCGCAACGCGCCGCGGGCGAGACTGTGGTATCGTAACGAATTCGTGCAGGATCTGTGCATCGTAGCTTGGACCCGGGCCTTTCGAGTGCCCCGGGTCGGGTCTGCGCGGAGAGGCACCGTAATTCACTATGGATCGCATCGTAGACCTGATTCGGAGCAAGCGTTACAGCGAAGAAATCTCGCCGGAGGACTACGAGCGGCTGATCACCGGATTCACCTTGGACGAAATTCCGGACGCGCAGATGGGTGCCTTGCTGATGGCCGGAGTCTGCAATGGATTCAGCGCGAACGAGACAAATGCACTAACATCCGCAATGCTCCGGTGCGGGGAGAAGCTGGATCTATCTGAAATTGACAAGGTTAGGGTCGACTGCTACTCCACGGGAGGAGTGGGCGACAAGACGCCGCTGATTGCAGCCCCGATAGCAGCGGCCGCAGGTGTGGCGGTCCCGATGATCGTGGAGCGCGGCACTCGCCACATGATCGGCTCCTTGGAGAAGCTAATGGCGATTCCTGGATTCCGGACGAACCTTGAAGTCACCGACTTCGCTGACCTCGTCAAGGAATTCGGTTTGGCATTTGCCGAGCAGAGCGAGTCTCTGGCGCCTGCCGACAAGCGCCTCTATGAGCTGCGGGACGAAACGGCGACCCTGGAGTCCATCGAGCTCATCGCCGCTTCGGCCATGTCCAAGAAGCTTGCCGAGGACCTCAACGGCCTCATCGTCGATGTCAAGGTGAGCCAGGATTCGCTGCTTTCCGGCCGGACCGAAGCTCGCAGGCTGGCCCAGCAGCTGATTTCAATCGGCCGTAAGCTGGGCGTCAAGGTTCAGGTGCTGCTGACCGACATGGAGCAGCCCCTCGGACACACCGTCGGCAATGCCTTGGAGATCATGGAGGTCTCGCAGACTCTCCAGGGGCAGGGACCCACCGATCTGTCCGGCCTGGCCGTCGAATTGGCCGCCCGGATGATCTATATTTCCGACACCACGATCTCGATGGACGACGCTCGGGAGAAGGCGGCCTCGGTGATCGAGGACGGATCCGCTCTCCAGGTGCTGGCGAGCGTCATTGGCGCCCAGGGCGGGGATCCGGAGGTTCTCACTGATTTCGTGAAGCTCCCGAACCCGCAGGGAGCGCTTCCCATCACTTCGCCGCGAGACGGATACGTAAGCAAGATCAACGCGGAGGACATCGGCCGCGCCGCAGTGCTGCTGGGCGGCGGATGGCCCGGGCCGGGCGAGGAAGGGCAGCACGATCCGGCCGTTGGCATCGTGATCGAGGCGAAGGTCGGCCAGCAGGTCTTCAACAACACGGGGCTGTGCTCCCTGTACTACAACGACGATACGAACCTCGAGGAAGCCCAGCAGCTCGTTGAAGACGCTTTCCGCATTTCCTCAATGGAACCCCAGCAGCGGAATCTGGTCATCGATGTGATTCAGGGCTGAGCGGTCCGCTGGACATTGTCCGGCCCGCACTTCCTCGACCGTGGCAGCGGTCAGGACCTCGGCAGCGCCGGAGCCGTTTGCAGTATCCATCGACCTCGCACCTGCCGCTCATGATACAGTTTAGATATATTATCCATATGGTTGATTAAGGCAGTCTTGCATGTCGAAGTCATATCGGCTCGGCCGTGTGCGCTCCTCGTTCTCAACCGGCTTCCGGCAGAACGTTTGCAAGGTCTCAGAACGGCCTTGCAGAGCGGGCGATTTGCGGCCTTCGGTCCGGACTCGCCAAGCGGCAGGCGCTGGGTCGGTCGGGCGCGACGGCACCCTGTACGACGTCCTCAGCGACGCACGAAAGCACGCCATCGCTTCTGAAACGCGTCGGGCGTACGGCACAGCCCGCCCACCGAAAGCGACTCGTAACGCCATCCCGTCATCGGGATGGCGGGTCTTCGCGACTCGTGGTCAGGCCTGGTGTCGCCGGTCCCGGCCGGGCGCCGCCTACTCGGGCTGTGGAACGATCCGGATATAGGGAAGAGGCGACTGCCAGCCGTCAGGATACGTCTCGCTCGCCTCGGCGTTGGAGACCGTCGGCAGGATGATCACGTTCTCGCCCTGGTTCCAGTTGGCAGGGGTCGCCACCTTCTTGCTCGCCGTAAGCTGGCACGAGTCCAGCAGCCGGAGAATCTCGTCGAAGTTGCGACCGGTGCTCATCGGATAGGTGAGCGTCGCCTTGATCCGCTTGTCAGGGCCGATGACGAACACGGAGCGCGCGGTGGCGTTGTCGGCCGGAGTGCGCCCTACCGACGTGCTCCCCGCGTCGGCGGGCAGCATGTCGTACGCCTTGACGACCTTGAGTTCCGGGTCTCCAACGAGCGGATAGTTGAGCGCATGTCCCTGCGAAGACTCGATGTCCTTCGACCACCGCGCGTGGTCGCTGACTCCGTCAACGCTAATGCCGAGCACCTTGCAGTTCCTTTCCGCAAAGTCCGACTGCAGTGCCGCCACCGTGCCCAGTTCCGTCGTGCACACTGGCGTGAAGTCCTTCGGGTGCGAGAACAGGATGGCCCAGCCATCGCCGATCCAATCGTGGAAGTTGATTCTTCCCTCGGTCGTCTCGGCTGTAAAGTCCGGCGCGACATCGTTGATTCTGAGTGACATGTCGTTCTCCTTCAAGACCGGGAACAGGCCCAAGCGCTTGCTTCGGTGATCGTCGGACCGTGCCGGCCCGGGCTTGCGATTATACAACAGGGCGAAGCCCTCCGGTCCCTCCCCGAACGGCGGCCCGGCACCCCCGCACAGGCCGCTCCCGACGCGTCGCCCGCCGACCTGCAACCTTACGGATTCAGGCGTCCGGCCCCATGGATTCGACTTTGCCCACACACCGGCGCCCGAAGAGGGGATCCCGGGTTGGCGCCGACGGCAACACTGGGCTGAACAAGTTCAGCCGCGCCTCTCGCGCAATATGCGCCTCGCATCGCTCTCGCCGCCCGGCCCCCGCGATCGCATCAGGAGGGAGTCTTCGTGAATGGTGCGAACGCCCGCCGCCGAGGAGGACAGGCGCTAGGGCAGGCTAAACACAAAGAGGCCGCCTCCCGCCGCAACTGCAATCATCTGCCTCCCGCCGACCTCGAAGGCGATGGGGCTGGCCTGCACGCCTGCGCCCAGATTGATTCGCCACAGCTCGTCGCCGGAGTCGGAATCCAGCGCCTTGAAGAAGCCGTCCGAAGTGCCCGCGAAAACAAGCTTGCCCGCCGTGGAGGCCAGACCTGCCCAGGCCGGCCGGAAGAGCCTGTGCTCCCACTTGAGCTCGGCCGTCACGGGATCGAATGCCCGCACCGCTCCGTACCAGTTGTGCATGGTGGGCTCGTTCACGAACATGCTCCCCCAATAGCGCGTGCCGGGCGTGTATTCCGTCTCGCCCTTGTAGTAGGTGCTGCTGCCCTCCCGGCACGAGACGTACAGCAAGCCGGTGTCTGGGCTGTAGGCCGGGGACATCCAGTTCGTTCCCCCGGCCACCGTGGGGTAGACTTCGACGCCCTCCGCCGAAGGCTCCATGCCTGGCCGCCTGATCGGGCGGCCCTCCTCGGAAATGCCGACTGCCCAGGTCTGTTTCACGAATTGGGTTGCCCTGAGAAACTCCCCGGTCTCGCGGTCCAGGAGGTAGATGAAGCCGTTGCGGTTTGCAGTGACCAAGAGCTTGCGCGTCCTGCCCCGGTATTCCTTGTCGAGCAGGACCATTACCTGTGTGGCGTCCCAGTCGTGAACGTCGTGTGGCGTGAACTGGAAATGCCACTTGCGCTTGCCGGTGTCGGCATCAAGGGCGACCACGGAGTCGGAAAAAAGGTTGTCGCCGAGCCGCACGTCTCCGTTCCAGTCCGGTCCGGGATTCCCTACGCCCCAGTAGACGAGATTCAGTGCGGGGTCGTAGCTTGGCGTGATCCAGACCGACGCTCCGCCAGTCTTCCAGGAATCCCCTGCCCAGGTGTCGTGACCGAACTCGCCCGGGCCGGGAATCGTGTAGAAGCGCCAGCGACGCTCGCCTGTCTCGACGTCGAACGCGTCGATGAAGCCTCGAATGCCGTATTCGCCGCCTGCGGTTCCCACCATCACCAGATCCTTGACGACCAGCGGCGCATGAGTGCCGGAGTAGCCCAGCGAGAAGTCGATCAGCTTGGTTTCCCACAGCAGCCGGCCCGTCTTGCGGTCGAGCGCGATCGCATAGGCGTCCAAGGTGGCCATGAATAGCCGGCCGCCAAGAATGGCCAGGCCTCGGTTGACGAGTCCGCAGCAGGCGATCAGCTTGGGTGGCATTCTGCGGGAATACCGCCAGAGGCGAGCACCAGTCTCGGCGTCCAGAGCGTATACGTCGCCAGGCGGGACGGTGATGTACATGATCCCGTCATGCACGAGCGGAGTGACTTCGAACTTTTCCGAGATCCTCTCCTGGAAGGCCCATGCGAGTCGCAAGGATCCCACATTGGACCGGTCGATCTGGTCGAGGAGACTGTGCCGGTGCCCGGAATAGCCGCCGTGGTAGTTCAGCCAGTCTGCGGCGACGTCTTCGTCTTCGAGCAGGTCCTGGACCGTCACCTCGCCGGCCGTGAGGCAGGCGCAGGCAAGCGCAGCGCAGATCGTCCATTGGGCGAAGCAGCCTCTCACTGGGTGTCCTCCTTCGCAGTGCCGCTCAGGGTGCAGAGATAGGCGACCAGGTTGTCCAGGTCGGCCTCGCTCAGCAATTCGCCGTAGGCGGGCATCAGTGATTCCGATGGTTGCTCCAAGGACTTGAGTTCCGCCTTTCGAAAGGAGCGGATCTCCTCGGATCGATCCATGACGAAGATGTGGTACGCGTTCTCGTTCAACCGGGCGCCCTCGACTCGCTCGCCTCCCGCGGTGACCAGGCGGACCGTACGGTAACGGTTCGCGATGTCGCTTGCCGGGTCGAGCAACGCCTTTCGAAGCTGGTCGGCCGAGTAGGTTGCTCCGGCATAGGTCATGTCGGGCCCGAGCCTGCCGCCTGACTGCCCCACCGTGTGGCAGGCGAGGCAGGATCCCTTGGTTTCAAAGACCATCCGACCTGCCGAGGCGTCGCCCGGACCCGCTTCGCAGGCCTCATTTGCCGTCTCGGCGAAGGTGCGGACGAAGAGCAGGATCTTCCAGATCGCGTCCTCCTCCAGCCAGAGACCCGGCATGTCCGTTCCCGGAATCCCGCTCTCGATCAGGTCAAAGAGCTCCGCATCGGTGTTGCCGCGCACGTACGACCTGCGCGCCAGGCGCGCCCCTCGCCCAGTCCTGCCCTCCATGCCGTGACAGACGCCGCAGTTGATGCGATAGAGGCGCTTGCCTTCCTCGAAGTCTTCGGCGGACCTCATGGGGTTGGTCTCGTGCGTGCGTGCCGCCGCCAGAACCAGCGGACAGCCGAGGAGCAGGGCCAGAAACCGCGGATGCCACATAAGCAATAGCCAACAAGCCTATCAGATCCAGTCACTTCGACATTGGACGCCCCCCGACGGCAATCGATGGCCCCTCGGCAGGGGCAGCCGGTCCCCTAGCGGGATCGCTCGGACCAGTCGATCGTCAGGCCCGTCCGCGGTTCTGAGAAAGCCCTTCCCAAGGGACGCCCGCCGACCCCTCGGATCCGAGCAGGCGGAAACTGGAATCGACAACTCCACTGCCGCCCACCGGTCTCCGGCGGCGGCTCCGAGCGGTCGCCGGGCCGCAGGGTCGGAGGAACCGCCCGAATGGCCCGTCGCCGACGGAAATTCTGTCCGCGGGCCTCGGGCTATCCGAACGCGTCGCGCAGAACCTGATAGCTCTCCGCAACTGCCTGCTCGGCGGGCGCGTTGCCCTCCATCTCGAGAGAGACGTAGCCTTGGAACCCGGCGTCCCGGACAATGCCCGCGATGCGAGGGTAGTCGAGATCCAGGGTGTACCAGACCCCGCCTCCGGGATAGGTCTTCGCCTGGATGATCGAGGCGTGCGGGGCAAGCTTCTCGATCTGCGGATATGGATCTCCGACATAGTTGCCGGTGTCCATGTTGATGCCGAGCCACGGGTCGCCCACCTCCTGGTGGATCCGCAGCAGCACATCCACGCTCGTCGACAGGCCCCAGTGGTTTTCCAGTGCCATGACCACGCCCGCCTGGGCGGCGTGCGGCAGGCACTTGCGGATCGAGTCCACGCACCAGCCGATGGCGTCCTCATCGGTGTACCCGTCAAGGGCCGGCTCCTGGCCGTTTGCCGCCATCAGGTCGTCGAACGACCGGATCGTGCCCCATCGCCCGGTATTGAGCCGAATCGCGGGGATTCCCATCTGGTGGGCAAGGTCGATGCAGTGCCTGGTGTGGTCGATCGCTTCTTGGCGCTCGGTCTCGCTCGGGTCCACGAAGTCCTGGTGAATCGAGAGCATGATCAGGTCGAGTCCGGCCTCCCATGCACGGCGCTTGAGGCCGTTCATGTAGTCCGCCGACTCGTTCTCCATCTGTCGGTGGAGAATCTCCACGCCGTCGAAGCCGAGCTTCGCGGCATGGTCGATGACCTTCTCGATCGGGTACTTCTCCTCGGAGAAGTGCCAGTAGGAATAGGTTGAGACGCCGAGCGGGATGCGGGGCTGGGGAGGTTGAGGCTCCGGGGCGGGGGCCGCACAAGAAACGCTCAGCGCTGCGGCGCCGCCTGTCTGAAGCAGGCGGCGCCGGGTTGGTTGCCGATCCATGGGTCCCATCCTACACAGTGCCGGTTCGGTCGGGCTCCCGCCGGTTCCCGACTGGCCCTGGCGGATGGCGACCGGTCAGGCCGCGATCATCGCGTGCGGGTCGATGACGTACTTCCGTGCGGCGCCCTTGTCGAAGTCCCTGTAGCCTTGAGGGGCGTCGTCGAGCGAGATGCACGTCACGTTGCAGGCCTTGGCCGGGCTGGCCTTGCCGTAGAGAATCGCCTGCATGAGCTGGCGGTGGTAGGTCATCACTGGGCACTGGCCCGTCATGAAGTGGTGCGACTTGGCCCACCCGAGGCCGATGCGAATCCCTAGATTGCCGATCTTGGCGTTGTCGTCGACGCCGCCCGGATCGCCCGTCACGTACAGTCCGGGAATGCCGATCCCGCCGCCTGCCCTCGTGACTTGCATCAGGGCGTTGAGCACCGTAGCCGGCCGCTCGACCACAGTATCCTTGCCGTGCCCCCTGGCCTCGAAGCCGACGCAGTCGACGCCGCAATCCACCTCCGGCTCACCGACGATCTGGTCGATCTGTTCCTCCAGTGTGGCGCTTTCGCGCAGGTCCACCGTCTCGCACCCGAAGCTGGCTGCTTGCGCGAGCCGTTCGGGGATCATGTCCCCCACGATGACGCAGGCCGCACCGAGCAGTTGGCAGCCGTGAGCGCAGGCGAGTCCCACGGGGCCCGCGCCGGCCACGTACACGATGGATCCCGGCCCTACGCCCGCCGTGACCGCGCCATGGAATCCGGTCGGAAAAATGTCGGACAGCAGGGTCAGATCGGCGATCTTCTCCATGGCCTGCTCCCTGTCCGGGAACTTGAGCAGGTTGAAGTCCGCGTAGGGCACCATCACGTATTCGGCCTGGCCACCCACCCAGCCGCCCATGTCGACGTAGCCGTAGGCCGCGCCCGGACGGGCGGGATTGACCTCAAGACAGATGCCGGTCTTGCGCTCCTTGCAGTTCCTGCAGCGGCCGCAAGCGATGTTAAACGGCACGGACACCACGTCCCCGACATTGATGAACTCCACGTCGCGCCCGGCCTCGATCACCTCGCCGGTGATCTCGTGTCCGAGGATGAGTCCCTCGGGTGCGGTGGTCCGCCCGCGGACCATGTGCTGGTCGCTTCCGCAGATGTTGGTGGAAACGATCTTCAGGATGACGCCGTGTTCGCATTTTCTGCTGCCGAGCGCCAGTTCGGGAAAGTCGATGGACTGCACCTCGACCACGCCGGGTCGGATGTAGGCAACTCCTCGATTTGATGCCATGTTCTTCCTCCTGTGCCTTTCTGGGGGCGACGCTGGTTCGCCCCCCGCCGCCCAAGCAGTTTGAGCGTCCCATAGCATAGCTATACATCCGCCGGGCCGCAACTGCGGGTGAGCGGTCCCGAGCTGCCGACCAGCGGATGCGTCCGAGGCGGCGGGAAGCCTCGAGCGCGACGAACCGTCATGGAGGTCCTTTCCGAAACAGACCAACCCGTCGGCTCTGGGCCGCAACGGGTGATTTCGCGGTCCCCTTACGCTGCTCGGGCACGAGTATTCGCTGGATGTGCGAGGGAGATCATTCCCAGTGGCGCTTTCCTCCAGGCTCGCGTTTTTTCGCTGTCGCCGGCACCAGGCTGCGCGCAAGAGGAAAAGGCATTCGACGGGATGGACCCGCGGCATCCGACATGGACTCCTCGGCGTTCCGCGGAGTGGACCTCCCCTTGCGGACCGGGCGCCATCGAACGTAAGCGTTCGGCCAAGCCATGGTGGACCGAATTCGGAGGAGACGGATGTATCTGCTGTCAAGGGTGATCCCGTGGTCTTACCCGCCGGGCCTCATCCGTTGGCGGACGGATTCCCGCAGACAGGCCTCCAAACGCCTCAAGACCTTGGACTGCGTCTTGGAGGAGGGTCTGCCTCCGCCGCGCTGGTCATGGAAGACCCGCCTGCGTCCACGGCCCCGCGGCCTTGGTCCGTGAGACTGGGAGCGGTCCATGCGTCGATCCGCACCCCATGTCCCAGCGCAGGCTCGCAATCTGATCCGGAACTCACGTCTTGCGTTCGGCATCCGGTGAGCTCTCGGAACCGGGTTCGTCACCTTTGTCACTATGTCCCACGGACTCCGCTAGTCCGACGGTGGTACCGTGCCGTCGGCAGTCTTCCTCGGGCGCCTGGTGAGATGGGAGGTCGAGAGTGCGGAGCGCACGAGAGGAATCGAACGTGCTGCCTGTGCTGCAAGACCCCTTGGCGAGCACGGTCTCCGCGGCGGCACCAGGGGCGGTCGTCTTGACCCGGCATTCAGGACTGCGGAAATGGCTCGGCGTCGCCGCGCTCGGGGTCGGAGGGCTGCCTTGTGTGTTGTTCGTGAGGACGCTGCCGTGAGAGGCGCGAGCCTCCGGACGATCGTCGACACGGCCGTGCGGCACAGCGGCGGGTCCAAGGACAAGGCCCTTGACGCTGGCGGCCGGCAAGGGCGGAGGTCACAAGTCGGAGCACGCCGGCACCCGCCGCGCCACAGCCCCGTCGGCCGGTCGCTCGTCCTCGTTCTGGTGGGGCTGCTGGGGTGCGCGATTGTTCCGCACTCGCTGCCCCTCCATGCTGCAAAAGAGTCGGTTCTCACCGCCGCGAGGGTGTGCGCGGAGCTTGACTGGCGGGAAAAGGGGGGCTTCGAGCGTGCGGCACCCACCGCGCGGCCGTGCAGTGCTTCAGGGACCCCTATGTTCGCGTTGCCGCTGGCAACCGTTCCAGCGAGGCGTTCGAGCAGCAACTCGCTGAGCGGCTCGACGAACTGGAAGCGGCGTATCACCGGAGCCGGGACATCTGCCGCCTTCGGCAGCAACTGAAGCTTGAGGATGGAGATTGAGGGACGACCAGCCTCTCGCCTCACGAGTTTGTCACCATCTTGAAGACAATTATTTCGGATGAAGATGCGGGGTGGGTGAAGCGCGACCCGGCACTCGCCGAGGCACTGCGGCTGGACGATTAAGGTGAGGCTGCGGGTCCTCGCCGTACTTCAGGCACGGCAGGTCCCCCAGGCTGGCTCTTGAGGGCTTGCGCTGGCCAGCGTCTCACGGCTGCCAGCCTGTGTGCGTCGAGATGCCCGAGCTCGGCACGCTCGGCCGCCGCCAAGTGGCCTCGTTTCCGGACCTGGCCCCTACGGTCGGGACTCAGCACAGCACATGGGCCGCCGCTGCATCCGTGCCAGACGCCCCGACCCCCGACGAGTCCCTGACATGGCTGCCATTTCCGCGGTGCGCTGGGAGCCCTGCTTCCAAGCCCCCCAACCAGCACCAGGCCGCCCGCGACAAGCGGGCGCTTGGCACGCCCCATGTCTTCTCTTCAATAGGAGTAATGTGCCAAGCGAGCAAACCCCATGCTGAGCAAGGGCTCTCGACTCGTCGAGCGAAAGAACCACGGATCTTGAGACAAAGTCGCGCACCCGTCCGTCAACAGCACAGTTGACAACAAAATCGTTGACAGCTAGCGTGATCTCTCGGCCTCCGATCACATATGAGGGCGAGAAGGATCCCACCTGCGAGATTGGATGCAAACAAAATCCTGTCAGACCGGTGCATCACTTTTCCCTTCATCAAGCCCTTGTTCAGCATCGGATACGCTCGCATGATTCTTGACTTTTATTGACACAAAGTTACAACTTATCCGGCGTGCATACTTGGCCGGGACGGAACGAGACCGCAGTTCCTTGAGCAGGTCAGGGGTGCGGGGGACCATCTGCGTCGGAACAGGCGGGCGTGGTGAGCGCGCAGGGACTCGAACCCCGAACCTAGTGATTAAGAGTCACTTGCTCTACCAATTGAGCTACGCGCCCACAGCGGTGCGATCCGCAGGGAGGTTGTCGTCAGCCACGATAGGCCGAACCCGCCCGTCTGTTCAGAATAGCATCTAGGATCCGCCCGATCGCGTCGAATCGCGTGGCACCCGTGTTCGGCCCACTCGTCAAAGGCGAGTCGGCCGTGCGGGCTGGCGGCTGGCCGGCAGCTGCTCACGGAAGCGGAACGGATTCGCGGTGCCTGGCGCGTCCACCCAGGCTGGAATCCACGGACCCGGTTGCCAGGAGCCTACGGCGTCGGAACGCTACCGTACGGCTGCTGTCCCGCCCGGCCCGGTGCGGGCCCCGGAAGGCCCGAACGCGCTCCGCGAGTTTCGCCTCGCACGGGCTCGCAGAGGACTGCGGGCCGAAGATCGCACCGTCATGGGCTGTAGATGCCCAGCACATGCTGGTCAAAGTCGATCAGCGCACCGGTCATCATGCAGGACTCGTCGCTCAGAAGGTACGTCACCATGCCAGCCACGTCCCGTGGCCGCAGGATTCTCTTGAAGGGTGAGCCCTTGTCCGCGAGTTCGAGCCAGTTCTCGGGCCGGCCCTCCAGCAGCTGCACGGCGTGTTCCGCGGGCGTGGCCATCCAGCCGATATTGAGGGCGTTGACCCGAATCCGATGCCGCTTCTGCGAATGGGCGGCATTCTTTGTCAGTGTTCCCAGTGCGCCCTTGGACACGCTGTACGGCGTCAGATTGGGCGTTCCGCCGTGCATCGACATGCTCAGGATGTTCACGATGCTGCCGCCTCGCCCCTCCCTCTGCATGATTCTGACAGCACCCTGCATGAGCAGGAACGGAGCCCTAAGGTTCACGGCCATGAACTTGTCCCAGTGTTCTGCGGAAGTGTCTTCGAGCGTTCCGCGCTCCGTGCATGCGGCCGCGTTCACGAGCCCATCCAGCCTTCCGAATTCCTCGTCGGCTCTGGCGACGATCTCTCGACAGGTCGCAGGGTCCTCCAGCTCTCCCTGTACGAACACGGCCCGGCAGTGCGGACCTGCGAGCCCGGCCGCAACGTCCCTGCCTCTCTCCTTCGAGCGGCCGGTGATGACGATGCCCGCCGCGCCGCGCTCCGCGGCCAGACGCGCGACACTCTCTCCCAGTCCCTGTGTGGAGCCGGTGACGGCAATGATCTTTGCCTGCATCGAACGGTCCATGGCCGTATCTGGAGTCATCTGTGCTGGCATGGGGAGTGTGGCTGAAAAGGTCTTTCGGTGAAGGCTTTGTCCGGAGGCTAGTCGTGTCCCGTAAACAGGGTCGGCTGCATTGGAAGCGGGGGCGGGGCAGGCCGGTTCGCGGTTGACGGCGGCACCTTGCTGGGAAGGGGGGCCGGCTTGGGCCGCAAAGCCTTGACTGGCCGGTGAGCCACCTTCTTGCCCTTGCTGGGAGCCGCCGATGCAGGTTCCCTCTTCTTGGGTTCCGGCGATTCCGGGGGGCCGTCGGACTTCGGTCCGGATTCCTCGACAGCTGGAGACGGCGATGGCTTCGCGACGACCTCAGGGTTCGCCGGCCGTGGCTCGGCACGGGCTTCCGGCTGGGGCTCGGGGACGGGCTCGTCGGCTGCCGCCGCCGGGGTCTCGTCGGCCTCGGGAACCGGCGGAGGGACTGCCTCCACAGGAGTCCGCGGCTGGGGTTGGACAGGGTCTCTCCTCACCTCCGCCGCCACAGCCGGAGAAGGCTCCGGCGCAGGAACAGATGCAGGCACTGGGACGGGCGGAGCCGCGACCGCGACCGGCCCGATCTGCGGCTGGGCTTCCGCGGGGGCTGGCCTCTCCAACTTGGATGCCTCGCTGGCCTTACGCTCGGGACGGCCGTCCTCGTCCTGGCGAAGGAATGCCTTCGTGTCGAGAATCGACCGACCCAAGGTCCTGTGCCGGGCACTCCAGACGCTCTCGCCCGCGATTCCGGCCAGCGCGTCCCGCATCATCTCGAGCTTCGAGCTCAGGTCGTCGATGAAGTTGAGCGCCATTGCCTCGGGAAACCGTGGAATGACCGGGGAGCCGAATTCCTGCTTGCCGTGGTGGCTGAGCACAAGGTGAAGCAGAAGCGTCTTGAGACGGGGCGGGAAGCCTTCGGTCCGGTCGCACCAATGGTTGAGCCAGACGGTTCCCATCGCGATATGGCCCAGCAACTGTCCGTCATCCGTGTATTCGAAGGATCGCTCCGAGGTCAGCTCGTAGACCTTGCCTGCGTCGTGCAGCAGCACGCCGCACGCCAGAAGGTCACCGTCGATCTCCGGGTACAGGGAGGCCACCGTCTCGGCAACCCTGAGCATTCCGGTCACGTGCTCGAGCAGGCCTCCGATCTTGGCGTGGTGGTTGGACATGGCGGCCGGAGCGCGCTTGTAGAGCCGCGCAAAGTCCGGATCCCTGAAGATGGCGCCGAGCAGCCGCCTGAGGTCCGGGTTCGAGAACCTGCCGATCGTTGCCAGCAGGTTGCCGTACATCGACTCGATGTCGGACTCTGTGTGCGGCAGGAAGTCGGCGAGGCTGAGTGTGTCCTCGGGAACCCTGCGCAGCCAGGTGACGACCGCCTGGTGCTGCTTGTTGAAGATCTCGACCCTGCCCTTCACGCGGACGAAGTCGTTTGCCTGGAACACGTTCGAGATCTCCGTAACGTTGTCCCAGATCTTGGTGTCGATCGAGCCTGTCTTGTCGGCCAGAAGGAGCCGCAGGTACGGGAGCCCGTTCTTTTTTTCGCGGGTTTCCTTGGACCGGACCAGGAGGATGGTCTCGAATCGCTCCCGGGACGACAGCATCGTCAGATCCCGGATGAATATCGTCTTGGTCATGATGCGGAGGCCCTCACCTCGGCTTCGCCTGAGGGCGTGTCCGCATCCTGCTCGTCATCCAGATCCACTTTCTTTCGCGGCAGAGGGATCATCCACAGCACGCGCTTGCGGGGCCTGGCCTTGATGACCTCTTCTCTCGTCGTGGTCAGGGGTGCGAGCCGCGACGGATCGCTCCAGGCCGTGTTCATGCCCTCGAGGGCTCCTGCGTCGGCATACCCCGGGCGAATCTCGATGTACGACTCCACTCGCAGCTCACTCAGATACCTGCGGATCTCGGGCTCGTACCGGGGGCCGCTGATCTGGGCGCGGATCTCTTCCTGCACCTCCTCGAGCTCTGCCATGCCCTCTCGGAAGTTCTGGTCGACCCTGAGGATCAGCAACCCGCTCGGCACCTCCAGCAAGTCCGTGATGTGTCCCTGCCGCTGCCCGAACACGACCGCCTCGATTTCATCGCGCAGCATGCCCCGGCGATAGATTCCGATGTCGCCGCCCAGCTCCTTCGTGCCCTCGTCCTCTGAGAATCGCCGAGCCATCTCCGCGAACGGCTCGCCTCGCTGCACCCGGCCCAGGACTTCCTCCGCTTGCTTCCTCTTGGCCTCGTCATCTGTGCCGTCCAGCGTGAACAGCATCTGGCTGAGGCGCACGCCTTCCGACCGGACGTACTCGTCCTTGTGTTCGTCGTAGTACGCCTCGATCTCCTCCCGGGTCACAATGACGCGGCGGGACACCTCCTGGCCAAGCACGGCCTGGGAAAGGAAGTTCTCCCGCATTCTGTCCATCAGGTCTTCGGCAGGCTCGCCCGTGCGCTCCAGGACCCAGGCTTCGAAGTCGTCGGTCGTGTCGATGGCGTTCCGACGCATGATCTCGTCGCGCTGGCGGAGAACCTGGGCATCGACGCTGATGCCGAGTTCTTCTCCCTTCTGCACCAGCAGGCGCTGGTCGATCATGTCGCGCAGCACCGTCTTCTCTCGCGTGCCGAGCTGCTCTTCGCGCTCGGCGTCGGTCAGGGACGCGTCGGCCAGCAGCTCGCGGCGATTCTGGTCCAAGGTGCGCTCGTACTCGGAGCGGAGGATGATGCCGTCGTTGACCTTGACGATGATCTCTTCGAGGATCACGACCTCAGCCGCGAGCGGGAAGGTCAGCGTCAGGGCCAGCGCGGCGGTAAGTTGCCGCAGTTTCATGACTTGCTATGGTTTATCTTCGCATGGACTCGCGCGGGAGTTTCCTGGCTGCGCTGGCACTGGCGGCAGTCTTCCCGGCTGTCTCCTCCGGCCAGCCGCACGATCTGGTGCTGCGCGGCGGATACGTCATTGACCCGGGGTCCGGCCGGAGCGGAAACTACGACGTGGCAGTGTCGGGTGGCCGCATCGTCGCGGTGGAGGCCGGGCTCGAGCCCGGTGAAGCCCGGCTCTTGCTCGACGTCTCCGGGCTGCTCGTCTTTCCGGGCCTGGTGGACATCCACACCCACCTCTTCACCACAACCGGGATCGCGGGCGCCTGGGCCGGCGACTCCAGCGTGAGGCCGGACAGCTTCAGCTTCCGGTCCGGCGTGACGACCATGGTCGATGCCGGAAGCTCCGGCTGGCGCAACTTTGAGAGCTTTCGGGCGGCGGTCATCGATCGCGCGTCCACACGCGTGCTGGCGCTCATCAACATTGCCGGCAACGGCATGGTGTCCCAGGACGCCGAACAGGGGGACTTCGACCCGCGAGAGGTCGCCCGCCTTGCGCGCATGCATCGGGACGTGGTCGTCGGCGTGAAGTCCGCCCACTTCCAGTCGGCGGCGTGGACTTCTGTGGATCACGCGGTCTCCGCCGGCAAGGAGGCCGGAATCCCCGTCATGGTCGACTTTGGCCGATTCCTGCCCGGGCGGCCGTTCTGGGAGCTCGTCGAAGATCACCTTCGTCCCGGGGACATGGCGACGCACTGCTTTCGTGCGCAGGTGCCCTGGACGGATGCCGACGGCGCACTCCATCCCTATCTGCAGCGGGCGCGCGACAGAGGCGTCAAATTCGACGTGGGGCATGGAGGGGGAAGCTTCGCCTTCCGCAACGCGGGTCCAGCCGTCGCGCAAGGGTTCTTCCCGGACTCGATTTCCACCGACCTGCACGCGGGCAGCATGAATTCGGCCATGATGGACATGCCCACGCTCATGTCGAAGTTTCTGGCGCTCGGCATGGCCCTTGATGACGTGGTCCGCGCCTGCACCTCGTCCCCGGCGAAGCAGATTGGCCGTCCGGACCTCGGAACTCTATCGGTCGGCTCGGTTGCGGACGTCGCGGCGTTCCGGCTTGACACCGGGGACTTCCGGTTCCGCGACGTGCACGGCGGTGCCCTGGACGGCACGCAGCGCCTTGCGGCGGTGCTCACGATCAAGGGCGGGGAAGTGGTTTGGGACTGGAACTCCCTGACCGGGACCGACTACAGGAACCTGCCCCGGGACTATGGAGTGGGCGACCGGGATGTCCTGCTCGTGCCGCCCCGGTAGCGCCGTCCGGCTATCCGTCGAGGGCCTTGCGGAGCATCTGGTTGGCCACCCTGGGATTCGCCTGTCCTCGTGTGGCCCGCATCACCTGTCCGACAAAGTAGCCAAGGACTCCCTTCTTGCCCCCCTTGTACTGGGCGACCTGTTTGGGTGAGGAGTCGAGGATTTTGCCGATGATTCCGTCCAGCTCGCCGGCGTCGCTGATCTGGCGCAGTCCCTCGGCTTTCACGATCTCCTTCGCCGACTTGCCGGTGGCGAACATCTTCGCGAATACCTGCTTGGCCAGCTTCCCCGACAGCGTGCCCTGCTCCACGAGGGCGACCAGCCCGCCGAGCGCGTCCGCGCTCACCGGGGATTCCTCGATATTCTTGCCTGCCGCGTTCAGCGCGCCCATCAGCTCGCCCTGAACCCAGTTCGCCGCCGCCTTGGAGTTCCCGGCCGACTTGGCGGCCTGCTCAAAGTAGCGGGCTGTCTCCACCGACGAGGTCAGGACCCGCGCGTCGTACTCGGAGATCCTGTACTGCTCCAGGAATCGGGCGCGCATCGCGGGAGGAAGCTCGGGGAGCTCCTCTCGAATCGATGCGAGCCGGTCGGCGGTGACGACCAGAGGCGGCAGATCGGGCTCGGGGAAGTACCGGTAGTCGTGTGAATCCTCCTTGCCGCGCATGCTGGTTGTCGTGCCCCTCGCAGTGTTGAACAGCCGAGTCTCCTGAAAGACGGTTCCGCCGCTCTCCAGGACCGCAACCTGTCTGGCGATCTCGTACTGGATGGCCTGCTTGACGAAGCGGAACGAGTTGAGGTTCTTGATCTCGCTGCGCGTCCCGAACTCCGGATCGCCCAGGCGGCGCACGGAAATGTTGGCGTCGCAGCGCAACTGCCCCTTCTCCATGTCGCAGTCGGAGGCGCCCGAGAACTGGATGACCTGCTTGAGCTCGTTGAGATAGGCCACCGCCTCGTCGGCACTCCGCATGTCGGGCTCGCTGACGATCTCGCACAGAGGCGCGCCGGCGCGGTTCAGGTCGACGTAGCTGTAGCGGGGGGAGTCGCTGTACCCGTCGTGCACGGTCTTTCCCGCGTCCTCCTCCATGTGCAGTCGCGTGATGCCCACGCGCTTGGAGCCTTCCTCCCACCGGATGTCTAGCCAGCCGTGCTCCGCAAGGGGCTGGTCGTACTGCGAGATCTGGTAGCCCTTCGGCAGGTCGGGGTAGAAGTAGTTCTTCCGGGCGAAGCGGGAAAAGCCGTTGACGCGGCAATTGATCGCGAGCGAAGCCCCAATCGCCAGGGAGACGGCCTCCTGGTTCAGCACGGGCAGGGCCCCGGGCAGCCCGAGGACCACCGGATCGGTCTGCGAGTTCGGGGACTGGCCGAACCTGTGGGTGGAGTGCGAGAAGATCTTGGTCCGGGTCTTGAGCTGGATGTGGACCTCCAGCCCAATCACAGGCTCGTACATCGCGATGGTTGCGGGATCAGCGAGACCGGCTTCCAAGGCGGGCATGGGCGGGGGCTCGGCCAAACCGAGACCTCATCTTATCAGTGGCTCTTCCCAGCCCGGACCGCGCGTCGCAGGGCATCCCGATCGGCAATCCCAGGCGGCCGCCGTCCTGCAATATAGTCTCAGTATGCTCACTTACATCTGTCCAGACTGCGGCGCCACGGTGGACGTGGCTGACGGCGACTGTCCATATTGCGGGTCGCAAGGGCAACCGGACGCGGACGAGACCGCCGAGATAACCGCTGCCGCGGCGCCCGAATCCGCCAGCGTCGGGGAGCGGCCCCGTCAACGCGCCGGTGTCGCGGAGCGGCCTCGCCGACGCGGATCGATGGGCCTTCGCGCCCGGCACTACTGGGCCTTCGCGGGGGTGCTCGCGGCGTCAGTCATCGGCGCCGTTGTACTGTCTGACGGACTGCCAGGGCTCCGATTTGAGGAGCCCGGGGAAGCGGAGTCGTCCCCGGTCGAGACGTTTGCGATCGGCGTGCGAGGTCCGATCGAGGTGTCGGGGATACGCCCCTACTATGACGAGGAGTATCAGGCCCATGTGCGCGCCTTCGTCGCGAACCACTCGCGAACCGCGCAGTCGGTGGCGCTGGCTGTTCTGCTGCGGGTCCGGGAGGCCAGCCAGCAGGCGCCGCCTCTGGCCACTTTCGAGGTCTTGCTCAGCGATCCGCTGCCGCCCAACGGGGGGAGGGAAGTCGACGTTGGGCTGCAGACGATGGGAACTCTCGAGAGCCTGCCGCCATGGGACCAGCTGAGAGTGGACCTGGAAGTCCTCGCTGCGCGGGGGGACCAGTCATTGTGATCCGCCAGCCGCCCATGCGTTGGGAGTGTGTTGCGCTCTCGACGCGGCCACTTGCGGCTGACCACCTCTGGACCCGTCGGTCATGAGTCGGCGTCATAGTCGGCCGATCCCCCTACAACAGATACGCTCGGAACCTCGCCGTGAGCGGTCTCGCCATTCGCAGGAGAGCGTCTGCCAGCCGAGTCCCGGTACCGTTTCGGGCCGCGCCGGCGCGCGTGACCTTCCAGCGTCCGTACGAGGTGCGAGCGCCCTGCACATGCGTGCGCGAGGCCACGGACAAATTGGAAAGAGCTAGGCATCGACGACGTCGTTCTGGACCTGCCGGAAGACTTAGGGCATTGAGCGCGTTCGGTCGTGATCGGCGCGGACGGAGTTGAGAACAACACTGTCCCCTTCGACTCTGAGAAGCGGGTACGCGACGCTGCCCGAAACGGGATCGACACCACGATCCCCCCGGCGGGCCCCGACAGACTCATGTCCGCCCGTCGGTCGCCGGACCAGGTCGATCGACACTCCTGCAATTGCGCCAACGGCGAGAGAGAAGCGCCGAACAGGGTCGGGCACCCCTGCTTCCAGGCTCACGATGCCGGAATGCCGGTGGCGCCGGGGATCAGCCGAAGCACCGAGCGCTCCTCGGCCAGGCCGCCTCCCCGAAACCTCAGCGTCTCTCCCGAGGCCGCGCTCCTGCGAGGCCCCGGCAGCACGATGCCCGTCAGGTTGAGGGGGTCCGCGGCGCTCACTTCGATTGCGTGCCGGCCTGTCTTCTTACGGCGGACCGCCCGGAGCAATTCAAGAGCCTCGGGCAAAGCGAACTGCTCCCCGCGGAACGCGTCTGCGAAGCGCCCGCCGCGAATCTCGCCACGCGCCTCCATGCGCCGCAGGGCGCCTAGGATCCCTCGCCACCGGGCCAGAAACAGCTCCTGCTTGATCAAGTCCCTGAACACGATCCCCCACCTCGCCAGCAACTGCCTCGCGAGCGCCTCGGCCAATCGCTCGTCACTGATCCGCACCGCTCCCGCCAATGCCTCCTCCTGCAGGGTCCAGCGCCCCGGCGAATGACGGGGTCTTCGATTCCGCGCACTCCGCGCTCCGGACCTGCGCTTCGGATCAATCAGGGATCGCAGGTTGTCGAAGCCGTCCGCCGTGACGACGCCCGCCGCCGTCAGTTCCCAGAGCGCCTCTTCGATCTCGGAAGGAAGCCGTCGCGTGTGACGAGCCAGGTCGGAAAAAAAGCACGCACCGCGTTCTCGAAGGCACTCGAGGGTCTCGCGAGCCGGGTGGGAAAGCGCCTGTGCGTTTAGCGACGCCCCGTCGCGTGCCAACGGGAGCAGCCACTCCGCGTCCTCCCGTAGCAGGAAGGTGATCGGGGCCGACCGGGTCGGCCGGACTGGGCGCGTGCGTCGATCCGGACTGAAAGAGGCGTCGCCGCCGTCCCGGGCAAAGGCCGGGTGCGGCGACATTCTGCACCAGATCACTTCGCCGGAAAGGCACAGCCGGTCCAGGTGTTCCGGCTTGTAGTCCGCCACTCGAAGAGGTAAAACCCCCGCCTCCCAGGCCGCGGCGGAGATCTCGTAGCCCTGGAGCTTCCTGATCACTTGCAGAGTGCCGTCGGTGCCGTGGAGCCTCCTTCCCAGCACCGCATGCTGCCAGCGCAGCAGGAACCGCATGATGTCCGCGCTCGAGGCGGGCTCGATTTCGCGTCGCAGCCTGCCTAGCGTGCGCCTGTGGATCCGAGCCAGCAGCCGCCTATCGCACCATTCCAGATCCCCGTTTCCGCGGGCGTTGCTGAAGCGGCCGCGGAGGATGCGGCCCTCGCCCTCCAGCTGGGCCAGCGCCGACCCCGCGGCCGCTTCGGGGAGCCGCAGCAGCTCGCACAGGGATCCCGCGGTTCGCGGACCCACGCTGTCGAACCAGCCGCCGAGCATTTCGGCAATGCTGGACTCGATGCCTTCCGGAAGAGGGCGGACCGGATCGACGGCGCCGATTGCGGGCCGAGCCTCGGCCCCCGGATAGATCTGCCTCGCAAGAGCGAGTCGCTCGGCGCACACCCAGAAGGACCGGCCCTCGATTTCCAGGCTCGTCGCCCGGTCCTGGCCGGCCAGCACCCCGAAATGCTCGATCCACTCTGCCCTCTGCGGCAGGGCCACGAGCGTGAGCAAGGCGTCGTGGAGTTCCTCCGCATCGCGCACGAGGGGCCACGCTTCGCGCTCCACGGTCTCGATCGCCTGTGCGTCAAGAGCCCCGTCCAAGGCCGGCCGGCCGGGATCCAGCACCCTGCGCATCTGCACCGCGCGTGCCCTGCGCTCCTCGAGCGGCGCATTGTCCAGGAACGCATAGGGGTTTGAATTGAGGACTTCGTGGGAGAACGGAGACGGCTCGGGCGTATCCGCCGCCACTGTCTCGATCGCTCCCGAACGAATCGATTCGAGCAGGGTCGCCAGCCCGTCGAGATCCATTGCCTCGTGCAGGCAGTTGCCGATCGTCTCCCGCACGAGGGGATGATCCGGAATGCGAATTTCGCCCGACAGGTTTTCGGCGCATGCGGCCTGGTCGGGAAACACGGCGGCCAGCAGGTCGTCGGCTCGCATGCGCTGAAGCGGGGCTGGAACCTTCCTGCCTCCTGCAAACCGCAGGACGGCCAGCGCGCGGGAGGCGTTCCACCTCCATCGGGCTGAGAACATGGGCGAGTCGAGCAGGGCCTGCGTCAGCACGCGCCGCAGGCTCGCAGGCTGAACGAATCCGAAGACCAGATCCAGCGGAAAGGAGTGCTGCTCCGTCAGCGAGATGACAATGCCGTCGTCGGTGGCAGCCGCCTGCAATTCAAGATTGAAACTGCGGCAGAACCTCTTGCGCAGGGCGAGGCCCCATGCGCGGTTGATCTGCGATCCCAGTGGCGCGTGGATGACAAGCTGCATCCCGCCGGCCTCGTCGAAGAAGCGCTCTGCGACTATCCTGTGAGCCGTCGGAACCGCGCCCAGCGCGGCTTTACCGGCGGCGACGTACCGGACGGCCTGCCCGGCGCCCGACGGATCCAATCCGCAGTTCCGGGCTAGGAACTCCTCGGCTTGGCCGGGGCCGTTCCCCGCCATCTCGTCGATGCGCATCCTCAGCGAGGACACGTAGCTCGAGAGCTCCGCCGTCCGGCCGGGGGCCTCCCCCAGCCAGAACGGGATGGAAGGAGCCGCCCCGCGAGCGTCTTCGACGCGGATCTGGCCCGATTCCACACGCCGGACCCTCCACGACGTGGTCCCCAGTAGAAAGACGTCGCCGATGCTGCTTTCGACGTCGAAGTCCTCGTCCACCATGCCGATGGTGGTGCCGGCCGGTTCGGCCAGGACGAGGTACTGCGCCGTGTCCGGGATCGCTCCGCCCGATGTGATCGCCGCGAGGCGCGCTCCCCGCCTGGGTCGGAGCAGGCCGTGGACGCGGTCGCGGTGCAGGTACGCTCCGCGGCGTCCCCGGGCCGTGGCGACACCTTCGGAGAGCATCTCCAGCACGGCGTCGTAGTCTTGGCGAGGGACTGAGCGGTACGGGTGGGCCCGTCGCACCAGCCTGAAGAGGTCCGACTCCTCGAACTTCTCGCAGGCCACCGCGGCCACGATCTGCTGGGCCAGGACATCCAACGGGGCCTTCGGGATGCGCAGGCGATCCAGCTCGCCGTCCCGAATAGCATGCACCAGGGCGGCGCATTCGATGAGATCGTCCCTGGACATGGGGGACAGGCGTCCCCTGGGCAATGCGCCCACCCAGTGGCCCGAGCGCCCGATGCGCTGCAGCGCCAACGAGATCGAGCGGGGGGACCCGATCTGGTGGACCAGGTCCACCGTGCCGATGTCGATTCCCAGTTCGAGCGACGCCGTGGCGACCACCGCTCTGAGGTCGCCTCTCTTGAGCCGGTCCTCGGCTTCGAGGCGAAGCTCTCGGGACAGGCTTCCGTGGTGCGGCAGCACGGCTTCGGAGCCGAGCCGCTCCGCCAGCCGATGGGCGACGCGCTCGGACAGTCGCCGCGTGTTGACAAAGATCAGGGTCGTCCTGTGCTGCTTTGCGAGCCGCGCGATCGCGTCGTAGGTCTCCTCCCATTGCTCGTTGGTGGCGACGGGGCCGAGGCTCTCCTGCGGGACGGCGACCGACAGGTCCATCTCCCGCTGGTGGCCGAAGCGGAGCAGCCGGCAGATCCGTTCGCGCGATTTGCCGATCAGGAAGCCGGCCACGTCCTCCATCGGCCGCACGGTGGCCGAGAGACCGATTTTCTGGATCCGCGTCCCGCATTCGGTTTCCGACAGCCGCTCGAGCCGCGCCAGGGAGAGGGAGAGGTGGGAGCCCCGCTTGTTCCCGGCTACGGCGTGGATCTCGTCGACGATGACCGTTCCCGCCGTCTTGAGGACCT
>JAPPMB010000074.1 GCA_028819255.1 Bryobacterales bacterium | reverse complement strand
AAGCAGGTGATCGAACTGCAGGGCATTCTGGCCCGGCTCAGCGACAGCGGCATCGTGATCACCGACCATTACGTGCGGGAGACCCTGAGTGTCACGGCCGGGCCTTCATCATCCACAACGGAGCGATCTTCCGCTCGGGCGAACCCGCCGACCTGCAGGCCGACGAAGAGGTGCGCAGGGTCTATCTGGGCGACCGATACCAGGTTGCCGCGCTCTTGCGGAACCGGAACTGAGGGAAACGGCATGCCGACCGCAAAGCTCGAAAGGAAGGGGCTGTTCGGCCCGGTCGGCGTCGTCGACACGGCCCACTCCCGTCGCTTCACGATCGGCGGGGTCCTGCAGGGAGCCTCGCTGCTGCTCCCTCCGGCCTCGTCCGTCGACCCGTCCCTGTCGCCGGGACCTGGCCCGGTCATCGAGATCAGGTATCAGCTGGCCTGGCCGCTGGCCGGCCAGCGGCATCCGGCGGGCCTAGGTCTGATGCTCGGCCTCGGAGGGGGATGTGGCGCCGTCGGGCTGCTGCACCAGTTCTCCGGAATGACGTTCAATGCCGTAGACATGGATCCGGCCAAGGTCGGCATGGGCCGCGAATTCCATCCCCTTGTCCCGTTCTACAAGCGCACAGGGCGCCCGCGACTGCGGACCGGGGACGCAACGGAGTTTCTCTCACAGGCACGGACGTCGTACGACTTCGTGATCGGGGACATGGTCGTCGACGCGGACCGCGCCGGCCTGGTCGACTGGGCGGCCCTGATCGACGGGCTGGCGGGCGCGTCGGCTGAGATTTGGCTCCGCATGTTCGGATCCCTGCCCGACGGGGAGATCCAGCCGGTGCCGGAGAAGTTTCGGAACTCCGGCCGGGGGGTGGACTGGATGTATTCGCCGGTGAGCGCTTTGGTGCCGATCCCCATAACGCGATGTAGTCCTTGGCGGCGCGGGGCAGCTGCTCGAACTCGGCGATCCCCGCTGTGGGGCCGCGCCATCCCGGCAGTTCTTCGTAGACCGGCTCGACCTCCGCATACTCTTCGGCGATCGCGGGCATCCAGTCCAGCGTCGCTCCCTTGTAGCGGTAGCCCGTGCAAACTGGAACCGTGTCCAGGTGTTCGAGCACATCCAGCTTGGTGACGAACGGGGGGACAGCTGGTTGATCGCGTGAGCGTACCGCAGCAGGGGGATGTCGAACCAGCCGCAACGCCGCGGAGGTCCGGTCACCGTCCCGTACTCGGCCCCGCCCTGCCTGGGCTCGTCTCCCGCCGGCCCATCCGCTTCTGTCACGAGCGGGCCCTCGCCGACACGCGTGGCGTAGGCCTTGGCCACTCCGACGATGTGATGCAGGAAACGTGGCGAAACCTCAGACCCAGTGCACAATCCGCCGGCGGTGGCGTTCGAAGAGGTCAGGTAGGGGTATGTGCCGAAGTCGATGTCAAGCATCGTGGTCTGGGCCCCTTCGAAGAGCAGGCGCTTTCCGTCCTGGATCGCTTGGTTGAGGCACTTTCCGGTGTCGGTCACGAACGGGCGCATGCGCTCGGCGAGTTCTTGGTAGCGCGCTAGCGCGGCTTCCACGTCCCAGGGCTCGTGAACGCCCAGGGCTTCAGCCACTGCGGATTTTTCCGACGCCCTCGCGCGGAAGCGGTCCGGGAACTGGGTTGGCGACAGCAGCTCGGCGACTCGAATCCCGCGCCGCGCGACCTTGTCTTCGTAGCAGGGGCCGACGCCTCGGGAAGTTGTGCCGATGCGCCGCTTGCGGGGTGATGCCTCCGACGGGCGCTCAAGCACCGGGTGGTATGGGAACATGACATGAGCGCGGTTGCTCACCAGCAGGTTCGATTCCACGTCCACGCCCAGCGAGCGGAGAGAATCGATCTCGCCGAGCAGGGCTTCCGGATTGATCACCACTCCGTTGCCGGCCACCCCGATCTTGTCTGGTCTCAAGACGCCGCTTGGGATCTGCGAGAGCTTGTAGGCACGGTCGGCGACCTGCACCGTGTGCCCGGCATTGTTGCCGCCTTGGCACCGAACCACCACGACGTAGTGCTCGACCGCCAAGTCAATCACCTTGACCTCGTCGCCCCATTGGAAGCCCAAGACTGCTAGGTTCGGCATCGCTGGTGTCGCGTTGAGCACCCGGACAATGCCACATAACTCGTTGTTATGGAACGAGTTGCAAGTGATTTCGTGGTGTCCGAGACTTGAATCCTCTGGCACGAGTTGACTTGTCGCTCCCACCTCCATCGTGCAGGTCGACTCTTCGAACTATGTCTGGATCTGGGTTGCGGTGGCCGTGTATGTCCTAGTGGCGATCGCGCACAAGAAACTCGGCATCGGACTGTCACCGTACCGTTTGATGCAGACCATGTCCGTCATGCCGTTCGAGCGAGTCTCGCTCCATGAGTTGTTTACGGAATCATGGCTGCCACCCGCGCCGGATCGGACGGGGCGGCGGATGCTGCTGTTCGAGACTTGACCGGAGCCTGCCACGCTCGGCGCTGCTGGCGGATTCCGGGATGCGGCCAAGGACATCCCGGCCCGGCAACGCCTCTGCTCGCGCAATGGCTGCTGGATCGAGAGTGCGAGTCATGCCTTGAGATCCTACACTTTCACAGGCCGGAATTGCCCTGAGCCGAAAAGCGAAGTGATTGATAACAAAGGACTTACCGAGCGAAGCTACAGAAAACAACTACGACCATATTCTCAAGTCCTTTGTTATCAACGACTTCTAACGCGACACTAGTGGTTCGGCATAGTGATCCCGGTAGGTGTCGGGAAGCCCGGGCCGGCGGGAGAAGCGGCACAGCGGCGGAGTCCCCAAGGGCTGGGCCCCGCAACTATTCCTGTCTTAGTCCCAGAGGGTTGTAGGCGGCAGGCCGCTCAAGTCGCCGGTCCGGTGTCCAATCGAGATTTGGGCTAGGCCGCCGCTTGCTGGCTTGGACTCGCTTGCTGGGCCAGTAGCCCAAGCGAGCCGTAGGAGCCAAGGCCGCGTGACGAGCCGGGTGAACTATTCCAGCAGGCGGATCGCACCGCAGGCGGCGCGGGCACCGCCTGCGCACCCTGGCACTGGTCCGTCGGGGCAATAGGAGTCGGGCTGAACATGGATGATGAAGGCACTGCCATCCGCATCGAACAACGACACCGGCCCGTCCGAGAGGCTTACTCTGCTCGTGACCGTCCAGAGCAGTCCTCCACCCTTCTCGTTGATATGGATATTCCTCAGTTCGCCAGCGTGGAACGGATGGTTGCCGTCCGGGTTAGCGTTGCTGTTGGGGCCCGGATCGAAATGGCCGCGTGCTGCCGAGCACGGCTGACATGCTCCTGTTTCGTGGATATGCACGGCATGCTTCCCGGACGGGAGCCCGCCCCAGACCCGGACCATGACGTCGACTTCCTTCACGAGTTCGGGCGAAGGTCTCTCGCGGAGATACGCCACGCCCACCGTCCACCCGCTGTCTGAGCAGCTGACGATGTTGGCTACGGCACCACGCTCGCGGTGATACGCATGGTCTCCGGTTGCGGTCTCGTGCGCGCGTAGCGGGATCGGCCCCCCAAGGCAGGCGCCAGTCAAGAGGATGAATAGCGTGGTGTAAGTGAACTGTAATTGCATCTTGTACTCTTTCGTTGCTTCAATAGCAGGCCTAACGGAAGCCTGCGCCGGACTGATCGTAGCACGAGCCACAAGCCCGCGAGTTGTGGCGTTTCCGGGGTTGGCGGAGCCGCTGGGGCTGGCGTTGCCGGAGGCCCAGCAGTCTGAGCGGAGACGTGCGAGAGCTGATCGGGGCGTTCGTCGAGCGCCGTCGCGACCGGGAGCGCAAGGATTGTCGCACTCGCCGCCGGCGCCGGGACCCGCGGCTTCGGCGACCGTGCCGAGTTTCGCCTGGCTGACTCGGAAGTCACCCTGACCGGAGCCCCGGCGCGCATCCTCGCGCCGGACGGCAGCGAGACCCGTGGAGCCCGGTTGACCTTCCGTGCGGCCGGTGACAGTCTTCAGGTTCTGGGCCGTGGCGCTGAGCGCGCCTACACCTACCGCCCGGCATCCGAGTAGGCCGGGTCGCCCGCCGCCGGCATGGCGCGCCCAATCGCAACCCTCCGGACAGAGCGGCTTTCCAAGGCCTACCGGGGCCGGCAGGTGGTCAGCGACTCCACCCTGAGGGTCCGCCGGGGCGAGATCATCGGCTTGCTGGGACCGAACGGTGCGGGGAAGACCACGTCGTTCAACATGATCGTCGGCCTGGTCAAGCCCGATGCTGGGAAGGTGTTCCTCGGGGGCACCGACATCACTGACATGCCCATGTATCAGCGGGCCCGTCTCGGGATCAGCTACCTGCCCCAGGAGCCTTCGGTCTTCCGCAGGATGACCGTCGAGGAGAACATCCTGGCGATTCTCCAGACACTCCCCCTGGTGCATGCGGAGAGGCGCGAGCGGCTCGACGACCTCGTCGCCCAGTTCGGCCTGGACAGGGTGCGGGGAAGCCGCGGCTACCAGCTTTCGGGTGGCGAGCGCAGACGGGTCGAGATCGCGCGCTCCCTCGTTCTCGCGCCCAGCTTTCTTCTGCTCGACGAGCCCTTCTCCGGCATCGACCCGAAGCAGGTGATCGAACTGCAGGGCATTCTGGCCCGGCTCAGCGACAGCGGCATCGGCATCGTGATCACCGACCACAACGTCCGGGAGACGCTGAGCGTCACTGACCGGGCCTTCATCATCCACAACGGAGCGATCTTCCGCTCCGGCGACCCCGCCGAGCTGCAGGCCGACGAAGAGGTGCGCAGGGTCTATCTGGGCGAGCGATACCAGGTTGCCGCGCCCTTGCGGAACAGGAACTGAGGGAAGCGGCATGCCGACGGTGAGGCTCGAAAGAAAGGGGCTGTTCGGCCCGGTCGGAGTCATCGACACGGCCCACTCCCGACGATTCACGATCGGCGGTGTCCTGCAGGGAGCCTCGCTGCTGCTCCCTCCGGCCTCGTCCGTCGACCCGTCCCTGCCTCCGGGACCTGGCCCGGTCATCGAGACCAGGTATCAGCTGGCCTGGCTGCTGGCCGGCCAGCGGCATCCGGCTGGCCGGGGTCTGATGCTCGGCCTCGGAGGGGGGTGTGGCGCCGTCGGCCTGCTGCACGAGTTCTCCGGAATGACGCTTGATGCCGTGGACATGGATCCGGCCATGGTCGGCATGGCCCGCGAATTCCATCCCCTTGTCCCGTTCTACGAGCGCTCAGGGCGCCTGCGACTGCGGACCGGGGACGCAACGGAGTTTCTCTCACAGGCACGGACGTCGTACGACTTCGTGATCGCGGACATGGTCGTCGACGCCGACCGCGCCGGCCTGGTCGACTCGGCGGCCCTGATCGACGGTCTGGCAGGCGCGTCGCCGGAGATTTGGTTTCGCATGTTCGGATCCCTGCCCGACGGCGAGATCCAGCCAGTGCTGGAAAAGTTCCGGAACTCCGGCCGGGAGGTGGACTGGATGTATTCGCCGGTGAGCGCTTCGGTGCCGATCCCCAGGACGCGCGACTGGATTCTGGCAGCGGGCGTGCGCCAGCTTCCGGACCCCGGCTTCCGCATGCCGTTCGCAGGAGTGCCCGGACCGCAGGTCGAGCTGGCCCGGCAGGCCTTCCGCAAGCTTGCGTCAAGCCCGGTGCCGGCGCCGCGGTGACGCCCGGTCGCCCGCTCGGCGCTTGCGGGGTCGGTGGCGTCCAAGGATTCCAATATCGGTTCTTTCCTCGAGCGCAGGTGCCAAGCGGCTGGCAAGGGACGAGTTCATGGGCCCAGCACTTTGAGAATCCCCGGTTGGGCTTGGCGGGTATGATGGCCGGGCTATGTTTCGAAGTTTTCTCTTGGCTGCTGCATTGCTCGTGGCAGGAGCGGGTTCCGTGCCCTTTCTGGAGGCTGCCGAATTCGAAGGGAAATGGAAGGTCGTGTCGAATACGGAAGGCGGGATCCGTACGAGCGAATGGAACATCAGCCGAGAGGGCGATTCGATCAAGGTTGAGATGAATGGCCATGTGTTCGAAGGCACGGTCGCGGACAACCGGATCGTCTTTGAGGGCAACTACCATGCTTCAGGGGCCGGCTTCAGCGCCATTGTGAAGGTCGAGGGTACGATGGATGGCGGCGTGATCACGGGCCGGGGCACCTGGGCAGAGTATCTGATGACTTTCACCGCCCGGCGTCCGGATTGAGTTCATCGGTCCGGCGCGGGGGGACGATCGATCGGCTGCAGTCCGAACCACGCCAAGCCCCTAACCACCGAGAGGATTGTGGAGAGCTGTTCCGCCCTCCCGTTGACGCACCTGAGAGCGACCGCGCCAGCGGCGAAGTCGATCAAACCTTCTGTGCTGATCGCCCCGGAAAGCAAGACCGTGCCTTCATCGCGGCTGAGGCCAGGACGGCCGCCAGGAAGAGTCCGTGGAAGCAACCCGTCGAGCCGCACACGATCCACCGATGTCTTGCATCGGACTGGACAGGAACAAGGTCTCCGAAGCCAAGTACGCGAGCGTCCGGGCGGCGCCGGCCTCCAGAACGCGCAGCGGAGGAATCCATCCTGGAGTGCCGGCAGTTGCCTCGACGGCGGCCTGGGCGCACAGAAACGCACCGGCGGACACGAATGAACTCCCGTCCGCCTCGTGCCGCCAGAACCAGGGCCGCGAGGAGCAGGAGGCCGGAACTCGTGATCGCCTCGCGCGACCCCGATCCGAGAGAAGTCGCCAAGACCTCGCCCAGCGCCGGGGGACGAATGAGCGGCGTCGCAACGATGGGGCAGCGGTGCAAGGAGCGGATTCTTCTCCGTTGCCTGAGCCCTTGCGTCGCCAGACGCGTGAACATCAGCGCCCGCGGCGCGGCAGCCGTCCCTGCCGACGCGCATGGCCGGAGAATTGCGAACGACCTCGGTTGCGTTGCGCAAGGCCTCGGGTGTAGTCGCACGCGGGCCAGTTCGAGCAGCCGAGGAAGCGGCCGTACCTGCCCGTCCGAGTCTGCAACCAGCCACGACAGTCAGGGCACGCCTCGATCGCGTCACCGCAGTCGCGGCAGCGGAACGCGTTGTCCGACTCGACCGGGATTCCTCGTCCGCACGCGGGACACGGTGGTTGGGTGTGCTTGCAGTAGGGCCAGTTCGAGCAGCCGTAGAAGGTGCCTTTGTTGCGCGCATTCTCACGACGAACCAGATGTCCCTTGACGCATGTCGGGCACGGCACGTCCTTCTCCGGCAACCGCCCGAAGACCGCGACGTCGTAGTTGCCGTCAATCAGTTCCTGCACGAAGAGAGACGGCGGACCGCTTTCCGCCAGAACGAAGGCGTGGCGTCTCGCCCGGGTCAGGGCGACATAGAAAAGGCGCCTCTCTTCGGCGTTCGGATGTCTCTCCGGTTCTGAAAGGACCAGATCAAGGAGCGGGTCGTCGGCTATCTCCGTTGGAAAGCCATATCTTCCCAAGCGCAGGCCAAGCACCACAGCGTAGTCGGCTTGAAGCCCTTTGGAGCCATGTACGGTCCTGTAGAAGAGCCGAAGGCGAGGATACTGCTTTGCAAGACCGGGCAGGTTTCGCGGCTGCAGGTGCTTGTAGCGGCCCAATAGCAGCACGCTGGACTGTCCTTCGTAACCAGAGGCGTCGGACGCGATTCTGCCGAGAGCCTCGCTCAGGAGGGACAGGTCCTGTGCCCCCGAAAGGCCGACATGCACGCACGGGCCCTCCACCTGCCGCGCCGAACGCACCTGCTTGCGAATCTGCGCTGAGTTGGCTAGGACGAACCGGGTCGCCACCTCGGCAATGGACTGGGAGCACCTGAAGGTCGTCTCCAAGGGCATCCGTTCGCCCTTGCCGAAGCGTTCCGAGAACTCGCGCATGACCGCTATGTCCGACCCTCCGAACCGGAATATCGCCTGCCAGTCGTCGCCGACCACGAACAAGCGACAATTCGGCGACTGATCCAGCAGCGCCTTCAGCAGCCTCGCCCTCGCGGGCGAGATGTCTTGGAACTCGTCGACCAGGATGTAGCCGAACGGACTCCGGTAGCGCCCTGCTTCCACATGTTCGGTCGCCCTGTCGATCATGTCGTGGAAGTCGATCTCACCCCGGTCGACGAGCGTACGTTGATAGCGCTCGAGGACGGGTCGGAACACGGCCAGGAACGCTGCAGCGCGTCGGCGGTCACCGAAGCTGCTGACCCGAAGAGCAATGTCCTGCCTAGCGCCCCCTCAGAATTGACGCTTTGCAGTTTAGCTGGAGGGACCGGAGTT
>JAPPMB010000117.1:54564-66246 GCA_028819255.1 Bryobacterales bacterium | reverse complement strand
CGCCGGGGGGGGGGGGCGCGGCGGCCCGCCCCCCCCCCCCCGCCCCCCCCCAACCCCCAACACCACCCCACCCCACCCCCCCCGGGGGGGGGGGGGGGGCCCCCCCCCCCCCCCTGCTGTCCTCTCCCCGCTCCATTTCCCCGTTCAACCCCGCCGTGCCATCGGCCACAGCCACCCTCCCTGCCGCCTTCCCTCCGCCAGCCGAAAAACACCCCCTTCCCCTTGACAAAAGGGTAGGGAGTCCCCCCAACACTCAGCACTGGTTCCCATAGCCGCTCGCTGAGCGTCTCGAAGCCGGTGTCGGGAACTGCCTGCCTGTCGAACCAGAGGTACCGCGCCTGCGTCCGTCTCTGCGCCAAGCGTATTCGTTCGTCGCCGGTCAATTGACGCTTGCTTGCGCCGACCCGGATCCAGCTTCTGCCACCGCGCTCCTGCAGAGAGTCGCCTCGGGGCACCTCGACCAGAACGAAGGCCTTGCCGTCCAGCTCCCTATGGTGAACGCCGATCCGCAGGGCGGGTTCGATGCTGTCTGTGCTCATTTCGACCATCAAGTTGTCGAGCGCCACCAGCTGTTCGCGGGACATGCCTTGAAGGAGCCCGTCATCTGTCACCCCCATCAGGAGCAGCCCGCCGTTCACATTTGAAAACGCGACCATCTCGGCCGCCAGATCGTCGCGACTCGGACTTGTCGGACGGCTGCCTGCGAACTCGACCTGCTTGAATTCCCACCTGCTGTCTTCGCCCAGCTCTAGTCGGTGCCGGATGTCCTCGTCGCGCACCGTCACTCGCCACCCCCGAATCCCAGCGCGTTCAAGTTCGCGGTGATCACGGCCTCAAGCCGGGTATCCGCAGCCTGTTGCTCACGAAGTTCAGCCACGAGCCGCTTCAGATGCTGCTCCACCATGCGGGTCTCCATGACGAGTCCTGCGAATCGGTTCGGACCTCCTTTCGAAACGAAAGCCGATCCGACCACCTTGCCTCCCGGCTTGGCATGTGATCCAAGGACGGGGCCGGGCCTTGTGTTCCGCAAGGGCATGCGCTCGAAGCTTACACGACCCTCGGAATTCACACTAATCAAGAATGAAAATCTCAACTGCTTCGCCTACTATCACGACGGTGTCAGGCACAACCTCAAGCACAGCCGAAAGAACCTACTCAACCCGATGGCAACGCTGAACTCGTTCGCGATTGCCCTTCACGAGATTCAGAATCATGCTTGTGACCTGTGGCGGCAATGCCGCTGTCGGGCCAGCGTACGGAGGGGACCAGGCGGCAAACCTAGCTTCGCATACGGATCTCGCGAGGACGCCACCGCGCCGCTGTGCTCGAGTCCTGTTTCACACGTGACGCTGCGGCAGAACCATCCACTCCCGGCCCGGCTCGACCGAATGCCTTGATGCGTGGATCTCCTGTACAAGCAAATCGGACGACATTAGTCTCAAATGGAAACAGGATTTCCCTTGCAAATAGTTGCTTATCATTAAGATGAAATGACGCGATAATCTCAAATCTGACATAGATCACGCTGCGACAATAGCCGAATATGGTTACGCGTCAAACGGTCGTGCCTGTATGTCGATAATATTTTTCCTCTTGGATTCTTGACTAGATCCCTATTCTTGAAGTCGTGATGTAACTGACGGTCGTTCGAGTACAGTAAACGAGCTCTCGTAATCTGAGCCAATGCAATAATATGCGGATCATTTGATTTGCAGACTTTTTGTTCACGCAATTGGCGAGTGTGGTCTTCAATGTCCTTTTCACGAAAGATCTTAACTCGTCCAGCAATCGTTGCTTCCCTTAACCAGATTCGCGCTTTAGTAGAATTCAATTCATCAAGAAGGACTGCGCCGACAACTAAACGGCCATGACCATTATCGATCCATTCAAAGAAATGAATGCCAAGTTTCGTTCGATTCCTACCAAACACCTCATGCGCGACATTAGCGTCCAAGATCGCACACATGTTGAATCCAAACTTCCCTACTATATACCCAAAGATCGCCGTGTTTCTCGCATAAAAAACCGTCGATAGCTATCGGGAGCACTTAAGATATTTCCATATTCGTCTAGTCGAAGGCAATGAATCTTTGAATCCAGATCGTCACGTTCAAAATACAAGATGGAGACATCTTCTGCGTTTAGGTTCGATTTCTTGTCACGCACATCCATTCGGATCCGGTCGACGATATAGTCGCTATGAGTTTCGACTATCAATTGCTGTTTCCAGTTTGCGATTTGGCAAAACAGACTGCCTAAGGCAGCTTGTGCGGTGGGATGGAGATGTACTTCAGGCTGCTGTATTAGAAACATCGATTCGCTGTCAGTCTGCAGTAATTCCGTTATTAGAGGAAGTACTTGACTGACCCCGTACCCTACGTCGATGATATTGCGCATTGGACCCTTGTGTTTCGAGCCAAATCTCCTCACCTGTATCTGAAATGGCTCAATTCGTTTATGCCCCAAATGTCGAATCGATAATTCATCAAATAAGCCAGAACTCTTGCCAAAACTTTGCAGTTCATGTTTCAGATTCTTCCAGATTGTAGGTTCGGCGATAGCCAAGCTAGAGAAATACATAGGGATATAGTCTCCCTCTGGATCTCGTTCCGGCGGCAGTGGATCATAGGTTCGACGAGGCCTAGAGCGTACTGGAGCATTCGCTTGTGGTCGGGCACCGGTGATAGCACGATTCCAGACCGCATTGGCTAGTGTGGAAATACGCGTGAGGTCCAGCTGTTTTAGCTGAGAAGAACCATGTATTGGTATGAAAACATCCGGAAGTTTCGAAGAATCAAGCTGCTGAGCTTCACCAATGAAATACAAAAAGTAAAAATAATTTATGCGGTCATCGAGTTTCCAGATCATTCGGTCCAAACTTTCGCTCTTACATTTCCAGACACCTCGTTTGGTCTCGACAGTGATATCGCCCGAATTCTTCGACATGTTGCTGATTTCTATGCATGTATTATAATGATCACTAACTCGCATCGAAGTCATCTGTGGCGCTGTAGCCTTCTTGCCAAACGTGCATTCCCATCTTATCTGTTGCTTACCGATCCTATGTGGGTCTTTCAGCGGCTGTGTTGCCAGATATCCTACTTGAAAGCTGTTGGCACGCGAGCCTCTTGATCCTCGGTGGTGAGCGATCTCATCGAAACTTCCGAGATCATATGGGGTTGTGTTGAAGACTGATGGTGCGTATGGACTCTGGTGAGGTGGCCCAGTAAGATCCAAGAGTGCGCGGACTAAGGCCAGAAAGGAGGTCTTACCGCTACTGTTTTCGCCGACGAGCAGCGTTAGCGGTGCGAGACGAGCGGTCTGTCGGTCGTGGAAGCACCGAAAGTTCTTGAGCGAAACTTCTTTCACGGCTGATCTGTATCGGATTCAGTATGTACAATGCCACGGCGCTGCACTGCTCAGCCCGAGGATGTTTACTAAGGCCTTCGGAAGTTGACTCCCTCAAGGATTCTCGCACATCTTGGGAAGGCTCTGCTGGTAGTACGGATGATCTCCACATCGCGACGCTTGGGAGGGGCCTTCACAGTCTTCGGTCAAGTGGGTCCGATGAACACCGTGCAGTCCCTGGCGTTCCGCGCACTACGAGGCCACTGCCCAAGCACAGGACTTCATGGCGTAGTCCTTGATCGGCATTTGCTCGGCAGCCGCTGGCCCGTCATCCGCGGCGGACGCCCTTGACCCGATCGATCCCGTTCAAATCCCACATGTTGTGGCGTCCGGCGAGCTCCTGCACGCGGGGGGCAGGGGGTTCCGGGCTCAGCTTGTGGAACGTGGCGGCGTATGTTCCCTTGAGCAGAGACCGCGGTCTCTCCATGCCGTTGGCATGCTCGTCCCCCTTGCGCTGGTCGCTCTGCGAGCGCTGGACCGAGTCTCGGTCTGACGACAGGGATCCTTGCACCTTCGGATCGTCGGTGTGGGTTGTCGCCCGGGAGTCCGTGTGATCCTTGGCAAATCCCTGCGGCGTTTCCGCGTCTGTCGACTGGACCACTCTTGCCACGACCAGATTCGTCTCGCGGTCGTTCGCACCTGTGACCGCGGTCTCGCCGACCGGCCCGCGGCCCGTGTCCGCCACTTCCTTGCGCTGCGAATTGCCCATATTCTTCCGCTTGCTGCCGATGTAGGTCACGACCGCCTCGGCCGGACCCGAGAACACCTCGCTGTCCTCGGACGGTGTCGCCCGTAGACGCTTGGCGAGCAACTAGGGGGACTCCGGTGGTGATGCCCGTATCGGGGTCGAGCTGCATGTTCGACTCCCTTCCCGGCAGTGGAACGGCATCGTCTTGTCCTGGCAGCTCACTTGCATGTTCAACGCCCCCCAATGCGGGCAGCACACGCCCTTCGGCCAGAGCCGCCGCGACGGTCGATTCCTCGGCGCTTGCGTCCGTGGGACACCTCGTGGGGTGCTGCTCAAATGCAATACGCGTTCGGCGGCTCCCGCCTGGTGCCAGTGCTGTGCTCTTTGCACTTGGAAAGTGCCGACGCCGTCAAGCGATTCTCCCGAGCCGCTGGGGAGCCGGACATTCTTGTCATGAACCTGCCACAGTGGGGATGTGGACGGGCAGCGGGCGGACGGCGAAGGGGTGGTCCCCCGCGATCCGACGACGGAACCGCTGCCGCTGACCGAGACGCGAAACCCGCGCACCCTCTCGATCGATGGCGGTTCCACCGAGGAAGTGCTCGCCGCCCTCAACACTGAGGACCAACTGGTCGCTGACGCGGTGGCCAGCCAGATTCCCCGCATCGCAAGGGCGCTCGACGCCGTCGTGGAACGCTGGGAGCGGGGAGGAAGACTCTTCTACGCCGGCGCAGGGACCAGCGGCAGGCTCGGCGTGCTCGACGCGGCCGAATGCCCGCCGACGTTCGGGACGCCGCCGCACCGCGTCAAGGCCATCATCGCAGGAGGCGCGGAGGCTCTTGTGCACTCGATCGAGGGGGCTGAGGACAGCCGGAAGGCAGGCAGGCGGGATCTTGAAGCCGCCGGGTTCCAGGGCGGCGACGCCCTGGTCGGGATCGCCGCCAGCGGAAGCACGCCGTACGTGCTGGGCGCGGTCGAGCATGCCGCTTCGATCGGTGCGGTCACGATCGGGCTCGGCTGCAGCCCGGGCTCGGCCCTGGAGCGCAGCGCCACCTATCCGATCACCCCGGAGGTCGGCCCGGAGGCCGTGACCGGTTCCACCCGCCTGAAGGCCGGAACGGCACAGAAGATGGTGCTCAACATGCTGTCGACGGGCCTGATGATCCGCACCGGCTGCGTCTTGGGCAACCTCATGGTCAACGTGCAGGTCAGGAACGAGAAGCTCAAGCGCCGCGCCCGGCGCATTGTCGCCGAGGTGGCTGACTGCGGCAAGGAACAGGCCCACGCGGCGCTGACCGCTTCGGGCCGGCAGCCCCGGGTCGCCATCTTGATGCTCAAGCGGGGCCTGGAAAGGACCGAGGCGGAGGAGCTGCTGGAACGCTGCGGTGACAACCTCCGGAAGGCACTGGAGGGGGGCGACAACTGACCGCCGATGTCAGCTGGTCAGGGGCCTGCCATCGGCGGTCTCGCCGGACGCCGGTCGAATCGTCCGCCCTTCACGAGGGACGACGCATGACCCACCTGCTCTGTGGCGACCCTGGTGCCTCGCGAAACCACGCTCCGCGACCCAAGCGGGACTTGGTCTGCCAGGCAGGACCGACGGATCGCCGGATTCGAGCACAGGGCCTGGGTCGCATGGAGTTTCCGACGGAGATCGTTCCGGACTGAGTGCGGCTGCGCATGGTCACACCTCGAGCACGGGAATCGAGGCTGGAGGGTGCCTTGCGAGGATTCTGCAGACACCGTCTGCGGAATCTGTCCGCTTCCCGGTACCGGAGACGGCGTCTGCGCAACCAACCGTGTGAGGCTGAACACTCGCGTGAGCCCCGCGTTGTGGGCCAAGGCCCGGGCCGTCGCGGATCGAAAGGGCGGCTGCGGGCCGCACGACGGTCTCCAGTCGGGCCGGCTGCGGGAGCCGGGGAAGGCTGATCCCCCGTCCGTGCACGCGGTTCCTCTTGACCGGCCCCCTCGCAGCAGCCTCTGCTTCCAATTCTTACATTGGCAACGGTGGTAGGGAGCCAAGTCGTCTCAGCGGATTGGAGGGAGTCGAGTTGGTCCAGCAGTTCCGGCGTATCCGTCCAGCCGCCAACCGCTTTCTTGCAGCCCTCACCGTCTTGGAGCCGACGCCATCGCCCCGACGCCGCCCGCGGTGCGACTCGTCTGCGAGGCAAGGAAACGTCTGCCGGCGGAGTTCCTGGGCCGAGTTCGCGTCTGAGTCGATACGAACTTGCCTGCGAGACCGTGTGCGAAGGTGAACCAGTGAGAGGAGTTAAGGCCCGGAAGTCCCTCGGCTTCATCCAGACCGCCGTGCGCCTCGGGGCATGCCGCCGACTGGCACTCTGCGCACTGCTTGCGAACTGCGTGGTGGCGACCGGACAGGACACGGTGGGAACTGGCTCGATTCGCGGCTCCGTTGTCGTGAATTCGGGGGCTCCTCCGGATCCGTTTGAGGTTTGCGTGGTCGGCACCGAGCGATGCTCGCCCGGCGGACCGTCCGGGAGCTTTGCCGCATTGCACGCCCGTCCCGGCACGGTGCGGCTGGAGGTCCGGTTCGGAGCAACGGCCCTCTTGTCCGGCACGGTGGAAGTCCGTGCCGGACAGACGAGCGAGGTTCGTCTCGAACTGCCCGATATTGCCGCTGTCGAGAGTTCTGTCACCGTTGCCGCGTCAGAACTGCTTGCGCCCGATCAAGTTGTGTCGTCCGCAGTCCGGATTCAAAACCGCGAAATTGCAAAGAGCGCCGGGACCCGCCAGGACATTTCCCGATACGTCTCCACCCTGCCCGGGGTGGCGACCGGCTCCGCGGATTTCAGGAACGACATCATCGTGCGCGGGGGCAGCCCCCTGGAGAATCTCTTCATCGTCGACAACATCGAGATCCCCAACATCAACTCCTTCGCCAACCTGGCATCGGCGGGAGGCACCGTGAGCCTCCTTGACGTCCAACTCATCGAAGACGTCACCTTCCTGACCGGCGGGTACCCGGCCCCATTCGTCAACCGCCTTTCGAGCGTGATGCAGGTCACCCAGCGCGAGGGAAGCCGGGACAGGTTCCGCGGCAGGGCCACGCTCGCCTATGCCGGGGCGGGGGGCGTGCTGGAAGGGCCGTGGGCCGCGGGCAAGGGCTCGTGGCTGTTGTCCGCCCGACGCAGCTTCCTGGATTTCTTCACGCAGGACCTCGGCACGGGCGGAGTGCCCGTCTTCTACTCGTTCACGGGCAAGGCCGTGCGGGACTTCGGGGCCCGCGACCGGATTTGGGTCACGAGCATCACGGGAATCGACGACATCCGGCTCGGCCTGACCGAGGACACCGAGCCCGACGACTCGCTGGGCGCGTTCGACATTCGCTATGGCGGGCACCGCAGCGCTACGGGCGTGAACTGGCAGCGCATCTTCGGAACCCGAGGCGTCGGCCTGCTCGGGCTGACCCATTCGACCGCCGCCGTCGATTCGACGGTGAAGGACCTGATTCGGGGCGGACCCTACGTGCCGGGCACGGCCGTCGACCAGGTCGTTGCCGAAGGGGCAGTAACCTTCCGGCAAGACTCGACCGAGGCCGAGACAACCCTGAAGTACGACCTGACCGCGGATGCCGGCCGCTTCGGCGAGTACCGGATCGGCGGAGCGCAGAAGCTCTTCGTGAACGACTACCTCACGCTTTCACCGCTCGGCTATGACGGCCCGTTCACGATCGTCCCCGATGTCAACCCGATCGACCTGAGGGAGCGGTTCACCGCCACGCAGGGCAGTGTCTACGTCCAAGGGACCGGTCAGCTCGCGCGGAGGGCTCGCGTGACGCTGGGCGGAAGACTGGATCGGTACGGGCATTTCGGAGTGTCGAGGTCGCGGCTCAGTCCGCGCGCGGGCATTTCGATTCCGGTCTCCGAGAATCTGTCCTGGAACAGCAGCTGGGGAATCTACCACCAGATGCCGGTCTACCTGTTCCTCGCCGCGTATCCGGAGAACCGCTCGCTGCTGCCGGCGCGTTCCGATCACTGGGTGACCGGACTGGCATGGACGCCCGGGCCGCACCTGCGCGTGACACTGGAAGCCTACTCCAAACGCTACAGGGACTACCCGGTCGCGACGCAGTTCCCCCAGCTCTCGTTCGCCAACGTGGGGGACACGTTCGATGTCCGCGACATCCTTTACCCGATGACCGGCGGTGGCCGGGGCGAGGCCCGCGGCCTGGAACTGTTCGCGGAAAAGAAGTCCGGCGGCAAGTGGTTCGGGCAGTTCAACCTCGCCTATTCGCGCGCCCGCCACGCCGGGCGTGACGGCGCGATGCGCGCGGGGGCGTTCGACAGGCCGCTCGCGTTCAACGCAGTGGGCGGCCGCCGCATCAGCCGGCGATGGGAGCTGGGATTCAGGACCGCCTACCTGACCGGCAGGCCCTACACGCCGTTCAACCTGGACCTCTCGGAGGAGCAGCGTCGCGGCGTATTCGATCTCGAACGGGTGAACGCGCTGCGCTACGCCGACTTCTTCACCTTGGACTTGCGCCTGGACCGGACGATCCGGGTCCGCGGCCAGGTTGTCGTGACCTACCTCGGAGTCGAGAACGTGACCGGTCGCAGGAACCCCACGACCCTGCTCTGGAACCGGATGGCGAACCGGCCCAGGTTCGCCAACGGGCTGTCCCGGTTTCTCCTCGGGGGGATGGAATGGAACTTCTAGCGGCGTTCGGCCGGCCTGCCGAGGGGCCGCGCCGACCCGACCCGCCGCTCGATCCGCTGACGGGCGGCCCTGCCGGTGACGCTGAAGCGCTTTTCCTGGATCTCGTGCCCTTTCTCCGAACGGCACTTGCGTGCGATCCCCGGCACTTGGGGGTAGTGGCCGATCGGGTCGCGCCCGCGGGCCGGCCCCGGCGATCGCCGGAGGCAGAATCCTTCGGAGGTCGCCCGCATCCGGACTGCGGCTCGAGACTCCCGGGGCCGATTCGCCTCTCCGATGTCCCGCATCCAAGCGCGACGGCTGCCCCGCGGACGGAATAACCTCACGGCGGCAATTCGCGTCATTTACGATAACCGCCAGAGTTGCGGAGATACCTTATTCATGGCCATACCGAGACTTCCCTGGTTGCGTTCCGGGCTCATCGTGGCGGGGGCGGCTGGACTGACCGCCGCAACGATGATGCTCTACGGGCCCGCGCCGCCCGAGCTGCCCACCGCGGAGGTGGAGCGCAGGGACTTCCTGCGCACAGTGACGACCCGCGGCGAGCTCAAGAGCGCGATGTCGGTGCAGATCGTCGCCCCGCAGACACCCGACCTGAAGATCGTGCAGCTCGCGGAGAACGGCAGGCCGATCACCGAGGGCGCGATCATCGTGCAGTTTGACGAGTCCGCTCAGGAGGACCTCCTCATCGAGCGCGAGACGGAGGTGCGGCAGGTCGACAGCGAGATCGAGCAGGCCGAAGCCCAGCATGCCATCACCGACGAGCGCAACGAAATGATGGTCATGCAGGCGACGTACAACCTCGAGCGCGCCGAGCTGGAGGCCAGCAAGCAGGAGATCCTGGCGGAGATCGAAGCCGAGAAGGCGAAGATCGACGTCGTCATTGCGAAGGGCGAGCTCACGAAGTCCGAAACCAACGCCGAGGCCAGCGACATGTCCCAGGCCGCCGACATGGAGCGTCTCATGGAGCGCAAGTCCAAGGCCATCCGCGACCTCGACCTGTCCAAGACCTATCTTGGAAGCATGCTGCTGCGCGCCCCGCGCGACGGCATCGTGCACATCCTGCCCAACAACCGCGCGCAGGGCTCTTTCGGGACCGCCCGACCGCCGTTCCAGGAGGGCGACACGGTCTGGACCGGAGCCGCGATCGCCGAGATTCCGGACCTTGAATCGCTGCGCGTGGAGTTCCGCGTCGACGAGGTCGACCGAGGGCGCGTGGAAGAGGGACAGGAGACGCGCATTCGCATCGACGCGGTCCCCGACGCCCTGCTGTCCGGAGCGGTCTCCTGGCTGAGTCCGATTGCAACGCTGGTGTTCAACCGGCTGCCCCCCGAGAAGAACTTTCCCGCCCATTCGGGGATCGACGACATCGACGACCGGCTGCGTCCCGGCATGAGCGCCACCGTGGAGATCGTCGTGCAGCGGATCTCGGACGTCCTGGTCATCCCCAACAAGGCCTCGACGCAGATCGACGGCAAGCCCACGGTCTTCGTCAAGGACGGACCGGGCTTCCAGAGGAGGCCCATCGAGGTCTCGGCCACGAACGGAACGGAAATCGTCGTGGCGTCGGGCCTCGAGGAGGGGGACGTGATCGCGCTGGAGAATCCCGAGCTGGCCGATCAAGGCAGAACACTATGACCCCTAGGGAGCCCAAGCCATGACAAAGCTGTTGATTCGCACTCTTCTCATCCTAGTGGCGGGGGCGCTTGTCGCCGGCGGCTACTTCGCCTGGCAGCAGATCCCGCAGGAGCAGCAGGACTTCGCCCTCGCCGAGGTCATGCGCGGCGACCTGGTCGTCAAGACCCACCTGCGCGGCGAGCTCCGCGCGGTGCGGTCGCTGACGCTGACCGCGCCCAACATCGGAATGATGTCGCAGATCACCCAGCTCGCCTCGACCGGCGCGCTCGCGCGGCGCGGCGACCTGATCTTCGAACTCGATGACTCCGAGCGCGTGGCGGCCCTGGAGGACAGCCTCCTTTCCGTGGAGCAGATCCAGGAGAACCTCAAGAAGGCCGAGGCGGAACTCGACATCCGCAAGAGCCAGGACGAGGTCGAGATCGTCCAAGCGAACTTCCAGGTCCGCCGGGCCGAGCTGGAGGTCAGGCGCAACGAGCTGCTGGCCGCCATCGACGCCCGCAAGAACGAGCTCACGCTGGAGGAGGCCCAGCGCCGGAAGGCGAAGCTCGAGGAGGACATCAAGAACCGGCTGCAGCAGCGCGAGGCGGAGCTGGCCGTGCTGCGGGAGCAGCTGAACAAGGCCGAGCTCGACGTGGCCCGGGACCGACGCCGGATCGCGGAGTCGCGCAAGCTCTCGCCGCTGACGGGGCTCGTGTCGATTCTCCAGAACCGGTCCGGAGGGCGCGGCGGATTCGGCCAGTCTCTGCCCGAGATCCGCGAGGGCGACCAGATCTACGCCGGCATGCCGGTCGCGCAGCTCCTGGACCTCTCCGAGATGGAGCTGCTGACGCGGGTCGAGGAGTCGGAGCGCGCCAATCTGCGCGTCGGCCAGGACGTCGAGATCCGGCTTGACGCGATTCCGGACAAGATCGTTCCGGGAACCATCAAGCGGCTGGGGAACACGGCCTCGGCCAACATCTTCGCCGGGGAGGCGACCAAGAAGTTCGAGTGCCTGGTCGGCATCGACATGAGGAAGCTGCTGGAGAACGTGGGGGCTGAGCCGGAGCGCATCGACCGGATCATGGCGACCGCGCGGCAGAACGCCGAGGTGGGCTACGGGGCCTCTTCAGCCAGCGCGCCCAGGCGCAGCAGCGGACAGGAGCAGGCCGGGGGCCAGCGCGGCGGTCGCGCGGAAGGCGGCGAAGAGGCTGCACGCCGCGGCTCCGGGCGCCAGCCCCAGCAAGGAGCCCAGGAGGGCGGACGGCGGCAGGGACGCGGCCAGCGTGCCGAGGCAG
>JAPPMB010000117.1:0-54464 GCA_028819255.1 Bryobacterales bacterium | reverse complement strand
GGCAGCAGGAGCCGGGCCAGCGCCAGCAGAGAGCGGACGGCGGACAGCAGCGGCGCCAGCCCCAGCAAGGAGCCCAGGAGGGGGGACGGCGGCAGGGACGCGGCCAGCGCGCCGAGGCAGGGCAGCAGGAGCCGGGCCAGCGCCAGCAGAGAGCGGACGGCGGACAGCAGCGGCGAGAGCCCCGGCAAGGCGCGGAAGAGGGCGGACGCCAGCGCGGCGCCCAAGGCGGAAGGGATCCGTCGGCCATTTTGGCGAGGCTGCCGGAAGATGCCCGCAAGCAGGCCGAGGAACTGCTCGACGGCCGCGGACCCCAGGAACTCAGCGACGAGGAGCGCCAGCAGTTCCGCCAGATCATGATGTCCGCGTTGGGCGGACGTGGCGGACGCGGCGGAGGAGGCCAGGGCGGAGGCGGTCAGGGCGGCTTCGGCGGCGGCGGTGGCGGCTTTGGCGGCGGCTTCGGTGGCGGCGGCTTCGGTGGCGGCGCCCCAGGCGGCGGCCCCGCCGGCGGCGGAGGGAGAGCCGGCGGCGGCCCTCAGGCGGCCTCCTTGCCGCCTGCCCAGACGGAGCCGTCGGAGTTCAGCGAGGGCGAGCGGGCGGCGGCGCAGCTTCCGGCGCCTCCCGAGCAGGGTTCCGATGTCGACGTGCTGCTCAGGCCCGGCCTTCTCGCCGACGCCGAAGTGACGGTCGAGCAGATTCCCGACACGCTCTACATTCCCTATCAGGCCGTCTTCGAAGAGGGCGTCCAGACCGTCGTCTACGTCCTGGAAGGCAATACGCTGCGGGCGCGGCGCGTCCGACTGGGAAGGCGCTCCGAGTCGCAGGTTGCCGTGGCCGAAGGGTTGCAGGAGGGCGAACAGGTTTCGCTCTACCGGCCCGACTCGGCGCCGGCGTCCCGCATGGAGCAGAACGAGTCTCCCTCCGGGCCCTCGTTTCCGGGGGCCGGCCAGGTGAACTGACCGATGCAGATTCCCAACGTACTGCCCGAGCTCCAGATGGGGATCGGGAGCCTGCTGGCCCACAAGCTCCGCACCCTCCTGACCATGCTCGGCATGATCTTCGGCGTGGGCGCGGTCGTCGCAATGCTGTCGATCACCGAGGGCGCGCGGCAGGAGATGATCCGCTACATCGATCTGCTTGGGGTCAACAACATCGTCGTCGAGGCGATCGAGGCCCCGGACCGGGACACGCTGATCGAGGTCCGCCAGGTGTCCCAGGGGCTGACCTTCCGCGATGCGCGGGCGATCTCCGCGAACACGCCGAACATCGCCAACCTCTCGGAGCGCAAGACGTTCCAGCCGACCAGCCTGCTGCCCAGCATGGACGGCGATCTGCCGACCCTGATCGGCGTCCGGCCCAACTACACCGAGATCTACAGCATGTCGCTGATCGAGGGGCGCTTCTTCACCGAGGAGGAGCAGGCGCGGTCGGCGCCGGTGTGCGTGCTCGGGGAGCGCGCGAAGATCAGCGTGCTCGGCTACGGCTCCGCCGTGGGCAAGTACATCAAGGTCAACGACGTCTGGCTCCACGTCATCGGCGTGACCGCGCCGCAGGCGACCGCGGAGTCGGAGGTCGAGGGGCTGGAGGCGGACGACCGCAGCAACGTCATCCTGGCGCCGCTGAACTCGGTCATGCGCCGGTTCGAGGACAACAACAGCTACCTCAAGGACGAGATCGACGGGATCTACGTTCGCGTCGAGCCGGACTCCGACCCGATCGAGACCTCGCAGATCGTCCGGGCCATCCTGAACATGACGCACAACGGCGCCAGCGACTTCTCCGTGCTCGTACCCGCCGACCTGCTCGCCCAGCGCGAGCAGCAGCAGCTCGTGTTCCAGATCGTCATGATCTGCATCGCGGGCATCTCGCTGCTCGTCGGCGGCATCGGGATCATGAACATCATGCTCGCCACGGTGCTGGAGAGAACGCGCGAGATCGGCATCCGCCGGGCGATCGGAGCCCGCCAGCGGGACATCGTGCGCCAGTTCCTGATCGAGGCCGTCATGATCTCGATCCTCGGCGGGCTGATCGGCATCGCCGCCGGCTTCGGCGGCTCCAGAATCATCGCGGCCATCGCAGGATGGGCCACGGTCGTTACCGTCATCTCGATCGTGGTGTCATTCGGCGTTTCCGTCTTCATCGGACTGCTGTTCGGTATCTACCCCGCCATGCAGGCGGCCAGACTCGACCCCATTGAGGCCATCCGCTATGAGTAGAGCTTCCAAGGCAACCGTCCGCCGGTCCAGCCGGCTTCCGCTGATCGCCGCGCTGCTGCTTGCAGCGGCGCCGGTCGCGGCGCAATTCGCAACCTTCCCGGCCCAGGACTACTTCCGGGAGCAGTGGCAGCCGGCCCCCTACGACATCGAGATCGACACTGTCGGAAATCTCGAGGACTACGTCGTCGACGGCAAGCTCGAGCTTTCGCTGCGGACCTATCTCGAGCTGGTCATGGCCAACCATCCGAACGTGCAGATCCAGGTGATCAACGTGCTCGAGCAGGAGAATGCGATCCAGAGCGCGCTGAGCCCCTTCGACCCGAACCTGACGCTGGACTTCAACGCCAACCGGGGCACCAACCCGTCCCAGGACGTCCTGCAGGGGGGCGCCGTGATCAGCACGCTGCGGCAGAACGGCGGCTTCACGTACCGGCAGATGCTGGACACAGGCCTGAGCTACACGGTGGGCTTCACAGGCCTCAAGAACGCCAGCAGCAGCGCGTTCCGGACCTTCAACCCCTCGATCCAGGACACGCTGCTGTTCCGGCTGTCCCAGCCCCTGCTGCGCGGCCGCGGCCGGGGGATCCAGCGCATTCCGGTCATGATCGCCGAGTCGCGGCACGACATCACCCGCGCGCAGGCGATCAACCGCATCATCGCCCTCATCGCCACGGCGGAGAACACCTACTGGCAGGTGGTCTCGAACCGGGAGGCCCTCACCGTCCAGGAGAACAACCTGGAACTGCGCAACGCGTTCCTCCAGAGGTCGCAAAGGGAGCTCGAGCTCGGCGCGATCTCGCGGCTCGACATCTACCAGCCCGAACAGAACTTCGCCAACGCGCAGGTGAGCGTGACGCGGGCGCGCTACCGCCTGCAGCAGTCCGAGGACCGCGTGCGCCGCCAGATCGCCGCGGACCTTGACCCGGAGATCCGCAATCTGCCGCTCGTGCTCACGGAGTCGGCGGATCCGCCGATCTACATGCCGAGCTTCGAGCCCGAGGAGGCGATCCGGAAGGCGCTCGCGTTCCGGCCGGAGGTGCGGCAGAGCAGAAAGAACCTCGAGATCGACGACTACAACATCCGGCGCTACACCAACGCGCAGCGGCCCGACCTGTCGCTGACCGCGTCCTACAGCGCGACGGGCCTGGGCGGGAACCTGTACGAGACCTCGCTGCTGGGCGGGACCTCGCGGCTGCTGGAGGCGGGCGGCTTCCCGGCGGCGATGAACCAGCTGTTGCAGTTCGCCTTCCCGACCTACAGCGTGGGCGTGACGCTGGACCTGCCCCTGCGCAACAGGAGGGCCGCAGCGGATCTTGCGAACTCCGCCCTCTCCAAGAAGCGCAACATGTACCAGCTGCGCTCGCTCGAGCAGGACATCCGGCTCGAAGTCCTGAACGCGATCACCGGAGTCGAGCTGAGCAAGGCGGCGATCCAGCAGGCCGCGGTGGCGCTGGACTTCTCGCAGAAGCGCCTCGACGCGGAGCAGCAGAAGTACGACCTCGGCGTGAGCACGGCGTTCATCGTGCTGGACGCCCAGGACGACCTGGTGCAGAGCGAGTCCGACCTGCTCCAGGAATCGATCGGCTACCGGCAGGCGATGGTGACGCTGCTGCAGGCGACCGGCGAGCTCCTCGCGGAGCGGGGCGTCCACGTCGAGTTCCGGCAGCCCTAGAATCAAGATTGGCGGGGCGTGGCGCAGTCTGGTAGCGCGCCTGCTTTGGGAGCAGGAAGTCGGGGGTTCGAATCCCTCCGCCCCGACCATCGGCCGCGGATGCCCGGCCCGGTTCCGTACTCCGCACCCTTCTCGCGCTGAGCCCTGCGGCCGGATGCATCGCCGGCTGCATTGTCCATCGCCGCGGGCGGGTCCAAGCGTGGCTTTCTCCGACATCCGGCATGTCGGCGGCGGCGATGGCCCGCCCGCCCTCCACGAGGGGCCGCGCCCGGGAACCGGGACTCAGGCGTTCAGGGCGTCGCGGGATCTCCGGAGGCGGCCGGACGGAGTGTCTGGAACGGACCTTCGACGATGTTCGTGAGGCCGGGGGGCAATGCGGAATTCCCGGCTGCGGGAATCGGCTGCGAAGCCCGGCCGCCGCGGCGGCGCTCGTCGTGCGGGGCCAAGCGGCGAACGGTGGTGGAGGCGGCGGGAATCGAACCCGCGTCCGAAAACGACCGCCGGAGAGAGCCTACATGCTTAGTCCGTTCAATGATCTCGACCGCGGACTGGAAACGGACAAGCCGTACGCGATCCAGCTCGATTGATCTCGACCCGAGACCTGCGAGCAGAAGGCCTCGAACCTATCCCGCGAAATGACACCCCGTGTCGGCGTGCGAGCCCGCCGACGGAGGCGGCTGCCTATAGTTTAGGCAGCAAGTGCAAACTGCATGTCGTTGTTGGCAGTTCTTGTTGTCCGACCGATTTACGGGTGCTCGGAGCCCGGCATGCCTCTCAGCAGCGATAGCGCTTCCGTCGAATCCTGTTCGCCCCCTTTCCGAAGTCGCCGGCTGGCGACTTTCCTTACGCTAGCAGACGCTCCGCGCGATGTCCTAGTTTCACGGCATCTTTCGTCTTCGGGCGCGAGGCCGTCGCCGGGAATTCGGAGGGATCCGAACGGCGGCGCCGCCCCTGCCTCGATGCCGGGAGAGGAAGGGCGCCCGTTGCGCCAGACCGGGACCGTGAGCGATGCGTGCCGAGGTTCTCGCCGGCGGCTCCCGGCCGCCGAGGGCGGACTGCGCGGGGGGCCGGACGGCGCGTCTGCTGCCCACTCCAGACTCGGGGACCGCCGTCCGCGCAAACGGCAGGTCAACGCGTTCGGCGCGCCCGGGGCCGACCGAGGAAATCGCCCCTCAGCTCCTCCGCGGCGGCTTGGGGTCGAGGTTTCGCTGCAGTTCGTCGTCCCGGACCGTGGACGAGCCTACTCCGTACTTCGGCACCTTCAGGCCGGCCAGCCAGCAGATCGCGTTCATCACGACCTTGCGGTACTCGTCGTGCTGCCAGTTGCGGTGAAAATGGCCGCCGGTGAAGCCGAAGCCCCGTGCGCCGTTCTCATGCTCGATCGTCCAGAGCATCGCTTCCTCGCGTCCCTTCGCCGCCTGGATGTGCGGGTAGGGGCCCTTCGGGAACACGTACGGCCCGTCGCGCGTTGCGTCACTCGGCTTCGCCACCAGAACCGGCGTGAACAGGGAGCCGCCGTCACGCTTCGGCCCCGACGCGTCGAAGCCCTCTCGGAACCGCATGTTGAAGTACCACTCGTCCTCGATTGCGAAGGGACGGACGCCGTTGGCCACGGGATGGTCGGGGAACCTCTCGAACTCCGGCGTCCAGATCGGATTGCAGGACCACTCGTGCTCGTAGTAGCCGCCGAGCCAGTCCTTGAATTCCCGGCCGGCGTCCTCCTTGAGCACCTCCACTCCGTAATGCATGCAACCCAGTCCGACACCCCGGCTGACGAGGCTCCCCATCCGCGCGAGCCGGCTCTTGTCGGCCAAGGGATGCTTCCTGCTGCCGTCCGAGTAGATCACCACGGCATTCGCGTCGTCGAGGGTCGCTTCGTCGTCGACCCATCCGTTGTCGTGCCGCTCCACGACAAGCCCGGGCACCTGGACCAGGCGCTTCTCCAGCAGCAGCGTGCCCGCCCGGAACTCGTGCATCCCGGGTGGATGGCTCGGGCTGCCCGCCAGCAGGATCAGCTTGCGGGACCCGCCGGCGGCCGAACGCGCCGGGCCGGAGGCGAAGGACGTGCCGGCGCCGGCAAGAAGGAGGCGGAGAAACTCCGAACGGTTCATCATGTGCATGATACTGCGTTCGGCCCGGCTCGGGCCGCCGGCGGCGGTCGTTGATCGGGGGCGTCGGCTAGACTGGGTCTTGCCCGAGCGGCCCGTTCCCCGGATTCTCTCCCTCATCGCCAGCGCCACTGAGATCGTCTGTGCGCTGGGGTATCGCGACCAGCTGGTCGGCCGCTCTCACGAATGCGACTACCCGCCCGAGGTGCGGGCCCTCCCGCAGGCCACGGCGCCGCGGTTCGATGTCAGCCTCTCAAGCCGGGAGATCGACGGCGAGGTGAAGAAGCTCGCCCGCGAGGCCGAAGCCCTCGATGCGCTGGGCGTCTACGAAGTCCGGGCGGACGCCCTCCGAGACCTGAAGCCCACCCACATCGTGACCCAGTCCCAGTGCGACGTGTGCGCGGTCAGCGAACGGGACGTGGAGCTGGCGGTGGCCCGGACCACGGGCTGCAGCTCCGAGATCGTTTCCCTGCAGCCGAACACCCTCGCCGATGTCTGGTCCGACATCCTGCGCGTGGCCGCCGCGCTTGGAGAGGAGGCCAGGGGCCTGGGCCTGACCGAGTCGCTGCAGGACCGGATGAACGCCGTTGCGCGATCGGCGCGGAGCCTCCCCGACCGGCCCGGCGTGGCGGTGATTGAATGGATCGACCCGCTGATGGCGGCCGGGAACTGGATGCCCGAGCTGGTCGCCATGGCCGGCGGCCGCTGCCTGTTCGGCAAGGCCGGAGAGCACTCTCCCTGGATGACGTTCGACGATCTGCTCGCCGCGGACCCCGACGTGATCATGCTCAGCCCCTGCGGCTTCGGGATCGGGCGAACGCTCGAGGATGTTCCGCTCCTGAGGGCCCGGGCCGGCTGGGAGTCGCTCCGGGCGGTCCGGGCCGGCCGGGTCTTCGTGGCGGACGGCAACCAGTTCTTCAACCGGCCCGGCCCCAGGCTGGCGGAATCGCTCGAGATTCTGGCCGAGATCCTCCACCCCGGGCGGTTCGGCTTCGGCCATCGCGGGACGGGCTGGATGCCCGCCCCGGACCGGGCTCCGGTCTAGAGGCGGATGCCGAGGCCCCGCCCCCGCAGCGTGAGGACCGCCTCGATCCGATCGCTCCCACGGATGAGCTCCAGCGTCACGGCGTCTCCGGCCAGCTTGAGTGCCAGGGCCTGCTGCAGGGCGCTTCTGTCCGCGATCTCGACCCCGTCGATCGCCACGATCAGATCGCCGCCCCACGGGATCCGATAGTTGCCGAGGACCACCTCCTGGTTCGCGCCGCGCAAGCCGGCCTCGGCCGCCGCGGAGCCCCTCGCCACCTCGGTGACCAGGTATCCGGTCGTCGGCAGGCGCAGCGCGCGGGACCAGCGCCGGGAAAGATACAGACCGGTGAATCCGGGATCCTGCGCCGGCTCGGCGCCGCCCTTGACGAACCGCAGCAGCGCCTTTGCGCGGCTGACCGGCATCGCGAAGCCGATCCCGATGTTTCCGCTCGGCCCGTAGATCGCCGTGTTGATGCCGATCACGTTGCCGGCCGAATCGAGAAGCGGTCCGCCGCTGTTGCCGGGGTTGATGGCCGCGTCGGTCTGGATCAGGTCCTTGAGGACCCCGCTCCGGTCCCGGATGGAGCGGCCGGTGGAGCTGACCACCCCGGTCGTGAGCGTTCCCTCGAGGCCGAACGGATTGCCAATGGCGAGCACCTTCTGGCCCACCTGGACAGCGTCGGAATCGCCGAGCGTGAGGAATGGCATCGGACGGTCGGACTGGATCTGGATCAGGGCGAGATCGTTGGACGGGTCCGTCGCGATGACGTCGGCAATGTAGCGGTTCCCGTCGTCCTCGTCGGAAAGCAGGGTGATCTCAAGCTCCGCACTTCCCTGGATGACGTGATAGTTGGTCAGGATCCGCCCTTCCGAATCGACCAGAAAGCCCGAACCCGTCGACTCGCTCGGATAGATCTCGAGGAACCAGTTGCGGTGCAGGACGGTGCTCGTGATGTGCACGGTCGCCGGACTCGCGCGGCTGTAGATCTCGATGTTCGACAGCTCCTCCCCTGTGAGGGTGGAGTCGGCCTCCGTCCAGAACGGTTCGTCGAAGACCTGCGGCGCCACCCGGCTGAGCCGTGTCGGCCAGGCGCTCCAGACGGCCAGGGCGCCGATCAGCGCCAGCGTTGCGACGACGGGACTCCAGGTGGCGGGCTGTGAGCCTCTCATTTCTCTCCGTCGAACCCCTTCCCGCACGAAAGCGCAGCCTCCGACTTCAGCTTTCCGTAGACCGCCCGGACCTGACGGAGCGTGTGCTCCTTCGACCCCGACGTGTCGATCACGTAGTCCGCGAGCTTCCGCTTCTCCGCGAGCGGCAGCTGGCGGGCGATCCGGGACTCGGCCTCCTCCCGGCTGGCGCCTTCCCGCGCCACGAACCGCGAAACCTGCATCTCGCGCGGACACGCCGCGAGCACAAGCCGCTGGTACTTCCTGTAGCTTCCGCTCTCGACCATGATTGCGGCTTCGACCATGGCCACCGAGTCTTCCGCCCCGGCGGCCTCGACTTCGGCGAAGAACCGGTCCAGACGCTCGAAGACCCGCGGATGGACGATGGCGTTCAGGCGGCCGAGCCGGGCGCCGTCGGCAAAGACTTTGGCGCCCAGAGCCTTGCGGTCGATCCCGCCTTCGGCGTTCAGCACGCCGGGGCCGAATTCCTCGACGACTTCGCGAATGGCTCCCGGATCGTCCACGAGGATCCGATGGCCGAGCTTGTCCGCCTGGAGCACGCTGCACCCCAGCCGCTCAAACTCTCTCGCGGCGAAACTCTTCCCGCTCGCCAAGCCGCCCGTCAGACCGACTCTCAGCATCGGTCCCGGCGGGGCGCGCTACCGCGCGGTGGCTGGCCGGGGAGGACTCGAACCTCCACAGCGGGCTCCAAAGGCCCGTGTCCTACCATTAGACGACCGGCCATCGGCTCGCACACTCAGAGTAACACGCTTTCAGGCTCTCACTGCAGGCTGTCGGACTCGGCGGCCGGTTCGCTGAGCAGGACTTCCTCGCCCGCATGCAGCCCTTGGGCGATCAGCGCCTGCGTGTCGTTGACGTCCCGCACCCGCACGGGACGCTGCCGGTAGCCCTCGCCGTCCCTCACGTAGACGAATTCCCGGTCCTCGCCGACCTCGGCCCGGACCGCTTCCCGCGGGACCAGCACGCCGTTCTGGCTTCTAGAGAAATAGATGTCGGCGCTCGCCGACAGATCCGGCAGGATCCGCTCGTCCTGGTCGTCGATCAGGATCCGAACACGGATGTGCTTGATGAACGCCCCGCTGCTGCCCCGGCTGAATCTCGACGCGCCGCCGCTGTTGGAGCTCGCCACCGCGCCCATGTCGACGACGCGCCCGGCGAACTGCTCGCCCGGATATGCGTCCAGCTCGATCACCGCCTCGTCGCCAATCCTGATCGCCTGGGCGTCGACCTGGTTGACGACTGCGTTGAGCACCATCTCTGAAACGTCGACCACCCGCATGATCAGGGCGCCGGGATAGATCTGGTCGCCCGGCTTGGTCTGTGCGAACGTGCCGCTCTTGTTGAAGATCGTCTCATTGACCACCATGCCGCCGAGCGGAGTCTTCACGCGCAGCCGGTCGTAGTCCCTTTCGTGGCGCTCCAGATGAAGGACCTCCTTATCCACCTCCAGAGCCTCGTTGCGGAGGTCGGCGCTGTGAACCAGCTCCATGAATTCCCCCTCGCGCTCCAGCTGCCGCCAGGTCACAAGGGCTTCCTCGGAGACGTTCTTGAGAATCTCCGCCTCAATCTCCGAGCGTACCTCGGCCGACTGGAGATCGAGAAGCGCCTTCTCGTATTCCGCCTTGGAGTTCACGCGGCCCTGCCGCTCGGTCTCCTTCAGGATCAGGATGTCGGCCTCCTTCTTGCGGTAGTTGGACTGCGTCCGGACAACCCTGGACTCCACGTCCGCGATGTGGTCCTCCAGCCACCTCACCTCGAATTCCGCCACCACGGACCCCGGCGGCACCACGGTGCCCGCGTCGGCCAGCCACGCGATGGTCAGATCGGCGCGGCCGGCATCCCGCGGACCGCGCAGCCTCGGGGCGCGGATCGAGGAGAAGTCCATGGTGGAAAGCGTGCCGCCGACACGAAGCGACTTGGACAGCTCGCCCGTCGAGGCCAGGGCCGTCCGCATCAGTCCTGCCGCTCCGCTCGACGGCTGCCGGGCCTGCGGCCGGCTGGACGTCGCCCAGACCGCGAACGCCGTCGCGGCCGACGCCACCAGGCACAGGCCGAGGGTCAGGGCGAATCCCGGCTCTTCCGGGAGCTTCCGCGAGGGCGGTGGCGGAGCCGGGACCGGCGATGGGCTCTCACCTCCATGCTCAGGCGGAAGTGGCAGCGGCAGATTCGTGGCAGACATAGCGGAAACAGAGGTGCGGCGAAGCCGTCGGAGACGAACGCGCCCGCTAGACTTGGCGTTTCGGACTCGGACTTGGTAACGGACGGATCCGAGGATCTGCCCCTAGAGACGCCGCGGAAGAACCGGGACTGCCTCCTTCAGGCCGAGCCCGGAAGACTCCGCTCCACCAATTCGCGGTTGAGCAGCACGATGTGCTGCCGGTGCGCATCCCGGGCGGCTTCGGCATCTTCCAGGCCAAGACGCTTGAGCGCATAGAACAGGAATGCCTTCCGAACGGGCAGGACCGCCCTGCCGTCCTGCATGCCGTAGTCCAGCTGCACTACCCGTTGCTGGGACTCGGAAAGCCCCGGGTTGGGCCCGATCTCGAGGTCCACGCGCTCGTGCCAGTCGAGGTCCTCGTCCGGATCGGACTTGCTCGGCCGCACGGCGCCCACCTCGATGATGCGCCCCAGGAGGAAATCCTTGAAGGCCAGACCCTCTTCGCAGTACGACCGCGCATGCCAGCGGAATCCGTCATAGCCGATGGCGTGGGGGGCGATCCAGCGCCAGCGGGGCGACGGCGTCGAGAGCGACTGGTACTGGACTTCGATCGCAAGGGACTCGCGGATGGCCTCGAGAACCACCCGCAGCGTCTCCGGACTCACCTTGCGGGACGGATTCGACACCTCGTCGTACGTCGGATGCACGTGGAGCCAGCAGTCCTCGCGGGAAAGCACCCCGGACCGGACGGACCGGAGTTCGGAGAGATACCGGTCCGCATCGAGCTTCAGGAAAAGGGGCGAGAACACGGAGCTGCGGAGGTAGGCTCGCGCACTCTTGTTGTAGACCATGTTCTCGGGCGCCAGGCGGAGGTACCGGTTCAGGTCGGTGGATGCCTGGTTCACCGAGACGCCGAACACGTTGATCAGGTCTCCCCGGTTCATCCTTCCCTCCCAGTACAGGCGGAACTCGATGAATTCGAGGCGTCTCTCGACTCCCCACCTCAGATTGGATCGGCGTCTGGTCATGTTCTCCCTTCGCTCTCCGAGGTGGGCCGACCGGCGCGTCCAGTTCCGGGGCAGGCGGCCAGCGTCCGGCGGCCGTGCAGGTCTGGTCGCTCTCGGCGCGGTGGCCGGACCGCAGTAGTCTGCATCAGTATAGCCGTGCCTGCCGCGATTCCTCCGACCCCGCCGCGGGACCGCCGGCGGCCGGCGGCCGGTCGCGAGCGCACAAGAGATCCGGCCCGTGATCCGAGGGCGCCGGCTTGTCGCTCGGCGCGCGACCGAGCGCCGGAGCGCGTCCTCGCGGCCCGGTCCCGGGACGCGCCCGGCCGTCCGACGGACAGTGGCGCGAGAGCGACCCCGAGGGCCTTGTCCCGCCGCCATGGCGGACGGCCTCGGACAGCCGGCTGATACAATGACCGCGTGCTGAGGCCGGTTTCCCATGCGCTGAGCCTCCTGCTTGCCCCGGCGTTCGCCGCCGCCGCGCCGAAGGCGCCCGACCCCGTCGACTACAACGAGGACGTGCGGCCCATCCTTTCCGACCGCTGCTACAGCTGCCACGGGCCGGACGCTGGCCAGCGCCAGGCCGGGCTGCGTCTGGACACGCAGGACGGGGCACTGGCGAGGCTTGCCAGCGGAGGGCATGCCGTGGTGCGGGGCAATCCCGGCGAGAGCCGGCTGCTGCTGCGGGTGCGGAGCGACGACCTCGCCGTGCGCATGCCGCCCGCGTACATGGGCCACGACCCGCTCGGACGGGCTGAGATCGACACTCTTCGCCTCTGGATCGAGCAGGGCGCCGAGTGGGACGGCCACTGGTCCTTCGCGCCCCCGCGTCGCCCGTCGGTTCCCGAAGTTCCGAACGGCGAAGCGCTCGGCGCCATTGACGCGCTGGTCCTGGCGAGGCTGGACGAGGAGGGTCTGGCCCAGTCGCCGCCGGCGGACCGGCGGACGATCGCCCGCAGGGCGGCCCTCGACCTGACCGGCCTGGCGCCGGACCCGGAAACCGTCGAGGAGTTCGTGTCCGACTCCGCCCCCGGCGCGTACGGGCGGCTGCTCGACCGGCTTCTGGCGTCCCCGCGGTACGGGGAGCACATGGCGGGCATGTGGCTCGACGCCGCCCGGTACGCCGACACCAACGGCTACCAGACGGACGGCACGCGGTTCATGTGGCGCTGGCGCGACTGGGTCATCGACGCCTTCAACCGGAACCGCCCCTTCGATGAGTTCACGATCGAGCAGCTGGCGGGAGACATGCTGCCCGACGCCACGCGCGAGCAGGTGATCGCGTCCGGATTCAACCGCAACCACCGCACCACGGCGGAAGGCGGTTCCGTGAACGAGGAGTTCCGGGTGGAGTACGTCGCGGACCGCGCCGAGACCACGGCGACGGTCTGGCTTGGACTCACGCTCGCGTGCGCCCGCTGCCACGACCACAAGTTCGATCCGCTCTCCCAGAAGGAGTACTACAGCTTCTTCGGGTACTTCAACAACGTCCAGGAAAAGGGCATGGTCTGGAACTTCGGGAACGAGGATCCCGTGGTCCGGGCCCCGACGCCCGACCAGGAGGAGCGGCTTGCCGAACTGCAGAGAGCGCTGGCTGCGGAGGAGAGCCGCTGGAAGGCGATGCAGTCGCGGGCCGCCAGGGAGCAGGCGGACTGGGAGGCCGGGCTGGCCTCCTCGCCGGCGGCGGACTGGGCGCCCCGGCGCGGGCTGGCGGCGCAGGCCTCGTTCGACGGGGACCTGCAGGTCCCGTTCATGACCGGGGGCTCGATCGACCGGAGCAGCGCGCCGGAACCCGTGCCGCCGCGGACCGCCGAGGGGCGTCTCGGATCGGCGGGAGTGTTCGACGGCACCGCATACGCCGACCTAGGCAGGGTGGGCAACTACAACTACCTCGATCCCTTCAGCGTGTCGGCGTGGATCCATCCCGAGGGCGCCGGGGACGGGTCCATTGTGGCTTCCATGGGCGAGAACCCCATCGGCAACGGCTGGGGCCTGTTCGTGCGGGGCGGCAAGCTGTGGTGGCACCAGTCCCAGCGATGGACCGACCTCAGCGTCCGCCTGGAGACCAGGCGCGCCGTCGAGCCCGGCCGCTGGCAGCACGTCCTGCTGACCTACGACGGCAAGCGCAAGGCCAGGGGCATCCGCGTCTACATGGACGGTGAAGAGCAGGAGGTCGACGTGCTTTTCGACAACCTCGACTGGCCGTCGAGGAGCTCCGCCACGCTCAAGGTCGGGGGCGGCGGAGGCGTCGACCACCGGTTCAGGGGCCGCATCGACGAGGTGCGGGTCTACGGCCGCGAACTCTCCCCCGAGGAGGCGCGCTCCCTGGCGTCCGCCCGGAAGCTTGCCGAGCTGGCGGGCGTGCCGGCCGCAGAGCGCACTCCCGTCCAGCGCGACAAGCTGCGGATGGCCTTCCTGGACTCAGGGGCCTCGCCGGCCGTGCGGGATGCCCTGCGCGACGTCGAGGAGGCCCGGCGCCGCCACCGTTCGTTCCTGGAGGACATTCCGACCGTGATGGTGATGCGGGAGGGTCCGCACCGCCAGGCCTACGTGCTGGAGCGGGGCCGCTACGACGCCCATGGAGAGCCCGTCGACGCGGGCCTTCCCACAGCCGTCTCCGGCCCGGGCGGCCCGCCGGCCCGCAACCGCCTCGAACTGGCCCGCTGGATCGCAAGCCGGTCGAACCCCCTGACCGCCCGCGTCATCGTGAACCGGCTCTGGCAGATGCTGTTCGGGACCGGCATCGTCAAGACGGTGGACGACTTCGGGTCCCAGGGAGAGGCCCCGTCCAACCGGGAGCTCCTCGACTGGCTCGCGGTGGACTTCATGGACTCGGGCTGGGACATCAAGCGCCTGTTCAAGACCGTCATGCTCAGCGCGACCTACCGGCAATCCTCCAAGGCCGGCCCCGGACTGCGCGAGCGCGACCCCGAGAACAGGCTCCTCGCTCGCGGACCGCGCTTTCGGCTGGCCGCCGCCTCGATCCGGGACCAGGCGCTGGCCGCGTCGGGCCTGCTGCACGAGCGGATCGGCGGGCCGTCGGTCATGCCGTACCAGCCGCACGGGCTGTGGGAGGAGCTCTCGGGCATCGCCTACGAGGCCGGCTCGGGCGCGGACCTGTACCGGCGCAGCCTCTACACGTACTGGAAGCGCACGGTGGCGCCGCCGTCGATGATGAACTTCGACGCATCCGACCGCGAGGTCTGCACCGTCCACGTCAAACGCACGAACACTCCTCTCCAGGCGCTGAACCTGATGAACGACCCGGCATTCGTGGAGGCCGCCCGCAACGCGGCGGGACTGGTTCTGCAGGCCGGCCTCGGCGGATCCGCGGAGCGCATCGACCTGCTCTTCCGGCGGGTCCTCAGCAGGCCGCCCACCGAGTCCGAGACCGAGGTGCTCGGCGCACTGCTGGCCGGACTCGCGGACGAGTACGGCAAGAACCTCGACGCCGCCGAAGCGCTGCTCGGCGTGGGCGACTCCTCCTGGGATGGGCAGGGCGACCCCCGCGAGCTCGCCGCCTACGCAGGCGTCGCGAGCGCGCTCCTCAACCTCGACGAAGCGATCACGAAACAATGAGACTCCAGGCATCCATGCCCATCCGCGAGACGCGCCGCCACTTCTTCGGCAAGGCGGCGACCGGCGTCGGCTCTCTCGCACTGGCGCAGCTCCTCGGCCGCGACGCGGGTCTGGCGGCGACCGGACCGCAGGGCGCCGGCGGGCTGCCCGCGCTGCCGCACCACGAACCCAAGGCCAAGAGGGTGATCTGGCTCTTCCAGTCGGGCGGCCCGTCCCAGCTGGAGACGTTCGACCCGAAGCCGGGCCTGGCGAAGCTGCGCGGCCAGGATCTTCCGGAGTCCGTCCGGAAGGGCCAGCGCCTCACGACGATGACGGCCTCCCAGACCAGCTTCCCGCTGGTCGAGTCCGCCTTCGGGTTCCAGCGGCACGGCGACAGCGGGGCCTGGCTGAGCGAACTGCTGCCGCACACGGCCGCCATCGCGGACGACATCTGCATCGTGCGCTCGATGCACACCGACGCCATCAACCACGATCCCGCTGTGACGTTCCTCCAGACGGGCGCGCAGATCGCCGGGAGACCCAGCGTCGGAGCCTGGCTCAGCTACGGTCTCGGGAGCGAGTCCTCCAACCTGCCCAGCTTCGTCGTGATGGTGACGCAGGGAACCGGCGGCCAGCCGCTCTACGACCGCCTGTGGGGATCCGGATTCCTGCCGACGCGGTACCAGGGCGTCAAGTTCCGCTCCGTGGGCGACCCGGTCCTGTACCTGTCGGATCCCGCAGGGTTCACCCGCGGCCAGCGCCGCAGCTTCCTGGACGCCCTCGGCCGGCTGAACCGCATGCAGTACGAGGAGTACGGGGATCCCGAGATCGTCACCCGCATCGCGCAGTACGAGATGGCGTTCCGCATGCAGCGCTCCGTGCCGGAGCTCACGGACCTGTCGAGCGAGCCGGACCCGGTGTTCGAGCTCTACGGCGAGGACGCCCGCAAGCCGGGGACCTACGCCTACAACTGCCTGCTGGCCAGGCGCCTCGCCGAGCGCGGGGTGCGATTCATCCAGCTCTACCATCGCGGATGGGACCAGCACGGCGCCATGACCTCGGGCATCCGCAAGCAGGCGGAGGCGACCGACCGCGCCTCGGCCGCCCTGGTGCGCGACCTCAAGCAGCGGGGCATGCTCGACGACACCCTCGTCGTCTGGGGCGGCGAGTTCGGCCGGACCGTGTACTGCCAGGGCACGCTCACCGAGTCCGAGTACGGCCGCGACCACCATCCGCGCTGCTTCTCGATCTGGATGGCGGGCGGAGGGATCCGGGGCGGCCAGACGTACGGGTCGACGGACGAGTTCAGCTACAACATCACAGAGAACCCGGTCGACGTCCATGACCTGCACGCCACGATGCTGCACCTGCTGGGGGTCGACCACACGAAGCTGACCTTCAAGTTCCAGGGCCGGCGGTTCCGGCTCACCGACGTGCACGGCAACGTCGTCCGGCCGCTGCTCGCCTGAGCGGGTCGGTCAGCAGCCGTTGGGATCGAAGTCCCGGAACTCCCGGCGCAGGCCGTCGAGCTCCGCCTCGGCGGTCATCTCGAAGCGGAGCGGCGTGACCGAGACGCGGCCCTCCCGGACCGCCGCATAGTCGCTGCCCTCCTCGGCTTCCCACAGCGGCACGTCCTCGTGCATCCAGTAGTACGCCCTGTTCCAAGGATCCCTCGTCTCGACCATGAGATTGCGCGAGATCTTGCCGCACTGCCGGGTCACGGCGACGCCCGCTATCCTTCCCGCGGGCACGTTCACGTTGAGCGCGACCCCCGGGGCCAGACCGCCGGCCAGCGTCCGGGACACGATGGCCGCGGCGATGCGGGCCGCCGCGCCGTAGTCGATGTCCCTGCGCGCATCGACCGACACCGCCATCGACGGGATGCCGTACTTGGCCCCTTCGGCCGCCGCCGCCACGGTGCCTGAGTAGTAGATGTTCTCGCCGAGATTCGGACCCGGATTGATGCCGGAGACGACCAGCGAGGGCCGCTGGTCGAGCAGGAGCGTGACCGCCATCATCACGCAGTCGCAGGGGGTGCCGTCGATGCCGTAGCGCCCGTCCCCCAGATCGACGTAGCGGATGGGCCGGCGCAGGGTGATGCGGCGGCTGGAGGCGCTCTGCTCGGCCAGGGGAGCGGCCGTGCGGATGCGGCCGAGAGGGGCGAGGCTCTGCTCGAGCGCCCGGATTCCGGGCGCGTCGATGCCGTCGTCGTTGGTGACCAGGATCAGTGGCGGAGGCACGTGATTCCAGCGTATCCAATGGCGGATCCGCCCGTGCCTGACCCGCCCCGGCGCCGCGGTGATAGCCTGAAGGAATCATGGCCGACGCCAAGGAACAGCTCGAAGCCCATCCGGTCGTGGCGAGAGACCACAGGTTCGTGGTGCGCAGCTACGGCCGCTACCCGCTCGTGGTGGAGAGCGCCAGGGACGTGTACCTGCTGGGCGGCGACGGCCGCAGGTACCTCGACTTCGTGTCGGGGATCGGCGTGATGGCGCTGGGCCACTCCCATCCGCGGATCGTGTCTGCGCTCACCGACCAGCTTGACAAGCTGGTGCACTGCTCCAACCTCTACTACCACTCCAACCAGGGGCTGCTCGCGGAACGGCTTTCCAGGCTGAGCGGCCTGGACCGCACCTTCTTCTGCAACAGCGGCGCGGAGGCGGTGGAGGCGGCGCTCAAGATCGCCAAGGGCCACGGCCGCGCCCGCAGTCCCGAGAAGTACCGCATCATCGCGCTGGAGGAGTCCTTCTCCGGGCGCACGCTGGGCGCGATTTCGGTCACGGGCCAGCCCAAGTACAGCGGACCGTTCGCACCGCTGCTTCCCGGAGTCGAGTTCATTCCGGTCGGCGACACGGCCGCCCTCGAGGCGGCCGTCGACGACAGGACCGCGGGCATCATCTTCGAGCCGGTCCTCGGCGAGGGCGGGATCGTGGAGATCTCGAACGAGTTCGCGACCCTGGCCAGGGACCTGGCCGACCGGCACGACGCGCTTCTCATCCTGGACGAGGTCCAGTGCGGGCTGGGCCGCACGGGCGACGCGTTCGCCTTCGAGGCGTGGGACGGCGTCCGCCCCGACGTGATGGCGCTCGCGAAGCCGCTCGCCGCGGGGCTTCCGATCGGAGCCGTGCTCTGCACCGACGACGCCGCATCCGTGCTCGGGCCCGGCATGCACGGCTCGACGTTCGGGGGCGGAGCCCTGGCATGCCGGGCCGCCATCGAGTTCCTGGAACTGCTGCCGGAACTGCTGCCCAGCATCCGCGAGGTCGGCGCCTACTTCCGGACCAGGCTGCAGGAGATCATCGAGCGTGAAGAGCATGCGGTCCGCGTCCGCGGCCGGGGACTGATGCTGGGGCTCGAGCTCGACATTCCGGGCGGGGAGTTCGTGCCCCGGGCGCAGGAACTCGGCCTTCTGATCAACTGCACGGCCGGCAACGTGCTGCGGTTCCTGCCGCCCTTCATCATCCGGCGCAGGCACGTCGACGAGGCGATCGAGGCGCTTCTGGAGGCGTTCCGGCAGCAGTAGGCGCGCCCGCCTCTCCGGCGCGCGGGCTGTTGCTACGATGGTCGCCCGATGCGCATCGAGTCCCTTCAGACGCTGCACTGCGACGCCGGCTGGCGAGACTACCACTTCGTGAAGGCGGTGACGGCCGACGGCGTCACCGGCTGGAGCGAGTACGACGAGGACTTCGGATCGCCGGGCGTCAGCGCGGCGATCGAGCACCTGGCCCCGCGTGTCGAGGGCCGGGACGCGCACAGCCACGAGCGGGTCTACGCGGACCTCTTCTGCGCCACCCGCCCGTCGGCCGGCGGCGTCATCGGACAGGCGCTGGGAGCGATCGAGAACGCGCTGCTCGACGCCAAGGCGAAGAGCCTGGGCGTGCCCTGCCATGCCCTGCTGGGAGGCAAGGTGCGGGACCGGATCCGGCTCTACTGGTCGCACTGCGCAACCTGGCGGATCAACCACCCGGAGCACTACAAGCCTCCCATCACGGACCTGGACGGCGTGCGCGGGATCGGCAGGGAGGTCCGCGAGAGCGGGCTGACGGGCGCGAAGACGAACGTCTTCGAGTACGGCGACGGGACGGCCCGGGGCTGGCGGCCGGGCTTCGGCACGCCGTTCGAGCCGGGGCGGAACGTCGAGCGCCCCGTGCTGCGGCAGCTCCGAGCGCATCTGGAGGCTCTGCGCGAGGGCACGGGACCCGACATCGACCTGCTGCTGGACCTGAACTTCAACTGCGCGACGGAGGGCTACCTCAAGATCCTTCGCGAGCTGAGCGACCTGGACCTGTTCTGGGTCGAGATCGACTCCCGCAACCCGCGCGCCCTGGCCCATATCCGCCGTCAGGCCGGAAAGCCGGTCAGCTCCTGCGAGACCCTGATCGGGCTCCGCAGCTTCCTGCCCTACTTCGAGGCCGAGGCCGTCGATGTGGCGATCATCGACCTGGTCTGGAACGGAGCCTGGCAGAGCCTCAAGATCGCGGCCTGCGCCGAGGCCTACGAGGTCAACGTCGCGCCGCACAACTTCTACGGACATCTGGCCACGATGATGAACGCGCACTTCGCCGCGGCCGTGCCGAACCTCCGCATCATGGAGATCGACATCGACCGCATCCCGTGGGACCGGGACGTGTTCGCCAGCGAGCCGCCGATCGAGGACGGGCACCTGGTCGTTCCCGACACCCCCGGCTGGGGAACCGAGCCGGACGAGGATGCGCTGGCCGCGCACCCGGCCGGCCGCCGGCGCAGCGGGCGGTTCGGCTGACGCCGGTCAGGGAGCCCCGCCGGAGGCGAGCGCGCTCTCGATCGCGTCGGCCTCGACGGGCAGCCCGGCGCTCATCACCCGGCAGCCGTCGTCCGTGATCTCGATCATGTCCTCGACCCGGATCCCGACGCCCTGCTCGGGCAGATAGATCCCCGGCTCGATCGCAATGACCATGCCCTTCCGCAGCGGCGCGCGGAACGGTGCGGGATCATGCACGTCAAGGCCGACGTGATGCCCGAGGGCGTGGGGAAGGCGGGTGGAGACTCCTCGCGGCGCGCGGGAGCGCATGGACCGCTCGGCCACGGAAAGCAGGCTGCCCGGAGCCGGCCCTCCGAGCGTCACGCCCGGCCTGGCGGCGGCGACCACCGCGTCGCGGGCTCCGAGCACGACCTCGTACAGGCGGCGCTGCTCCGGGTCGAACCGGCCCTTGACCGGCACCGTCCGGGCCATGTCCGCCGCGTAGCGGGAGCACTCCGCGCCCGCGTCCATCAGCAGCAGCTCGCCGCTCCTCATGACCGAGTCGTTGCGCTGATAGTGGAGGACGGCCGCGTTCGCCCCCGAACCTGCCATGGGAGGGAAGGCGAGCCGCTCGCAGCCGGCCCGGAACGCCGCTGCGACGAATTCCGCCGCGACGGACCGCTCCGACGCGCCAGCCCGGACCACCGCCCATGCCGCGCGGTAGGCCGATTCGGTGGCCCTGACGGCCTCCTGCAGCAGTGCGAGCTCGCCCGGCGCCTTGACGCTGCGCATCCTGGCCAGATCCGCGCGAACGTCGCGGACATCCTGCGTGCCTGCTTCGTCCCTGAGCTGCTCCAGGGATTCCCGGCCCTCCCGGCCGAGTCCGGGAGGAAGCAGGCCGTAGAGCCTCTTGCGGTCGCGGAGGAGCGTGCGGAGCTCGTCCCGGAACCGGTCCCGGTCCAGAGACTCCTCGAAACCCAGGCCGCGGGCGGCGTCCGGAGAGAGCGACGGCCCGGACCATTTCTCGGCCAGCGGCCCCCTCCGGGGAAGGAAGAGCACCTCGCGGTAGGGGTGCCGTCCCCGGGCCGGCGCGAGGAGCAGGGCGGCGCCCGGCTCGCTGCGGCCGGTGAGATAGTAGAAGTTGCTTTCCTGCCGGAAGCCCGTGAATCCGGACCGGCCAGCGAACTCGTCGTGCCCGAGCAGCGCGATCACTCCCCGTCCCACCGCCTCCGCGAGGCCTTGCCGGCGCCCGGCGTAGGCCTCCGGAGGCTCGCCCCGGCCCGCACCGAGGGCGGGAAGGGCAAGCGAGGCGGCAAGAAACGACCTTCGCGAGTGAGGCAACCGTCCAGAGTACAGGAGCACGGCGGCGGGTCGGTCTCCCCGGGACGCGGCTAGAATCGGAAATCCGGCGCATGAAGCACGTGAAGCTGATCACCGACGGCTCCTGCCTGGGGAATCCGGGACCGGGCGGCTGGGCGGCCATCCTGCGCTACGGTCCGCACAAGAAGGAGCTCAGCGGGGGAGCCGGCTGGACCACCAACAACCGCATGGAGATCTCGGCGGTCCTGGAGGGCTTCAAGGCCCTGAAGGAGCCGTGCCGTGTCACCGTCGAACTGGATTCGGAGTACGTCAGGAAGGGCGTGACGGCCTGGATCCGGAAGTGGAGACAGCGCGGATGGAAGACGGTCACCGGCCAGCCGGTCAAGAACCGGGACCTCTGGCAGGAGCTGGTCGCGGCCACCGCCGACCACCGGGTGAAGTGGGTCTGGGTGAAGGGACACGCGGGCCACAAGGACAACAACCGCTGCGACAAGCTCGCCAAGGCGGCCGCGAGACGCAGCTCCAAGCGCGGCTGAGGCGCTCCCGGCGTTCCGCAAGGCGCTTGCCGTTGTCGTACCATGAGCAGTAGGCCTTGTCGAAACAAGCCGCATTCCTGCTGGTGCACGTCGCGAACGCGCTGAGCCTCGTCCGCCTCTTCGCCGTGCCAGTCATCGTCGTGCTGATCTGGCGCGCGCCGGAGGACGCCTCGTCCCGCTACGCGGCCTTCTGGCTGATCGCGTGCCTGCACGCCGCGGACATGCTCGACGGGTACCTGGCGAGGAAGGGCAGCCGCAGGCTGGCGGTCCGCAACTATTTCGGCGAGATGGTGGATCCGATCGCCGACAAGATGTACATCGGAGCGGCCTACGTGACGCTGGCCGTGACCGACGAGGTCGCCGGTCCGTTTGCAGCGCTCGTGCTGTTCCGCGACAGCGCGATCATCCTGGGCTGGACGGTGGTCTACCGCCGATTCGGGGTGAGGCTGCTTCCCAACAGCCTCGGAAAGGTAACCGACGCCGGCCTGGCGGTGCTTGTCTGTGCCGTGCTGCTCCAGGTGGACCAGACCGTCCTGGGCCTGATGACGTACACCGCGGCCGCCTTGACGGTGGCCTCCGGAGTTTCGTACGGGCGCATGGCGGCCAGGGCCGGATCGCGGGCCTCGTTCCGCCGCCTGCGGGCGATTGCGGCGGCGCGCCGCGACCGGGCCGCGGGCAACCGAATCCGCTCGGCGCCCTGATAGCGGGATCTCCCGCGGGGATCAGCCGGCAGGAGGCCGGGGCGGTCCCGGAGCGTCGATGCCGAGCCTCTGCATGCCCGGGCCCTCGGGCGGGGCGATGATCGAGTCCGGCGCAAAGCGGCCCGCCAGCCGGCGCGTGCCGGCCACAAGGACCCCTCCGAGAACCATGAGCAGCGCCAGGAGCCCGCAGAGAATGAACGTGTCGAGAATGACGTTGCCGAGGTTCTCATGGCGCTTCGGATCCTCGACGTGCTGGGTGACCTCCGCCCGGTAGCGGACCCTGGCCAGCAGAAGCTGCGCCTCGTCGGGGGACGAGGGGTCCAGAACCGCCGCAATCAGCGGCCCGTCCTGCTTGGCGACGACCCGCTCCAGCCCGTGAAACTCGGGCACCTGCCCCTTGGCGATCGGGTTGGACGGGTACGTCCAGATGATCATGCGCACCTCGCCGCCCGGGGCGGAATAGCGGCCGTAGTACCCCTCGGTCCCGAAATGGAACCCCACGACGGCAGGGGACAGCTCCGGCGCGAGCCGCTCCAGCGAGAGCGGGCCGAGCACGTGGCGCCCCGAGTCCGGAACCAGCACGTCGGCGGGCACGTACTGGAGCACGGGCGGATCGGCGGTCGGCTTGGGCCTTGGCAAGTAGGCCAGCGCGATCTCGATGTCCTCCTCGTCGGGAGTGTCACCCTCCAGGGACACGACATAGTTCGCGAAATGGATCAGGATCAGATCGCCCTTCTCCACCGCCCGCTCGCCCCGCTCGACCTCGGTCGCGCCGGCCGGGCGCAGCCAGGAGTAGGCGGCCACGGCGCCCGTGTCGTCGTAGAACTGCAGCGCCCGCACCCTCACGGACCGGCCGTCCGGAGTCCGGTACTCGGCCTCCTCGGCCTCCTCGAGGCCGAACTCGTCGAAGATCTCGTGCTCGGGCGGCGAATACGGCTGCGGGCCGAGCCGCTCGAACGGTCCGAGCGCCTCGTGCAGCAGGGCCGCGCCGGCGGGGAGGCAGCCGACGATCGCGGCGACCGCGAGGCGGGCTGCCAGAGTCCTGATCTCAGATGGGGCTGCCATGGCACTTCTTGTACTTGCGGCCGCTGCCGCACGGGCAGGGGGCGTTGCGGCCGATCTTCTTTCCGCGGACAACCTGCTTGACGGCCGTGCCCCGGCCGCGGCCCGACCCGGCCGCCTGCGCGTGCCGCACGCGCTGGCGGTTCATGCGGCGGGCCTTGGCCGTGAACTCGTCCAGGGACTCCGTCGCGCCGCCCGAGGCGGCCTGAGGCCGAAGGACGCCCCTGCCGTTCGTCAGCCGGATGGCTGGCCGTTCGCGGAGGGCCTTCGCCGGATCGGGCTGGGCGTCCGGATCGGGCTGGGCATCCGGACCGGGTTCCGCCGGCCGGGCCACATTCAGGTGGAACAGTGTCTTGAGGACTCCGTCCTCGAACGTCGACATCATCTGCTGGAAGATGTGGAACGACTCCTTCTTGTATTCGACAAGCGGGTCCTTCTGGCCGTAGCCGCGCAGGCCGATGCCCTCCTTGAGGTGGTCCATCGACAGCAGGTGGTCCTTCCATTGCTGGTCGATCAGATGCAGCATCATCATGCGCTCGGTGTAGCGCATGCGTTTGGGGCCGACCGCTTCCGCCTTGGCCTCGTAGAGCTTGCAAAGCTCCTCGGTGAACTCGTCCGCGAGGCCCTGCCGGTCCAGCCCGGACACGTCCAGGCTCTCGCACTTCTGCCCGAAGAGGCCGGTGACGTCGGCGCGGAGCCCCGCAATGTCCCAGGTGTCGGGGTGCGTCCTCTCCGGGCAGCGCTCCTCGACGAAGCGGCCCACCGTGTCCCCGACCAGGCCGAGGATGCGCATACGCTGGTCCTCGCCGTCCAGCATCTTGCGGCGCAGGCCGTAGACGGCCTCGCGCTGCTTGTTCATCACGTCGTCGTACTTGAGAACGTGCTTGCGGGACTCGAAGTGCTGGGTCTCGACCGCCTTCTGCGCCGCCTCGATGCGCTTCGTGATCAGGCGCGACTCGATGGGCACGTCCTCCTCCATGCCGAGCTTGAGCATCAGAGCCTGCATGCGGTGGCCGCCGAAGATGCGCATCAGGTCGTCCTCGAGGGACAGGTAGAAGCGCGACGCCCCGGGGTCGCCCTGGCGGCCCGCCCTGCCCCGCAGCTGGTTGTCGATGCGACGCGACTCGTGGCGCTCGGTGCCGAGCACGTACAGGCCGCCCAGCTGCACCACCTCGTCGTGCTCGCGGTCGGTCGCCCGCTTGAACTGCGCCAGCGTCTTCCGCCAGGTCTCCGCGTTGTCGGCGTGGTCGGGGTCGATGCCCTTCCGCCGCAGCGACTCGCGGGCCAGGAACTCGGGGTTGCCGCCGAGCAGGATGTCGGTGCCGCGGCCGGCCATGTTGGTCGAGACCGTGATCGCCCCCTTGCGCCCCGCCTGGGCGATGATGTTCGCTTCGCGCTCGTGGTGCTTGGCGTTCAGCACCTCGTGAGGGACGCCCAGCCTTCTCAGCCTGCTGGACAGGAGCTCGGACTTCTCGATCGAGACCGTGCCGACGAGGACCGGCTGGCCGCGCTGCTGGCACTCCTTGAGGTCGTAGGCGGCGTTCCGCCACTTCTCCTCAGCGGTGCGGTAGACGATGTCCTCGTGCTCGAGGCGCACCATGGGACGGTTCGTCGGGATCACGACGATGTCGAGCTTGTAGATCTTCGAGAACTCCGCCGCCTCCGTGTCCGCCGTGCCCGTCATTCCGGCCAGCTTCCCGTACATCCGGAAGTAGTTCTGGAAGGTCACCGTGGCGAGAGTCTGGTTCTCGCGCTCGATGCGGACGCCCTCCTTCGCCTCCACGGCCTGGTGCAGTCCGTCCGACCAGCGCCGTCCCGGCATCAGCCGGCCCGTGAACTCGTCCACGATGACGACCTTGCCGTCCTTGACGACGTAGTCCTTGTCCCGCTTGAACACCACGTGCGCCTTGAGGCTCTGCTCGATGGCGTGCTTGGTGTCGTAGTGGGCGAGCTCGTTGATGTTGTCGATGCGGAGCGCCTTCTCGACCCTGGCCTCGCCCTCCTCGGTCAGCCACGCGGACCGGTGCTTCTCCTCGAGGATGTAGTCTCCGGTGTATGTGCGCTGCCCCGGCTCGTCGCCCTCGATGGTCTCGCCCTTGCTGAGCCTGGGTATCACCCGGTTGGCCTTGTAGTACTTGTCGGTCGAGATCTCAGAGGGTCCGGAGATGATCAGTGGCGTCCGGGCCTCGTCGATCAGGATGGAGTCGACCTCGTCCACGATCGCGAAGTTGTGCCCGCGCTGAACGTGCTCCCGGGCCTCGAACTTCATGTTGTCGCGCAGATAGTCGAACCCGAACTCGTTGTTCGTCCCGTAGGTGATGTCCGCGGCGTAGGCCTCGCGGCGCTGGACGTCGTTGAGTCCGTGGACGATCACCCCGACGCGCATTCCGAGCCAGCGGTAGATCCGGCCCATCCACTCGGCGTCGCGCTCGGCCAGATAGTCGTTGACGGTGACCACGTGCACGCCGCCGCCGGCGATCGCGTTGAGGTACACGGCGAGGGTCGCGGTGAGGGTCTTGCCCTCGCCGGTCTTCATCTCGGCGATCCTGCCCTCGTGCAGGACGACGCCGCCGATCAGCTGGACGTCGAAGTGGCGCATCTGCAGGACGCGCCAGGACGCCTCCCGGCAGACGGCGAACGACTCGGGGAGCAGGTCGTCCAGGGACTCGCCGTCGGCGTACCTGCGCTTGAACTCCCCGGTCTTGGCCTTGAGCTCGTCGTCCGAGAGCGCCTCCGTCTCGGCGCGGAGGGCGTTGATCCCCTTGACGACAGGCTTGAGCCGCTTGATCTCGCGCTCATGCTTGGTTCCGAAGACCTTGGCTAGCAGGGTGTCGAGCATCTATCCGAAGCGCGCCGGCGGCTCCCAGCACTCATTGTAGACCGCAGGTCCGGCTCGGAAGTTCCCCGAAGGGCGCACGGCGGACGGTCAGGGGTCGTTGCGCGGGCCCGCCTCGGGAACGCCCTTGCGCAGGTGGCCGTAGAAGCCCAGGTCCTTTCCCGTGACGTGCTTCGTCGCCCAGATGATCTGGCCCGCATGGCCGGCGAAGTGCGTGAGCACGTGAACGACCGCATGAAGAACGGTGAGCTCGTAGACCTGGACCCGGCGGGTTTCGAGCAGGCGGTCGGCCGGCAAGGCTGCGAGGACCTCGTCGGCGGCCTGGACGGCACCCTCCAGACGCTCCTGCAACTCCGCAGCCGGGAGCGGATCGCGGTTCGAGAACTCCCAGTCGCGCTGCCGCGTGTCCTCGGCGCCCCCGATCGCGCTGACGATCCACTGGCGGAGGTTGCCGGTCACGTGCAGGACAAGGTTGCCGACGGAATTCTCAATCGCATGGTCGCGGTGCCAGATCTGCTCGGTGGTCAGCCTGCCGAGGCAGGAGGAAACGCGGTCGCAGCCCTGCCGCAATTCCCGGCGGGCGACCCGCATGAATTCCGCTGCAGTCTCCACCAGGAGGCCTCCCTTCGGAACCTTGCGGCCCTACTTGATCGGCGAGAAGTCGGTGGGCTTCAGCCACTGGTTGGTGATCTTCGCCACCAGCCTGCCGTCCTTCCGCGATTCGGCGGCGGCCGCCTTCCAGGCGGGATCGGCGACGAAGCCGGCCCAGGACTTCTTCGCCGCCTCGCGGCTGTCGTGAGCCAGCAGGTACACGAGCGTGTTGCCGGCGCCCTCGCCCTCGGTCGGGGTCCAGTAGCCGATCAGGTCCATTCCGTGCTTCACGAACAGGTAGTTCGTGTGGTCGCGGAAGCGCGCCATCAGGTCGGGCAGCTTGCCCTCCGCGGCGGTGTAGACGCGCATCTCGAAGACGCGGTCTCCGGCCTCGTCGGCCGCCGCCACGGGCGCCAGCAGGAAAAGGACAGGCAGCAGCGATGCCAGGATCTTGATCATGTTTCTCTTCACCTCGATTCGCAGGCGGGCTCGTCAGGCGTCGGAGAGCTTCACGACCTGCTTTCCCATGTTAGCGCCGCCCAGCATGCCGATGAACGCGGAGGCCGCGTTTTCTATGCCTTCGGCAACGGTCTCCCCGTACTTGAGCTGGCCGCCCCGGATCCAGGAGGCCATCTGCGCTAGCGCTTCCGCGTCGTGCTCCCGGAAGTCGAACACCAGAAAGCCCTGCGCCCGGATGCGCTTGGGGATGAAATTCCACAGCAGGCGGGGGCCCACCGACGCGTCGACGGCGTTGTACTGGGAGATCTGGCCGCAGATGGCCACGCGGGACCAGACGTTGAGGTGCTGGAACACGGCGTCGGTGATGGGCCCGCCCACGTTGTCGAAGTAGACGTCGATGCCGTCCGGACACGCCGCCCGGAGCGCGTCGGTCACATTCTCGCCCTTGTAGTCGATGGCGGCATCGAAGCCGAGCTCGTCGGTCACCCAGGCGCACTTGCGCTCTCCGCCCGCGATTCCCACGACGCGGCAGCCCTTGATGCGGGCGATCTGGCCGACGGCCGAGCCGACCGCCCCCGCGGCCCCGGAGACGCACACCGTCTCTCCAGAATTCACGCCGGCCACCCGGAGCAGCCCGTAGTACGCGGTCAGGCCCGGCATTCCCAGAACGCCGATCCAGGCCGACAGCGGCGCAACGGACGGGTCGACCGCGCGCAGCCCATCGTCGGAGGCCGCGGCGTACTCCTGCCAGCCGAGATTCCCGTGGACGTACCCGCCGACCTCGAAGGAGTCGGATCTTGACGCGATGACGCGACCCACCGCGTTGCCCACGATGGTCTGGCCGATCTCGACGGGCGCCGCATAGGACTTCCTCCCGCTGATGCGGCCCCGCATGTAGGGATCCACGGACAGATAGGAGACCTGAACCAGGCATTCCCCGTCGGCGGGTTCGGGAACGGGCGCCTCCTCGAGGCGGAAATCCGACGGGACCGGCACGCCGACCGGACGCGCCGCGAGCACCACTCTCCTGTTGACAGGCATTTGGCAGAGTTTACCAAGGCCGAGCCCGCGGAATGGATCGGCCGGCCCCTCCCGTCAGAAGTGCCGTCCGCCGAGCCGGCGGATGTCGAATGACGCAGTGTGGGCCACGGCCATGACGGCCATGACGCCTGCCTGGACCGGGTCCGTCACGACCAGGTCGGCGGCGGCGGGCACCGAGCCCGCCATGTTGAGCGAGATCACCAGCAGGCCCTTGGCCTGCACCTCCCGCACCGCCGCCTCGATCTCCCCGCCCATCAGCGCACCCGCAAGGACGACAGCCTCCACACGGGGAAGGCGGGCGGTCGCCCGGACTGCCTGCGCCAGTTCCGCCTCCCCGACGAGAGGGATCGTGTCAACGGAAATCCGCTCTCCTCGCAGATTGTGGCGGTCGGCTTCCGAAACCGCGCCGAGCACAACCTGGCCGACCTGGGATCCGCCGCCGATGATGATGATCCGCTTTCCGAAGATGCTGCGAAGACTGTGCTGATCGCTGACGCGGCGAACGCATGGAACCGCTTCGAGGGAGCGAATCAGGCTCGCCTGATCACCCGCACCGGCCAGTTCCACCATGATCGTCTCGACGGCCTTCTGGGCGTCAAGGATGGTGATCCAGGTGATGCGGGCACCCGCCGCCGCGACGACCTCGGCAATCGCATGCAGGGCGGGTCCGTCGCCGTCCACCTCGATGGCCAGAGCCAGAGTCCGATGCGATGCCGTTCGGTCCATGAGTGTCCCGCTGATTCCAGAATTGCACAACCGCAGGGCGTCAGGACGCTTCCTGCAGGTGGCCCTGAGTCGGGTTCGCCTTCCGAATCGGCGAGCGGCGACACGGACGCGCATCGACCGTCGAAGCTAGAACCCAAGCGGAAAGCCACATGAGCGTCGTGTGGGAACTGGGAGGCGGCGGGGGCCGAGGACGCGTTTGACTCGCGCTCGCCGATCATCCGTAACGAAAGCAGAACACCATGGCATTCCTCGGAATCCGGTTCCCCTGCCGGCGCGCAAGAATCCCGGCTGCCGCAGAACACTCCAGTGTCTGCTCGATTTCAATCCGGCTTCCGTGACCCTGCGCCGGCATGATTCTCCGTTGTAGGTCTCGGTGCACACCGGGCCCGTCCTCGCGATCATAACGCCGCCTCGGCGCATCCCGGATAGCGGCGGGCGACCTCGCTCGGTGGATTGCCTGCCAGCCGAACAGCCGTGTTGCGCACTGCCCGCGGCCTGCGCTCTCGCTTGCTTTGCCCATGCCTGCGCAACCGCTCATCGGCCTCTAAGCAGCGTTCGCTCCAGTTCGGACCGGAGCCCGGACATCGGAATTCCCCCGCAGGCAGATCAGGCCCGCAGGTTTTTCGCGCTCGGGCTCACCGCAGATGCTGCCGCATGCAGACAATGACCGTGTGGCGAGTCGGCATCAGCACTGGTTGAGCCAGGGCAAGCGCGATTTGGACCATGCCCGCCGGTCCGCGGCGAATGGCGATTACGAGTGGGCTTGCTTCGCCGCACAGCAAGGTGCTGAAAAGGCGCTCAAGGCCGTGTTCCGGAGAATCGGCAGCGAGGCGTGGGGGCATTCAGTAACCGGCCTGCTCAACGCCTTGCCGCCCTCCGTCGCGTTTGAGTCCGATCTCGCCACGGCGGCGATGGATCTGGACAAGCATTACATCGCCGCGAGATCCCCCAGCTCATACCCGGAAGGCGCGCCGTTCAAGTACTATACGCGAGGAGAGGCGAGTCGCGCCATCGCCAATGCAGAACGGCTTGTCGACTTCTGTGAAGGTGTTCTCGCTCGATCGGCGGAAGGCGATCGAGACGATCAGGAGAGCAATGGAGGCGGTTCAGCGACGCTGCCCCGAAGTTGACCGGGCGATCCTCTTCGGTTCGCTGGCCAGGGGGGATGCAGTGCCCGGCAGTGACGCGGACGTGCTGCTGGTGCTGCGGAACACCGAGCTGCCCTTCCCGGACCGGCTTCCTCGATACTTGCCGCGGGGCGTGGCCATGAGCGTGGATGTATTCGCCTACACTCGTGCGGAACTCGAGAGCATGCGCGAATCGAGCAATCCATTCTTGGCGCGGGCGCTGCGGGAAGGGGTGGATCTGTTCTGAGCGCTGCCTGCCTCTGCCGTCGCGGGCAGCCTGCCCGCGCAGAGCGTGCGGCAGCCGGACGACCGTTTTCGCGACGCGACTGGCTTCTACGGGGCAAGCAGAAGGGCACGGGCCCGATCTGGCCTCAAGGCCCCCACGCGGAGGCCGCTTCGGGATGGATTCGAAACGACGTGAATCAGCGGACTTGGGCGTCGATAATGAGACAGTAGCCTGCCTACATCCCTTTGACGTACGGCCCTCCGACACTGTCCCTGAGTTCGTCGCACCGCGCCCTGAGGCTCGTCAGGATGTTGCCGCTCGACGGATCCCCCGCCAAGTTGGTGACCTCGTTGGGATCCGCCTCGAGGTCGAAGAGCTGCTCGTAGACGGGTTTGCGCTCGAAATAGCGCACGTACTTGAAGTTCTCCGTACGAACGCCTTCGCTCTTCGGGATCGTCTCGCGCTCGTAGAGATGCTCGTAGAAGAAGTCCTTCCGCCAGTCCACGGACTCTCCCCGCAGTAGGGGCGCGAGGCTCCGCCCACGCATCTGCCGGGGCACATCGACGCCGGCGAGGTCGAGCATGGTGACGGGGCTGTCGAAGCTGAGCGCCATCTCGTCGACGGTGACGCCATGCCGCGAACCGGACAGCCGCGGGTCGGCAATGATCAGCGGCTTGCGGATGGAGCCCTCGTACATCAGCCAGATCCCCGTCAGACCGTGCTCGCCGATCATGATGCCGTTGTCGCCAGTGAAGATCACGACCGTGTTGTCTCCGAATCCGCGGCTGGAGAGTTCGTCCACGATGCGGCCCACCTGCTCGTCCACGCCCGTGATGAGCCTGTACATGCCCTTCATCATCCGCTGGTACTTTTCCGGCGTGTCGAACCGCCGGAACCAGCGCTGCCGGCTCATCGAGACCTGGATGAAGCCCGGAAGCCGGCGGAAGTGTTCGTTGTCCGGGATTGGAGGCGGCGGGATGACATCGTCCGCATATAGGTCGGCATAGCGACGGTCGAACACGTATTGATCGATGTTGTCGTCTTCCGGGTGCGGGGCGCTGAAGCTGACCGACAGGCAGAACGGCTGGTCAGTCGGATTCGTGCGGATGAACTCGACGGCATCGTCGCCGTTGATCTCGGTGAGGTGCTTGATCGTGCCGTCGGCGGCCTCGCGGTAGTAGGGATTGCGCGTGGAACTGGCGATGCGCCGGCGGTAGAAGTCGAACATGCGTTCGGGAGTGCGCGGGTCGACCTCCACGCCGAGCTTTCCGACGAACCCGGTCCGGTAGCCGGCCCGCCTGAGCAGCGCCGGATAGCTGCGGTCCATGCGCTGAATGCTCATGGGCGGCATCGTGAACGTGTAGCGATGCTCGCGGCGGAACTCGCCGGTCAGGATGCTCGCCCGCGTCGCGGCGCAGATGGACGTCGTGCAGAACGAGTTCGTGAACCTCGCGCCCCGTGCTGCCAGCGCGTCGATGTTGGGCGTACGGATGATGTCGTTCCCCGCGCAGCCGAGCAGGTCCCAGCGATGGTTGTCGGTCATCAGGAAGACGATGTTCGGGGGCCCGGCATCGGCTTGGGCTTCCAATAGGGAAGATGCGGCCAGACCACCGCTCGAGGCTCCGAGGAATCGGCGTCGGCTGATGGTCTGGCAGTTCATGATCGGCGGGTCTCCGGGGCCAACGATACCGCAATTGAGGCGGAGACCGAGGTCGTCGTCGACAGCGGGCCAAGCATTGCCCCGGTTCACCGGAAGGCTGGCGGATCGCCCCATTTTGGCCGCGGGTCGCGATTCCTTCAGCCCAGACCCGGTGCGCGTCGTCCCGTGCGGCCCCCGCGTCGAAGTGACGCGGACGTCAGGCTCGGCCTGCAGCCGAGGTCGGGCGACCGGTGGACAAGGAAATCAATGCTCTCGTCAGTGCAAGCGGTACACGCGTTCACGGATCACCCGAGCGGTCCTCCCCGAAACTGATCGAGGTTCGTGCACTCCTGTATAGTGGACGCGGCTTGCGGATGGGGGATGCTAGGACCTTTAGGAGTGCGTCCCCTTTGCGCCAAGCCATCCGCCCGTGAACAGGCCAGTCCAGTCCCACGTGGCATCGTAGACTCCCGCTTTTCCCAAGTGGCCCCTCGGAGGAGGCATCGAAATGCAGAAACTCCCGCTCATCGCCAAGGTTGTCGCAATCGCCTGCGCATTTCTGACACTGGGTGCTGGCAACAGCAGCGCCCAAGTCACATTCGCCAGCGTGACCGGTTTGGTCACAGATCCCGGTGGCGCGGTGATTCCCGGCGCCGAGGTTGAACTCACCAACTCGGACACCGGAGAGACCCGCGCGACGACGACTGGCGAGACCGGTCGTTTCACGATGCCTCAGCTCAAGCCGGGCACCTACGAGCTGAATGTGGAAACCCCGGGCTTCAAGCGGTTCGTGCGTCTGAATATCCGGCTTCAGGGCAGCCAGGACGCGGAAATCAACGCGGCCTTGGAACTCGGCGAGGTCACCGAGACCGTCGAGGTGACGGCGCAAGCGGTGCTCCTGGACACGCAGTCGGCGAACCAGACAAGCGACCTCAACAGCGAGGAGATCACCGAGCTTCCGCTCAACTTCCGCAACCCGCTGCTGCTCGTCCATGCCAACGCCGGGGTCAACTCGGCGTTTCAGAACGCCGGGCGCCGGTCGGTTCAGGACCGCTACAACGATCAGGAAATGGCGCTGTTCTCGATGAATGGCGGTCGCGAGGCCAGCAACACGATCACGATCGACGGCGTCAGCAACAAGGGAGGCGCCGGTGACTGGGGCGCAAACTTCGGGACTCCGTCGGTCGACGCGGTCCAGGAGATGCAGATCTCCCGCAACACCTACGACGCGCAGTACGGCCGCGTCGGCAACGGCGTCGTGAGCATCGTGACCAAGGGCGGCAGCGACGAGTTTCACGGAAACGTCTTCTGGTTCCACCGCAACGACAACCTCGACGCCAACGAGTGGCGCCGGAACCGCGCCGGCAACGACCGGCCCGAATTCAAGCGCAATCAATACGGAGTGAGCGCATCGGGCCCGATCTGGAAACAGAAGAGGATCTACTTTCAATTCGGTTTCGAGGCGATGCGACAGCCCGCAGCCGCCTCCACCAACATGACCGTCCCCACTGAACTGGAACGCGCGGGCGACTTCAGCGAGAGCCGCAACCGCGACGGTTCGCTGCAGGAGATCTACGACCCCTTCACGACCAGGCCGAATCCCGACGGAGACGGGTTCATCCGCGACCGCTTCGCGGGCAACGTGATCCCGGCAACGCGCATGGACCCGATCGGCCGGAACATCACCAGCTTCATCCCCACTCCGAACGTGGACGGGGTTCCCGTGACGAACGCGCTCAACTTCTTCAAGACCGCTCCGTCGAACCTGCTTCAGGACAAGTGGAACGGTCGGTTCGACTATGCGCCAACGTCGAAGTTCAGCACCTTCTTCCGGGTGAGCCGAAGCCTGATTACTGCCAACGGAGCTCGATTTTTCAACAACGCTGCGGATTCGGGCTTCCTCAACGACCAGCCCTTCTACAGCGTGAGCGTCAACAACACCTACGTTGCAAGTCCGACCTGGGTGATCAACTTCAATGCGGGCTCGGGAGGCGGCCACCGAACGGCGAACCTGATCAGCATGTCGGAAGGAGTCGGGCTCGAGGATCTCGGCTATTCCTCCTCCTATGCCGCTCAGTTCGAAAACCAGGACTTCGGCCAGTACAACATCACCGACTACCTGTTCCTTGGCCGGACGCGCTTCTTCGGCAACATCAGACGCACCCATTCAGGCGGCATCACGGTCGCCAACGAGCGCGGGAACCACTCGATCAAGCTGGGGTTCAACATCGAGTTCCAGCGTCAAAACTTCTTCGACCGGCGCACCCAGCAATTCGGGTTCAACCGCGGGCCGACGACCGGTCCGATCGCGGTCGGCAACTCCGCCGTGGTCGGGAACTCGATGGCGTCGATGCTCCTGGGCGTCGGCGGCGGCTCCGCACGCCTGTCTGCCGACCCGGCCAAGCAGAACGTCTACATGGGCTGGTACGTGCAGGACACCTGGCGGGCCACTCCCAAGCTGACCTTGATCCTAGGTCTGCGCTACGAGCTGCAGTACGGTCGCACGGAGCGGTACAACCGGCAGGGCTACTTCGACTACGACGCAGCAAGCCCCATCAACGACCAAGTGCCGGGAATCGATCTCCGGGGCGGCTTTCACTTCTCCGATCCCAACAACCGCAACCTGACCGGACTCGACACGAGGGACTGGGCGCCGAGGATCGGGCTGAGCTACAAGCTCACCGACAAGCTCGTGCTCCGCTCGGGATACGGCGTCTCGTACTCCCAGGCCATCGTGGACGGCGGAATCACCGGCATGCCGGGATTCGACCGCGCCACCCCCTGGGTTCTGAATCCGGACGGGGAGGTTCCGGTCAACACGCTCAGCAACCCATTCCCGAACGGGCTCTCCATTCCCACGGGCAGTGCGGACGGCCTGCTGACGCAGCTGGGCCTGAACATCCAGGCCTGGCGGCACCACAACCCGACGCCCTATCTTCAGAGCTACAGCCTCGACCTGCAGTACGAACTCGCCAACGGACTCCTCTTCGACATCGGCTACACCGGCAACACCGGGCGCAAGTACTCCTGGGGCGCAGGCCGGAACTACAACCAGGTGCCTTCGCAATACCTGAGCGAGGGCCAAGCGCTGAACAACCGCGTTCCCAACCCGTTCCACGGGGTCCTGACCGCCGGCCCCAACACCGGCGAGACGATTCCGCGATTTCGGCTGCTGCGGCTGTTCCCTCACTTCAACTCCGTCGGCACGCCGCGCACCGAGAAAGGCGCCTCGACGAGATTCGACGCGCTTTACCTGAAGCTGACCCGTCGATTCGCACGGGGGCTGACCGTCCTTTCGAGCTACCAGTGGTCGAAGGCCCAGGACAATGCATCGGAGGACCAGGGCTGGTTCATCGGAGACGGCCTTCGGGATCAGTTCGATCCCAGCGCCGACTACTCGATCAGCGCCCACGACATTCCTCACGACTTCGTCACGAACCTGATCTGGGTGCTGCCGATAGGCCGCGACCAGACCCTCGGCGGCGGCATGCCGAAGGCGCTCGACATGGTGGTCGGGGGCTGGCAGATCGCGGGAACCATCCGTTTCGGCTCGGGTGTGCCGATCAACATTCGAGCACCCAACACGCTGGGTGCCTTCGGGTACGCAGTCAAGCGAACGAACATCACCAGTGAGGAAGCCGTCAGGCAATCGAATCCGAGCCCCGAACGGTGGTTCAACATCGACGCGTTCTCAGCGCCGGGCCAGTTCGAGATCGGGCGGGCACCCCGCTACATGGGCACTCTCCGCAATCGGATCAACACCAACGGCGACATTTCCCTGGGGAAATACATCGACATCACCGAGCGGGTCAGGGCTCAGGTGCGAGCCGAATTCTTCAACATCACGAACACCCCGGTATTCGGCCTGCCCACGAGCGGCGGGCAGGTGACGCTGGGTTCGGGAGCCTTCGGCACCGTAAACCGAAGCTTCCGTCCGCCTCGTCAGATCCAGATGGCATTGAAGCTGATATTCTGAGCCGGCTGCCGGCTTGGCCGGCACTCGTCGAACCAACTTGCGGTCCCCGGTCGCTCGAACCGGGGACCATTCCGCACCTAACCGGACCGACTCTGCCGAAGACGAAGGGCGACGCGGCCGATCCGTGTCGCATCGAACCCCGCGGGTTGGTCGTTTGTGTTCTCGGACAATCAACTCTCTGGAATCCACGAGCGCCTCGTCCAGAGGACGCCCCGCGATCTCCGGGAGTCAGTCCTTCATGACCGGACCCACGCGAACTACCGGAACGTCGCCGGAATCCCAAGAGACCCTTTCGTCGCGGGTAGGCAGGCGGTCCGCAATGGTCGTCGGCTCTCCCATGCACTTGGCCCCGGCCGCCTCTCGCCAACCGCAATCACGGCCAAGACTGCGACGGGGCATCCCGTGCGCCAGACCGCCGGGAGGGAAGTGGGCACACGGGAACCGAGAGTACCCCGGAGCACGACATCGACACCGGCTGCGCCCGCGACGCGCGCGAAAGCGGTGTATAGTCTAGGCGACCGGCAGCCGGTGACGGCGACGCAGCATTTGATGGGATACCTGTCACGCCGACTTCGGCTGCCCTTGGACGGCCGGCAAGTCGTGGCAGACGGTCCGGCGTGATGGCCCGGCCTCCGGGCCATCGAGGAGGTATCAAAATGCAGCGACTCCTGTTCGCCGCCAGCGCATCTGTAGCCGCTCTCGCGCTACTGCTGGTTTCCGCGTCCTCGGGCAGCGCCCAAGTCACGTTCGGAAGTCTGACGGGTTTGGTGACCGACCCGGGAGGCGCCGTCATCCCGGGTGCGGAGGTCGAGCTGATGAACTCCGACACCGCCGAGACCCGTGAAACGACGACTGGCGAGACCGGTCGCTACACGATGCCTCAGCTCAAGCCCGGCACCTACGAGCTGGCGGTCGAGGCTGCCGGCTTCAAGCGCTTCGTGCGCCTCAACATCCGTCTGCAAGGCAGCCAGGACGCCGAGATCAACGCCTCCCTGGAGCTGGGCGAGGTGACGGAGACGGTCGAGGTCACCGCGCAGGCCGTTCTGCTCGACACGCAGTCGGCCAACCAGACCAGCGATCTCAACAGCGAGGAAATCACCGAACTGCCGCTCAACTTCCGCAACCCGCTGCTGCTCGTCCATGCCAACGCCGGCGTGATGTCGGCCTTCCAGAATGCCGGGCGGCGCTCGGTCCAGGACCGCTTCAACGACCAGGAGATGGCCCTGTTCTCGATGAACGGCGGACGCGAGGCGAGCAACACGATCACGATCGACGGCGTCAGCAACAAGGGCGGCGCAGGGGACTGGGGCGCGAACTTCGGCACCCCGTCCGTCGACGCGGTGCAGGAGATCCAGATCTCCCGGAACACCTACGACGCCCAGTACGGCCGCGTGGGCAACGGCGTCGTCAGCGTCGTCACCAAGGGAGGCGGCGACGAGTTCCACGGCAACGTGTTCTGGTTCCACCGCAACGACAACCTCGACGCCAACGAGTGGCGCCGGAACAGGGCAGGCAACCCCAAGCCCGAATTCAAGCGCAACCAGTACGGTGTGAGCGCGTCGGGACCGATCTGGAAGCAGAAGCGCATCTACTTCCAGTTCGGCTACGAGGCGATGCGCCAGCCTGCCTCCGCATCCACCAACCAGACGGTGCCCACCGAGCTGGAGCGGGCGGGCGACTTCAGCGAGAGCCGCAACCGCGACGGTTCGCTGCAGGAGATCTTCGACCCGTTCACCACCCGGCCGAATCCGGACGGCGACGGGTTCATCCGCGACCGCTTCGCCGGCAACATGGTCCCCGCGTCCAGGATGGACCCGATCGGCCGGAACATCACCAGCTTCATGCCGTCCCCGAACGTCGCCGGCGTCCCGGTGACCAACGCCCTCAATTTCTTCAAGACCGCTCCGTCAAACCTGCTTCAGGACAAGTGGAACGGTCGGTTCGACTATGCTCCGACGTCGAAATTCAGCACATTCTTCCGGGTGAGCCGGAGCCTGATCACCAACCACCAGGCCAGGTTCTTCAACAACGCCGCGGACCGGGGATTCCTCAACGACCAGCCGTTCTACAGCGTGAGCGTCAACAACACCTATGTGGCGAGCCCGACCTGGGTCATCAACTTCAACGCGGGATCCGGAGGCGGCCACCGCACCGCGAACCTCATCAGCATGTCGGAGGGGGTCGGTCTCGAGGACCTCGGCTACTCGTCCGCATACGCCGAACAGTTTGAGAACCGGGACTTCGGCCAGTACGGCGTCAGCGAGTACCTGACGCTCGGGAGAACGCGGTTCTTCGGAAACATCCGCCGCACGCACTCCGGGGGCGTCACCGTCGCGAACGAGCGCGGAAACCACTCCCTCAAGTTCGGATTCAACATCGAGTTCCAGCGCCAGAACTTCTTCGACCGGAGGACGCAGTCCATGGGATTCGGCAGGGGCCCGACGACGGGGCCGGTGGCGGTGGGCAACTCCAGCGTGGTCGGAAACTCCATGGCGTCGCTCCTGCTGGGTGTCGGCGGAGGCTCGGCCCGCCTGTCGGCCGACCCGGCCAAGCAGAACGTCTACATGGGCTGGTACGCGCAGGACACCTGGCGGGCGACTCCGAAGCTCACGCTGATCCTGGGCCTGCGCTACGAGCTGCAGTACGGGCGGACCGAGCGATACGACCGGCAGGGCTACTTCGACTACTCAGCCGCCAGCCCGCTCGACTCCGATGTCCCGGGCCTGGATCTTCGCGGCGGATTCCGCTTTTCCGACGGCTCCTACCGGAACCTCACCGGTCTGGACACCAAGGACTGGGCGCCGAGGATCGGCCTGAGCTACAAGCTGACGGACAAGCTGGTGCTCCGCTCCGGTTACGGCATCTCGTACTCACAGGCCCTCGTAGACGACGGCATCTCGGGCATGCCGGGATACGACCGCACCACTCCGTGGGTCCTGAACCCGGAAGGGGAGGTGCCGGTGAATCTGCTGAGCAACCCATTTCCCAACGGCCTCTCCCAGCCCACCGGCAGCGCGGACGGGCTCCTGACCCAGGCGGGTCTGGGCGTTCAGGCGTTCAGGCACGACAACCCCACACCCTACCTGCAGAGCTACAGCCTGGACCTGCAGTACGAACTGGGCCGCGGCATGATCTTCGACATCGGCTACACGGGCAACACCGGGCGGAAGTACTCGTACGGAGCGGGCCGGAACATGAACCAGGTGCCGTCCCAGTACCTCTCGGAGGGCCAGGCACTGAACAACCGGGTGCCGAACCCCTTTCACGGCGTGCTGACAGCCGGCCCGAACACGGGCGCGACAACGCCGCGGCACCGGCTGCTTAGGCTGTATCCGCACTTCAACAGCGTCGGAACCCCCCGCAGCGAGAAGGGCGCCTACTCGCGATTCAACGCTCTCTACGTCAAGCTGACCCGGAGATTCTCGAGGGGCCTGACCGTCCTGTCGAGCTACCAGTGGTCCAAGACCCGCGACAACGCCTCGGAAGACCAGGGCTGGTTCATCGGGGACGGACTCAGGGACCAGTTCGACCCGGGCGCGGACTACTCGATCAGTGCGCACGACATCCCGCACGACTTCGTGACCAACCTGATCTGGGAGCTGCCGGTGGGGCGTGACCGGGCGGTCGGCGGCGGAATGCCGAAGGCCCTCGACATGGCGATCGGCGGCTGGCAGGTCGCGGGCACGCTGCGCTTCGGCTCGGGAGTCCCGATCAGCATCCGGGCTCCCAACACGCTGGGAGCGTTCGGGTACAGCCTGAAGCGCACGAACATCGCGAACGAGGACGCGGTCAAGGTCTCGAACCCGACGCCGAGCCGCTGGTTCAACATCGACGCGTTCTCCGAGCCGGGCCAGTTCGAGATCGGGCGCGCGCCGCGCTACTTCGACGCCCTTCGCAACCGCATCAACACCAACGGAGACATCTCCCTCAGCAAGTTCATCGACATCACCGAGCGGGTGCGTACACAGCTGCGGGCCGAGTTCTTCAACATCTCGAACACGCCGACGTTCGGACTGCCTACGGGCGGCGGGCAGGTGACGCTGGGTTCGGGGGCGTTCGGCACGGTCACCCGCAGCTTCCGGCCGCCCAGACAGGTCCAGATGGCGCTGCGGATCATATTCTGACCCTCCGGCCGACCCCGGAAGCGCGGGTTGCGAAGGCCGGCGCGGCGCGCGCTCAGTTCACCCAGACCGGGCTCGAGACCGCCTTCTCGCCGTCCTCCTGGACGAGATCCAGATAGTAGTAGGCGCCCTCGGGCGCCCCGTCGGGATCAACGAACTCGAAGGCGGCCTCGTCTCCCATGGGGTCGGCGGAGTAGAGGACCCTACCACTCTTCACCACGCGGATCCGCCGGATCCTGTCGGTGCCAGCGACAGCGGCAGACATGGTGACCGGGCCATCCGCCCGGACCTCGCTCCCCATCGGCGCCCCGGCCACCTCGAACGTCACGGCGATCCGCTCCCCGGTCGTCGCGTACGTCCGGCGATGGTAGATTCCCTGGAAGACCGACTCGCGCGTGAGCTCCCCGGCGTGCACCGCCAGCAGAGCCGTCCCTCTCTCGGCGGGGCTGAACCGCGAGAAGAGAGTCCCGTCCCGGCCCCTGGTCACGTCCCGCCGCCGCACGCCGTATCCGGCGTTGCCCGAGTGGTTGTCGGTGGACGCCACGACACCGACGCGATGGCCGCGCTCCAGGAAGGTCGACACCCAGTCCTCGGACCGGCGGTGGTCGGAGAAGATCTCGATGCCCCGCTGCAGCCTCTCGTTGTGCCACTCGGGGTTGCCCGGCCGGCCGCCGTAGTGCGGGATGGTCAGCAGATTCTCGTCCCGGAAGTTCTCCGCGAGCGCCCGGAACAGGTCCTCAACGTGGCCGGCCTGCCGCTCCGCACCGTGGTACTGCCGGAAATTGCGGTAGTTGTACTGCAGAAAGCTGCGAAAGAGCGGCATCTCGTCGGCCGTCGTGTAGACGTTGTGGTCTCCGCCGACCTCCCGCGGGCCGCTCCATTCGTAGCCCAGGAAGGTGACGTACTCTCCCGGCCGGTGGTGCCGCCGGGTGGTCTCCTGAATCTCCTCCCACATCTCGTCCGTCGTGATGTAGGCATGGTCGCTGATGGCGCAGAAGTCGAGCGCAGCGTAGCGACGCCCGAACTCGAACATTTCCGCCGGCGTGCCGCGGCCGTCCGAGTACCGGGTGTGGGTGTGGAGATCGCCCCACAGGATGCGGAGTTCCGGTGGCCGGTCGTGGACCAGGATGGGATTGCTGCGGCCTTCCCTGCCCTCGCTGTCGCGGGCCAGAATCCTGTAGCGGCCCTGGCGGGAGAACGACACGCCTTCGAAGCGGTGCGCGCCCCGGTCCGCCTCGCGGAAGACGTGGGGTCGCGGGACCTTCGCCGCATCGGCGTCGACGGTCAGCGTCACGGTGGCGCGATAGCCCGTCGCGGGATTGCCGAGACCGTCGTCGAGCCACACGTTGACCCAGCGGCGTTCCCCGACCTCCCAGTCGGTCGGGGCGGTCACGACCAGTTCGCGAGCCGCGCCGCCTTGGAATTCCAGCCGGGGACTCTCGGCCAAGGGAAGAAATTCGCCGTCCCCGAGCGCATCCACGAACACCCTCTGCTCGAAGGCGGTCTCGTCCATCGGCTGGATCTCCACTCCGGGCGAGCCCGAGCCGCGGTCGCCGAACACGATGTCGACGGTGTCGCCGGGCCGCAGGCCCTCGCCCTCGAGGATGAACTCGTTGACGCGCTGCCACGGAAAGTACTCGAGGGTCAGTCTCAGAGGAGTCCATCGCAGCGCCGATCCGGTCGACGTCGAGTACGTCAGGAAGTTGGCGCGGCCGGGGTCGCTCTCCTGGAGACGCACTCCTCCCCACATGTCCCATTCGAAGTCGTGCTGCGTGGCGATGCGGAGCCCTCCCCCGGTCGCCATCCCTGCCTCGCCCACAGTGAAGCGGAGCCGGAACTCGCCGTATCCGCCTACCGTCGCGGTGACGGGTCCCTCGAACTCGGCCCTGCCCACGCCGAGTTCGGCGGCGCGCGCCTCGGCGTCCTTCTCGGTCGGGTAGCGGGCGCCGGTCTCGTAGGGCTGCTGGCCGGACAGCGATCCGGCCAGGGGCAGCAGGCAGGCAAGGGCGGTCACGGGGATGCGCACGGCCCCACCATTCTAGAGACGGCAACCCCGCCGGAAAGCCTGTGCCATCATGATCGTCAGCGATGGCATCGCATCGACACGAACGGGCCGAGAGCACGCTGCAGCGGGAACTGACCCGGATCATCTCGCGGGAGGTCCGGGACCCGGACGTCGCGGCAGTGCACATCAGCAAGGTCTCACTGTCCCCCGACAAGCGTTCTGCGCGGGTCTGGGTCGCCCTCTGGGATCCCAAGCCGGGAGAGGAGCCGGACCCTGCGCCCCTTCGTGCCTTGGGGCGCGCGACCCCGTTCCTTCGAAAGATGCTGGCGCGCGGCCTTCGCATGCGTCACGTCCCCGAACTGCGCTTCGAGTTCGACATGAGCGAGGAACATACGAGACGCATGGAAACCCTGCTCGCGCGGATCAGGAAGCGTGCCCGCAAGGGCGTGAAGGCGCTGGTCGCGGCGATGGCACTACATGTCGCGGCGTCGGGCGCCGCGGCGGGCCTCGAGCGTCTCGAGTCCACTGCGGTCGTCATGGGAAGCGAGTTCCGCATCGCCTGCTACGCACCCGACCTCAAGGCCGCGGGCGGAGCGGTGTCAGCGGCGTTCGACGAGGTCCGCCGCGTCGACCGCGTCCTGAGCAACTACAAGCCGGACAGCGAGCTGAGCCGCATCAACCAGGAGGCGGCCAAGAGGCCGGTGCAGGTCTCTGCGGAGATGGCGGGGCTGCTTGCGAGCTGTCAGCGCTATTCGGCCGCAAGCGAGGGAGCGTTCGACATCACGGTCGGCGCCCTGGTCAAGGCCTGGGGGTTCTTCGGGGGCAGCGGTTCCGCGCCCTGGCCCTGGACTCTGTGGCTGGCCCGGCGGAACACCGGCTATCGGAACCTCGTCGTCGATCCCGAGGAGCGGGTCGTGCGGTTTCTGCGGACGGGTCTCGTTCTCGACTCCGGTGGGATCGGCAAGGGCTACGCGGTCGATCGGGCCGTCGAGGTGCTCCGCCGGCACGGCATCGAGTCGGCCCTGGTGAGTTCCGGCACGAGCAGCGTGTTCGCCTTCGGCGAGCCCCCGGGCGGGCATTCAGGGTGGGACCTGGACGTGCGCAGACCCGGGACGGACGGAGAGACCGCCGTCACGGTCACGCTGCGCGACGAGGCGCTGTCAACGTCCGGCTCCTACGAAAAGTTCTTCGAGAGCAGGGGCAGACGCTACGGACACATCCTTGACCCCCGCACGGGCCGGCCGGCCGAAGGACTCACGGCCGTGTCCGTGATCGCCCCGCTGACGATCGACACGGAGGCGTGGTCCACGGCGCTCTTCGTGAACGGCGAGGAATGGGCCCGTGACCACCCGATTCCGGAGAGCCGCGTCTTCCTGTGTTCCGAGGACGGCGACTGCGGCTGGCTGGAAGGAGAGTGACCGGACACTCCGGAAAAAACGTCACGCAGGCACGGCGTCTTCGGACCGGGCCCTCCCGAGAGACGGCTGCGGGTCCCGCCAGAAATCCACCGCGGACGCCTTGTGGACGCAGGAGACCGTGCAGGCCGGGGCGCACGACTTGGGCGTGCGGTAGGCACGGCGGATGTCCTTGACGGTGTACGCCTCAAGCGGAATCCCGGGCGTTCCACGCTGCTGCGAGCAGTAGTGGACGAGTCCGTCCTCGCACACGTAGACGTAGCGGGCGCCGGCCCGGCAATACCACTTGTTTGTCCGTCCCGCGACGAGGTTGTCCTGGAAGAACGTCATGCGGCTGTATCCGCGCTTGGAGAGGGCCTTCACCTTCTCGTAGACGCGCCGCTCGGTCCTGTCCAGAGGCTTGAGCTGGCCGTCTCCGTCGTGGATGACGCCGATCGTGGAGGTGAAGCCCAGCTCGAGGGACCGGAGCGCCACCGTGTAGGCGTCGCCCGGGTTGGGAATGCCCGCGCCGACCACGGAGTTGATGTTCACGTCGAAGTCGGCGTGCTCGGCAAGCATCGCAAGCTTCATGTCGAGGACACGGAGGCTCTTCATTGAGGTCTCGTCGGGCTCGACGTTGTCGATGCTGATCTGCAGGTGTTCCAGTCCGGCGTCATTGAGGTTCCGGATGCGTTCGGGACCGAGCAGATATCCGTTCGTGATGAGGCTCGCGATGATCCCCCGCCCGCGGATGTGCCGGATGAGGTCGTCGAGCTGCGGATGCAGCATCGGCTCGCCGCCACTCAGCGTGATGACGCTGACTCCGAGGTCCGCAAGGAGATCGATCCGCCTGCAGAGCACCTCGACCGGCACTGGCTGCGAGACACTGTCGTACTCATTGCAATACGCGCAGGAGATGTTGCAGCGGCGGGTCGGAATCAGGTGCGCGAGAACCGGGTGGTCGGTGTCGCCCAGCGCCTTGAGGACCATGCGAGTCTCCCGGGCGCGGCGATGCAGGCCGAGCAGCTTGCGGCGCACCTTGGTGCGGAGTACTCCGTTGGGCATTTCGACAGTCCGGAGGAGCGGGCCCGGATGGTTCCGGCACCGCTACGGGCGGTCTCAGTATATCGAGACACCGAGGGCCTGGCCCACGGGCCTGGCAGGGCGAACGTCCCGCACGGGCGCGACTGGCGGATCCTGCCCGAACCGGCGGCTCGAATGTTATACTAACGCCGTAGCGGCGGGAGTAACTCAGTTGGTAGAGTGCGACCTTGCCAAGGTCGATGTCGCGGGTTCGAGTCCCGTCTCCCGCTCCAGACTTGGGAAGCAAGGCTCGGCGCGGTAGCCAAGTGGTAAGGCAGAGGTCTGCAAAACCTTTATTCGTGGGTTCGATTCCCACCCGCGCCTCCATCCCGTAACCTCTTGGATTGCTGACAGTTACTTGTGTTTTTAGGAGTTTGCGTGCGCGACACGTAGTTCGGCGAACGGAACAGTTCCCAGAGCAAAGTGGGTCCCAAGTGGATTTTAGGAAGCTCGACGAAGAACAGGCTGGGGCTTATACGGTCTGTGGCGATCTCCCCGGGCTCGACAATTTGGGCTCCCACCGTTCGATAAACCTCATCGCAGATCGGCAGGGTCAAATGTGAAAATGCCGTATTGATTCTTGCCCCTTCGATCAACAGCAGCCATCTCAATCATGTCGTCGCTGCGCCGGATCCGCCGACCCACCTGCCAGTCCGAGCACACGGCAAAAGCTTGCAGCTTCGCGTCCGCGTCCGAAGCCCACTCTCGGACAGTGTGAGACAGGAGCACGAGACTCGGGACTAGGCCTAGTACGCTGCCACCGAGTCCGACGATAATAGTCCGCGAATTGTCGCGATGAGAAGGTCTTGCCTGTGCCGCCTGCCATGACCAGCTGGTCGCGACTCTCGACTGTAACCGAACTCTCATCAACTGTCTTAGACCAATGATATCTCGATGCGGCTTGAGTACTTTCTCTCTCTTGTCAGATTGTGTCCGTCTCGATGAATTCCTCCCAGAGGCATTGTCAAGTTTACGTATCAGAAGCAGAAGCAACACCAAGATATGAGTAGTGAAGCTGTGTCTGAGAACTCGATATGGCGGCATGATATCTCGACATTGAGTTACTCGGCTCCTTAGTCCCTGCTATCTAGCTATCAAGTCGGCTGCTTAGCAGGTTGAATTGGCAATTTATTCAGGCCGAAGATGAGCATTTCTGCGGCCTATTTGACCGCATTAATGGTCGGAGATTGTGCAAATCCTATCCGGATATATTCAAATTCCTTTTGCATATAGAATTCGCTTGAACAACGAAGTGTCTCCAAGTGAACTCTTGTTAGTTTGGGGCACTTGGCACAGAGACCGTGCTGGATCGACTCATCAAGCAAACGGCAAAGATTGTGTCCGTACGATCGACTCCGAAGATCCTTAATTGGCACAGAGTCGATGTGTCTCAAGTATGACTTGAGTCCGAGTTCAACGCCATGAAGAAAGTTGTAGTAAATTGCATCAGGTGCAATCTCTCCTGAGTGCTTGCCCAAAAATGTAGGCGGATTTCTCTTCTTCTGCGCCATAAGTGCGTCTTGTCCGACGATTTTGAATTCCACACCGAATCGTCATAGACCAACTGGACTATCGTCACGCCATTCTTCTCGTTTCATACTCGATTTGGCTTCTTCTCCAATCTCCTCTCCCTGAAGGCCCTACTTCATGGGGATCTTGTCATGAGGTTATCTGACAACGATTACGCCAATCTCCGCTTGGAAAGGTGCAAGAATCAATTCATCTGGCTGTAACCTCGAACGACATCGGCAAACCTAGGAGGCCCACTACAAATCCAAATGTTGCCGATGAGCCTTGGGAGACAGGCCTAGGCTTCGCAGCGGCGGATTCCAAGAGTTCCAAGACAAAACCATCGTCCAGCAAACAGTACCAAAAGCAGGTCGAACACGATTGCCTGAAGACTATTATACACCGGATCTGTCGGGACCGGACGCCGCCGGGGTCCGGCGCAAGGGCGCACTGAGAGCGAAATGCTGGTGGTGGCGGACTTGATGCCGTTGCCGTTGTCCAGCGGCACAGAACTCGCCAGTGGGAGCTTGAGCATGGACAAGACCGTGACCTTGCGGTTGAAAAAGGGTGCATACGACGAGTGGCGGAAGGCCGCGGCGGCCGAGCTTAGACCGCTGGCGAACTTCATTGTGACCGCTGCTCTGGCACGGATCAGGGAGGCACAGTTCGTCGATGACGGGGAAATGGCCGAGATCTTGGGCAACGACGCGCTGGTCCGTAGGCTGAAGGCTGGTTCGCACCAGGCTAATGAGCGGAGGGGCTACTTCGTTGCATGAGTACCGGATCTTCGACACCGACCAATTCCCCAAGGATCTACAGTCGATCACGCAGGCAAGTCACAAAGAGATCGTCGGCAGGCTGCGGCGATCCGTCCGACGGCACCTGTGTGAGCGGTTTCGCTTCGGGCCGCAGATTGGCAAGCTGAAGGGCCATGCGCCGTAGACGTGGAGGTACCGAATCGGGTCTTGGCGGTTCCTCTACGAGACTGATGACTAGGAACGCGTCGTATCGATGATCGCAGCGGCTCGGCGTACTGATTTCCATGCCTCTGCGCGCCGCTCCACTCCGGTTGCGGCAGCGGAGGTCACCAGGGATGGTGCTCTTGAGTGGAAGGTGCCTATTGGACCTTCCCGGCCATGAGCCACGGCTAGGAGGGAACGGTTCGCCAGCTGAGCTATGCCGCCGCTCCGTTCTCCGGGGCAGCCGTCTGGATCGGTTCCGCCGCGGCGGAACCCTAGCTGGCTCCCACCCCTTCAATACGTAGGTGTCTCGATGGCGGCTGAGCCTTCCTCGGCCCATCCAAGCCGCAACGGACGAGAGTATTGGCTGGTTTCCATAGGCTGCTCTCCGTGACTTCTCAAAGCACATGGTTACTCGGAGCGATTGGCGTCTCCGGGTATCACGAGATGGCGTCCCCAGCGCAACGCCCCTCCGGCGCGCTGACATCGATGACGAGAACCGTGACGGAGCGACGGTGTTCTCGTGGCAGGAGCCTGATCAACCTGTCGCGAAGCTCATCCGGTGACTCCGGCCGTGTGCCGGAAGGGGGTGCTCTCCTCAAATGGTCGGGGCCGAACCAAAGGACCAAGTAGATTCCGTAGCCACCAGTCCTCGGGTCACGCAAGTACTTGGCGATCAGCTGCTTTTCGATCGCGCTCCAGAGCTCCCTGCTGTGCGTCCTCTTGACTTCCACGACAACGGCGTGGACGCCGTGGACCGCAATGATGTCTGACCGATTGTCTTCCGCATGGTGTCCTTCCGGCTGGGCGTTGATCTTGTGCGGCTCTAGCAGGAATTGGAGATCCGAGAGCAGAGCGTCTCTGCAGGGATCCTCGGACTTGGGCTTGATTACCATCCTGCCTTGGCGATCATCTGGGTCTGAGTGCCAATACTGCTGCCAGTCGTCCGTGTTTCCGTTGCGGATTCTCTCGGCTAGGTTCGCCAGCTTGCCGGAGACCAAGGCGTGGAGATCGGCCACGCTAGCCGGCGGGCCGCCAAGGAGTGCGCCCCTGATCTGACGCAATTTGGGCGCCTCCCACACCGAAATCCGGAACTCTTGAGCCTGCTCGTCACGAGCCCTAAGGAGCATCCCGCGCCAATGGTCCAGAGTCGGGTCGTCCGCAAGGTGGGCAAGGGCGGCGATCGCCTCCTCGTCCACCCGGGCTGCCAAGGTCTTTACCCAGATGTCCATGAGACGATGCACTTCCGGATGGGAACCAGAGTCTTCGGCGGTCATGAACCGGGCGGACCGGTCATGCCGGCCGTCCCATGGCGAACGCAGCCCTCGCCCCACCGCCTCAACAAGCGGACGCAGATGAGTGGTCGGCCAGTCCTAGCCGGACAAGGGCTTTCCGAGCCGAGACAAGAAATCGACCAGATGATGTATCCGTCTTGTCTTCTTGCCTTTGGACACGAAGTCGAAGAGTCTCGGAAAACACTCTCCGGGCTCCACAAAAAGACCTGCGCCCAGCCAGTGCGCCTGCTGGGCCACATCCATCCCCTTGCGACGAAACCTGCCCAGGACCAGCCGGGCCAGCTCTTCCCAGGGCATGTACATGAGCGCAGCCCGCAGGACCTCTCTAAGCGCCTCTATCTGGGGCTCCGTGCAAATACTCGGGAACGGACTGAACATCCTCGGCACTGCGAGCGGCGCCATCCGCTCGTATTCCGCATTCGTCGCCATGTCATACAGATGCCGATCGGGAAACTCCTTCGCGCGGACGCGAGCACGATGGACGGCGATGAAAGCATCAGCCACGGTCTGTGGGTGAGTCTGGAGAGCCTGGAGGAACCAGCGGGGCCGAGCATCCTCCGAGTAGCTGAAGAGCTTAGGAATCGGATGCCACCTAGTGGGCAGCCTAGAGAGCAGATAGAAGCCCAAGGCCCGGCGTAGAGCTTGTTCGTCGAGACTCTGTAGCGGCACCTCACCGGCAAGCTCGTCTTCGGCCAGGCCGGCTAGTAATGGGAGGGCGAAGTGTGACATTCGTCCCCGCGCGTGAAGCCGAACGATCTGGTTCAAATCCGGAAGGTCCGTTCGGTCCACGAGGCTGCGGAATCCGCGGATCACGGCCGCGGGGAGATCCTGTACGGAGGCGCAGACCGAGGCAAGATGGCGTTTCAGCTCCTCGCGAGGCTGATTGGGACCACCCTGTCCGATGCCGTAGCAATAGACGCTACCCAGTTCGTGAAGTAGTGCCGATGGCACTTGGCCCGCTTCGATGGCGTCCAACTCCTTCCGGATGGACGCCAGATACGCCTTTTGCTGTTTCCGGATTTCCCGGTATCGGGGGGACTCGCGCAGGCGCGCCTCTTCCGCTGCGAGTTTCGCCTCCCCGGCAACGAGCTTCTCATGCCACTCCTGCAACAACGGAGTGCCCCGCACTGCTATGACAACTTCGTCGATATCCATTGGACGTCCCCACTCTTTTGGCCGCTCCGTGACCGCCCAGAACGCCAGTTCGATTGCAGGACCCGGATCCGTCAATGCCAGGTCAACAGCCGTGTCCATGCACCACCTGCGAAAACTGGAACGCCGATCATCGCCCAGGAACTTAACGCCGATCAGGCGATCGAGTATGCGGACCCGCGGCAGTGACGCATGACGTTTCAGTCCCTCCAGCACCAGTGCGAGTTGGATATCGTGATGATCACGAAGCCAGCTATAGATCCTGCTCTGTTCCGTCGCATTGCGGGATCTCAGCCTGAGGTTCCTGCAATACACCGGGATCAGTTCCGTCCGCTCGTGGTGGGCTTCCACGAGCCCGAACCACTCATACAGCTCTGTGACCTCCATTTCCTCGCCGAAAAGCTCAATGCCCCGAGCCAGCAGGCGCAGCACGACCGACTCGGCATCGGTTTGCGCGAGAAGGGGGATCACCTGTTCAGCCCTCGCAACCAAGGTGTGAAGGTGCGTTCGCACGTCTTCGGGCGCCGACTCGTTCACAAGCTGCTTTGTCCAGAACGTCTTCGCCTTGTTCCCCGCGATGGTGCTCACTGGCGGGTCGTTCCGGGTGCGTTCGTCGACGTGCCGAATCCGCACCGCGTAGTCCCACACCTGGTCGGCGGCGATGTGCCGCGGATACAGCCAGGTCAGCAGCTCCCCTCGCAACTCGCCGCCGCCGTCCTCCGGCAACCGGCCCTCGACGATTTCGCGTAGCAGAACGGTCAGAATCGAGGGGCCGTCCGCTTCCTCGCCCAGCAGGTGGATGAGCGCGACCAGTGCCCGCTGCCTGACGCTTAAGTGCCAACGGTCTTCTCGGACGGCTGCGAGTAGGACCTCGCTCGCTTTGAGTGCCATGCTCGACGAACCGGCACCTCGCCACCGCGAGCCGCTAACCGGTGTCGCCGCCAACCCCCGAAGGAGCCGTTCAACCAGACGCTGCCGGGCATCGGATCGATCGGGAGACCCGAGCATGTCCCACAACATGTCGCAAGCGGGACCAGCCATTAGGGCGGCGAGAGAGGCCGGTGATGCCCACCTCAACTGATGCTGCAGGTGCCTCTCAAGACCGCTTAGCAGACGTCCGGTGTCGTCGCGGTTGAAGCGCCCGGCGTCTCCGTGGAAGGCGACGCCTACCGGATCGGACTCGATGAGGGGGCGTCGGCTGTCGGGATTCCATGCGGCCAGCCACACTGCGGTGCCGCGCAGGTCGGGCATCACGGTCCCGTCGGCCCCCCCGATCAAGGCGAGGACTCTCGTTGCGGACAGTTGACGTCCCCGAATCGCGTGGTCCAAGTACTTCGCAGCGAGGAACTCGGCGATGCGGCGGTGGCGTGGGTGCCTCCCGGTCTCAGCAGTTCCCACGAACAGCCTGGTGTCCAGGGCGAATTTGAGCAGAGGCTGATCCTCACCCGCTTCGCTGACGGCAGGACAGTTGTCGTCACCCGGGCCACGCCGAGACCAGCCCGACCTGCCGGTAAGCAGCAGGATTGCGCACAGTCGACCTGCGGCGAGAACCACTTCATCGTTCGCGAACGGGCGGCCATCCCGGGCATCCAGGTGCTCCTGGTTCGTTTCGCGTGCCAGTTCCTCACAGGCGCGCTCGAATGTGGCGAGTTGGCCATCCGGCCATGCGCCGGGGCTCTGGGCCTTGGCGAGGATTCGGAGCAGGAGTGGGTTCTGGAGGAAGGCCTCCAGTCCACTGCCGACGACTCTCCGCAGAAAGCCCTCGGGGTCCCGTGCGCCCAAGCCATCCAGAATGCAGAGGGCATCCTGCCCGGTGAGGGGATCAAGCCGCAGGACGCAAGGGTTGTCGCCGTCGACAGCCGAGGACAGTTCGCGGATGTCATTTGGTCCCAACCAGAACTCGTCGCGACAGGAAAGCCTGAAGGATTGCTCGCCCAGCCTTTTGAGCCGGCACAGGAGCTCATCCAGGGGCTCGCGCGGATCGCCACCCTGGGCGCGAACCTCATCTAGGCCGTCTACGTAGAGGGTCTTCCGTCTCCATTCCGGGTGAGCGTCGATGCTCCGGCGGATGAACCGCCGGGCGGTGACCCCCACTCCGTTCCTGTCGATCCCTGTTTCCTGCTCGAACGCCTTGGACTTTCCAGACCCCGGCTCGCCCAGGAGTACGTAGGCGCCTGCCGACCGAAAGTCCGACAGCTTGTCGCCCTTCGACACCCACCTTCCCTCCCGCCATCGCGAGACCGTCCGCTCAACGAGCACGATGGGCCTCTTCCAGCCAGAAGTCGGCGGGTTCGGACAAGAACTCGTTGAACGGTACTCCTCCCGTCCCCACAACGAGTCGCTTCGCACCCGGAAAGCGGCCCTCAAATGCCTGCAGTCCGGCAATGGGGCGGCGCCTGCGGCCGCTCTTCACCTCGATCGCGAGGACCTGACGGCCCGATGCGAGCACGAAGTCAACCTCCCGGGCTCCGTCCCGCCAGTAACGAAGCTGGACAATCCTGTCCGGCGGGAGGGTGTTGTGCAGATGGGCTCCCACCGCGCTCTCGCACAGCCGCCCCCAAAACGCGCCGTCGTCCCTGACACGCTCGAAGGGATAGGGATATCCGGCGGTCATGACGGCCGTGTTGAGTACGTTCAGCTTCGGGGTCGACCGCTTCGACAGGTACGGCTTGGCGCTGTACTTCTGCAGTCCGGCAATCAGGCCCGCGTCTGCGAGAAGGTCCAGGTAGCGGGCCAGAGTCGTGGTGTTGCCCGCATCGTCCAGCTGGCCCTGCAACTTCCGATACGAGACGATCTGGCCCGAGTAGTCGGGCGCCAGATCCATCAGCGCGCGCATCAGAGACGGTTTATCGACTCGTGTCAGGGAAAGGATGTCGCGCTCGATGACCGGGTCCATGATGGTGTACCTGACATGTCCCCGCCACCACGGCAGATCGCGAATGTGGATGGCGGCTCCCGGATACCCCCCGAAGAAGATGTATTCATCAAGCGTCACGCCGAATGCGCGCTGCATCTCCTCGAGCGACCAGTGCATCACGGGAAAGGAATCGAACCGGCCGGCCAGACTCTCGTGGATTCCGGTCAACATCGCCCAAGGGGCGGACCCCAGGATCACCACGCGCAACAGGCAGCCTGTCCGTCGGTCGCCGTCCCAAAGGCCCTTGACGATGCCGGACCAGTTCCGAATGCGCTGGATCTCGTCAAGCGCCAATACCAGACCCCGGGGGGAACGGTTCGCCGCCGCGCGAGCCCGGTTCCAGGTCGAGACGAGCCACTCCGGCCCGGGGGCGCGGCCGGGGAGGGGCACTGCATCCGGGGGCGCAATATCGAAGGGCGGGTTGCCCGGCGTGGGATCGTCGACAGCCACGTACCAGCACCGAAGACCACTCCGCTCGAGCTCCTCGCGGGCTTGGAGGACCATGGTCGTCTTCCCCGTCTGCCGGGGACCAGTGACGGCGACAAGACGCATGGGCCTCACCTCGGTGAGGAGGTCGATCAGGCGCGGCACAAGGGGATGTCGGTAGGACAGCAGGCCGGTCACGGCGTCAGTGATAGGCAGTTGAGCAAAACTGCTCAACTGCCTATCAAACTAACCGACGAACTCGATCCTCAGGTCGAGACCGAACTGTTGGATCTCGGGAGGTGCGGCTGGCGCGGAGCTAGCGACGCCAGGGCGTGCCGCTGGAGTCCGTGAGGCGGGCCATCCTGCTGGCCAGCACGCGCAAATCACTGTCGATGCGCGCTTGGAGGTCCCGGGAACCCATCGCCAGCCTGCGGTACTTCGAGAAGAGCCTGCAGGAGATCCGCGACAACCCCCTGCCGGAAGGCTACTGGGAACATCTGGAGAGGAACCTGGCACTCTGCGAGGAGTACTGGAACACTCATCCGCAGGAAGCGCCGCGCAGGGCTCCGCGGGGCGGGCGGGCGGTCTGCAGCGGAAGGTCCGGCACCCCCGTGGCAGGCTCCCCGGAAGACCGCGAAAACGGACCCGGAGGCGACGGGCCGGGAGGTGTTGCGTGACCCGTGAACGTGCAACAGGCCACCGCACTCGGTGCGTGCAAGCAAGGAAGCGAGACCTCGCTACCGATAGAGCGCCGAGCGGGCCCTCCGGTCGCCCCCAGCGGCGTCCAGATGGCAGTGCCCGGCCAGATTTGGCACGAGCAGGGCAGCTCCGAAGGCACTCTGCGGAGAGGAGAAAAAGGGAAGATGATGCTGAAACACCTCCCTGGCCAGGTCAGGGATCCACTTGACGGAGGTGCTCACAAAGGTCCATCCTGAAGCGAAGGCGTCGCTTCGCTCCGACAGGCATCCGCCCGGTGTTCATATTGGACCGGATTGAGCGTTCGTTTTGACCAGAATCGCCAACGTGCGGTGCCGCTGCCGCTCACGCTGGCCGCGCTCGTAGCGGTTCGACGACAACGAGCTCGCCGCGCGGACGCGTAGACGGGATCCCGTGGCGGCGGCGGAGCCGTCGCCCAGCGCGAAGCGCCAGAAAGCCACACGGCGGGCCGCCCCTGCGCATTCTCCGGCCGCTGCTGCAGGATCTGGCGACCGTCACGCGAAACGTCTGCCCCACGAACGACCAGCCGGACACGCGGAAGACCGAGTTTGAACTCGGTACGCTGCTGAGCGCGGAGCAGGCTCGCGCCCTGGAGTTGCTGAAAGGCATCCGCTCCTGACGCATGACACCACCGTTTGTAGCCAGTAGATGCGAATCTTGTCAAACCGCATCTGCCTGAAGAACAAACGGTTGCGCTAAGAAGCCCCTCAGAACTTCAGTCTGAGAAACCGGATGACCGCTCAGTTTCCGTGTCCCAACGTCAGATTCTCCACCATATCCCCCATCCAACCAATTACGAATCAGCGGTGGGAGGTAATCTTGGTACCGACCTGCTTCCGCTGGCGTTGGACCGAACCGAAAATCCGGCTCGGCCCAAGGCCAATTGGTTGCGTGTACTGACTGTCCGGAGGTGATCAGAACACGTACTTCAACGCGAGCTGGACGATTCTCGGGCTCCCTGCGCTCGTGATCCTGCCGAACCGCCTGTTCACCATGGTC
>JAPPMB010000147.1 GCA_028819255.1 Bryobacterales bacterium | reverse complement strand
TGGACTTCCGATCACACCATATATTGAGGTTGGGCACTCAGGTCAGTAAGTCCCAAAGAATACGGTTCCGGGAACGGCGAGCTCCCTGGTATTCGGCAGCCCGCCCGACCTTCCGCTGGCAGGATACTGACTCAGTCGCTCGGCTGCATCCAAATCCAGCCCCGCTGTCTTCTCGGCTGTCCGCGGACTCTTTGTGGCGATGAAGGCCTCCGCCTGCCGAAGGTGCGATCGCGCTCGCGGGGACCAAAGCAAGGTCATCCGGTCGGGTCTGCTGTGCTTTGACGTCCCCACTTCGCGAGTTCCTCTTTGATCTCCGAGTGCAAAATGCCCAAGCCCGCATCCATCTCTGTAACGGACTGTTCGATCTGGCCGACCTGTCATGCCTGGAGGTCGAGATAGGAGAACAGCGCCTGTTCAACGTGCCGTGATCTGCGTCGGTCGGTTCTCCCGCACAACAGATCCAATTCAGCCGCCTTGTCCGATGGGATCCGACATGAGATGGTCCTGGTCGGGGCAGCGGCAGGTGACAGCGGTGTTCCGCCGCCGGAACGGGCGGACCCTGCACCTGTGCAAGGAGACCGGGGACGAGCCTGGACAACGTCCGGCCTTATGAGGCACGGGGTGCGCCAGCATCACCCGGAGGGGTCCGCAGGATTACCGTGGACAGGGGACCCGTCAGTTCGAGAATCTGCAAAATGCAGCGCCAGAAGATAGGGCCGAGGGTAGAACCCGCTGGTCATAGGTGTCGATACGCTCCCACAAGAAACGAATGGGTGGTCTAGACTGGATCGCATGCGGTACGGCCGATTGATGATGTGTGGTTTCTTGGCGGGTACGCTCCAAGCGGAGGAGCGGCTAGCGGCAAGGAGTGGGGCTTACGCTGGAATGGAAGCGTTGGGAGAGGAGTTTCCCTTCGTTGTGCAGGTAGGGGAGTCGACGTTGGGAGCGATTGTGCACCGGGAGTGGATCCTGAGTTCGGCGCACTCGTTTCGGGAGTATTTGACAGAGGGGCAAGGATTCTTTGACGAGGGGGGATTCGATCGGGATCGGTATGTTCCGGAGGGTGTGGCGTTGCATCCGGGATACAGGGAATGGAGAAGCTTTCCATTGCGGAACGATTTGGCTCTGTTGTACATCCCGGCGTTGGTGGCGAGTGGTTATGGGGACTTTGGGGATGGATTTGAGGTGAACGACACAATGGTGGTGGGGATGGTGAGTGCGGAGAGAGCGAGTGAATTGGCGAATGCGGGGAGCGCTGTGGTGGGAATTGGTGGAGCGGTCGATGCGTTGTCGAAAGGGGAATGGGAGACGAAGGATTGCACCGGAGCTGTGAGGTTCAGCGATAGAGAAGGAAAAGTGTGCATTCAGCTGGGGGGAGCGTTTTCGCGGGAAGGCGGGAAGCTGGACGGGGGGTTCTTGTTGGTGCGAGATGGCGTGCAATGGGCGTTGGGAGGGGTGTTTTCGCAGATTGTGCGCTACGTGGCGATTCCGGAGGTGGAGTTGCCACCGGATGATGGAGTGTTTGAGTCGGTGGGATGGCATCGCGAGTGGATCGACGGAGTGATGGCATCAAGACGCGAGTTGGGAGTGAGCGTGGATGTCAGCAATCGGCTGGGGGAGGACTGGCGCTGCGAAGTGAAGGGATTCTTCAGCCAGGATGGCGTGGTGAGGTTTGAAGAACATGAGGTGCCGGATCTATGGAGGGTACGGCTTGGCGGGGAGAGCGTGGATAGGGGGTTTCAGGTGTTGTTGGATTTGGAATGTGGAATGTGGCGGGCACGGGAATAGGATTGGGAGCGAGGCGCGGCAGCGGGGACAGAGAACAGACGAACCGCAGCAACGCGTTCAGCCACGGCCAGAGGCCGAACCGGCTCGGCAACCACATTCTTTCCGGCGGGCGATCCAAGGCGGAGCAGCTGGCGCGGTGGTTCGACATTTCCCAGTTCGAGGCTCCGGGAGTCGGCATCTTCGGGAACTCTCCGCGGAATCTATGCTGCGGCCCGGGATTCGCCGTTGTTGACGTGTCGATCCAGAAGCGGATCCAGATCACCGAGCGGACGCGGCTCGAGTTCCGGGCGGACTTCTTCAACCTTCCGAACCGTGCGAACTTCAACATCCCGGAGCGCCGGCGCGGCAACTCCGGGTTCGGCCGGGTCCGCAGCACGATCGGCACCGGACGACAGGCGCAGCTCGGCCTGAGGCTGGAGTTCTAGGCCAGCCTCAGGCCGGCACCCCTCGGAACCCGGCCGCCGTGCCATAGAATGTTGCTGTGACTAGACGGCTGTTTGTCCTGCTTCTCACGCTGGCGCTGCCCGTGTGCGCCGCGGAGGGTCTGATCGCGCTGATCGACTCGCTTGACGAGCCTGAGGGCTATTGCCTGGACGTGCCCGGATGGGGAAGGCGTCTGAATCTCGACGCCCCCCTCATGGCGCACACCTGCAAGCCCGGAGCCGAGGACGAGCTGTTCACCCGCGGCAATCCCGCCCCCGGCCAGCTCTACATGAAGGCCTACGACCTGTGCGTGACCGCCGCATCGGACAAGCCAGGCGCCCTGGTCTTCCTCAAGGACTGCACATCGTCTCCGCTGCAGCGATTCTCGTTCGAATCGAACGGCCAGATCAGGCTCGATGGCAGCGACCTCTGCATGCGCGTCGCCGGCGGCAAGGGGACGCCCACCGGCGGCCCCAGCCACCTCAGGCGTGATCTTTCCCTGGAGGCGTGCAAGTCGGCCGATCCAGCTCTCTCGCAGTGGAAGCTGCCGGAATCCGACTGACGGGCACTCCCGGCCGAAGGATGAGCTGGCTGGCTGTCGGGCCGATGGCACATTGGCCCTCCCCTAGACCGAGTCGAGCCTACCTGCCGAACACGACTCGTTCGCTGCGAAACAACCGGGCCGTGAGCGCGAGCGCGCCCGCAGCACCGACCAGTGATGCGATGGCAGGGATCCCAAGTTCGAGCAGCGACAGGCCTGAGCCCTCCAGGACATCGGAAACCAGCATGAACTGGCCCACCACGGGCACTCCGAGCTGCCATGCCGCCTGCGTGGAGGACGGATCGGCCATCAGGACCATGGGCAGAGCCGGGAGCAGCATGAGCAGTGAGACGTACGACTGCGCCTCCTTGTAGGAGCGGGCGAGCGTCGCGACCGCCATCTGCACTGCCGAAACCAGCGGCGCCAGAGGAAGCACCGCCGCCAGGAGCGTGGCCATGTCGCGGACTCCGAGGTCGGCCCTGACGCCCAGCTGCGCCAGGGGGGAGTACTCCAGACCGAGCACGAGCAAGGCAGCGGTCAGCCCCACGCTTGCCCAGGAGAAGGTGATGGACGTGAGCCACTTCCCGCCAACCAGGGCGATGCGCTCCACGGGCCTGGCGAGGAGCGGCTCGAGCGTCTGCCTCTCGCGTTCGCCCGCCGTCGAGTCGATCGCGATCTGGAGTCCTCCGATGAAGACCGTCATGAGCAGCGCGAACGGGATCATGATGAGAAGACTCGCAGCCCGTTCGCGCCTGGTCGCCATGTCCACGGTTTCGACGCGCACGGGGCGTGCGACCTCCGGACTCACGCCCCGGACGATCAGCCTCCGGGAAGCGATCACCTGACCGTACAGCCGGACCAGATCGCGGACCCTCCCGGCGGCGCGGTCGGCCCGGGAATCCTGGCTGTCGACCACAACCCTGACGCTTGCCGTCCTGGAGCGCTTGAACTCCGCGGCGAAGTCCTCTTCGATCACGAGAGCAAAGGCGATCTCGCCGTCCCGAACCGCCTTCTGCGGTTCCTCGGGCCCGGGCACGATCGAGACTCCCGCCTGCTGGCCGAGCCAGTCGACGAGCGCCCTCGCGCGCTCGGCGCCCACAACCGGCACGGTGACCTCCCGAATCGGCTCAACTCGGTCGGAAACCGTCTTGAAGGCAAAGAACATCATCAGCGGAATGAACGCTACGGGCACCAGCGCCGAGATGAGCGATCGCCGGTCCCGGATGCCGTCCACCAACTCCTTGCGGAAGACGATCCCCAGCGATGCAGTCAGGGAAGTCATGCCTGCTCCGCCTGGCTCTCCGTGATCGCGACGAACACGTCCTCGAGGCTCTCCTTGCCGGTTGACTCCCGCAGCATGTCGACGGTTCCCGCGGCCACGACGCGGCCGGCCGAGAGAATCACGATCGAATCGGAAACTGCCGCAACCTCCTGCATGATGTGGCTCGAGAAGACCACGCAGCGGCCCTCGTCGCGCAGCCGGCGAATGAGGCGCCGGACCGCCCTCGTGCTCATCACATCCAGTCCGTCCGTCGGCTCATCCAGGATGACGTTCCGCGGGTCATGTGCCAGGGCGCATGCTAGGACCACCTTCGTTCTCTCGCCGTGCGAGAACCCCTGAGCACGACGATCAGCGATGTCAGCCATTTCGAGCACGTCCACCAGGCGCGCGCAGCGGTCCTCGACGCGCGAACCGTCAAGTCCATGGAGGCGGGCGAAGTAGCGCAGGTGCTCGCGGGCCGTCATCCGCGGATAGAGACCCCGCGCCTCGGAGAGGACGCCGAGACGTGCCTGCACGCCGCGTCGCTCGACTGCGACATCGATGCCGTCTACGGAGGCGCTGCCGCTGTCGGGCCGGATCAGGCCGTACACCGCGCGCAGAGTGGTCGTCTTCCCCGCCCCGTTGTGGCCCAGCAGTGCGGTCACCGCTCCATCCTCGGCTCGGAACGACACTCCGTCGACCGCGAGCACGGCGCCGAAGCGCTTGGTGAGGTCGCGAACCTCAATCATTCGCCGTCCTCCATCCGGGGTCCGGCGGGCGTCACAAAGAACGGGGCGCGCCGCAGGTTCGCTACACACTCGGCGTTGAGCCCGTCGGCAGATCCCTGGGCGATGAAATCCTCAATAAGCGAGGGCACGCATCCGCTGCCGGATGTTCCGTGCGCAACGCCTGGCACAACCACATGGAGTGCGTTCGCCAGTCCCTCGGTCACCCTATCGCCCCAGCGCGGAGGCGTCACTGGGTCGAGCTCGCCCGACAGCACGAGCGCGGGCACGTCCGAGCGGACCGGCTCGCGATAGTTGTCCGGAACGGCCCCGCGCGGCCAGAACGCGCACACTTCCTTCCACCGCTCCGCGATGGAGCTGTCGAGGAATCCCTCGGGCGGCGCCGCTCCGCGCTCTTCGTTCTCGAACCACGGTGCGTCCTCGGCACAGACGACCGAGAAGAACATGCCGAGGCTCAACTGGGTGTCAGCAGCGTCTCCGAACGCCAGGACGCCTGCGAAATCCCCGTCATACGCCTGCTCGACCAGCATGGGCACCAGGGCGGCGTCCTGGGAGCTGTAGAGCGCAGCGTGAAGGGCCCCGGTGAAGACGGTGCGCCGCAGCTCGAATTCCAGGGCCCTGCCGGTCCTCGGATGCTTCAGCCGAACTGGCTCGGGACGCCTCGCCAGACGGCGGAGCACGGCTTCGAGCTTGCTGCGCACTTCCGGAAAGCTCTCCCGGCAGGCAGCGCTGCCTTCGCACGCGTCAATGGTCAGGTCGATCGCACGCTGCGCATCCTCGGGAAACGACAGCGGCAGCTTCAGCGCCAGTGGAACGGCGCCGTCAAGAACCGCGCTTCGCACGTGCTCGCCATGCCTGCGGAGGTAGACCAGGGCGGCCCTGGTCCCATAGGATCCGCCCCAGAGATTGACGCTGGAGTAGCCGAGGGCGACACGGACCTCGTCAAGGTCGTCCATCGCCACGGGCGTCGTGTAGAGGCGCAGGTCGGCGTCGTACCCCTCCATGCACTCGCGCAGCCGGTCGATGACCGCCGCGTCGCCAAGGACGGAGTCCAGATCAAAGGCATCGAAGTCGCATTCCAGTCCGTTGGACTCTCCCGTGCCTCTCTGGTCCACGAAAACAAGATCCCTCTCGGTCCGTATCTCCCGGAATGCTCCGACCATGACCTCGCTCAGGTCTGCGGCCCCCGCCCCGGGGCCCCCGACCAGCACGAACAGCGGGTCCGGTTGCGGAGTTCGGCTCAGCGCCGGATACACGACTACCTTCAGGTCGATCTTCCGGCCCGAACGGCGGTCGCGGTCCTCGAAGACCGGAATTTTGCCGCAGAGCGCGTCGTCGGGGCCCTCGCCGGGAGCGCAGTCGCCGAGTACATCGCGGACGCTCGGCAACTCCGCACCATCAAGGCGGTCCGGCGCAAGGCCCAGCGCCGCGGCAGCCGCCGCGGCGAGCGCCCAGCCGCACCAAAGGCGCCTTCTCCGGGACAAGTGCCGGGATCCGTGACTGCGGTTCCGAGAGCCTACAGCCTGAAACGTGATTCGTGACAAGCGGTTCACCCGACCTGATGCTGGAGACGGGTTTGCAGGCGCGGTCGCTCCGGATGGAGCCGGGTGTCGCCGTTCGCAGGATCCTTCAACCATTCAGCATAGCCCGCTCGCGACCCGAACGGGACGGCGCCCGTTTGCGGTCGGCGGCGACGGCTGGTCGTGCGCCTGCTGCAGGATTGCGCCGAAATACCGGACCGCCGCATCCTGCGCCCAGAACCGCCGGGGTCCTCTGGCGAGAAACGCAACATGTCCGCCGTGCGAAGGACTGAGGAAGGTGATACACGGATTCTCGTCCAGGGAGTCGGGATCGAAGGCTTCGAACGGGATGAAGGGGTCGTCCTTAGCGTGGACGATCAGGCTCGGCAGGCGGATGGCGTCGAGAAAGCGGGCAGCCGAGCACTGGCGATAGTAGTCCAGGGCGCTGCGGTACCCGAACGCCGGCGCCGTGAACACCTCGTCGAACTCCCAGATTGACTTCGCTTTCCTAGGCCTCGCCGCGGGAAAGAGATTCGGCATCGCCTCGTGCTTCCTGCGCAGCGCCGCCCCCAGCTGCAGCAGGAACCGCTGCTCGTAGACGAAGTTGCGCGGCCGGCCGATATTTCTCGAGCACAGGTCCAGGCGGACGGGAGGCGAGATCGCACAGACCGCTCGAACGTGCGGTGGCGGGAACGCAGCCCATTCCCCGGCGAGCTTGAGCGCCATGTTCCCGCCCATCGAGAAGCCCATCAGGAACAGGGGCCGAGGAGCCAGCTGTTCGACCACGCTTGCCAGATCGCCGGTCAGGCCCGAGTGGTACAGGGTGCGGCACAGATGCTCGGTGCCGCCGCAGTTCCGCACGTTCAGGCGCACCACGTCGAAGCCGGCCTCGAGCGCGGCCCGCGCGGCGGAGAGCATGTACGGCGCCCTGTCGCAGGCGGTCAGGCCGTGCACTGTAAGGACAGTCGGACGCTGAGGCTCCGGCCGGTTTCCCGGCTGCCGGTTCACCTTCGCAAGGACCCTGGTGTGGGGATCCGTCCGGAAGAGCCTGGCCTCGGTCGGAAAGCGGACCTCGTCGATGGACTGCGGCCAGTAGCGGGCCAGAACGGTCTGGATGTCGCCCTGGCGGACGAGGGGGCGGTAAGGAACCCGCCAGCCGTCGGCCACGGGAGCCGGCGCCCGCCCGGCCGGGGCTGCGACCCGGTCTGATGCGCGGATCGGCACCGGATCATTCGGCGAGCAGAGTGCTCATCTCCCGGAGGAAGTTCGTCCCCATGTCGGACCAGAACTCCCCGTCCATGCCCTTGTGCTCGTAGCGGATCACGCCCTTGCGGTCGACCAGCATCATGAACGGAACGTAGGCCCGCGCCATGACCGACAGGTCCGCGAACCGCATCCAGTCGGAGCGGCTCGAGACGCCGATCGGGAACCTGACGCCATGGTCTCTCTTGAAGCGGCCGATGTTTCCGGGGGCGTTCGGGTTCACCGCCATCCCCATGATCTCGAGGCCCCGGCCCGCGTACTTCTCGTAGATCGGCGCCAGTTCCTCGCATGTGGTCTGGCAGTGGGGACAGTCGGTCGAGATCCACAGGACCGCCACGACCTTTCCCTTGAGGGAATCCAGCGTGACCGTGTTGCCGTCCACGGACTTGAGCGTGAGTTCCGGCGCTTCACGGGGCACGTTGTTCGCAGCGAGCGGGTGCACGGCAAGCAGGCATGCCACGAGGCAGGTCGCGGACGCGAGGAGGCGGATCAACCCGCTGGGACGGTCGGGAGAACTCTTCATGGCTTCGCACCGGGGGGGCCGGGACCCGGGCGGGGCTCGGCGGCCCAATCGAACTCAGAGTATCACAGCGTCCGGGCTCTCCCGGAACCCGCGACTTGCCAGAATGGCGCCGGGCGGAGCGGCCTAGGGTGAGACCACGGATTCCGCGTACAGAAGGTCCCCAGTGAGCCCGTCGTAGTACTGGAAGACCGCCTGCGGGTTCTCGTAGGCGATCCACCGGTCTCCGCTGTCAAGGGGGTTGTTGAAGACGTTGTTCACCTGGACGACGCAGTAGATCGGGCGCCTGCGCCACTCGTTGGGCGTTTCGTTGACGATGAAGCTGGACCAGCGAATCTCCGTGTCGCGCCCGAACGAGTCGTACGGTCCGGACTTCGGGCGGTTGCCCTCGGACCGGAGCGGATGGTTGGTCGAGTTGTGCGGGCCGGAAGCGAACTCCCAGACCCTGTCGGTCAGCTTGATGGCGAAGCTGTTGTGCAAGTCTCCCGTGAGCACGAACACCGGCTTTCCCAGGGCGTCCCAGAAGGTGACGAGGTCCTCGCGCTCCCAGAGGAACGCCGTCCAGGCATCGTCCTTGTTCGTCTCGGAAATGTTGGCGCTGCCCGTGCCCCCGACATGGGAGATTGAGAAGTTCACGGACGAGACGATGAAGAAGAAGTCCGCGTCCGAATTCCGCATGGTCTCCTTCAGCCAGGCCTTCTGCGTCTCGCCCAGCATGGTCCGGCCGACCCTTTCCCGGTCCTTCGTGTCGTGCATCATGCGGTACGAGCGCGTGTCCACATAGAGGAACTCCGCATTCGAGACGCGCTGGCTGAAGTACGAACGCCGGCCGACCGAGTAGACGGGACTTCCGTCCTCCAGGGCCGCCGGCCGGATGCGGAGGCGGTTCGCGTCCAGCACCTCGACGATTTCGTACACGCGGGAGTTCGGATCGCCGCCCTCGTCGTCTGCGTCCGTGCCGTCCGGATTCGGGCCGAGGAGCATCATCCCCCAGTTCGGAGTCCCCCAGTGGACATGCAGCGTCGACTCGTCGCTGAGGCCGGTGAAGTCGGCTTCGGGGTCGGTCAGGATGTCGCTGCCCGCCTCTAGCTGCGCGCGGCCGTAGGCGACGGGCGCCGTCTCGGGCACCGGATTGCTCCAGCCGAGGTAGTCGTACCAGGCCCTGGTGCCGACATCGCGGAAGACCGCCCTGCGGTTCCGTCGGCCCGGCTCGCCCGCCCCGTAGATGTCGTTGAGCAGCTCGTGGTCGTCGAACGTGTAGTACGACGGGACGTTGCGGTGCCATGCGCGCAGGTTCGGGCCGTTGTCGTAGAAGTTCTTGTAGTTCTCCCAGACCCCCGCGATCGACGGCATCAGCGACACGACCCGGGGCGTGTCCGCCTCGGCGGTGCCGGTCTGCGCCCGCCAATCCTCGGCCGAGTAGCCGCGGGTTTCGTTCTCGTAGAGCCAGTCGCCGTTGAGGATCGCGAAGTCGATCTTGCTGTGGGCGTCGCCGCGGGTCAGTTCGCGAATCATGGTTCCGTGTGTGAGCAGCTGGCGGCCGATCGGGCTGCCGCTCGCGTTCTGGTTGTTTCCGCAGGCGAACTCGAACCGGAAATTGAACCGTCCTTCGGGATTCTCCTCGGACCTGAGGGCCTCGCCGTCCGGCAGCGTGTGGAATGAGCCGGACCGCTCCTCCTCCCCGGCCGGCGCATCGCCGATGCCGATCTCGTAGTGATACTTCGTTCCCGGCTCCAGACCCTCGATCAGAGCCCATCCCGTGTTGTCGTCCTCGAGGGCCGTGGACCCCGTGGCACGCTCGGTGAGGGCGTCGGCAGAGGCCCCGTAGAACACCGTGAACTCCCCTGCCTGCGCAGTGCGCGCCCAGACGCCGATGTGGTCATGGCCGAGGCGTCCCAGAACCGGACCGTGTGTGATAGCCGTCCCGGACGAACCGCTGCCTCCGCCAGGGCCGGGGGCGCAGCCCAGCGCCAGCATCCATGCAGCTGCGATTGAGGTGGCGAGTCTTCGCATGTCAACGGAGAGGTTACCAGATGGGATCCCGCCGCCTGACGGTCGGACGGCCGGCTAGTGCCGTCCCTCGGCGAGCTCGCGAACGATGCGCCCGTCTCCCTCCAGAAAGTCGTAGCGCGGAAGCTCCGCGCGCGATTCCCACCGGACCTCCGCGAATCCCGACGTCCTGATGGGCCCGCGATACGAGCCGACCGTGAAGAACACCAGCAGGACCGAACGCTCGCCCGGATACGCGTAGTCGTAGCGCACCGTCTCCTCGGCAGCTACGACGTCGATGCCGAGCTCCTCACCAAGCTCCCGGATCAGCGCCTCGCGCGGCGTCTCGCCGGGCTCGACCTTTCCGCCCGGAAACTCCCACTTGCCGCCATGCACCTGGTTCCGGCGGCGCCTGCAGATCAGCAGCCGGCCGGAACGCTCCAGCAGCCCGACGGCGACGGTCGTCATTGGTCGCCGGCAGCGAACTGCGGATCGAGGCTGCGCCAGCAGTACCAGCTGGCCACGCTGGCATAGGGTCTCCACGGACGGGCCAGCCGGATCGATTCCGGACGGCCCGGCAACTCGCTGAGCCCATGGAAGTTGCGGAGCGCCTGCCGAACTCCGAGGTCTTCGTGCGGCAGCACGTCGGGACGCCCGAGCGAGAAGATCAGAAACATCTTCGCAGTCCAGACTCCGATCCCGCGCACAACCGTCAGCCGGGCAATCACTTCCTTGTCGGGCAGATGGCGCATGGCGGCGAGATCGAGCCCGCCGTCGAGAACGGCGTCCGTCAGGCCGAGGATGTAGGATGCCTTCCTGGCGGAGTAGCCGCAGCTCCGCATCGCCGCCCCGCCCAGGGAGCGCACGGCCTCCGGGGTCACCTCCGCCGACGGGAGCCGGTTCCGCAGCCGGCGCCCGATGGAGCGCGCCGCCGCACCCGAAATCTGCTGCGCCGTGATGGACCTCACCAGCATCTGGAAGCCGTCGGGCTGCGTCTGCAGACCGCACGGCCCCACGCGGCGGACCAGGTCATTCATGTGGGGACACGACGCGGACAAGTGCCGGTCGGCCCGTGCCAGCATCTTCTGCGTCTCTGTCAAACCGGCCCTCCCACCGTCACCTCCAGGCCGCACGTCCTGTAGGCCCGCAGCAACGCCCCGGTCGCCGCGTCATGAACGGGATCGGCAAGGCTGCAGCCGCCCGAACGGACACGCGCTGCGAACGCATTCCGCACAGCGACGCTGCCGAACACTCCGCCGCAGGGATGCACGGCCGGGTTCTCGGAGGCGGCCGGCAGCGCCTGCACCGCCTGGAGCGCAAGCGTGCCGAGAGCCTCTCCGGAAACCCGCATGACCCGGGCGGCGGCCGGGTCGCCCTTCCTGGCGGCCCGGTCCACGCCGGGAGCCAGAGAGGCTATGCGGTCGCGCGGCCAGTCCGGATCGTAGAAGCGGTGGAGCGCCTCGTTGGCGGACCCGGCGCCGGTCTCCCGGAGCAGCATCCGACGCAGGCTCGTGGGCGCTCCCCAGCCTTCCTCGGCCGCCAGCGCCTCGCGCAAGGCCCGGCGCACGATGTCGAAGGCGCCTCCCTCGTCGCCGAAAACGTAGCCCCAGCCCCCGCTCCGGACCGTGTTCCCAGCCACGTCCCTAGCCAGTGCGATCGAGCCCGTGCCCGCAATGACGACCACTCCCGGGCCGCCGCAGGTGGCTCCCTCAAGGGCTGCTTCCGCGTCGTTGATCACCTCGATCCGGTCTGTCCGCACAACTGCAGCCAGAATCGCACGCTTGTCCGCGGCGCCGCCGCTCATGCCGAAGCACGCCGCCTCAAAGCCGGATCCGGCCGTTTGGCCCGCCGCCTCGAGAGCCCGCTCCACCAGCTCCCTCGCCATCGCTTCCAGCCTTGCCTCGCCTTCCCCCGGCGTCGCGCGGTCGCACGGCGCCCCGGTTGCGCGCGAGAGAATCCGGCCGGTCCCGTCCCCGATCACCGCCTTCGTGGATGAGGCGCCGCCATCGACTCCAAGGAACAGGCGTGGCAGGGCGGCCATCGGCTAGCGGCCGAGCGCACTCCTACAGCAATGGAGCATCAGCAGCCGCCACTCGAGCATCTGCAGGTCGGCGATCGGGCGCGTTCCGCCGCGGCCTTTGGATGCGGCCTCGCATCGGTCAACGAACTCGAACGGATCCCAGCGGTGGCCGGTCTCCCTCTCCAAGTCACCGTACACGGGATGCCGTCCGGTCCGTCGAAACCAGTACTTGGCGTTGCTCCAGTCCGCCTCCTGGCGGTGCATGATGCCGTGCCAGTAGCTGCCCGTCGAGCCGGGGATCCGCTGCGAGATCCTGTGGGATTCATCGAGCGCGCCGAAGTACAGGAACAGGCCCGACCGCACGCATTCGGCGTCTTCGCGGGAGCGGAAATCCGCGCCGTCGAACAGCTCGTCAACCGAAGCCGCCCGCAGCGCGTCAAGCTCGGCGCATTCCCGCGGGGAGGAGGGAACGAGCGTCATCGTGCGGAGGCTCCCGCCGCCGGGAGCGACGAGAGCACCGATCGTCTTGCCGAATCCGAATTCTCCCGACCGCATGACGCCTACCAAGGTAGCCGCCCCGCGCGGCCGGGGTCAACGGAAGGCGCCGAGCGCTACGGCACGCTCGGCATGGACGCGACCTGGGCGGCGGGGAAGATTGAGAACGCCGCGAGCAGGATCGAGAGCCCGATCATGACCGCGACCGCAGACCAGGCGACGAAGTTGTAGAACCGCCCGTTCGTCCATTCGCGCATCAGGTCCTCCCGGTTCGCGAGCCTCACGATGAAGATCATCACGATGGGAAGCAGGATGCCGTTCAGCACCTGCGACGCCAGGATCATCCGGACGAGCGGAAAGTCCGGGATCAGGACGACGCCGGCACCCAGCACGATCAGGAGCGTGTACATCCAGTAGAAGGTGGGCGCCTCGTCGAAGTCGTTGTCCACCCCGGACTCGAGACCCAGGCCCTCGCACACCGTGTAGGCGGTCGACAGAGGGAGGATGCTCGACGCGAACAGCGAGGAGCAGAGCAGCCCGCCCGCGAATAGGGCGAACGCGTAGCGCCCGAGGGGCAACAGGGCCTCCGCAGCCTCGCCCGGACTCTGGATGGGCCGGGCGCCGTGCTCCCAGATCGCACCTGCGCAGGCCACGATGATGAAGAACGCGACCACCGCCATCAGGACGCACCCGACGACGACCTCGACGCGTGTGTCGCGGTACTGCTTGCTGTCGATGCCCTTCTCCACTATCGCGGCCTGAAGGTAGAACTGCATCCAGGGAGCGACCGAGGTCCCCACCATGCCGATCATCACGGCAATGTAGCCGCGGTCGGCCAGCAGCGCGGGCTGGACGGTGCTGCGCATGGCCAGCTCCCAGTCGGGCTCGACCAGCACCGCGGACACCACGTACGCGATGTAGAACCCGCTGGCCGCCAGAAACACCTTCTCGACGCTCTGGTAGGTGCCCTTGACGACCAGCACCCACACCAGCAGCGCTCCCAGCGGAACAGAGATGTAGCGGCTGACGGGCAGCAGCTCCATCGCGCCTGCGATCCCGGCGAAATTGGCGGCGACGTTGGTGAAGTTGACGGCCAGCAGGAGCCCCATCACGATCACGGTCATGCGCAGCCCGTACTCCTCCCGGATGAGGTCGGAGAGGCCCTTGCCCGTGACCGCTCCCATCCGGGCGCACATCTCCTGGCTGACCACCAGCAGCAGCGTGATCGGAAGCAGGGTCCACAGGGGGACGTATCCCCAGCGCGCGCCGGCATCCGAATACGTGAAGATGCCGCCCGCGTCGTTGTCGACCATGGCGGTGATGAAGCCCGGGCCGAGCACGCCCAGGAAGGCCAGCGCCCGAACGCGCAGGTTCCTCAGCAGGGCCACCTATAGCCCCCGCTCCAGTTCGGGGCTGAGGAACGAGATGACGTCGTCCGCCGTGATCTGCCCCTGCAGAACCCGGCCGGCGTCAACCACGGGCAGGGCGTAGAGGTTGTACTTCTCGAAGACCTCGACCACCTCCTCGGCCTTGGCGTCCATGCCGACCTCGACGGTGGTGCGGTAGGCAAGCGACCTCGCGGGAGTGTCCGGCGGCGCGATGGCAAGCCGGCCCAGGGAAACGCTGGCGACCAGCCGCCCGTCGGCGTCCACGAGGAAGAAGTGCGTGAGGCGCTTCACCTGCGAATCCTCGCCCTGCAGGCTGGCCACCACGCTGCCGACCGTCGATTCCAGCGGAAAGGCAAGGTACCGCGTCGCCATCATGCCGGCGGCCGTGTCGTCCTCGTACTCGAGGAGTTCGGCCACCTCGTCGGCGGGCTCGGGCTCCATGTCGCGCACGATGTCCTCGCGAGCTCCCTTCTCGAGCAGGGCAAGGGCGTCGGCCGCCTCGGCCGGGTCCATCTCCTCGAGAATGTCCGCCGCGCGCTCAGGCTCCAGCGAGTGCAGAATCGATGTCTTGACCGTGTCCTTGACCTCTTCCAGCGTCTCGGCCGCAAACTCCTCGCCCAGCGTCTCGAACAGGGCCTCCCTGTCCTCGGAGCCCAGTTCCTCCACGATGTCTGCCAGGTCCGCCGGATGGATCGTCTCCAGGCGCTTGTGCGAGATGGACAGCCGCAGGCGCCGCTGAGGATCCGGCTCCACGATGTTGCAGGCCTCCCAGGGGATCGAGTTGGGCGCCATCCGCTCCTGGACCTCCCGGATGATCCGGTTGGGTATCAGGCCCTCGGCAAGCCGACGGAACGCCCCCTGCAGGCCCACTCCGACCTCGTGAACCCAGAGCTGCTCGTTGCCGTTCCGGGCCACGCGCAGGGCGATGTCGTTGACGCGGACGACCTTGCGCCCGTTGACGTCGATGATCTGCTGGTCCAGCAGGTCCTTCGTCAGCAGGAGGTGGTTCTCGTCGCCGTGGTAGGGGACGAAGCTCTCGTCGGCGAGGACGATTCCGTCCTCCTCGAACACTCTGACCTGGTCCCAGCGTACGGCGAACTTGGTCCGGCCCGAACCGAACAGGAACCGGGAGACCCGGCGGGGATGCTCCCTAGGGGAGACGGCCGCTTCCTTGACGCGGCCGATGCGCGTGCCCTTCGGACCGATCAGGCGCATGCCTGTCAGCTCGGTCAGGTATACGAGCCGCACCGGTTCTGTCCGAGACCTCTCCATGGCCAAGCGGCCGGGCTCGGAACCGACGCACAGACGCGTCGCCGTTCCGGCACGGCATCGCGCTGTAGCTGCGACTTCCAGGGTCGTCAAGCATCGTTGACGCGCTCATCTCCTCTGCATCCATGATGCCCGAGAGGCCTCACGGGCGCAAGCCCCTCCGGCGAACGGCCGTCCCAGCCGGCCTCGATTCGCAGCAGCCGGTTGTACTTTGCCAGCCTTTCCGAGCGCGTCACCGAGCCCACCTTGATGTGGCCGGCTCCGGTGGCCACGGCGAGGTCGGCGAGAAAGCTGTCCTCCGTTTCGCCCGAGCGCGCCGAGACGACCGCCCTGAATCCCTTCTCCTCGGCGCGGTCAACGACCCGCAGCGTTTCCGTCAACGTGCCGATCTGGTTCATCTTGACCAGCACCGCGGTGGCGGCGCGGGTGGCGATCGCCCGTTCCAGCCTCGACGGATTGGTCACGAGCAGGTCGTCCCCGATCAGCTCGCACCGCCCGCCGAGCGCCCGCCGAGCGGCCCGCCAGCCGTCCCAGTCGTCCTCGGCGAGCGCGTCCTCGATCGACACGAGGGGGTAGGCATCCAGCCAGCGGCCGTACAGCGCGATCATGCCGGCGGCGTCCAGGGTTCGGCCCTCGCTGGCGAGGCGGTACTCGCCGGCGCGGTGGAAGTGGGTGGCTGCGGCGTCGATCGCGATCGAGACCTGCCGTCCCGGCTCGAATCCCGCCGCCTCGATCGCCCGTACCATGCAGTCGAGCGCCTGCTCGTTGGACTCGAGCCGCGGCCCCAGACCGCCCTCGTCCGCGACGCCGTCGGGAAGACGGCCGTCGGCGCGCAGGATGCCGACCATACGGCTGCGGACGGCCGCGGCGGCCTCGATCGCCTCCGCGAACGTGCGGAACCCGTGGGGCACGGCCAGAAAGTCCTGGAACTCGATCTGCCGGCCCGCATGCAGGCCCCCCGACAGGATGTTGACCATGGGCAGCGGCATCTTGGCGCGGCGGCCGCCGGCCAGAGACAGCCAAAGGGGGAGCCCGCGCGATCTGGCGACCGCCCGGGCCAGAGCGCAGGAAACGGCGAGGATCGCGTTCGCCCCGAGGCGGGACTTGTCCGGCGTGCCGTCCAGGCCGATCATGATCTCGTCCGCACGCGCGGGATCGTCGAGACGAAGCCCCCGCAGCGCCTCGTCCAGCGGGCCGCAGACATTCGCCGCCGCGGCCGAGACGGCCTTGCCGCCGTAGGCCCCGCCCTCGCCGTCGCGCAGCTCCCGAGCCTCGTGCCTGCCGGTGGACGCGCCCGAGGGGACCTGCGCGCTCGCGGCCGTTCCGTCGGCCAAGGTGACCTGGGCCTCCAGGGTGGGATTGCCTCTGGAATCCAGAACCTGGAGCGCCCGCACCGCCCGGATGCGCGCCGCCATGGTCCAAGGCTACCAGCGGCCTGTGCGGGTTCCCCGGAAATTCCGGACATCGCTTACCATGAGTGCAGTCATGCCGAAACAGAGGGATCTGAGCCGCCGAGTATTCATGGCCGGAGCGGCTGCCGTCGGGGCGGCTGCGCCGTCGGCCTCCGCAAAGAGCGCGGCGCGGGTCGGAGGAGCCAACGAGCGCCTGCATGTCGGAGTGATCGGTGCGGGCGGGAATGCCCGGGGCCACATGCGCGCCCTGAAGAGGCTGGCCGGCCCGGACAACGTCGAGATCAACGCCGTCTGCGACATCTACGACCCGCGGCGGGAGGCGGCAGCCGAATTCACGGGCGGAAAGCCCTACTCCGACTATCGGGCACTCCTCGAGCACCCGGGCCTCGACTACGTCACGGTCTCCGTGCCCGAGCACTGGCACGCGCAGATCACGCTCGATGCGGCCGACGCCGGCCTGCACGTCTATGTCGAGAAGCCCCTGACCTACTCGATCAGCGAGGGCGTCGAAGTCGTCCGCAGGGTCAAGCGTGCCGGCATCGTCCTGCAGTGCGGAATCCAGGGTATGTCGGACGACTCGTACGAGAGGGCCGCGGCAATGATCCGCGAGGGAGTGATCGGCAAGGTCGTGATGGCGCATATCGACTACTCGCGCAACCACAGGGAGGACTTCTGGCTGCGTCCGCCCGATCCGGAAGCAAGCCCCGGCGTCAACCTCGACTGGAAGGCCTTCCTCGGGAAGGCAAAGAAGAGGCCTTGGGATCCGGATCGCTTCTTCTCGTGGCGGCGGTACTGGGACTATTCCGGCGGGATCGCAACCGACCTGTTCGTGCATCGGCTGGCGCGGATCGTCAAGGCGTGCGACCTCACCACTCCCTCCCGGGTGGTCGCCACAGGCGGCCACTACTTCTTCAACGGCGGAGCGGAGGTGCCCGACACGTTCAATGCACTGCTGGAGTATCCGGAAGGCATCGACGTGCTTCTGGTCTCGTCCATGGCCAGCCAGAAGAGTATCCGGCATGTCATTCGAGGCAACAAGGGCAGCATCGAGTTCACCAGGGAGGGCTTCCTTGTCGAACCGGAGAACCTGTTCAAGGACGAGGTCCGGCCGCGCGCGCACAAGAAGTCTGGCGGCGAGGACATGGCCCTGCACCACAACAACCTGCACAACGCGATCCGCAAGGGCGAGGCCCTCAAGTGCGATGTGGAGCTCGGCTTCAACGTCTCCATGGCGTGCCAGATGGCTGTGGAATCGTTCCGGCGCAAGAAGTCGCTGGGCTGGGACCCCCGGCGCAGTCGGGTGGTCAGAACCTGACTGAGATCAGGCCATCGCGGGACCTGCTGCGACACGCGCCGCTCTGCTAGGATCTAGGCATGGAGAATAAACCTCCGGCTGCGCGAATGGACCTCCAGGAGGAAAGTTCGCACATCGGTCCGTCCATGCGAATGAAGGGAGACATCGCTGCTAGCGGGTCCCTCGCGATCGCAGGGCAGTTTGAAGGCAACATCGACATTCCAAAGCGCGAGCTGACGGTGGCTGATGGGGCGAAGGTCACAGCCAACATCCGTGCCAGCAGCGTTCGGATCTCCGGCAAGCTCAACGGAGAGGTCCAGGGGATCGAGCGTGTCGAGCTGACGGGAACCGCCGACATGACTGGGAAGCTGCAGACCCGCGAGATCCGCGTCGAGGAAGGCGCCGTCTTCCGCGGCCAGGTGGACATCATCACGGACCGCGAGTAGACGGCCCGGAAGGCCGGATCAGTCCGGCTCCGGATTGCGGGCCTCTATGCTCTTCACGATGTCGAGGTAGTGCGCCTCGATGCGAGTGATCTCGAATCCGGCCTCTTGAACCGTGCTGGCCGTCGGGCGATTCAGCTCTGGCCCGTAGAGTCTGGTCAGCGCGGTGCATGCGGTAAGCATCGCGCTGAACGGAAACCAGCGGCTGCCGGTGTGCTCGAACATGCGGAGCTCTCCGTCCGGGCGCAGGACGCGTCGCAGCTGTCGCAGGCACCTCAGAGGCTCCGATACGGAGCAGAACGTGCAGGAGGTGTAGACCTGGTCGAAGGACCCGTCCTGGAAGGCCAACTTCCGGGCGTCCATCTGCTGGAGCCGGATCGAGCCCTTGTACTGGCGCGCTCGCGCAGCCGCGGTTTCGAGCATCCGCTCGCTGACATCGATCGCGACAATGTCCCTGCCCGGCGGAAAGAACTGGAAATCGAGACCGGTGCCGGCCGCAAGGAACAGGATTCGCCCCTCCATGGAGGCGAAAAGGCGTTTCTTGAAGAGAGCCCACCTGCGCTCTGTCGCCCGGGCGGCCAGGCTATCGTAGTTCGGCGCGAACCGGTTCCATTTCCGGCGGTCCGGAAGCATCATTGGGCTCTCGCGTTTCGCAGCAGCCAGTCGGCAGCGGCACCAAAGCGGCAAGCCATGATCTCACACCCAGCGCCCGGTCCGGCAGCCGCGACGGCCCAAATGCCGCATCCGTGGAGTCCGCAATCGCCACGGCCATGTCGGCCATCATGCGGCCGAGCATGATCTCGGTCATCGGTTCAATCATCCCGGGAAACTGCCCCGCGACCGACCTGCATGGCATTGCGAGCACGGTGCCAAGCGCCATTCCGGTCAACATGCTGGCCGGGGAGGCAGGGAATCGGGAGTCGCGAGCGCAGCGGCGAGTGTGGCCGCAGACAGATCCCCGAGAAAGCACCGCAATCGGTCGGACATCCAGACCACAGTCACCCTTGCTCGCAGTACGGCCTGAAGGCAGCTCTCCGCCTTCGCAGAATCCCCTTCCTAGCGGCATCAAGTAGCGGTTCCTTCCTTGGCGGCGTGGCCGCTCGGAACGCTGCAGAGCTTCAGAGATGTGAATCAGCCTCCACTTCGTCGCCGCCTTGCGGACGGCCGTCAACCATGCCTTCTCGGGCCCGTCTCCGTAGTATGATCGCAGAGATGCGGGTCGCGACTTGGTGTGTGGGTGGCATCAAGGCCCGCCTCAAATATCTCTGCCATTGGCTAGCAAGCCGAAAGCCCGACGTCGTCGCTCTCCAGAAGCCGCTCGCGGCAACGGACAAGTTTCCCGCAGATGCACTCCGGCAAGCAGGCTATGAATCGGTGTTCTATTCCCGCGACGGTGAATCCAACAACGGTTGGGGAGTGGCCGTGTTGAGTCGAATGAACGGTCCGAAGCCAGAAGTCATGCAACGCGGCCTGCCCGGCCAACGGGACCGTGGCGCGCGCCTTCTGACAGTGAGAACCGGAGATCTCGAGTTCTCGTCGGTCTACGCACCGTACGGCAATCCCAAAAAACTCGGGTTCGACGGAGCGTTGAAACGCAAGATCGAGTGGCTGAAGCTCTTACATAAACATCTCGGTAGGCGATCGACGCGCCCCGAGCGCTGCGTCCTGGCAGGTGACTTCAACGTTGTCTCGGATGGCGGACCTGTGCCCGGAATCTTGGGCCTCACGAAAGAAGAGAGAGAGGAATTGGACCGCATCCTAGGCTTGGGATTTCGTGACCTGTACCGTCTCCGTCACTCAAGAGGCCGTGATGGCTACAACTACGGGTTCAACATTCACAATCCGGTTTCGGCAAGGCTGCACCGGATTCTTGGCTCGTGCGACGTCGCCCACCGGCTCCGCGAAGCGTGCGTGGACTTGGAGTATCGGAAAGAGATTCCGGAACTTCCGGGTTGCAAGTGGGCGCAGGGAGCTCCTGTCATTGTGGACCTTTCTTGCGAATGAGTCACCCTCTAGGTCCGGCCGCAGCAGGTCCGAGGGCCGCATCCGTAGAATCCGCCATCGCCACGGCCATGCCGGGGAACTGCTCCGCGACCAACGCGCATGGCAGTGCGAGCACGGTGCCAAACGCCATTCCGATCAGCATGCTGGCCGCGGAGGCACGAAATCGAGAGTCGCGAGGGCGGCCGCCTACAGATCCCCGAGGGAGCATCGCACTCGGTCGGATTTCCAGAGCACGGGCACCCTTTCTCGCAATGCGGCTTGAAGGCGGCTCTCCGCCTTAGCGGGACCCCCTTCTCGGTGGCATCTTTCGGGAAACGCTGTGCTGAGAGCGCAAGGCCTCGAAGCCGCTCCATATGATGTAGGGCGAAGCATGCAGTCATTCCGCAGTGGTCGTCTAAGAGACTATCGCGTACCCGCCAGCACGGTCTGGCTGCTTAACGACATCGCGGAGTTCAAGGGCAGACAGGAATTTCTCACGCAACAGACTCCCCGCTTCCTGAAGACGCTGCGCGATTTGGCAATCGTTCGAAGCGCCGAGTCTTCCAATCGGATCGAAGGGGTCGTTGTTGGCCCAAACCGTCTTGAGCCGCTCGTGCTGGGCAATTCGAGGCCTCAAGACCGGTCTGAGCAGGAAGTCCAAGGCTATCGTCGAGCGTTGAGCGAAATCCATTCCGGCCACGCCGGTCTAGTCTGCACGCCAGACACCATTCGCAGCCTCCATGCGCTGTGCCAGCCCGCCAGCGGCGATGCCGGCCAGTTCAAACGCTTCGACAACGACATCGTCCAGCTCACGCCGGGCAAGGTCCCAACCATCCGGTTCCGGTGCGTCACAGCCAAGAAGGCACCGGGGGCCATCGCAGAGCTTTGCGAACGCTACCGACAAGCCTTTGAAGACCAAGCGGTACGTCCGCTCATCGCAGTTGCGGCCCTTGTGCATGATTTCCTGTGTATCCATCCCTTTCGGGACGGTAACGGCCGTGTTTCCCGACTGCTCACTTTGCTCGCGCTCTACCATCACGGCTACGATGTCGGCGGCTACGTCAGCTTGGAACGCCTCATTGAGGAATCCCGGGAAGACTATTACAAGTGTCTCCATCAAAGCACTGGTCGCTGGCACCAAAACCGGCACCGCCTAACGCCGTGGTTCAGTTTCATCTTGGCGATTATCCGGCGGGCCTATGCCGAGTTGGAAGATCTTGCCTGGAATGCCAAAGCTCCGCGGGGCACCAAAGCCGAGTTTGTGCTCGCAGCCATCAGCGCGTACCAAGGCGAATTCCGCTTGATGGACCTGCAACGCGACTGTCCTGGCGTCGGGCGCGACTGGATTCGAACGATCCTGGCCAATCTCAAGAAATCCGGCGATGTGGCTTGCAGAGGACGCGGCCCGGCTGCCCGCTGGCGACGGCTGCGAAATAGGGATAGCAACGCTTAAGTAAGGGTATTAGTAGAGGCATCAGCATTGCACGGGCACCGAGCGACGGAACGCGACGACAGTTCACGCTAACAGTCTGGCTAGGTTCTTCAGCGAAACCTGTGTACGGGGGTCTTCCGGGCAGATCGGCAAGTGCAGGATGCAAAGCAGGTTTGCAGGATTTGAGTCCGCGAGAGGGTTCGAGGGCTTGTGGGTGAGCGTCTGGCCGACAGGATCCAGTTGGCGGCGCCATGGAAGCGCTCGCTCGCGCAGAAGGTTTCGATGAGGACCGGTCAGATGCAGTAGCGGCACTGCCAGTCGAAGGGCAGGCAGCGGGAAACTTCAGCCAGCAGACGGGAGGACAGGTGTCCCCAAGGCAGGATAGCCACAAGATCTTCACACGGGGGTGAGGATGTCACGGTCCACCGCCGGTTCCATCGAGCCTGTCACGAAGGCCGTGCGTACTGGAAAGTTGTGGCGTGGAGCTGCAGGATCCGCGGGTCCAACGGAACCGCTCTCAACCCCCTCGCTGACAGGCCCGAAAAGGATGTTTCGAGGTCGCGGGAAGAACTTTACGCCGGTTTGCTAGAACTCAGTTGCGCACGCAACGCTGCTACACGGATTCCCAAGCCCCGGCCCGACCCAGACTGAACACTTGCGCGGGACTTATACTCTCGTTCACGAAGGAGAACGAAGGAAATGGCAACGGCCGAAAGCAATCCGGCCCCTCTCAGCCGGAACCCCAAGGTGTTGAGCGGAGCGGTCGTGTTCCGCGGAACCCGGGTTCCCGTGACCGCGCTGTTCGACTACCTCGACACCGACAGCGCCCTGGCCGAGTTCCTTCACAATTTCCCCACCGTCTCCCGCGAGCAGGCCCGGGCAACGCTGCGCCTAGCGCGACAGGCGCTCAGCCGGCATCCGGATGAAGATCCTGCTGGATGAGAACCTCCCGTATGCCTTGGCCCGTTCGTTTCCGGAGGCCTGGGATCTCCGCAGCACCCAGCGGATGGGCTGGAACGGCAAGGGGAACGGCGAACTGCTCCGGCTCGCGGCGGCCCCGGGGATTCGATGCGCTGATCACGGCGGACAGGAAGATGCCGAACGAGCAGAACCGGAACACCCCGCCCCCTGTTGTCGTGTTTCGGCCCCCCGGCCTGCGAGTGCAGGATCTGCAACTCCTCCTGCCGCAAGCGACCGCGTTGCTCGAGGAGCGGCGGTCCCGGACATTTCACCTCATCGGGGAAACCAGACACCCGGACCGAACCCGGGATCGCCGGCGAGAGCGGGGCTGGGGCTGAAGGCGCTGAATCCGAGATTCGCGTCAGCATTGCTCTTGCGGCCGCCCCGTAGCGATCCGTAGACCAAGGACAGTGCCCGCGCCGCTTGCCGCGCGGCACCGTGCGCACCTCCGAGGCAGCCCGGAGAGGGGGAGTGGACGGGAATCCCGGCCGCTCCGGAAGCCCGTGCAAGCTTGGGGAAACGGGCCGTCTCCGCCTCGACCCTCAAGGTGCCACGGGCCGCGGTCGACGTCGCCCAACGCGCCGCCGGCCTCGACGATCGCTCCGGCGGCTCCAGCGCTGACGTGGGGCGAGGCGGTCTTGTGCCAAGTCGCCTTCGGAACGCGAGAGCCGGGGAGTTGCATGGAGGTTGTGTGGGACCTTGGAGGCAGCGGGTGGTCCGAGGAACCATGCACGTAGGACCGCCCAAGCAGGAATGGAGCCATCCCCTCGTCTCAGGCCGCAGGCCTCGGAAAGCCGGTGATGTCCGTCCCCGGTATGCACAACTGGATGTTGTGCCCTTTCTGGCGGTCTGGAAGCTTCATTCAGCTCTCTCCTGGCGCAGCACACAGTCGGCAACGGCGCAAGACAGGCAAGCCACGATTCCGCACCCGGAACCCAGCCCGGCAGCGGCGGCAAGCCCAAGGGCCGCACCCGCGGAATCCGCCATAGCCTCGGCCATGCCGGCCATCATGCAGCCGAGCATGATCTGAATCATCGGTTCGATCATGCCCAGAAACTGACTAGCGACCAGCGTGCATGGCAGCGCGAGGACGGTGCCTAGCGCCATTCCGATCAACATGCCCGCCAGAGAGGGCAGGGAATCGGGAATCGCGAGCGCGGCCGCAACCGCCGCAAGTGCGCTGGCAAGCGCCGTAGCCGACAGATCCCCGAGGAAGTACCGCATCCGGGCGGACTGCCAGGCCACGGATCCGCCACCTCAGAGGACCGCTCGAAGGTAGCTCTCGACCTTCGCGGGATCCTTGACTCCGGGGCGGATTTCCAGCCGGGAGCTCGAATCGACCCCCCAGGGCCGCGCGGTCCGAGCCGCCTCGGCGACGTTGCTTCCGTCCAGCCCGCCGGCGACGATGATCCTGCCTAACGGCTTCACAAGGGCGGCCAGTTCCCAGGGGAAGACGGCACCGGTTCCGCCGAAAGACCCCGAGCGGGCTGTGTCGAGGAGGAAGGCGTCCGCGTCATAGGCATCGAGCCCGGCCGCGTCGAATCCCGGCCCGACACGAACCGACTTCCAGACCTCGATTCCCCTCCCGACGATACTGCGGACAGCCGAGCAGTCGGGGGCGCTCTCGCGGCCACTGAGCTGGACCGTGTGGAGCCCAGCCCTCCGTGCGATGGCGGCGATGTCCTCGGGCCGCTCGTCGACGAAGACTCCCACGCGACGCACGCCGTCGGGCACGGCGGCGGCAAGGCCCTCCGCCTGGTCCACAGTGATGGAGCGAGGGCTCGGGGGATAGAAGATCATCCCGATCGCGTTCGCGCCCGCGCGACTGGCGTGGCGGGCGTCCTGAGCCCGCGTGACCCCGCACACCTTCCGCAGGACCGGCTTCCAGCGATCCGACGGCCAGGTCACAGGGCTTCCGTACCCGGTCGTGGCGGTCGGGGGAGGACGGACAGAGTCCCGGGAGTCACAGCTGCGGACCCTCCGCACGTCCGATGTCGGCCAGGATTCCGTCGGGCAGGCTGTCGATCCGACCGGTCCTTTCCAGACGCTCCAGATGGGCGAGCAGCTGTCTCGCCGCAATCGGTCGGAGGACAGGGTCCAGATCGCCGTATACCGGGAGAAGCATCGACGCCGGGGCTCGCTGCCCGCTCTCCCATGCAGCCATCACCCGGTCCTCTCGCCACAGCCTGTGCCGACGGGCATCGCGCAGCGCCTTCGCCGGATCGTGGAACATCGATCCGTGACTGGGCAGGGCAGCCCGGGACCCGAGCGCCTCGAGACGCTCGAGGGAGCGCAGGTAGTCGTCCATGCTGCCGTCCGGCGGATTGATGACGACCGTCCCCCAGCCGGAGAGCATGTCGCCGCACAGCAGTGTGCCCGACCGCTCTTCCAAGAAGCAGAGATGGCCGCTCGCATGGCCGGGCGTATGGATGATCCGGACCCGCAGGCGGGGAGTTCCGGCCAGCTCCACGGTCTCGCCACCCTTCAGCCGGCCGTCGATCCGCATTCCCCGGCCCTCGAGCCGGGCCGCGGTCGCGCTGTGGGCCGAAACCGGCACGGAATACCGGCGGCGCATGGCTTCCGCGCCGGCGACGTGATCGATGTGATGGTGCGACAGCCAGATGCCCCGCAGCTGACCGCCGCCCCGTCGGGCCTCCTTGTCGACAATCTCTCGCAGGCGGCGCAGTGACTCGCCGTCGGAGGCCCCGGGATCGATCAGGACAAGGTCCCTGCCCCCAAGGAGCAGCGTGTTCGTGTGGGTCGCGGGCGGCAGCGTCCGTGTCTGGAGGGGAATGGCGCGCACCGCGGGCCGGAACTCGATCGATCGAGGCGAGTTCGGCTGGTGTGATTCCGACAGCCACAAGTGGTTGCGGCCATCCGGTCCATGCTCCGCGAGCACCCTGAGGGTCTCAAGCGTGGGCTGGGCCAGGAGGACGTCGCCGGCCAGCCAGCGGTCGAGCGCGTCGGCGGGGCGGATCCACCCGCCGCAGTCCAGCTCGCCCGGGATGACGTTCGGCTGGCTTGGCTCGGAGAGCGGCCATTCGAGCAGGAAGAAGGTCGCATCGAAACGAATCGGGGAGATGGGCGGAGTCACCCAGCGGCCGGCGAATCGAAGGCGCGACGCGTCGACGGCCAGACCGCGATCCTCCAGCCACTTGCCGAAGTCGAGCCGCTCAGCGAGCAGCTCCATGCGAGCCGCCTCCAGATCGCTCCTGTCCGGAACCGGCCCGACCGCGGCGAGGATGCCCGCCTCCTCAAACAGCTCCCGCATGGCGCACGTCGGCTGCGCCGCAAGCTGCCCGGAGTCGAGAAAGGCCTGCTCGCCGTCCATGGTGCCGCGAACCTCGACCGAAGCGTCCGCAGGTGACGCCCGGCCGCCCGGAAAGGCGTTCCATCCGCCCATGAAGCGCAGCGACTTCGACCGTCGGATCCAGAAGATCTCGCAGGAACCCCCGGGGCCGGTCCTGTACGGGATGACTCCGGCCGAGAGGCGGGGCCGGACGGGACGGGACCCGCGATGCCGGGGGCCGGCTTCCGGATTGCCAACCGAAGCCAAATCCCACCGTATCACGCGGCCAGCGCGCCTCAGCGGGGGACCGCGGAAGGGCGAGAGGCCGGAACCGGAAACCCTCCGGCGCCTCAGGCGAGAGCTTCGGCGATGAGCTTGCCGCCGTTGACGGTCGGCCGCTCGGACCTCCCGTTGTGGAGGTAGGTGAGGCTGAGGTGGTCCAGGCCCAGCAAGTGCAGGATCGTCGCGTGGATGTCATGCACGTGGTAGGGCGATTCCTCCGCGCGCAGTCCCAGCTCGTCGGTCGTGCCGATCGTCTGGCCGCCCCTGACGCCGCCGCCGGCCATCCAGATCGTGAAGCCCCATGGATTGTGGTCGCGTCCGTCGCCCTCTTCGTTGAACGGCGTGCGACCGAACTCCCCGCCCCAGATCACCAGCGTCTCGTCCAGCATGCCCCTGGACTTGAGGTCGGCGAGCAGGCCCGCGATCGGCTTGTCGGAGACGCCGCACCACTTCGTGTGGTTCTCCTCGATCTTGCGGTGCGCGTCCCATCCTCCGCAATAGGCCTGAACGAAGCGCACGCCGCGCTCCACGAGCCGCCGGGAAAGGAGGAGGTTGCGCCCGTAGACCGCCGTGTGCTCCTGGTCCATGCCGTAGAGCTTCCTGGTCGCGTCCGATTCCTGCCCCAGGTCCACCGCCTCGGGTGCGTGGGCCTGCATCCGGTAGGCCAGTTCGTAGGACTGCAGGCGGGCGTCGAGGTCGGACTCCTGGGGGTGTTTCTCCGCATGGTGGGTGTTCAGGGCCGCCAGCAGGTCCAGCTTGCCCCTCTGCTGCCGCGCACCGACCGACTCCGGCGTCTCGAGGTTCAGGATGGGAGCGCCCTCCCGCTTGAACAGCGTCCCTTGAAAGGCGGCCGGAAGGAATCCGGAGCTCCAGTTCTTGGAGCCGCCGTTGATGCGGACCTCGTCGTTGAGAATCACGAACGTCGGGAGGTTGCGGTTCGCGGAGCCGAGCCCGTACGACACCCACGAGCCCATCGACGGCCTGCCGGCGAGAATCGAGCCGGTGTTCATCTGGCAGACCGAACCGACATGGTTGAGACCGTCGGCGGTGCAGGACCGGATCACGGCGAGGTCGTCGACATGTTCGGCGACGTGCGGGTACCAATCGGAAACCCAGAGGCCGCTCTCGCCGTGGCGCGCCCACTTCCGCTGGGACGGCATCAGCGTGTTGTGCGCGGTTCCCGGCATGGCCGTCAGCGGCCTGCCGAACGACTCCGGCATGGGCTGGCCCGCGTACTTCTCCAGTGCCGGCTTGGGGTCAAAGGTGTCCATGTGGCTCGGTCCGCCCTCCATGAAGCACCAGATGACGGACTTGGCCGTCGGACGGTGGTGGGGTTCCCTGGAAGCCAGCGGATCGCGGGCTGCGGCGCTCTCCGCACCCAGGGCGGCGAGGGCGATCGATCCCAGACCTCCCGCCGCCTGGGAGAGGAACGCCCTGCGGGACCTTAGCGCCATCTCTTCGGTTGTTCTCTCGCGCATGTCCATTCCTCCCCTGTGGCCGTCGCGGCCGGATCAGTTCCTGTAGACGAACTCGTTGGAGTTCAGCAGCATGTGGCTGAAGTCCACGATCGCCGCCGCTTCCGCCTCGCTCATGCCCTCGGGAACCCGGTCGGGCAGAAGGAGGGTCTCGCCCGCGGCCGCGCGCACGCCGATGATCCCTTTCTGCTTCTCGATGAACGTCAGGACCGTGTCCCTCTCCCAGGCATCGGGCGCCCGCGAATAGGCCAGCCGGAATCCTGTGCTGACCTGCCGGTGGACGTCGCTGCCCGCCTCGTCCAGGATCTTCCCGGCCAGACCCTTCGCCCATCCGAGGGTGTGTTCGCTGTTGAGCAGGGCGAGGGCCTGGGGTGCGGTCGTGGTGGTCGAGCGGCGCGCGCAGGACTCGTGCGTGTCCGGCATGTCAAAGGACTCCAGCATCGGGTAGCGGGAGTTGCGGCGGACGAAGACGTAGACGCTCCTGCGATCCTGGGCGTGGCGGCTCTCCGGAACCTCCCAGCCGCCGCGAGGCGGCGGAGCGCCCGAGGGCAGTGCGGGGTAGGCGCTCGGCCCGCCGACCCGGAAGTTCAGCCGACCGGAAACCGCCAGCATGGAATCCCGGATCACCTCGCCTTCCAGCCGCTGCGGAGGGAACCGCCAGAGCAGCCGGTTCAGCGGATCGGTCCCGGATGCGTCCTCCCGGAAGTCCGAGGCCTGGCGGTAGGTCTCGGAGTTCATGATCAGCCTGTGCATGCGCTTGAGGCTCCATCCGCCGCGGACGAACTCGCCGGCAAGCCAGTCAAGCAGTTCGGGATGTGTCGGAGGCTCGCCCATCAGCCCGAAGTCGCTCGGCGTGCGAACGATGCCCTGCCCGAAGTGGTAGTGCCAGACGCGATTGACCATCACCCGCGCAGGAAGCGGATTCGCCGGATCGGTCAGCCAGCGGGCCAGCGCCGTCCGGCGGCCCGAGGAGCGGCCGTCCCGGGTGGGCGCATACGAGGCCGGCTGCGGGTCCAGAAGCGTCAGGAAACCGGGCTTGACCTCGTCCAGCGGGGCGGCGTAGTTGGCGAATGAGAGGATGTGCGTCGCCGGCGCCTCGGCGCCGAGCTCCCTGATGCCGATCCCTACGGGCAGCTCAGGCGGCTTGAGGTGGTCGAGCCCCTCCAGCTGCGCCTCCAGCTCCCGGTAGCGCGCCTTGGGCTCGTCGTCCAAGCTGTTCGCAAGCCTCGCGTCGTTGTGGTAGCGCATCTGCCACATGTGCTGCTGATACAGCAGCCGCTCATACATCGTGCGTTCGGCAGGATCCTTGCGGAAAGCCTCCTGTGTCTCCGGCGCCCGCCGATTGACCTGTGTCTCGAAGGCCTCCTCGCGCTTGCGGTCCAGAATCCCGTCCATCTCGGCACGGATCTCGGCGGTGGCCTCCTCCCATTCCGCCTGCTTCCGGCTGCGCTCGGCCCGCTCCGCCTCGCTCAGCAGGTGGATCTCGTCGTCGGTGGCGACATTGGTGAAGAAGGCCTGCAGCCGGTAGTAGTCGGCCTGAAGAATGGGATCGAATTTGTGGTCATGGCACTTCGCGCAGGCGTACGTCAGTCCCATGAAGACCCCGCCGACCGTGTCCGTGATGTCCAGGAGCACCTCCTGCCGCCGCTGCATCAGGATCGCCGCGTTCGACTCGTCAGGGTAGTGGCGGTTGAAGCCCGTGCCGATGCGGGCCTCGGAGCTCTTGGGCCAGAGCTCGTCTCCGGCGATCTGCTCCTGAACGAAGCGATCGTACGGCTTGTCCGAGTTGAGGGAGTCGATGACGTAGTCGCGGAACCGCCATGCATTGGGACGGGTCTCGTCGGACTTGAACCCCTCGCTCTCGGCGTAGCGGGCCAGGTCGAGCCAGTGGCGCGCCCAGCGCTCGCCGTAGCGTGGAGACGCCAGGAGGCGGTCGACGACCCTTGCGAAGGCATTGGGCGACCGGTCCGACAGGAAGGCCTCGACTTCCGAGGGCGTCGGAGGCACGCCGTGAAGGTCGAACGTTGCGCGGCGGATCAACGTCACCCTGTCCGCCTGCGGCGCCAAAGTGAGTCCGTGCTCCGCCATGCGGGCGGCGACGAAGGCGTCGATCGGGCTGTTCCGGTCCGCCGCCGGGACCTCCGGTGATGCGACGGGCTGGAAGGCCCAGTGCTGACGCTGGTGGTCAGAGAACGGCAGGTCGCCCGCATCCCCTACCGTCGCGCCCGGAAGGGAGCCCAGCGCCGCCACGGCGGCCAGGCAGCAGAGCATCGATCCGGCGGTCTTGAACATGGGCACAGCCTCCCCCGGGGGCGCGAAGACACCACCCCTCACTGCCACACTATCGTTGTTTCGGTTATATATTGTCAAGACCTGAAACGCCCGCACCCCGCGAGCGCATGGGACGATGCGCGCCGCCGGCAGGCGGCCCGCATCCCGAACCACGGCGCGGCGCGCCGTCCCCGGCGCCAGTTCGACCCGGGCCGGATTCTGTGGCCGGCTGCCACATGAATCTCCCCGGCAAGTGCCTTTCGATCAGCCGGCGGCCATGCCTCACGTCGGAGCGTCGGCGCCGTTCGTGGAGTTCCCATCCCGGACCTGACCGTCTCTGCGCCTCGGGCGGGCGCCGGATGCTGAAGCTCTCAGAACCGGGCAGCACCGGGTGCTCCGGCTGGTTCCGTGCGGAGCGGCGAATTCCTCGCGGCCCGGATCCTGCCGGGCAACTCGCGACGGATCGCACCCGTGCGCGGGGAGCCTCCCGCTCTCCGGTCAGGCGGCCCGGCGGTAGACCAACGCGTTGCCGTCCTTGCCGCAGACCTCGGTGACGCCCGCGCAACGGAAGCAGTACGCCGCCTTCTGGCCCAGGCGTCGAGTCGAGCCCATGGCCGTCGCGATGTCGTTCGTCGTGAACCTCTGAGGCAGGTCGGCATCGACCTTGGCGAACAGGTCGGCCATGGAAGCAATGGTGTGCGTCTCGACCACCTCCACGAGCCGACGGTCCAGACAGGCCCACCCCCGACGGCGCCGGCCTCGACGGCTCTTCTCGGAGCGGATTTCCTCCTCGACAGTCAGGACGACCTCGAGTGTGAGGTTCGGGTGGTCCAGCATGCGGGGAATGCTGGTGAGCGCCGAGAAGACCTCAAAGACCGAACCGTGCTTCGGCGACCTTCGCCTCGTCGTCCGGACTCTCGGATGGGACACCGTCTTGACGATGTACCGGTCCTTGGCGACAGGATGCACCAGAGTCACGGGATGCCGCTCGAGAAGCCTTGGCAGCTTGTTCTTCAGATGCCAGAAGCTCCCTGTGTGGATCTCGATGATGCGGCCTCCGGCCACCACATCGGCGACAAATCCGTCGACGGCCTGCTCCATCGTGCTGCCTGTGACCGCGTATCGGGCCTTCAGTGCCCGATGCAGTGACCGTTCATTCAGCTCGCCAATGGACCTTGCTCCGCTCACAAACCGCTCGAATACGCCCTGGTTCCGGTCCGCTACCCCGACCGCAGCAATGCCAAGCCTGCGGCGCAATTTTCACGAGCGGCAGAGTGCGCGGGCAACAGTGTCCACACTGCCGTCAGACCCACAGCCCGTCGAGGATGCCAACAAGCGCAACGGCGGCGGCGATCATCCAAATGAGCATGCGGAGGCGGGACTCCTGGGCGCCTGAGATGGCATCCAGCTTGGCATTCTGCGCATCCAGCTTGGCCATGAACTGGACCATGAGGTTGGCGACGGCCACGTCGCGGATCCTCTGGACCGGAGTATACGCCAGGTTCTCCGGGGCGCCGGCCTCGCGGAGCGCATCGTAGATCGCCTTGTCGTCAGGATCGAGCGGCTCGGTCATGGGTTCATACCAGCGAGGCGGGCAGGTTCCCGCTCGATCAAGTCCCGCGACCCGTCGCCTACATGCACAAGGACGGTGCGGTGATCCCCGACATGCCGGCCACCACCGGAGCGGTTCGCGGCACGGCCCCGTCCGTCATCGGCTTGATGAGGTGCCCTGATCGCCGTCGCGCCGCAAGGCAGCGTCGCGGGGCCCGTGCCGACCGGACGAGACGGTCCTGTACTGAGTCGGCGCCACGATGAAATTCCCACCTTGCCGGCCGAACGGTTCGAGGCCGCGCGGAAGCCTTCCCCGGGAGGCGAGTTGGCACCTTCCGCGTCAGATTGCGTGGGCACCTGCCAAAGTGCTCAGCTCCGAGGGCCGTGAAGGCCCTTCCAGTGCGGCGTCAAGGTGGCGGCACACCGCACCCGGATGCTGCTTCGCGGTCTGCAATGATGAGTACCGGCCAATGCAAGCGTTCCTGGATTCCCTGTTCTTCGCTGGCCGCTCGGTTCGACAAAGCTGCCTGCTCGCGGTCCTGGGCGCCGGTTGCCTGACTGCGGGTGACGAGGCCTTCAACGGCCGCTGGATCATCCAGCCGCTGGGCGGCAACAACGGCAGGGTCCTCTGGCTGGAGGTCAGCGGAGCCGGTACCGCATCGATCACAGGAGCGATGGTGGGAGGCGGCCCGGGGGGGCAGCTCGACACGATTCGTGCCCCTCGCATCGAGCGCGGGCAGCTCTTCTTCCATCTCGAGCGGCGTTTCGGGCGGGAACGGGAGATTGTGGCCGAGACGCACGTGGTGGCGGCCCTTAAGGGCAGCACGCTGTACGGCACGGCACTGAGGAAGCGTGGAGGCCCCCTGCTCTGGGTCGGGGAGCGCGCTCCCGCGCTGCCGGAGAGGGACGACGGAACATGGCGGGAGGGCGGGAGCGTGGATCTGTTCGACGGCTCCGGCATCGGGGGCTGGCATACGCTCCGCCCCGGGGGCGAGGATCGCTGGTACGTCGAAGGCGGCGTGCTCAAGAACCGCCGACGCGCCGACGTCCTTGTCTCGGAGGCCAGGTTCTGGAACTTTCGCCTGCAGGTCGAGTACCTGGTGCATCCGGGGATGAACGGTGGGATCGGGCTTCGAGGCCGGTACGAGATCCAGCTGCTGGACGATCACGGCATGCCCGCAAGCGATCGCGGCAACGGCGCGCTGTACGGACGGATCGCCCCGAGCGTCAACGCCAGCAAGCCGGCCGGAGAGTGGCAGACTCTCGACATCCGACTCGTCGGCCGCGAGGTCACGGTGGTCCTGAACGGCGTCAGGACGATCGACCGCGGCGTGGTCGACGGCTTCACCGCGATGGCAACCGACTGGCGCGAGGACCAGCCCGGCCCGATCACGCTGCAGGGGGACCACGGGGCCATCGAGTTCCGCAGGATCGCGGTGACGCCGCTGACCCAGTGATCCGCGCCCGCGCCTCGGCCACCGCCATCGCGGCCGCGCTGGCCGTTGGCCTCTACCTTCTGCCAGTCCCTTACCGGGGCCTGGTTGGCCCGGACGAACCCCGTTACGCGTCGATCGCCCGGGAGATGTCCGAATCGGGCGATCTGGTCACGCCGGTGCTCTGGGGCGAGCCGTGGTTCGAGAAGCCGGCGATGCTCTTCTGGCTCGGAGCGGCCGGCCATGCCGCCGGGCTCGAGGCCTACACCCGGGTGCCGGTGGCGCTGCTTTGCCTGGGGTTCCTCGGCTTCTTCCGCTGGAAGCTTCGGCGGGAATTTGACAGCGTCACGGCGAACGCGGCGACGTGCATCCTCGCAACGTCGGCGGGATGGGTGGCCTATTCCGACGCGGGCGTGTTCGACGCCCCGGTGACGGTCTTCGTCTCCGCGGCTCTCCTGTGCCTGCTTCCGTGGGCGCGCGGCCAGGAGACGCCGAACCGGCGCGCCACGGCCTGGTTCGGGGCGCTGCTCGGGCTGGGAGTTCTCAGCAAGGGGCTGGTGGCACCGGCCGTCGCGCTCTTCGCAGTGCTGCCGGTGGTGGCCCGCCGGCCGCGCCGGGCCCTGGACCTATGGGGACCCCGTGCGCTGCTCCCCTTCCTTGCGGTCTGCCTTCCCTGGTACCTGGCCTGCTATCTGCGGAATGGAAGCGTGTTCGTCGAGGAGTTCCTTGTGCGCCACCACTGGGACCGGTTCCTGAATTCCTCCCTGCAACACGTGCAGCCCTGGTGGTTCTTCGTGCCCGTGCTCCTTGTGTTCCTGCTGCCCTGGACTCCCCTGCTGCTCGGCTGCCGTGCGAAGACGATGTGGTGCGATCCTTCCCAGCGCTTCCTGTCGTGCTGGGCTCTTGGCTCGTTCGTTTTCTTTTCCGCGTCCGTCAACAAGCTGCCGGCGTACATCCTTCCGGTCCTGCCGCCGCTGGCCGTCTTGATGGCGATCCAGTGGAAGGCGGGCCCAAGAAGGCGTCTGCTGGCGGCCGGAGCATGCACCTTGGTGCTGGTCCCTCTGGCGGGCGCGCTGATCCCGCCCGCGCTCGCGGACGGGGTCACGAGGGCCTGGGCGGACCTGACACCCGGAAGCCTCCTCCGGGGCGTCCTCGGGGGATTCGCCCTGGCCGGCCTGGCCGGATTCGCCGCCCTGAAGGCACGCCCTTCCCTTGCGGTCCCGCTGGTCGCAGCAGTCACGGCGCTCGCCCTTGCGCTGATCAAGTTGGAGGCGTATCCTCCAGCGAGCCGGGTCGCAGGAACCCGCGAGTTGCTTGCCGGGGATCCCGCCTCCCTCGGGCAGGCCTGCATCGGGGAGGTCAGGCGACACACCGGCTACGGGCTGCGCCACTACACGCGAGACACGATTCCGTCTTGCGAGGACGAGCCCCGCGCGTTCCGGATCGAGGGGGATCCGCCACTGATCGTGCCGAACAGCCGGACCCGGCAGGAAGCGCGGGAAGAGGACCCTTGAAGCTGCGCGACCGCGGCCAGCGCGTGCAACGCTGATGCGCCCCGGAATCGCACTCCCACGGACGCGATGGGGCGCACGGCCGACCGGTCTCCCCGGAATTGCCGCCGATGCATTCCTCGACCCGCAAGGGGCGTCGCCGCCCGCCCGAACGCCCGCGGACTAGCTGAGTTCCGTCATAACTTCGTCAAGTGCGCTCTTCGGCGGACGAAGCCGGTCCTGGCCGATCTGGGCGAGCGGCAGGTCGTCAAGATTCAGGACGTCCGTGAAGCTGGGCGAGTCGGTGTTCACGAACAGGACGCCCGTAAGGATCTGGCCTTTCTGGGCTGCCAGCTCGATGCGGTCCAAGGCCGTCAGCCAGTCGGTCGGGTCGTACTCCTCCTCGAGCTTCTCGAGGCGGAGCACGGAACCGTCGTGCAGCGGCACTTCGCGGACCGTGCCGGGAAGGAACTCGTCCTGAATGTCGATTTCCTCGAAGTGGGGCACGAAGTCGATCGACTGCAGCATGACCTTGTGATCCCGCACGTACTTGTAGCTCTTGGTCGACCCCATGTGGTCGTTGAACGTCACGCACGGGGAGACGACGTCCAGAACGGCTGTGCCCTTGTGGCTCAGCGCCGCCTTCAGGACCGTCTGCAGCTGCTTCTTGTCACCCGAAAAGGACCGCGCCACGAATGTGGCGCCCATCTGCACGGCCAGGGCGCAGGTGTCGATCGGCGGCTGTTCGTTGGCGATCCCCGACTTGGCGACCGAACCCAGATCGGCCGTCGCCGAGAACTGGCCCTTGGTCAGCCCGTAGCAGCCGTTGTCCTCGATGATGTAGACGATCGGGACATTGCGTCGCATCATGTGCACGAACTGCCCGAGGCCGATCGACGCCGTGTCCCCATCCCCAGACACGCCCAGCGCAAGGAGGTTCTTGTTGGCGAGAACTGCGCCGGTGGCCACCGAAGGCATCCTGCCGTGCACGCTGTTGAAGCCGTGCGACATGCCCAGGAAGTAGGCGGGCGACTTGGATGAGCAGCCGATCCCCGAGAGCTTCACCACCTGCGTGGGGTCGATACCCATCTCGAAGAAGCACTCGACGATGCGCTCGGAAATCGAATTGTGGCCGCAGCCTGCGCAAAGGGTGGTCTTCAGGCCCCTGTAGGGCTCGAGCCCCAGACCGATCCGGTTCGATGCCGGGGCCTTCCTCCTCTTTCGGCGACGAACGGTGGCGGGGCTCACAGTCTCTCCTTCTCGGCGACGGCGTCCGTAATCGTGCGGGCGTCGAGCGGCATCCCGCCGTAATAGCGAATGCTGCGCAGATGGTCGTGGATCGCGGGAAACTGCCTCCGGAGCAGCTCCCGCAGCTGGCCGTCGCGGTTCTGCTCGACCACGTAGACCCGGTCGTGCCTCGCGATGAATTCCTCGGTGGAACGGCTGAACGGCCAGCCCCGCACGCGGCAGTACGCCGTCTTGACTCTGTATTCGAGCTCCAGCTGGCTGCGGCTCTCGCGAACCGCCTCATGGCTGGTTCCGGCCGCCAGGAACGCGATCCGCGCATTGGGGTCGTCATCGACCAGGGACTCGGGCAGCCAGTTGCCCGAGCTGGCCATCTTTGCCTTGATCCGCTCCATGTTCCGGATCCAGTCGTCCTCGCGCTCGCTGTAGTTCGCGTCCGGGTCGTGGCCCGTGCCCCGAGTGAAGTATCCAGCCTGCGGGTGGCGGTTGCCTGGAATCGTACGGTACGGAATGCCGTCTCCGTCGATGTCGCGGTAGCGTCCCCAGTCTCCCTGGAGCGCCTCAATCTGTGTCTCGGTCAGCACCTTCCCCCGGTCGAGATCCCAATCAGGATACTCGAACTTGTCGGAAGTCCAGAAGTTCATGCCGAGGTCGAGATCAAGCATCACGAACACCGGCGCCTGCAGTCTCTCTGCCACGTCGAAGGCCCGGGCGGTGAACTCGAAGCACTCCTTCGGCGTGGCCGGAATCAGCAGCGGGTGGGACGTGTCTCCGTGAGAGAGCGTGGCCGCGGAAAGGAAGTCTCCCTGGGACGTGCGTGTCGGCAGTCCGGTGGACGGACCCATGCGCTGCACGTCGATCACGACGACGGGGACTTCCGCGAAGTGTGCGAGGCCCACGAACTCGGACATCAGCGAGATGCCGGGCCCCGCGGTCGTCGTCATCGAGCGCGCCCCGGCCCAGCCTGCTCCGACCGCCATGCCGATCGATGCGATCTCGTCCTCCGCCTGTACGACCGCAAAGGTCGCCTTTCCGGTCTCGGGATCAATGCGGAAGCGCTTCAGGTACGCTTCCGCCGCCTCCGCCAAAGACGAGGACGGCGTGATCGGATACCAGGTGATAACGCTCACTCCGCCGAACACGGCTCCAAGCGCCGACGCCGCATTGCCCTCGACAATGATCTTCCCCCGATTCCCGTCCATGCGCTCGACCCGAAACGGATCCCTCTTCGCAAGGTTCTGGCGCGCCCAGTCGTAGCCTGCGACCGCGGCGTTCCAGTTGAGTGCGGCTGCCTTGGGCTTGGTCGAGAACTGCCTGTGGATCGCATCCCGGAGCTCGTCCATCTCGATGTCGATCAGCCAGGCCAGCACGCCGTCGTAGACAATGTTCCGCACGAGCTTGCGGAGTTTCGGCACCGGGCAGACGGGCGCGGTGATCCGGTCGAACGGCACCGGATAGAAGTGCAGGTCGCGGCGTAGATCCCCGAGCCTCAGGGGTTCGTCGTAGATCACCGCGCAGCCCGGCTCCAGGCTCTCCACATCCTCCTGGGCGGTCTGCGGATTCATCGCGATGAGAATGTCCACCTCCTTCTTGCGCCCGGTGAATCCGGCCTTGTTGGCCCTGATGGTGTACCAGGTGGGCAATCCGGCGATGTTCGACGGAAACAGGTTCTTTCCCGAGACCGGGATCCCCATCTCGAACATCGCGCGCAACAGGATCAGGTTCGCGGACTGGCTGCCGGATCCGTTCACCGTCGCTACGTGGATGCTGAAGTCGTTGACGACCTCGCGGACCGGCATGAGCCCAGGCCCTCCGGCCGGAGCTGCTTTCGTCGCTTGCATGGAAAGACCTTGCGGATTGAAGCGTGGGCGACATCGGGCGCACGGCGACGCCCGGGAACGTGTCCTCCCAGTATATGCGTTTCGGAACGTGTTGCGGCGGAATTGAAGCCGAGCGATTGCAACCCGCCCGTGCCTTCGCAGGAACCGAACTTCAAAGGCGCCGCGCGCACACGCACCTGAACTGGACAAGCCGCACAGGCTCGGGATCGTGCATTGCGGGTGCCTGGGGATCGCGGCCTCCGACCGCGTCACTTGCAGCGCGGTCCACGGGGATGCGCACGCCTACGGGCTGTCCGTGTCGACCACGCAGAAGCCGGCCTCGCGAAAGGAGTTGATCGTCACCGGGCCGATCCCCGGCACGTCGTCGAGATCCTCAAGGGCCCGGAAGGGTCCGTTGGCGGCCCGGAACTCGATGATGTCTCCAGACCGGACGGGACCGATCGACCTGACGGCCTGCAGCTGCTGAGCCGAGGCGGTGTTCACGTCGATGCACGTTCCGCCGGAAATGTCCGGGAGCCGTTCGGACGCCGTGTCGCAGTTCCAGAGCACGTCCCGCACGGCCTCGCGCTCCGCCGCATCCATTTCGAGGCCCCAGGTCGCCTTCACAAGAACCCACTTGCGAACGTACCGGCATCGCTGATCCTCGCCTGGAGGGAGCCAGTGCGCCGGGTCTCCGTCGCCCTTGGACCTGTTCGCCTCCGCCGCCACCGCGACCAGAGCGTCGGGATGCACCAGATCGTTCGCATACTGCCGTCGCTCTTCGGGCGTCCATGCGCTCGCCCCGCTGCGATGCGCCTCCGCCAAGGGAACCAGATGGTCGATTTCCAGAGCGGACGGGTCCGTGATCTCCCGGTCCGTATACGGATCGCGCCACAGCCCTTCCGCCACTCGGCAGCCGGTCGGATCGAGCCTGGCCGGCGTCCGGCTCTCCGCCATCAGGACTTCCTGACGTGTGTCGAGGCAGTCTCCGTCGTCATCGACCCAATGCACATACAGGCCCCTCTCGTAAGGCGCCGGCGGCGGACCGGCATTCTGGCCGGCGGCGACCGCCACCGCCAGGGATCCGGCCAGCAGAAAGATCCGGACCGCGTCTCGTTGCACCACGCATGCCATGATATCCGCGCGGACGCAGACGTGTCCTCCACCCGATCACGGTACGGCGGCTGCCGGGATCGCCAGCCGCTCGAAGGCGATCCCTTGGTGCTCGAAGTCCTTTTCCGGTGCGACCGGGCGCATCTCGGCTCCAGACAGTAGAATCGATAATAGGAAGAGCGGGTCGTCCCGCGATCCGGACCCTTCGGGCCCCATGTGCCCGAGCAGTCCTGCCGAGCCGCCAAGGCAACCGCCCTGCGATGAATCCTGGGCCATGCCCGGTGCCAGCCATGCTTGACAACGCACCTCCCCCAGCCACGCGCGACAGCCTTCCGGCCGATCTGGCGCTGCGGCGACGCCTGGAGAAGCTCTTCTCCAGCAACGCGCAGTCCTACGGCTTCGAGGAAATCGCCACCCCGATGTACGAGCGGGCGGATCTCTTCGCGGCACGCTCCGGACCGGAGATCAAGAGTTCGTTGCTCACGTTTCACTGCGACCACGAAGAGTATGCGCTGCGTCCCGAAATGACCGCCCCGGTGTGCCGCCTGGCGGCCTCAGGCGCGCTCGCCGGCCTGCCTCGCCCGCACAAGCTGTTCTACGTGGCGCCCTGCTTCCGGTACTGCAGGCCGCACTCCGGAAGGTCGCGCGAGTTCACGCAGGCCGGCATCGAGGCGCTCGGGGACCCCTCGCCGTCCGCCGATGCGGAAGTGATCGCGGCCACTCACCGCTTCCTTCGCCGCATCGGCATCGACGGACCCGCCCTGAAGGTCGGAACCGCCGGGATCTTTCGCGCGCTGCTGCCGGAGCGCCTGTCGCCGGACGACCGCGCCGCCGTCATCGGGCACCTGGACAGGCTTGCGGGGATTGGCGAGCGGTCGGCCATGTTTCTCGATGCGCAGGACCCTCTTCTGGCGGAAAAGCTCAGGGGCGACCGTCGCGAGCTGGCGTCCCTGCAGATCCGGTCCGGCTACGAGGGCGAGTTCGCGGTCGGCGACAGGCCCTTCCTGGACCCGGAGCCGATGGCCCGCGGCCTGCCGGACGAAGCCGCCGCGACCTACAAGCATCTCTGGGGCGTCGAGGGATATGTGCCTGAGGACGTTGCAGAACTCATGATTCGCACGAGCGCCATTCGCGGGACACTGGACGAGGTCTCGGCCCTCGCTTCCGAGACCCTCGACGGAACCCGAGCCGAGCGGCCGCTCCGCGATCTGATGGACGTGTGCGGCCGTCTGGACCACTACGGCATCGGCGGCTTCGAGGTCGCGCTGGGCATCGCCCGCGGCCTCACGTTCTACACCGGCACGGTGTTCGAAGTCACTAGCGGACGCACGAAACTGAGCGGGGGCGGACGCTATGACCGCCTCGTGGAGCTTTTCGGAGGAGAGTCCACGCCGGCAACGGGATGCGCGGTCCGCCTCGACACGCTCCAGGCCATCGTCGGTGCGGAGGCCGGGAGTTCGGAACCGGAAGGGATCGCTCTCAGGCCGGCCACGCCGGCGGACGAGGCGGACGCGATCCGGCTGGCGGAGGCGTTGCGGGACAGGGGAACGCCCGTCGGCCAGGCCGGGGCAGTGGAAGCGAGAGTGGAGTCCGGCATGGTCCTGTTCCCGGCCGGAGCGGCCGTTGAGGCCGATGCCGAGGCCGTGCTCGCGGCGCTTGCGGGCGAGCGTCCCGGCCGGTCAGCCGCGAGGGAATCCGCATGAACCCGATTCGATTCGCCATCCCCAAGGGCAGCCTCGAGAAGAAGACCCGCGCGTTCCTCGAACGCGCCGGGATCGATCCGCAAGGCTACGCCGACGGCAGCAGGAACTACCGGCCGGACCTCGGAGTCGAGGGAGTCGAGACCAAGATGATGCGGCCGCAGGAAATCCCGTACCTGCTGCAGGCCGGATTCTTCGACCTTGGGATTTCGGGCGTGGACTGGTACTACGAGAGCGAGGCGACCGGAAACGTCGAGGACCTGCTGGACCTCGGCTTCGGACGCGTCGACATTGTCCTCTGCGTCTCCAGCGAGTGGCGGGACGTGCGCTCCGCGTCCGACCTGTTCGCCAGGTTCGTCGACTCCACGGGCACGCGGCCCCTGCGCATCTGGACGGAGTACCTGAACCTGACGGAATCGCTGATCCGCCAGCACACGGACCTGGAACCGGCGCTCTACAGCCCCTATACGCGGCTCAGCGTGCGGCGGAGCGGCGCCTCGCCGATCGCGATCTTCCACTCGTTCGGCGCCACGGAATCGAAGCCCCCCGAGGACGGCGAAGCAATCGTGGACAACACCGAGACGGGAACGACGCTGCGCGCCAACGGCCTCAAGATCATTGACAAGGTCCTGGAGGGATCCACGGCCCACCTCCTTGCGAACCGAAGGGCAATGCGCAACCGGGACAAACGGGAGGCAATCGCCCGCGTGAGGGACATGATGGCTGCGGCCGCACCCGCACCGATTGAGGAGGAGCTGGTCTTCGGCCACATCTAGGGGAGATTCACAACCGTCCGGACTCACAGCTTCCGATCTTGGTCCCGTGACGGAATGACCGGCAATCGGTGCAACGCACCGTGCTGCCGGCGGCTGGCGCCGCCTCGCGCGCTCCGGGCGATGCGTCGATCGGCCGGTTTCCGCAGTCCCCGCCCCTCGCCGGCTTGCTGAGTTGGGACGCATTCGCCGGACTCCCGCTCGCCTGCTTCGGACCCTCCTCGGCAGACTTGCAGCGCAGAACCCGGAGCTGTGTGGTCACAACTCAGGCAGGAGGGGCGCCGTGGACCGGCCGCGGCACAAGGAATCGGAACGCGCGGACGCTCGGGTCGGGTGCTTCCAGGTCAGCCGGAAGAATCCACCGCGGACTTCACACACCGGAAGCTCCGATTCGAGACCAAGGAGTGTGTTGCGCCCTCGCCTGGGCATCCCCATTTCAGGTTGAGACCGATTCCTGGGTAATGGCGGTCGCGCCCCTGTCGGTGCTGCCTGCACAAGCCGGTGATGTGCGGCACGCGGCAACTGCCGGCCCCGTGCGCCTGGCTACGCGGCATGCTGGCTGCTGGCGCTGTCCAATTCGGCGTGCCCGGCTCGACCGAAGTCGAGGCTCTGTTACTGGCCAGCATATGCCCGGCGGTATCAGGAGGTTTCTTCTCGTGATTTGACGATAGCCCCTACGAGTGCACCCGCCAGCACGTAATTGATCAAGATGCCGAGGAACCAGCCCCAGGCCAGAGACAGCGGGATCGGCATGAAGCCGTAGAAGCCCCAGCCCATCGAGATGCCGGAGGCGAGGCCGAACAAGGCTCCGAGCTTTAGGCCGGCCGCGAGGGACTTGCGCGTGACAAAGCATGTGTAGATCATCACGAAACAGGCCGCAGTCGCTAGCGCGATGGAGTACATGAGCGCCATATTCATCTCTTCCATGGGTCGCCACAGGTCGGCCGTGGCCTGATAAATGGGCTCTAGCAGCATGCCGTGAGTAACAACATCGAGTATCGACCATGTCAAGAACACGGCAACGACAGCTAGGATGGGTCGCGGTGACATCTCGTTCACCTCCCTTCATCGGGCACCTGCGCCCGGTGCGAGCAGGAGTTTCTTGGAAGCTCTCGCTCGTCAGGTAGGATACACGAGCATTGGTCAGGGGCCGGCCCGGCCTCCAGTTGCAGTTTGCGTCGACGCTCTGCTGCGCGGACCGCGTAACCTCGAGAATTCCGGGCGGCGTTGTCAGGTTGACGTGTAGATCGCAGGGGCGACAACGAGATACGAATGCTTCATGCCGATCCCGCTGTCTCTGGCCTAGGGCTGGTTCCTCCGCATCTTGATCAATTACGGGCTGGCGGATGCACTCGTAGGGGCTATCGTCAAATCACGAGAAGAAACCTCCTGATACCGCCGGGCAGATGCTGGCCAGTAACAGAGCCTCGACTTCGGTCGGGCCGGGCACGCCGAACTGGACAGCGCCAGCAGCCAGCATGCCCCGTGCGTCACGAGATCGGATTCCGCAACAGCCCCGCCGACTGATGTAACACAGGACCGCCAATCGATCACAAACCGGGCATAGGATGATGGATAGAACAAGTCGCTATCGCTCATGAGATGGAACTGGCAGCAGCCGGACTGGTCTCGGTTCCGGTAGAACAGAGCGGTCCTGAGGAAGGCCGAAGACATCTTCCTCGTAGGCGGCGGCCTAGCCGAGGGAGCGACGAGGCATCTGGCAGCGCCGGAACGGGAGCGTCTCACCGTTGAGGCGATCTGCGCCGAAGCTGTTGCCACCTCCGAGATCGAGGGAGAGATTCTCGACCGAGCGAGCGTCCAATCGTCACTCCGCAGGGAGTTCGGTCTGAAGGCCGACGGAGGGAGAGCGCGCCTCGCCGAACGAGGAATCGCCGCCATGATGGGGGATCTGGTTCGCTCGTTCGCCGCGCAGCTGACCCACGAAATGCTCCACAGGTGGCATCGTTCGCTGCTCGCAAGCCGCGCTGAAATGGAGGATCTGGGCCGCTATCGGACCGGTGACGCCCCATTGCAAGTGGTTTCCGGCACCGTCCACTCACTTCGAGTGCATTTTGAAGCACCGCCGGCTTCGGGACTCGACGAGCAGATGGAGAGGTTCGTTCGCTGGTTCAACCGTACGGCCCCGGACGGGGACGCACCGCTTCCTGCCGTCAAGCGTGCGGGAGTCGCGCACCTCTATTTCGAGTCCATTCATCCGTACGAAGACGGCAACGGAAGAAGTCGGTCGCGCGATTTCCGAGAAGGCACTCGGGCGGCCAACGCTGGTGGCGCTGGCGGCGACGATCATTCTGCGCCGCAAGGCGTACTACCGGGCGCTGGAGGCCGCGACCGGGAGCAATGAGATCACCGCTTGGCTCAGGTGGTTCGCCGGGACCGCGGTTGAGGCCCAGCGGCGCAGCAGGGCCAGCGTAGAGTTCCTGATCGACAAGACCAGGCTCCTGGACAGGCTGAGAGGACAGCTCAACGCGAGACAGGAGCAGGCGCTGCTGAGAGTTCTGCGGGAAGGGCCCGATGGATTCGCCGGCGGCCTGAGCACGGGAAACTACGTCACGATCACCAAGGTTTCGAGCGCAACCGCCAGAAGGGATCTGGCGGGGCTGGTATCCAAAGGGGCCCTCACCAAGACAGGGAAACGCCGCTACACTCGCTACCATCTCGCGATCCCTACAAGGACTGTTCAGCCAGTCGTGGTCCGCGCGTCAGGAGATGTCAAGTCGGTCGAGCCCGCCTGACTCGGTGGGCCACTCTGTTTCACGGCGCCCGGGAAGCCCCTGTGCAACTCCCTCAGAACCCGCTGCCCGCCGATCGGCAGGCGTTTGAACGGCTGACCCGTCCCCGTTGGAATCTGCGACGACCCGGTTTCGCCGAGCACTGTCACCCTCGAGGAGGCACCGGCATCCCGTGCCGGTCCGCCAACCCCTCTTCGAGCATGTCGAGCCGCACTTGGAACCCAACCCTGGTACCCGACCCGTCGGCATCGATCCGGAACTTCACGGCACCGCCGTAGCAGAGATGCAACCGGCGCTCGACGCTCCGCAGGCCGTGCCCCCGAGAAGACAGCGCTTGCGGGTCGAAGCCTGGTCCGTCGTCACTCACCTCGATCTGAAGAGACCCGTCGTTCCGGTGCGCAGACACGCGCACTTCCCCCCCGTTGGCCATGCTGCTGACTCCGTGCTTGACGGCGTTCTCGACCAGCGGCTGAATCGAGAGCGCCGGAACCTTCCAGCGACGCACGCCGTCACGCATGTCGATCCGCGTGGTCAGCCGGTTGCCCAGCCGAAGCCGCTCAATCTGCAGATAGGCCTCCACGATCCGCATCTCATCTTCCAGCGTCACGAACTGCTGCTTGGAGTCCAGCGAGTACCGGAAGATGTCCGCCAGGTTCAGGAGCGTCCTCCTGGCGTCCATCGCGGCCTTCGGAATGATTGCGTTCAGCGCGTTCAGCGCGTTGAAGAGAAAGTGCGGATTGATCTGGGCTCGCAACGTCGCGATCTCCGCATTCCTCAGAAGCCTGTCCTGTTCCTCGCGGCGCATGCCTTCGAGCCGGATCCCGACCTCGACCGCGAGCCGCTCGAGATCGCCGATGTCGCCGCTCAGAAAGCGCTGCGCTCCCTGCCGCTCGCCCAGCAGCAGGACCCGCGAAGTGCCGGTCCCGTCCGGCAGCGGCACCGCGGCCATGGCCCATCCGCGTCCCCTTGCGACCAGCGCGTCAAAGCAGGGGGCCGGAGCGATCTCAACCCTTGCGATGTCCTGAGCCGAACCCGGTGGAAGCAGCTCCCAGCGCTTCGCAAGCACAAACCCGGCGATCAGTTCGGAAGCCAGCTCCAGGAACTCCCGCTCGCCGGCGGCGCCCAGCTTCCGGAGGCGGCGGGCGGCAACCCGCACGTCTTGCCTGCGGAAGACGGCGTCCTGCACGCGGGTGCCCAGCCAGCCGAGGATCGGAGGGTAGGCTAGGATCACCACGCTGGCGACGACCAGAAAGGCCGCCAGGCCGAGAGAGGTCCCACCTACAGGCTGGAGCAGGCCCAGCATGTCCATGAGCCCCAGCAACGCCGCGGCAAAGGCCGCTGCCAGCAGGCCGGCGCCGGCCAGTCGCACGAAGACGTCCAGCAGCAAGAACCGGTAGTCCAGCAATAGGACGAACAGGGACAGCGGGATGCCCGCATGGTGGAAGACCAGCTCGTGCAGCCAGGCATCGGGCCTGTGCACGCGTCCGAAGTGAACGAACGACGCCGCGAGCAGGAATAGCGCCATCGCGGCCAAGGTGCGCATCCCGGCAAGACGGCGTCCGAAATCGCCCCGTGCCAGCAGCACGGCGGCGACCACGGCCAAGGCGCTGAACCCATAGTTGATGGCGGCGATCCCCGTTTCCGGCGGGGCGATCCCGTGTCCGAGGGCATTGGAGACATGCACGAGTGAGGCCCCGCAGCCGACGGCGAATCCGGTCCGGCTCAGCCAGCGGAACTCGGACCCCAGCGCCAGGTGCAGGAGTGTGCATGGAAGCAGGCTCAGCACGGCGAAGCTCAGCGACCCGACGGTTTGCTGAATCCGGCTCCCGGATTCGACCAGCAGCACGATCAGCGAACCGAGGTTCCAGCACATGGCCAGCCCGGCGGCCACCGCCGGGGTGCCGACTTCCGCTCTGGAACTACGGAAGAGCAGGAAGAGGAAGGCGCCGAATGCGGTCATCCCCGCGAAATGCCCCAGGACGTTGAGCAGAATTGGAACGTGAACGACGACTTCCATGCCCGGCTACCGATTCCGGCTGCGCTCCCCAGCCCCGAGCGGCAGGCCCCGCGGCTGCAGCCTGACGTGGCAGCAGGGTGCGTGGCCCGGCGCCCGCCAGCCCTGCGCGGCGTTCCGCCCGCGAAACCGGCGGCCGCCTGCAAGGACTCGGCGCTGGCGTCCAGCGAATCCATGCTAGAACAGCCTGCGGCGAACCGTTCGGGAACGGATGCCAGGAACGCAGGCCGCGTCCGCGGAGTACAGCGGAACCCAAACCGTGACTCGCCCGGACTGCGTGTCCGATCGAAGCCCTTTACGCCCCGGTGGAGTCGCAATTCGTCCCGTCTGTGGGAATTGAATTGAGAACCCAGCGGGCCGCTCCGATACTGGGACGATGAGTATTTGTACTATCCGTGCATCGCAGTTCGCGGCACGTGCCGCTGTCGGGCTGCTTTTCATGGTCCTGCCGCTTTGCGCGCAGTCGGGAGGCTCTATCTCGGGCACCGTGTCCATGAAGGAGACGGGGCAGCCGATGCACGGCGTCAGCGTCGTGGTCCTGGAACTCGGGCGCTCGGCCCTGACCGACGACGACGGCGCATACGAGTTTGATCGCGTCCCACCCGGAAACTACCACGTCATCGCCCACTTGGACAGCGTGTTCACCGAGGAGGCCCAGGAGGTGGCCGTCGAGCGAGAGACTGCGGCAACCGCCGACTTCAGCCTCTCGATCACCGGCGGACGGTACGAGATCACGGTGACCGCATCCGATACCCATCAGGACACGTTCGAGTCCTTTAGCAGCGTAGACTCCTACGACGTTCACGAACTGTCCACGATGCAGGACGTCTCCATCGGGGAGGCGCTCGACCACAGAATCGGCGAAGGCGTGGCGAAGCGCAGCTTCGGGCCCGGCAGCTCGCGGCCCATCATCCGCGGCTTCGACGGGGACCGGGTGCTCGTCATGGAGGACGGAATTCGAACCGGAACTCTCGCGTCGCAGTCGGGCGACCACGGCGAAGTGATCAACGTGGGGCAGATCGAACGCCTGGAGATCGTCAAGGGGCCGGCCACCCTGCTGTACAGCGGCAACGCCGTGGGGGGAACCGTCAACGCGATCAGCCGCCATCACCAGCACCACCGCCACCCTCACCCGGGCATGCGGGGATTCCTGTCCGGGTCGGGCGGCACAACCAATTCGTTCGGCTCGGCTTCCGGCGGATTCGAGCTAGGGGCGGGGAACTGGATGCTCTGGGGGTCGGCAGGAACCTTGCGCTCGGGCGACTTCATGACCCCGGAGGGCGCGGTTTACAACTCCAGCACCACGGCGCGCAACGGGGCCGGCGGAGTCGGCTGGTTCGGCGACAAGACCTACTTCAGCGTGACCGGGTCGGTCAACAGGGCAGACTACGGAGTGCCGTTCGCCGCAGAGTTCCACGCGCACGGCCATGGCGAGCACGAGGAGCACGAGGAACACGAGGAAGGCGAGCACGAGGAGGGGGAGCACAAGGAAGGCGAGCACGAGGAGGGGGAGCACAAGGAAGGCGAGCACGAGGAAGGCGAGCACGAAGACGAGCATGAGGACGAGCACGAGGAGGAAATCGACCGCGTCAGGCTCGAAGGCGAACGCACTTCCCTGCGTCTGGACTGGGGGCTGAGAAACCTGGGCGGACCCATTGAGTCCCTTTCCGTGAAGCTGGCGACTGTCCAATGGCGGCACGACGAGATCGAGCATTTCGAAGACGGCGACCAGGTCGTGGGAACTCAGTTCAGGAACGACCAGTACGTTTACCGCGCCGTCGCGGAGCAGGGCCGGGCCGGAGTCTGGAGCGGACGCTTCGGAGTCTGGGGCATTGACCGGGACTACAGCGCAGTCGGCGAGGAGGCCCTGTCACCGCCCGTGGACCAGAGGGGCTTCGCGCTCTTCGCGCTGGAGGAGTTCACATTCGAGCGGGTGAAGTTCCAGTTCGGCGCGAGGCTCGAGAACCAAAGGTACACGCCGGCCTACAGCGAGCGCGCCCACGCCCACGAGGAGCACGACGAGCACGACGAGCACGAGGAAGGCGAGGAAATGCACGAGGAGCACGAGGAAGAGCACCACGACGAGCACGAAGAGGAGCACCACGAGGAGGAGATCCCCGACGCCGTCAACCGCGCCTTCACCGGATTCTCAGCCTCGGCGGGGCTGCATGCCGACCTGTGGCGCGGCGGGGCCTTCGTCGCCAATCTCACCCGCAGCTACCGGGCGCCCGCCCTCGACGAACTCTACAACTACGGACCGCATGCCGGAAACCTCGCCTTCGAGATCGGGAATCCCGCCCTCGGGGCGGAGTCGGGCAACGGCGCCGACTTTTCGCTTCGGCATCGCCAGGGGGGAGTGCGGGGCGAGGCGAACTTCTTCGTGTACGACTTCTCGAACTTCATCTTTCCGTTCGCGCCGGACGAAGTCCAGGATGGCCTCCAAGTGATCGAGTTCACCCAGCTGGACGCCCGTTACGTCGGCGCAGAAGCGCTGCTGGGGTTCGACATCCACCCGGCCGTCGGCCTCAACTTCGGTCTCGACATGGTGGACGCCAGGTCCACCGCCACGAACACGCCCCTGCCGCGCATCCCTCCGCTGCGGGCGAAATTGGGCATGGACCTGGGGGTGGGCGGCCTGCAGGTGCGTCCCGAACTGATCTTGGCGGCCGCGCAGAATGACACGTTCACGGACGAGACCCCGACCGAAGGCTATGCCGTCCTCAATCTGAAGGCTTCCTACACGTACGCCCGGACGCATGTCGCGCACCAGTTCTCCGTCAATGTGTTCAACGTCGGAGACCGGCTCTATCGCAACCACACCTCGTTCATCAAGAATCTCGCCCCTGAAATCGGCCGAGGCGTGCGCTTCACGTACACGATGCGCTTCTTCTAGGGCCGAAGGATCGCGGATCCGCCGCCGGGTCGGATCCGCGATCTCGCTGTCTTCCTGGACGCCTCCCGGGCGGCACAGCGAACTGTCTTGGCGAACGTGACTTGAGCTTCGCGGCGGTCGGGCTCGGACTGAACCCATCAGGGCTTCCGCCACGGGTCGACATGCCGCAAGGCAGGTGCCGAGGGGCAGTGCCGGGCGCATGCAGCCGTCGACCGAATAGGGGCCGCCCGGCTCCGCCGCGGAGCGGACGGCGCGAGACCCGCTACGATGACAACGGTTGGCGGTGGTGCGGAACAGGCATATCGCCTGGGCGTTGGTCCTAGGGCTGCTCGCGGCGTGCGCGGGCTACACGCAGATCAGGAGGGGGCGCTCGGACAAGGAGCGCCGCCAGCGCCAGATCCTGAGCTGGCACGTCATGCGTCCGGTCGTCCGCGGCAGCCAGGCCGCCGTCGCCGCAGGGACGCAGCTGGTCACTCAGACCGCGATGCGGACGCTGCATTCGGGCGGCAACGCCGTCGACGCCGGCGTCGCGGCGGTCCTTGCCGGCGCCGTCACGGAGTTCTCCCACTACGGCTTCGGCGGCGAGGCGCCGCTGCTGGTGCGGACCGCTGACGGCCAGGTCCACTCCATCGCCGGCGTCGGCACGGCTCCGGCCAGGATGACGCTGGACTATTTCCTCAGCCTGGAGCCCGACCCGGCCCTGGAGGCGGAGGCCGCCCAGCGCGACCACCGGACCGGCCTGATTCCGTCCTACGGCACGCTTCCCGCGCTGGTCCCGGGCATGGTCGACGCCGCGCTTCTCGCCCTGCAGGAATTCGGAACGCTCTCGTTCGCCGAGATCGCCCGGGACGCGGCCACGCTCGCAGACGAACACCCGCTGGACCGGACCCGGGCCCGGTCCGTTCGCGAGGCGGAAAGCTTCCTGCGCCTGTTCCCCACCTCGATGGCGGTCTACGCGCCGGAAGGGCGCTTTCCGCGACCGGGCGACTGGCTGCGCCAGACCGATCTGGCGGCCACCATCCGCAGCATGATGCATGAGGAGCGCGCAGCCCTGGCGGCGGGCGGGTCCCGGGAGGATGCGATCCAGGCGGTGCGGGACTTCTTCTACCGCGGCCCGATCGCCCGCGAGATGGCGGATTTCGTGAGCGAGAACGGCGGCCTGCTGCGGTACGAGGACTTCGCATCGTTCCGGCTGGAAGTCGAGCGGCCCCTCTCCACCACGTTCCACGGGCACGAGGTCTACAAGGCGGACTTCTGGACGCAGGGGGCCGTCCTGCTGCAGGCGCTCAACATCCTGGAGGGCTACGAACTGGCGGAGATGGGATGGAACACGCCCGAGTACCTCCACCACCTCGTCGAGGCTCTCAAGCTGGCGTTCGCCGACCGCGACGCCTGGTACGCGGACCCGGCCTTTTCCGACGTTCCGCGCGAACTGCTCGGCAAGGACTACGCGGCGGCGCGCCGGGCCCTTGTCCATCCCCGCCGGTCCTCGACGCTGTTCCGCCCGGGCGTCTTCGGAAACCGGCGACCGATCCATCCCGCATGGCGCCCGGGGAGCAAGCGGCCTCTGCCCGACCCCCTCGCCTCCAAGGACACGACCAGCGTCAACATCGCTACCGCCGACGGCATGATGTTCTCCGCATCGCCCTCAGGCGCCTGGATGCCTGCCGTGATCGCCGGGGGCACGGGCATACCGCTGACCCAGCGGGCGCAGAGCTTCCTCACCATTCCGGACCATCCCAACGTCGTCGAGCCGGGCAAGCGCCCGAGGATCACGCTGACGCCCACGCTGGTCACCCGGCGCGGGGAGCCCTTCATGGCCCTCTCCACTCCCGGGGGGGACCAGCAGGAGCAGTCCCTTCTCCAAGTCCTGCTGGCGGCTCTCCTCTTCGGGTTCAATCCGCAGGCGGCCGTGGAGGCTCCGCGCTTCCAGAGCAAGCATCTCGTGGCCAGCTTCGACGATCACGCAATGGAGCCCAACGTCCTGCTCGTGGACGAGCGCATGCCGGAGTTCGTCCTTGAGGATCTCGCCCGCAGGGGCCACCTGGTGGAGCTGCGGGATCGGCGGAACAGCGGCTCCGCGCCAACCGCCGTCAAGGTCCTCAGGAACGGCGTGGTCGAGGCCGGCGCGGACCCCTATGCGCAGCGGTACGCAGCCGCCTGGTGATCCGGCGGGATTCAGGACCGGATCCCGCCGCTCCCTGGACTGCGCTATGATCGCGGCGCCCGTGCTGACAAGACGTCATCTCCTCGCAGCCGGCGGAGCGATGCTCGGCGCCCTGGGCTGCGAGCATCGCAAGGACCAGAGCGACGGACCGCTCAACGTCCTTTTCCTGTTCCCGGACCAGATGCGTGCGCAGGCGATGGGCTGCATGGGCAATCCCGACGTCAAGACTCCCAACCTGGACCGGCTGGCCCGGGAGGGCCTCCTGTTCCGCAACCATCTTGCGAACTCGCCGGTCTGCTGCCCGGCCAGGGCGATCATCCTCACCGGAAAGTATGCCCACACGAACGGCATGATCGCGAACGACCTGCGGTTGCGGGAGTCCGAGACCTCCATGGCCGAACTGTTCGCGGAAGCAGGCTACCGGACAGGCTTCGTGGGCAAGTGGCATCTGGACGGCGGGCCTCGCCAGCCGGGCTGGATCCCTCCGGGGGCGCGTCGCCAGGGATTCGAGTTCTGGGCCGCCAACGAAGTCAGCCACGCCCACTTCGACACGCACTACTTCCGTGACGACCCGGAGCCCATCCCGATCAAGAGCTTCGAGGCGGAGGCGTGGACCGACCTGGGCATCGAGTTCCTGAGGCGGACCCGGGAGGACGACCGTCCCTTCTTCCTCACGGTGCAGATGGGTCCGCCCCACGACCCCTATCTGGCCCCGGACAGCTACATGGAAATGTATGATCCCGAAGCCATCACGCTGCGGGAAAACTTCGCGGGCGACGAGTCCGACCGCGGTCTGGAGCCGAACCCCTACGTGGCGACCCCCGGCCGCAAGGAGATCGCAGCCTACTACGCCATGGTGACTGCGGTGGACGACCAGGTCGGGCGCATTCTGGCCGAACTCGACAAGCTGGGCCTGCGTGAGAACACGATCGTGATCGTGTCGTCCGACCATGGGGACATGCTGGGCTCCCACGGCGCAAGACTCAAGCGGAAGCCCTGGGAGGAGTCGATCCGTGTTCCGGGAATCGTCCGGCACCCGAGGGCTCCCGCCGGCCGCGAGACGGACGCGCTCTTCTCGCATGTGGACATCGCACCGACCCTTCTTTCCTTGTGCGGGATCGAGGCCCCGGCCGAAATGCAGGGCGGCAATCTCTCTCCGGTGATTCTGGGGGAATCGGATGCCGGCCCGGATGCGGCGTACTTCCAGATCTTCGGCCCCTTTCTCGCCGGCGGGGTGATCCACGGGTGGCGCGGCATCCGCACGCAGCGACACATGTACGCCCGCACCAGGGACGCTCCCTGGGTGCTGTACGATCTCGAGGCGGATCCGTTCGAGCTGAACAACCTGGCCGAGGATCCCGCATCAGCGGACCTGCGGGAGGATCTCGACAGCCGGCTGGCTGGCCTGATGGACCGAAACGGGGATTCCTGGGACCATGACTGGGCGGCGCCGATCGAGGATGGGGGCCGGCTTTTCAGGCACGAGACTTTCTACACGGTGGACGACTTCATGGCGTGGGCGAGGGACAACCCGGAACTCGCCAACCTCGACTGACCTCGGGAGAACGGAGCTCCGCCCTGCACGGGACGCCCGCGGAACTCGCACGACACCGGCCCCGACCCTGCGAGAATCGCTTTCATGGAGCCACGGTCCAGATCGATCAGCCAGGTCTTCGGGAGGCGGCGGTTCCTGCAGCTCGGCGGCGCCGCCATCCCCCTTGCGGGCCAGGCCTGCTCGCCGCGGACGGCCGGTCCGGAGCCCAGGCGCCCGAACATCGTCGTCATCATGTCCGACGACATGGGCTACTCCGATCTGGGCTGCTACGGCGGCGAGATCGCAACGCCCAACCTGGACCGGCTCTCGTCCCGGGGCCTGCGCTTCACGCGCTACTACAGCAACAACATGTGCGTCCCCACGCGGGCCTCGCTCCTCAGCGGCTGCTACACGACCAAGGCCCTCGGCCCCCAGAACAGCATCTCCGGTGAGATCGTGACCGCCGCCGAGGCCTTGGGAGCGGCCGGCTACTCCACCTACATGAGCGGCAAGTGGCATCTCTCAAACGACGGAAGACGCGAGAGCCTGCCGTGCCAGCGCGGCTTCGACCGATTCTTCGGCACAACGCTTGGAGCGTGCAGCTTCTGGGCTCCGGCGTCCCTGATGCTGGACAACGAGCCGGCCGAGCATCTGTATCTGGACCCCGACTTCTACTACACCGACGCCATCTCCAGCCACGCGCTCAACTTCATGCGGGAAGGCCTGACCGGGGAGTCGCCGTTCTTTCTGTACGTGGCCTATACGGCCGCGCACTGGCCGCTCCACGCCTTCGAGGAGGACATCGCCCGCTACTCGGGCCGCTACTCGGCCGGCTGGGACGATCTGAGGCTCAGGCGGCACGCGCGCATGAAGGAGCTCGGCACGGTCGACCCGGCCTGGGAGCTCTCCCCGCGCAACCCGGAGGTTCCGGCGTGGCAGGACGAGCCGGAAAAGGCCTGGCAGGAGCGCCGGATGGAGGTCTACGCAGCGCAGATCACCCGCATGGATCAGGGCGTCGGCCAACTTCTCGACATGCTTGACGAGTCCGGCGAGTCGGAGAACACTCTCGTGGTGTTCCAGGTCGACAACGGCGGCTGCCACGTCGAATACGCCGCTGACCGAACAGGCCCCTACCTCCCGGCGACAACGCGCGACGGGCGGCCGGTCATTCCGGGCAACATTCCGGAGGTCATGCCCGGTCCGGAAGACACCTACCAAAGCTACGGGTACGGCTGGGCCAACGCGTCCAACACCCCGTTCCGGCTCTACAAGCAGCACGACCACGAGGGCGGGATCACAGTTCCCCTGATTGCGCGGTGGCCAGCGGTCATCTCGGATTCCGGAGGGTTGACGGACCAGCTTGCGCACGTCATCGACCTCATGCCGACATTCCTGGATGCCGCCGGAATCGAGCACCCGTCGGAGTTCGCGGGAAGACGGGTTCATCCCATGGACGGCAGGAGCCTCCTGCCGGTCTTCCGGGACGGCCATCGCGAACCCCACAGCGAACTCTACTGGCAATGGAGCCGCGGGCGGGCAGTCCGCCAGGGGAACTGGAAGCTGGTCGGCGTCAGGGAAAGGCCTTGGGAACTCTACGACCTCGAGGCCGACGGCACCGAACTGCGCGACCGGGCAGGCGAGATGCCGCAGCGAGTGGCGGCCATGGCGGAACTCTGGGACCAGTGGAGGGCCGGCCCGACCCATATTCGATGATCGCGCCAGGGACGCCCATTCCGCGGCACAGTTGCACTGATCCGGACGGGCGCGCCGGCGCATCGGCGGTCGAAGAGGTCTGAGCATGCGCGGTCTGCATTGGCCCTGCCCTCGGCGATGTGTGACAGTGGCGGTGCAATCACCGCAGGGCAGGCGTTCGTGAATTCGGCGACCCGGCCCGGAGGCCCAGACTTCCTGAAGTCTGGACGGGGAAATCCAGATTCCCGGCGAGCCTCCGCCTCAACCGGACGAGCACAGCCCTTGGCCGCTCGTACTTGACGCCATCGTCAACCTTCCGCCGAGACACGACGCCTGGCAGGGGATGGAGTGCTGGTTGGCCCGCGGCGGCCGCGTCTCGGTGCCTTCGTCCGACACAGGGTCCAGTCCGCCTGCAGCCGCATCCAGAACTCCTGGGATGTGTTGCGCAATCGCGACATCCGCAACGCCGTGTCCGCCGTGACGCGACGTTTTCCGGGGACAGCTTCGTTAAGGCGATTCGCTGAGGTTCCCAGCCGTCTGGCGGCCCAGCGGCTTCGGAGACTCTACGAGCAGCATCTCCCCTGGGGTGATGGCGGGACCCAACCAACCTGGATCCCTACTGATGGTCTTCGATTCCCACGTCATCGGCATTGCCGTCCTTCCAACGAAAAGTCACCCGGTACTGATCGTTGATCCGAATGCTGTACTGTTCGGACCGGTCACCGCTCAACGGTTCGAAGCGATTGCCGGGCGGGATTCGCAGGTCGTCGAGCCGAGCCGCCGCCGTAGCGGTCCGGAAGACCCGGCGAGAGGCCACGGGCCTGCCTGCGCGTCGGATTTGTGGAATTGCTTCCACACCGGCCGTCCGCTGGCGCAAGAGAAGCCCGGCGATTCCATCGGCCTCCAGCTGGGCCGACCGTCCTCAGAATAGCCGGCCGCTCAAGGATGAGCAACGCGAACGACCGCTCTAGCGCTAGAATGGGATCAGGTTGCGGATCGTGCCGGGCGCAGGCCCGCACCGCCTCTCTCCTCCTTTCAGCCGGCCGTTGAAGGCCGTCTTCCTTCCGGATCCTGCCATGTCCAACCTTGCGGTTCTAGGCCTCCAATGGGGCGACGAGGGCAAGGGCAAGCTCATCGACCTTGCAGCCGAGCACTACGACATCGTGGTTCGCTGCCAAGGCGGCAACAACGCGGGCCACACGGTGCAGGTCGGGGAAGACGTCTACAAGCTGTCGCTCGTTCCCAGCGGAATCCTCTGGCCGGGAAAGACGGCGGTGGTCGGCAACGGCGTCGTGGTCAACCCGGTGGCGATGGTAAGGGAGATCGACTCGCTGCGGGCGGCGGGCGTGCAGGTCGACACCAACCTGCTGATCAGCAATCGGGCCCACGTCGTGTTCCCGTATCATCCGCTGATCGAGCGCTCGTCCGAGGATTCCCCGGGCAGGCGACGCATCGGCACGACGTCAAGAGGAATCGGGCCGTGCTACGAGGACAAGGCCGCGCGCCGCGGCATCCGGGTGGCCGAGCTGCTGTCCCGCGACCATTTTGCACGGCGCTTCCGCGCCAACGCGGAGGAGAGATCGACAGTGGCCGCGGCCCTGGGCGTCGGAGAGCCGTGGGACGTTGAGGCGGCCCTGGCGGAGTACCAGGAGTGTGCCGAGCGCCTGAGACCGTTTGTCACGGACACTTCCAAGTTCCTGAACGACTCGATCAGGCAGGGCAGGCGGCTCCTCTTCGAGGGGGCACAGGCGACGATGCTGGATGTCGACTTTGGCACCTATCCGTACCTCACATCGTCGAACGCGAGCGCCGGCGGGCTCTGCACCGGATCCGGCGTTTCCCCGCGGCTGCTTCACGACATCGCCGGTGTTGCGAAGGCGTACGCCACGCGGGTCGGCGAAGGCCCGTTCGCGACCGAGATCCGCGGCAGTGCCGGCGAGGCGCTGCGGGCCGCCGGCAACGAGTACGGCACGGTCACGGGCAGGCCCAGGCGATGCGGCTGGTTCGACATTCCGCTTCTGAGGTACGCCCACGCCATCAACCATCTCTCCACTCTCTTCATCACGAAGCTCGATGTGCTGGACTACCTGGACAGGATCCCGGTCTGCACGGGCTACAGATACAAGGGGGCGCCGCTCGACTGGATGCCCGCCATCTCCGAGGAATACGAGCAGGTCGAGGCGGTCTACGAGGAACTTCCCGGCTGGAATCGGCCCACCCGCGGCGTGACCTCGTTCGAAGACCTTCCCTCGGCGGCCAGAAACTACATCGGGTTCCTGGAGGATCGCCTCGATGTCGAGATCGGCGGCGTCTCAACGGGCCCCGAGCGCGACGAGACGATCGTCAGGGAAGGATCGGCCCTCGACAGGCTGACCTCCCCGCAGCCGACCTGACCGCTGGGGTCCGCCTGTGGCGGGCGCGACGAAGTCGGGACCGGAGGCGCGTCCGCACCTTCCCACACCGTTGAGGGGTCCGGGGGACAACGGCCTGCTTCCCGGGTCATGGATTCCGGCGGGCGGGTTCAGGGATCCGCCTCGCCCATCCGCACCAGGACGGTTTTCGTCTCCCAGGGCTCCATCGAGAAGCCCGCGAGGTCGAAACCCGCGCCGGTGAACTCCTCGACCATGTTGGCGGCCCTGGCCTCGACGATCGGCAGCGGGGTCGTCAGCTGCACGGCGCTCGATGCCTCGCCCGCGATTTCCTGCAGCCGAAGCACATGCCAGCCGCGCTGAAATTCCGCAGGCTTGAAGGCGAGCAGCCGGACACCGGAGTGGCTCAGGCGAAAGAACTCCCTCACCTGCGGAATGTCGGCCGCCTGCACGAAACGGGCCCGCAGCGGCAGGTTCGCCTCGGATCCCATGCGCTTCCAATCCGCCGGGCTGTCCGACTGCGCCGCCAGCCGGAAGCGGAACCTCTGGACAGGCGTGCTGCGCGGCTCGCCGCGGAACAGCCTCTGGACGCCCTCCTCGCGCGTCGTCACGGTCAGATCCTCCCATTCGAGGAGGAACAGCATTTCGGGATGCAGGAGAAAGCCGTCCACGTTGGCCAGCGTCACGCCCCAGCCGCCTTCGCGCGGCAGGTGGGCGAAGTGCTGCGCAGGGTACTGGGGCGACTCGCCTCCCGGCAACACGTCATCGGGAATGCGCGCGACGAACCCGGGGCCGTCGAGGACAAGGCCTCCGGCGGCGAGCGGCAGGGCGATCGCGTACGCCTGATGATCCGCGGTCTCCTCGCGGAGCACCCTCAGGTCCAAGTCGAACGACAGGTCCGCGTAGCCGGCATCCCGGTACGTGGTGAGCACCGTGAGCGGCAGCGCCGACCCTTCCCGCGTGAACTCCACCCTGCGCGTGAGAGGCCCGTCCGTCACGCGGACCGCCGCCGGTCCGATGTCCGCCTCGAAGTATGTCTGGCGCCTGAGGGCGACATGCAGGCTGCCGAACGGGCGGTCGGGCTCGGGCAGGAGCAGTTCCCGTCCCGATTCCGAATCGAGAATGGAGGTCAGGACGCCGGAGTCGGACCACTCCGCCTTCAGCCGGAATGCCGGCCGGGCCGCCGGGGACTGCCCGCCGGCGGCCTCGATTCTGTACAGGCGGTAGCCGACCGACGGCACATCCCGCGCATGGAAGACGACGCGCCGACTGGTGCCTGGGACGTCCTCGCAGGGAAATCTCTCGCGGGTCGCAAGGTCCGTTGCCACCAAGGGCCCGTGGTGCAGTTCGGCGGGCAGGCCCCCGACCACCACTAGGCCGTCGCGACGCCACGAGAGCCCGTTGTAGACCATCAGCACGCCTGCCGGGCCGGGGGTCCGCTCGGGCGCGGCCAGTCGGTCCAGCGCCTTGCGAAACTGCTGCTCGGCATTGGAGTGCCCCCGCAGCGAGAAGACGTACTGCCACGACTCGTTCCAGTCCGCCTCCCAGCGCGTCATGTAGCCGGGCCAGGGGCCGCTTCCGGTGGTGTGCTCCTGGAAGGTGAGCAGGTCCGTCCATGCCTCCGCCAGATCGAAACTCGGGTAGGTCGCTCCATGGACGACCGACGCGACGGTCGCGGCCGCCTCGGCCGCGGGCAGGGCGCTGGAAGCCCGGCGCATCCTTCCGGCGGTCTCGGGGACGCGGAGCTTGACGGTCGCCCAATGGCCGGTCGCGGTGCCCGAGGCCACGGGGAAGTCGTCTCCGTGCCTGGCCGTCAGGCGAGCGAAGAACTCGTCCGCGGTCGCCATCCTCATCGGGAGCTCGGGATGCCTGCGATTCCATTGCCGAATGTCCAGGAGCACCGCGAGCGAATCGAGCGGGTCGGTGTTGTCACCCATCGACGCCATCAGCAGATACGTGTCGTACTCGTAGCCGTTCCGTTCGAGCCAGGCCAGGCGCCGGGGCACCGTCCGGTCGAGGTGCTCTGGAGCATGTCCCCGCCCAAGACCCCAGTGGTAGCCCTCCATGTACCCGTCGTACGTGAACCACGTGAGAACCCGGCTGCCGTCCGGGCCGGTCCAGTAGAAGGGATTGCTGCCGAGGCCCAGGCTGTTGCCGCCGCCGATGAAGAGGTTCAGACCGGTCACCAGGTAACTGACGCCGCTGCCCTGCAGCACGCGCGGAAAGGCCCACGTGAACCCCGGCACGTCGTTCTGGAATGCGACGGGCGCCTCGATGCCGAACCGGCGCCGGAACTTGTGGCCCAGGTAGACCAGGCGATTCGACTCCTCGGCGGCCATCAGGCCGCTGTGCATGTTGCCGAAGGCGACTCCCAGGCCCATGCGCCCCTCCCGCAGCATGTCGCCCAGTTCCCGGACCAGCGCGGCGTCATCGGTCCGCCGCAGCCATTCCTCAAGCATCCAGGCCGACTCGATCGTCCAGCGATAGTCCGGGTGCTCCCGGGTCAGGCGGATCGCGGTGTCGATGCTGTCCTTGTAGTCCCGGGGAACCTCGTCCGGCGGTCTCGTGAAGCCGATGTCGAGATGGCTGTGGGAGAGGACGAAGATCTCGCGGACCGCGCCTGTCCGCTGATCGGCCGGGAGCTCGTAGCTTGGCCGCCCCTGTCCGCGGCCGGAACCGGAAAGCACAAGCGATGCCAAGGCCACCCACACGACCGGCAAGCGCCGCCACCGCCGGTTAATGGCGCCGGCACGGCTCGCGAGCGAAACCTCTGCGCAAGCGCGACTCGGTCCGGGACTCCTATGCGACTTCAAGGCTTGGAAGAGAATAGCGCAGGGCATTCCTAGCGTGCCGGTCCCGCGCCCGGCCTGTGCCCGGCGTCAGGAGGTGGGGGCAACCTCCCTGGCGGCGCCCCGCCCGGTGAGCAAGCCGCGCGGCCGGAATCGAGTCCGCACAGCCATCGGACGGACGTCCGGGGCGGGACACGCAGGCAGGAGCCCGCCGCCGCAATCCGCGGCGACCTGCCGCGCTGCCTCACGTGCACATTTGGTGAAGCGGGGCAGCGGGACGCGGCGGGCGCAGATCCGGCCTCGCCGGAGCCCGAAGAGTTAGCCGGGGTGGCGGGAACGTACGCTGCTCCGGCAGCTGGCTGGTCTGTGGCGGCTCGGGCTAGTCGCCGCTGGCGCCGACGGTCTCGTTCGGCGTGCCGGACTGGGCGGCTCCCGCGATCTGGACCAGTGCCGGAGCCGGTGCCTCCTTGAGGACATCCTGACGGTACATCTTCATCAGGCGGGACTCCTCCTCGGCCGAGAGCCTGCGCTCCCGGGCACCGCTGCCCGCTACCTCCCGGCCTCTGGCCTGGGCCTCGGCGAGCTTCCGGTCCCTCGCCGCGATCTTCTCCTCGCGGGCGTTTTGCGGGCCTTCCGAGACCTGGGCGCCGCGGGCTGCGTGCTCCGCGTTGATCTGGAGCTCTTCGCTCAGATGGGTGATCTCTTCGACCTTGCGGCCGCCGGCATAGATCTTGTGGCGGCCATGCTCGCCGTACCACTGCGACAAGGTGGCGGTCATGTGCATCTTCTCAATGATGTTCCGCCAGCCGATGCCCGTGTTGTAGGCGCAGAACGAGATCTCGCCCTCCTGCGTCCCGTACGGAATCACGCACATCTCGGTGCGCCGGAAGTCGTAGTTGAAGAGATCCTGGAACCACATGCCCGCAACGAACAGGAAGTTCCACGGATCGTTGCGCCGCTCCGTTCCCTTTCCGTAGTTCTTGCCGCTCAGCGCAAACGACTTGTCGAACTTCTTGAGGAGGTCGAACATCGAGAAGTCCCTGGGGGCCTTCATCGGGTTGTAGTTCTTCAGCAGCGCCAGGCCCATCTGCACGTTCGTCGCGACCTTGCCCCGGCCGGAATCAGTGACCCGGCGGATGTCCTGGACGAACTGGGGCACGTTGATGAACTCGGGCACCGGCGCCATGTCCTTGGTCTTCTTGTTGATCATCAGCGCGGTGCCGACCCCGCAGTTGGGATGGCAGCCGCAGCTCACCTGGCCCCACTGGGCCTGCGGCCCGTGCGCGAGGTCCGCGGCGTCCACGAAGCTGCCCATGACCGAGATCGGGAACCAGTCCCGCGTCGGCTCCGTGATGCCGACCTGCTTCTTGACGTCGTGCGCGAGATGGCTCAGCGTGTAGCGCTGGCGCATGCGGCGCTCGTCCGTGATCTCCTCGTCACGGCCGGTGAAGGAGACGGGCTGGAAGGCGATGAAGGCGATGCGGCCGGGATTGTCGCGCGCGAACTGGATGATCGGCCCGACCTCCTCGTTGTTGACGTTGTTGAGCAGCGTGGTCACCAGCACGATCTCGATGCCGGCGTCATGCATGTTCTCGATCGCCTTGATCTTGACGTCGAACAGGTTGCCGATCTTGCGGTGCTGGTTGGGCTCGTTACCGATGCCGTCGAACTGCAGGTACGCGTAGCGCATCCCCGCGTCCGCAGCCGCCTCGGCGAATTCCCGGTTCTTGGCGAACTCGATCCCGTTCGTCGCGGCCTGCACCGAGTTGTAGCCGATCTGGCGGCAGTACCGGACCGCCTTGAGGAAGTACGGCGACATCGTCGGCTCGCCGCCCGAGAACTGCACCGACATCTGCCGGCGGGGCTTGATCCGGATTGCGTTGTCGAGAATGGTCTTGATCTCTTCCCACTCGAGCTCGTGGACGAAACCGACCTGGTTGGCGTCCATGAAGCACGGGTCGCACATCATGTTGCAGCGGTTCGTCAGGTCCACCGTCAGGACCGCGCCGCGGCCCCACTTGACCGTCGAGGATCCGTGGTTGTGCAGATCCTCGTCGTTGTGCGCACGGATGTCGCGTCCCGGAAACTGGGCCTCGATGTGCTCGAGAAACCTGGCGTCGATCGCCATCAAGTCCTCGGTCCGCCCGTGCCTGGGGCAGTCCTTGACCATCCAGATCTCGTTGCCCTTCTGCAGGATGGTCGCCTTGACCTCGCCGACCTTCTCGGTCTTGAGGATCGAGTAGTCGACTTCGCCGCTGAGGATCACCTCCCGGGCCTCGCGCACGCACTTGGGGCAGAGCGAGTCCGTCTGCCGGGGCCAGCCCAGCGGAGGCTTCGTCTTCTCCCACGACTTCAGCATCGGCTTCTCCGACCAGTTCGGCGTGAAAGCGGGATTCGGGTTCGAGCGGGCGTCAAGCTTGCGGGCAACCTTCCAACCGCTCTTGGCGATCGTGGTCAGGCCCTTCTCGAAATACTTCACCGGTCGCTGCATCGGCTCACCCTCCTGGAAAACCTGGAAACTATCGTGTTCTGCTCGGGCGCGCTTCCCAGGGCACCAAGGACCCGGGGCCAAGCCAAGGGCGGAGCGCAAGCGCCCTCCGCACGCGCCTAGAAAGCCTACCGCGTTCGCCGGCGATTCGCAACAAGAATCGATCAACCGCAGGAAATCGCGGTTCTATGGCAGTATTGGGGGCTGAATGGCCGTTAGACCCCCCCCCGGGGGGCCCCGCTTTACCAAAAAAAAACTCCACCCCCCCCCTAAATGGGTTTTTTTTGGGTTTTTTGGGGGGTTCAGGCGCGGTCCCCCCCGGGGGCGCCCAACGGCCAGGGAGGCCGAGAACCAAGTTGCCAGACTCCGGTCCGATCAAGGCCCGCGCCCGCGAACTCGGGTTCGATCTGGTCGGGGTGGCGCCGGCCGGACCCACGCCGGAGGCAGCCTTCTACCCGGAATGGCTGCGCCGGGGATTCCACGGCCGGATGGCTTACCTCGAAGGGCGGCGGGGCGAGATGCGCGGCGACTCCCGGACGCTGATGCCGTCGGCCCGCTCGGTGATCTGCGTGGGCCTGGTCTACAACACGCCCGAGCCCTACTCGACCGAATTCGAGCCGGACCTGGAGGGGTGGGTGTCGCGCTACGCCTGGGGCGAGGACTACCACGGGGTGCTCGGGGAAAGGCTCCGGTCGCTTGCGGACTGGATCCGCTCACGCTACGGACTCGATGTCCGCTGCAAGGTCTGCGTGGACACGTCGCCCCTGCTGGAAAGGGCGTACGCCAGCCGGGCCGGACTCGGCTGGATCGGCAGGAACACCTGCCTGATCGACGAGCGGCTCGGCTCGTGGTACTTCCTCGGCGAGATCCTCACGTCGCTGGACCTGCCGCCCGACGACCCCGCCCCCTTCCGCTGCGGGACCTGCCGGCGCTGCATCGACGCCTGCCCCACAGACGCACTCGTCGAAATCGGGGAGGGCCCCTCGCACGCGCTCGACTCGCGAAGGTGCATCTCGTACTGGACGATCGAACTGCGCGGCCCTATTCCCGAGGAACACCGCGAGAGCGTCGGCCAGCACCTCTTCGGCTGCGACATCTGCCAGGACGTCTGTCCCTGGAACAGCCCCCGTCGCGCGGCGGTGACGGACGACCCCGCCTTCGGGCCCAGCCATGCCCGGCCGCGACTCAGCGAGGCGGCGGGCCTGAGCGAGGAGGAATTCGACGAGAGGTACGCAGGCACGCCCATCGAGCGGAGCCGCTACACCGGTTTCCTGCGCAATGTGGCGGTGGCCATGGGCAACAGCGCCGACCCCGGATTCAGGCCCGCACTGCAGCGGCTGGCGCGGTCGGAGTATGCAGTGGTCAGGGAGCACGCCCGATGGGCGCTGGGGCGCATCGCAGCCGCAGTGGGGGCCGACGACGCCGTATAGCGCCACCGACGCACAGACTCGGGAGAGTCGCCTACCTGTTCCTTCGTCTCCTGCGTCCCTGCTCTTCCTCTTCCTCCTCGGCGGGCTCGGCCTCGATAATCTCGAGTTCCACCTCGCCTTCCTCGGCACGCTGCTTGGCGGTCGCCTCGTCGACGACCTCCAGGGCGATCGGCTGCTCCATATAGGCGGCCCCCGCTCCCGACGTGAGCACCATCAGCCGGTAGCGCTTCATCTCGGTCGAGTCGGGAAGCTTGAAAGAGATCGCTTCCGCGGACTGCTCGGTGATCTCGACCTTGACGTCGCTTCCGCCGGCCGTGAGGTACAGGCTGGCGACGGAACCCTTGCCGAGGTCCGATCCCTTGGCGACTGCGGAACCCCCGGGAACAACGGCGTCAGGCTCGACGGAAGTCACCCGTGGAACCGCGAGCGCCAGCGCGGTTGCCAGCGAAAAAAACAGAACTGTTAGACGGCACGCTCTCGTCATGACCATCCCTCCTTCCAGTAGCTACCGATCGTAGTCCCCCTCAGGGCGGATTGCAACCGGATTGGGGGGGCCGGAACCACAATCTCCTACCAGCGCGGCAGGACCCGACGCCACGTCGGATCAACGTGCTTGCGCATCTCGGCCTCGTCGTCACGCTTGCGGAACGGAATCTTCCTGTAGCGCTCCTTGAGCCGGGCAAGCTGGTCGTAGTCCAGATCCACGCCGAGCCCGCCCCTGTCCGGGATGCGGATCGAGCCGTCCTCGAACGACAGCCGGCCCCCGTCGACGACCTCGTCGGCCGACTGCCAGGGATAGTGCGTGTCACAGGCGTAGGTGAGGTTCTTCGTGGCTGCGGCCACGTGCGCCATTGCCATCAGGGAGATTCCGAGGTGCGAGTTCGAGTGCATCGAGAGGCCGATGCCGAAGGTCCGGCACAGCTTGCCCAGGTGCTGGACCTGGCGCATGCCGCCCCAGAAGTGGTGGTCGCACAGCACCACCTGCACGGCGTCGCGCTCGATGGATTCCGGCAGGTGGGCGAAGGACGTGACCGCCACATTGCTGGCGAGCGGCGTGCCGATCCCACGCTCCAGGAGCCCGCGGCGGACGGCCGCCATGCCGCGGATCCCCTCCGCGGGGTCCTCGAGATAGCCGTCGCCCTCCAGCTCCTCCCGCAGGGCGACGCCGACCGCGACGGATGTCTCGACCGTCCACGCGGAATTGGGATCGATGCGCAGGGGCACGGCGGGACCGAACGCGTCCCGCAGCTGACGAACGGTCTCGATCTCCTCGTCCGGATCAAGGACGCCGCCCTTGAGCTTGATGTCCCGGAACCCGTACTCCTCCATCATCGAGCGGACCTGGCGGACGATGGATTCGGGCGTGAGGCACTCGCCGTACCGGTCCTCGCGCACGTCGGGGCCGGCGCCGCCGCCGCCGGCGTGCTTGTAGAACGCGTAGGCGGAGAACGGGACGGCATTCCTGACCCGGCCGCCGAGCAGGTCGCAGACCGGGACGCCGACGCTCCGGCCGATCAGGTCCAGGCAGGCGGTCTCGATCGCGGAATGCGTGCGCGGGCCGGCGTCGAGCGGATTCTCGCCCGGGGTCCGCATCACATGGGACCGTTCGGCTCCGCCGCCTTCGCCCTCCGCCAGATCCAGCAGGTCGCCCGTGACCCGGTAGGCGTCCGCGCCGACCACCCGGTCCCGGACGTCGCGCAGCGCAGCCGCCGGACCCTCCCCGCCGTAGGTCTCGGCAATTCCGACGATTCCGTCCTCGCTCTCCAGCTCCACGATGTTCCTGAGGGCGTACGGGGCGTGCAGGCCGTAGGAGCTGCGCAGGGGCGGGTCGGCGACCGCGATCGAATGCACGCGCAGATCCTTGATCCTCATCGGAGTCAGTCCATTGTAGGAACCGGCCCGCGCGGGGCTGCGAGCGGCTCCTCCGATTGCAAACCGCCGCCCGCGGTCGCTAGACTGAAGCGCTTGCGGTGTGGGCGGGGGAATCTACATTGAGGCGGCTGCCCTGGAGCGGAAACCGCTCCGCTTCGAATCCATGATGCGGCCGGCGCTGCTCGACCTCTCGGATTCCTGGAGAGTGGCGCGGCCGGCCGAGGTTTCCGGACTGGCGGAACTGCTGGACCGCGACGGCGTGCGGTCGATCCGGGTGCGAGGGAGGATTCGCGCCTCGGTCCGCCATGACTGCGACCGCTGCCTGAAGGAGCTCAGCCGGGACCTCGACGGGGGCTTCGACCTGTTGTTCCGTCCGATGGCGGCGATCGAAGAGGGGGGCGAGGCCGCCCTCAGCGCGGAGCAGACCGAGGTGGGCTTCTACGAGGGCGGCGGCGTCGCCCTGCCGGACGTGGTGCGCGAGCAGCTGCTCCTTTGGCTGCCGGCGCGCAGCCTGTGCCAGCCCGACTGCAAGGGCCTTTGCCCGGTCTGCGGCGGCGATCGGAATGAGGTCGCGTGCAGCTGCCGCGAAACATTCGTCGACCCGCGATGGGACGCCCTGCGGCGGCTGCGCCCCGTGCATTGACGCACGCGATTCATAGACAATAGGATCATGCCGAATCCAAAGCGCAGACATTCGAGGGCCCGCAGGGGCAAGCGGCGGGCTCACGACCGACTGGTCGCGCCGGCGGGGTCGATCTGCCCCGAATGTTCGGCGGTCATCCTGCCGCACCGGGCCTGCAAGTACTGCGGATACTACAAGGGGCGGGAAGTCATCGAGGGCGAGTCGGAATAGAATAGGCGCGCGGAGGATGCCAATTCCTGTGTCTCAGCGTGTGACGGTGGCGGTCGACGCCATGGGCGGTGACTCGGCACCCGCAGCCGAGGTCGAGGGGGCGCTGTTGGCGGCCGAGGAGTTCGGCGCCAAGATCCTGCTCGTCGGGCGCGAGGACGCGGTCCGCAGCGAGCTCGGGAAGCACTTCCCGGCGCGCGCCCAGATCGAGATCGTCCACGCGGAAGACGTGGTGACGATGGACGACAACCCGGCCACGGCCCTGCGGTCCAAGAAGGACACCTCGATTAGGGCCGCGGCGCAGCAGGTGATCGACGGGCGCGCCGTCGGCATGGTCTCGGCCGGCAACACGGGCGCCGTGATGGCCACCGCCCTCCAGGTCATGGGCCGCATCCCGGGCGTCTACCGCCCCGCGGTCGCACAGATCTTCCCGACCAGCCAGGGAGGGCAGACGCTGGTTCTCGATGTCGGGGCCAACGTGGACTGCACGCCCAGCATGCTGCTCCAGTTCGCGATGATGGGCGACGTGTACGCCCGCGTCCTGTTCGGCTGCGAGCGTCCGCGCGTGGGCCTGCTCTCGATCGGGGAGGAGGAGCAGAAGGGCAACGAGCTCACGCGCGAGGCGACGCCGCTGCTGAAGGGCGACTCCGTACGCTTCATCGGGAACGTCGAGGGTCGCGACCTGTTCAGCGGCGAGGCCGACGTGATCGTGTGCGACGGCTTCGTCGGCAATGTAGCGCTGAAGGTGAGCGAAGGGCTCGTGTCGACGATCAAGACGATTCTGATCGAGTCCCTCGAGGCGACAGTGATGCGGCAGATCGGCTACGGCCTCGCCAAGGGCGCGTTCGAGGAATTCAAGAAGCGAGTCGACTACGAAGAGTACGGCGGGGCGCCCATGCTCGGCGTGCGGGGCGGCGTGATCATCTGCCACGGGCGCTCGACGCGGCAGGCCATCAAGAACGCTATCCGCGTCGCGATCGACTTCGAAACGGGCGGCATCAACCGCCAGATCCAGGAGAGCCTGGAACACGGCCTCGGCAGGAACTGATCAGCTTCCGGCCCGCGGAGCCGCGGCAGCGCTGCCCAGGCGGACGCACAGCCGCGGCAGCGCCGCGTCGATCTCCAGACCCAGTGCCGCAAGAGCCTGTTCGGCCATCGATTCCTGCAGGGCCTCAAACACGACGCGCTCCTCGAACCGGATGTGGTCCACCAGGCGCTCGCGCAGGACCTGCAGGCTGGACTCCAGCTTGCCCGGCCCGGCGTGCTCCAGGGCGGAGAACGCCTCCCGGATCCCGTCGTGCTCGCGGAGCAGGCGGTCCACGGTCTCCGGCTCGGGAACCGCCTGGCGGGCCGCGGGGAACAGGACCGTCTCCTCCACCTCGAAGTGTCCGCTCAGTTCGAGGTTCCAGACATCGAGCGCCTGCCTGCGCAGGCGCTCGGCTGCCCGGGGTCCGGCGCCGTCGCGCAGGCCGCGCTGAATGAACACACCCAGTGCCAAGGCATCGTGGTGCTGGCGGGAGAGCGGCACCAAGGCCGCGTGCCGTTTCACCCGCCCAGCCTGTCAGTCAGCCGAGATCTGCTCGGGCTTGTAGCCGCCCATGCGCCGGAAGTGCAGGAAGAACATCCCGAACAGCACGACCAGCACGACCGGCAGCGAGGCGACGTACTTGAAGGTTGCCGCCGGACCGAACCGGTCGTACAGCCTGCCCATGATCGGCACCACGGTGCCGCTCGAGAACACGCCGGTGCCGCCCATGACTGCGAGCGCGACAGGGCCGCCCTTCGGGAACCGCTCGGAGGTGACGCCCAGCATCACCGGCCAGAAGTACGTCTTCCCGACTCCGAAGATGGTGGCGGCCGCGAACGCGCCGGCCATCGTGCTGACGGAGCCCAGGGAGTACAGGCCGGCCGCCGTCAGGACCGCGGCAATCGTCATCAGGCCGAACGGGGAGAACTTGTGGGCGAGCGGACCGCCGAAGAAGCGCAGGACGAACATGATGCCCGCCGTGTACACCAGGATCAGGATGCCGGGCATGCCGCCGGTCAGGTTCGTGATCAGCGACGGCACCCACTGGTCCGGTCCGAGTTCGGAAGCTGAGGTCAGCCACATGCAGACCCAGAGGGCGATGAACGAGGGGCGCAGCAGCTCGCGGAACATGTCACGGTTGCTGACGCCGGCGGCGACCCGTTCGGTGGCGGGAAACACCTGGCCGCGAATCATGAGCAGGTAGGCGAGGGCAACCACTGGAATCGTCATGAGCTTCACCCGCCAGCCCAGGGTCGCTGTCTCCGGGCTGGCCGAGGGGCCCAGCCCCATGGCCACGGAGATGAAGTAGGCCAGCAGTCCGCCGACGATCAGGCCGCCCGGCCACCACGCGTGCAGCACGTTCATGCGGTGCGTCTTGTCCTCCGGGTAGAGCGTCGAGCAGAGCGGGTTGATCACCCCCTCGACGAGCCCCTGGGCCAGTCCAAGAGCAAGCATGGCGAGCCAGAGCGTGACCGTAACGGGGTTGCCGAAGATCGAAGCGACCGGGCCGCCCGGGAACGGCACGAGCACGATCGCCAGGATCCCGAAGATGTAGAACAGCCCGGAGATCGTGAGCAGCCGGCGCATCCCGAACAGATCGACGAGCGAACCGCCGATGAGAATCGAGACGGTGAATCCGTAGAACGCGGGCTGGAAGATGAAGCCGAGCTGCTCATTGGTGAGCTGGAAGTCGTTGCTGAGAGCGTCGGCCGCATCGCCTCGAATGGAGAAGAACATCGAGGTCGTGACGAGGGCTATGCAACTCGCTACGAAGAGACGGTTTCTATTCATCCGGACCCACCTCCCCGGGGGTCTTTGGCCAGATAGCGTAACACAGGGGATCGGGGCGCATGGACCGCTCGGACGCCAGACCGTCGGAGGCTCGGTCCGATTCTGCGTCTGACTGTACGGCTCGCGAGCGCTGGGCCAGGCTTGCGCCGGCGTGTCAGGTGGCGGATGTCCCGAATCGGCCACAGATCCCTCGGGTTGCTGGCGGTCCAGGCCCAACCGGGCCATGTCTCTGGTGTCGCAGCCGGAGCGCGGCCCTCCCGGGCGCGTCGCGACGCGCGGGAATCATGCCGGTGTCCGGTGGGACTGCAACCGCGTCAGGCCGGAAGAAAACGCGGGCGCTCTCGGCGGCACCGGGAGAGCGCGGGCCACACTATCGGCTTCGGCCCGCGAAAAGCCACCGCTTCGTCACCATCGGGCCTTGCGCATTTTGGGGTGACTTGCATCCGTTCGAGCCCAGATCGACCGCGCTGGCTGACCCGCACCGGGCCTCGACCATCTGCGCGTCAGACTCCGGATCACTGACTGCATCGACCCCATCCGCTATCTTGAGTCCCAAGCCAGCCGGCACGTTGGCCTGTTCGGATGCGATCGGGTGCTCCCAAAGGACACCGGGGCCGGACGGATGGTACGGTTCACGGATTGCATGAAACGCCTTCGATTCGATCCTGCGGGGTTTCTGAAACAGGATGAAGGCCAGCATTTCGAGCGCAAGTCCATGTTCGAGGGGCCTCCCGGCCGGAAGCGCCCCAGAGACCGCCGCCAGGTGCGGGACCAGGTCGCCGAATGCGTGGCGGCGTTCGCAAATGCCGAGGGTGGCGTGCTGATTCTGGGCATCGAGGACGACGGGGCCGTTTCCGGCCACAGCTTGCCGGAGCCGGCCCTGCGGTCAGTTCTGAAAACACCGGGTGCGCGGCTCAATCCTCGGCAGCCCGACGGCTTCCTGGTTCCAAGCGGTGGCGAACAGCTGATCGTCTTTGACGTGACGGTCTCGAATACGCCGGTGATGGTGGTCGGCAACGGATTCCCGCTGCGTGTAGGCGACCAGACAGTCCGCGTCCGCGAGACCCAGATCCGGGCCTTGAAGCGTCAGAACATGTACGAGAGCTGGGAGAGCAGGCCGTCCCGTTTCGGTCTGAAGGACCTGGACAGGCGGCTTCTGGCGCGGGCTCGTTCCAGAGCCGGGCTGGCGGACTGGACAGATGAGGAGTATCTCCTCAAGCGGAAGCTGGCAGACCGTCGCGGAAAGGGAATCGTGCTCCGGCGGGCTGCGGAACTGCTCTTTTCGCGCCTGGGGCCGGATCACCCGAACGCGGGAATCCGCGTATTCCGGGTGATCGGAAGAGAGCGCAAGACGGGTGCGGAATACAACGTGGAGGAGCTTCCGCGGATCGAGAGTCACTTGCCTGGGGTTCTGGACGAGTCGCGGGCTGTCGTCGAAGCCATTCTTCGACGGCCAAGCAGGATGGTGGACGGCCGCTTTCGCGCGACCTCGGAATATCCCGGATTCTCGTGGCGTGAGGCTGTGCTCAATGCCGTCGAGCATCGCGACTACGGCATTGAAGGGGCAGGTACGGAGATCTGGCTGTTCGAGAATCGCATGGAGGTGGTCAGCAGTGGAGCCCTGGTCGGGGGACTCGCCCTGGAGGAGGTGCTGAGCCTCAATCGCGTTCACAGAACCCGCAATCCCCGGCTCGTCCGGGTGCTCGTGGACCTCGGCTACGCACGGGATCAGGGTGAGGGTGTTCCGCGAATGTTCGCTGAGATGGAGGATGCGTTCCTGCCTCCACCCGAAATCGAGGCGGTTGGCCAGAGCTTGAAGGTGACCCTGCGCAACACGCCGAACCTGACCGTGGGCGACCGCGAATTCCTATCGAGCCTCGAGAGTGTCGAACTTAGCCGGCTGGAGCTCAGGGCGTTGATCCAGGCTCGACGTCAAGGCAGGGTGGACAACGCCACGATGCGTTCGCTCTCGGCCCTCGGCACACTGACTGCAAGTAGGTTGCTGCGGGGCCTGCGGGACCGTGGGCTGCTGATGCTTCACTCGCACGAGGCTGACAGCTTCTACACGCTCGCGAACCCGCTCCCCGACAGGATCGTCAAGCCCCTGTTCGACACGGATCGAGGGGAGCTCAAGGCGCATCGAGGGGAGCTCCCCTTGGATGTTCAGGTTGCGATTGAGCGCCTCGGAGTCCGTCCGCGCAAGGAGCGTGTCCGCGAAGTCATTCAAGCGATTTGCCGGACGCGCGACTGGACCACTTCATCCCAGATCGCCAAACTCCTGCACTTCAGACTGCGGAATCTCACCAGCAGACACCTGGGCCCGATGGTCGACGCAGGAAAGCTGGTCCGCAGATTCCCGGACACCCCCAATCATCCTGCCCAGGCGTATCGTGCCAGCCACCGCGGTTCAGAGCGGCCACCTTCCGACGGCACGCGCTCGCATGCCCCGCCCGGGTCACCGAAGAACCATCGAGGGGAGCCGCCGCCGGATCGAGGGGAGTTCGCGGCGCATCGAGGGGAGCCGCCGCCGGATCGAGGGGAGCTCCCCAGGGATGTTCAGGTTGCGATCGAGCGCCTCGGAGTCCGTCCGCGCAAGGAGCGTGTCCGTGAAGTCATTCAAGCGATTTGCCGGACGCGCGACTGGACCACTCCATCCCGGATCGCCAAACTCCTACACTTAAGACGACGAAACCTCACCAGCAGACACTTGGGCCCGATGGTCGACGCGGGAAGGCTGGTCCGCAGGTACCCGGACACACCCAATCATCCTGCCCAGGCGTATCGTGCCAGCCACCGTCGTAAAGGCCGACCACCTTCGGACGGCGTGCGCCCAGAGGCCCCGCCGGGAGACCTGGAGAAACCGTGATGTCTGCGCTGCAACCGCGCGAGGTGCCCGACAGATTCGCCTGGACATGCGACCGGCAAGGGCGGAATCCTCCGATGTTGAGGCGTCTGCTCGCTCTCTCTCCGGACTCTGAACCTGCCTGCTTCCGGTTCCCGCCCGGCGGTTCTCCGCCCCCTCACCCTTGGCCTTGCTCGTCGACGGCGCGGAGGCGGTCCACCGGGCGGGACTGGCCACTATCGACGCGGGGACGGATCGACGCACTCGAACGAGTCCTCCGAATTCGGATCGCCCGACCCGTCGTATTGGGCGACTTCGGGAAACGGGCAAAGCGGCCTCGTCATCTCGATCCTTCCGCCGATGGCCCTGGCGGCCGAGATTCTGTCCGGGACCGTGCCTTGCTCGACCCAGTCCATGAGGGCTCCGAGATAGTCGGCCGTGGACACTCCCAGGCCGCCGCCGCAGTGAAACATGCCCGGGACCATGAAGAGCCGGTAGAAATCCCGCGTCTGGGGGCCGGTGACGGCTAGCACATCCTCGTAGTAGTTGACTCCCATCATGGGATTCAGCGCCGTGTCAGCCCAGCCGAAGTACATCAGCATCCTGCCGCCTGCGTCGCGGAAACGGGTCAGGTCCGGATCGGTGGCATCGAGAATCGAGCGGATGAACTCCATACGATGCGGGTCGGCATCGAAATCGAACTCGCGCCAGTTGAAGTCCGGCTCGTCCGGTTCAAAGGCCAAGTAGCGGAAAAACGTCTCCGCAAACACTTGCTGTCGGGACGGCCCTTCCTCGCTGATGATCCAGCCGTTCCAGCCGCTGAGGCGCCTCCTGCCGCTTGGCGGGGCCGCTTCCGATCCCAAGGGCAGACCGGGGAAAAGCGTTTCGCCCCGGCTCTTCACGCCACCGTAAATCCTCGCGAGGGTGTCGACTTCCGCCTGGCTGAAGCAGTCCTTCGAGGCCTCGTCGCGGCAGCGGGGCAGGTCCCGCGCCGGGTCGAAGCCGCACCGTCTCGGATCCTCGAGCAGGCCGTCCCGCAGCCCGTCGATGGCGTCGCAGCGCTCATAGACCGCGGAGGCGACCACACCCATCTTCCGCAGGCTGATCGGTGTCTCGCCCAATGCCCTTGCGTTCCAGGCCCCCCAGATCTGGGTGTCCGTGAAATTCAGGACCGGGGCTCCCACCACGATGCCGTCGAAGTCCCTCGGAAAGCGCTGCGCCGCCATGAGCCCCTGTCGTCCGCCGGTCGAGCAGCCTTGCCAATACGTATAGTTCGGGGGCCTGCCGTAGTACAGCTCCACCAGTTCCCTGGCGGTCTGGATCGTCAGATGCACGGCGCGAAAGCTGTAGTCGATCTCCTTCTGGCGGTTGTTGAGCGCGAAGGTTCCCAGCGGTTCGGCTTGCCGGTCGTGACCGGTGTTTGTGCTGACCGCAACGAACCCGCGCGAGGCCACGCTGTCGCTGCGCCGCCTGCGCGCAGGCGAGTCCGGGGACGAGCCCGCGTAGCCGCCGTTCCCGTTCATGAGGATCCGGCCGTTCCAGGCATCAGGCAGGACGACCCCGAAGACGATTTCCGGCGGCAGGACGCCGATCACCCGGCACCGGGCCGCCGTCTCGCCGTCCGCATCGAGGTGTGTGGCGGACAGGATCGAGTAGTCGTGCGTCGTGCGTTCCGACAGTGTCCGGCAGTCCATGGAGGGCCTGATTCCCTCCGCGGAGGCTCCGGCCGCACAGACCAGGACCACCGTCGCAACGAGAGCCGGCCGGATCCGGGCGGGGGGACAGGAACACTTCTGGATCATGGCTGGAGCCTCCGCGGCGGATCTTGCTGCGCAATGCGCAAGCTCACCGCGCGCAGCCCAAGCGAACCTACAATGTGAACAGCTCGGCCAGCCCGGGTGGCGGAACTGGCAGACGCAACGGACTTAAAATCCGTTGTCCGCGAGGACGTGTGGGTTCGAGCCCCACCCCGGGCACCGCCGGCCGAATCAGCGCGACGGGCGGGCAGAACCGGGCTTGCGAGCGAAGAACGCATCGACTCCCTCGTCGGCATGGTAGGAGCTTCGGACCAGTGCGCCGGACTCGACATGGCCGAAGCCCAGCTCCCGGCCGTACTGCCGAATCGTCTCGAATTCCTGCGGCGAGTAGTACTTCTGGATGGCAAGGTGGTCCGCCGAGGGCCGCAGATACTGCCCGACCGTCAGGATATCGACCTCGTGGTCCCGCAGGTCCTGCAGTGTGAGGTGAATCTCCTCCCGGGTTTCCCCGAGTCCGAGCATGATGCCCGACTTGGTCGGCGCATGGGGACGGACGGACTTGGCGTAGGCAAGCATCCCCAGGGAGCGGCGATAGTCGGAGCCGGCACGAACGACCCTGTACAGCCGCTCCACGGTTTCGACGTTGTGGTTCAGGATGTCGGGCCGGGCCGCCAGCACCGTGTCCATAGCCGCCTGCGAGCCCTGGAAGTCGGGCACCAGCACCTCGACGCTGCACCCGGGAATCCGCTCCCGGATGGCGCGGATCGTCATCGCGAACAGTTCGGCGCCGCCGTCGGGTCGGTCGTCGCGGTTGACGCTGGTCACGACAGCGTGGCGCAATCCCATCTGCGCGATGGCGTCCGCCACCCGACCGGGCTCGTCGTAGTCCAGCGTCTCGGGCGGCCCCTTCTGGACGGCGCAGAATCCGCATCTGCGCGTGCAGACGTTGCCGAGAATCATGAACGTGGCGCTGTGGCGGTTCCAGCAGTCGCCGATGTTCGGGCAGGCGGCGCTCTCGCAGACGGTATGGAGGCGCAGGTCGGTGACGAGGCGCTTCAATCGCCTGTAGTTCTCCCCGGATGCGGCCCGGGCGACCAGCCAGCGGGGCCGGGGCCCGGCCGGGTTCCTGAGGGGCCGGGCGTGAGGCGGCACCATCGGCTTCACCCGCAGGTCCGCAATGGGCACGAAGCCGTTCATGTCAGGCGTCAGGGCGCGCACCGTCCCAGCTCGCGCCGGTCTCATGCTACCAGTGCGGCAAGCATCCCGGGTTTCCGTCGGTCGCCGGCGAAGTACTCTTGACCAAGCGCCGCGAGGATGCCGCCGACCGGGCATTCTGAGAAGCAGCTCTATAGGAACGAGAGCGCGGCCGGAGCATTGCCCAACAACGCCGGACCGCAGTACACTATACGATGGCACTAGAAAAGAAATGAATCCTCAAGAGTCATTGCTGGAACTACGCTTCGACGGCAAAGCCGTCGGTCCGGGAAGAATTCCCGTTGCGCATCTCCTAGCCTTCCTAGCCAGCTTTGACAAGGTGTTGAAGCGAGTCAGTCGAGTCCTGCTCGGCGATTCGGAGAGCGTACAGAGAGGGCGTACGCCTCGAAGTGTCGAACGCGAGGTGAAACTTGATTTGGTTTCCCTGAGAGAAGGTAGTCCCGCAGCAGTGCTCGGATTTGAGCGTGCAACGATGGATCCGCTCTTTCCTGAAATGGATTTCGGACAGGAGATCTTGGAGAGAGCAGTTGACGGGTTGAGACAGGTTCAAGAGCAAGATACGAAAGAGGCCCTTCCCGTAGGGTATGACCACGGTGTTCTGAAGGCATGGCATGATGCGTCCAAGCTATTTCGTAAAGGGATATCGAGTGTTAATTTCTCCCTAAGAGGGCGTAATATGCTGTTTATAACGCCTTTTACTCTCGCTGGATTTCGTCGAATTCAGATGCACATGCGGGGGCCGGAAATCAATATTCAGACTATCGAAGGACGGCTAGTAATGGCAGACTTTAAGGAAGTCAAAAGACAATTTCGTATCCATCCCCCGGTTGGCGAACCGATTTTCTGTCAATTTGATGAGAAACAAATGAACGCGGTCATGACAAATATCGTAAAACACATTCGAGTCCGAGGAAAGGCACTTGAAGATCCGACATCAGGAAAACTTGTTAGAATCACGGTGGACAGTATCGAGTCGCTAGAGGATGGAATGAACAGTGATCCGGCGCAGCTAGAACCAAGGACAGACTCGTACACTTTTTGGGACTCTCCAAGTTTGGAGGATTTAGCGGACGAACAATGCGTGGAACCAGTGACTGACGTTGAGGTGCTGTTAGGTACTTGGCCTGGAGAGAAGGAAGATGGGTTCGAAGCTGCGATTGACGAATTGCGACATTCTCAGACAGGGCGAAGTCATCAATCATGATCCACGCTAATCTAGTGTTAGACACGAATATTGTATCATATCTGATGAAGGATCATTCATTGGCTCAAGCGTACAGCCCTCACATCACCGGACATTTGCTTGCAGTTTCGTTCATTACCGTTGGTGAACTTTACTTCGGTGCTGAGAACGCGAAATGGGGTAAGAAAAAGCGAGTTCACCTTGAGATGGTCCTCCGTAACTTTGTGGTTATTCGATACGATCATGGGGCGGCAGTTCGCATGGTCAGTTGGTGGCTGAACGAAGGCGCTCCGGGATGCCGATTGCCCAAAACGACGCGTGGATTGCAGCCTGTGCTCTTAGGCATGACATCCCGTTGGTGACGCACCATTCAAGAGATTTTGAAGGAATAACAGGTCTCAGAATCATCACGGAAGGAAATCCGGTAAGCCAGACGTGACAGAATCCCGAAACGACGTTTCATGGTGCCAAGAGGCTCCGATTCGAACTCAATCTTGACTTCCTACTCCGAGCGGCGGATGCGGTTTGTGGTCTGTCTCGTCGCTAAGAAGGATGCCGTGGGACAGTCGGGGAGCGGACGCTTCCACCAAGCTACAGGTTGTAGAAGCGTTGAAGAGTGAGACGATCCGGTCCCGTCTTGCTGAGTGGGCCCGCTACCGTGGCGGCCCGCTCATTGGGGAAGAGCGCGTGCACGCCGGGTTCGGCCGCTGCCCGAATGCCTCTGAACTCGATGCGATCCGCTGTCCGCGCCGCTCAAGACCACCCGTCCACAGGTTGAGGTCCGTTTCAGTACATCCCCCACGGGCGAGCCCATCTTCCCCGTTCGGTCGCTTGCGGTGCCCCTGCGCATCTTCCGAATCTCCTGTTCTCGATGGCGCTGCCAGCCCTCATGCCGGCGGACCATGCGTTCCTGGAAATGGCGACGGCAGTTCGCGTCGACCGTTCTCGAGGACGGCGGAAGGGCAAGCGCTGGTCGAGTCACTGGTACGACCTCGTTTGCGTCGGTGACGCAGGAATCGGCAACGGGCTCTTGGTTGCGCGCCACAAGGCGATGTCTCACCGCAAGAATGACTCCGGCGGTGGATGGACCGACTGTGAGGCCGCGGTCTCGGTCAACCTCCGGCCAAGTTCCTTGAGTGCCGCACACGAGATGCTCGCCGAGAACATGCAGCAGTATCCTCAGCATCTGGATGCTGCTGGGTGTCAGTGAGCCGTTCTGAACGCTCATGGAGCGATGGGCCATGAGCGAGGCGAGAATCAACGTTCCTTGAGCGAAGGATGCATAGTCTGGCCATGGATGTCGTCACCGAGGACGAGACATTCACCCGCACTCGAGCAGAGAATATCTCGCGCGGTTCATGTTGCGGCTAACGCGTCCGACCGCTTCTGCCCCACGCCGCTGGTCCAGCTGAGAGTTGCACCCGGACACTCGCTCTGGGATGCGCGGATCGTTATCGGGACAGACGTTGCCGAAGATCATGAACGTGACACTGCCCCGGGTCCAGCGGTCGCTGACGTACGGGCAGGCAGCGCTCTCGCAGACGGCGTGGAGGCGCAGGGCGGTGACCAGACGACTCGATCGCCTGTAGTTCTCCCCGGATGCGACCCGGACGACCAGCCAGCGGGGCCGGGGCCGCGCCGGTCTCATGCTGCCAGCGCGGCAAGCATCCCGGGTTCCTAGCTGTCGCTGGCGAGGTACTTGTGAACGAGCGCCGCGAGGATCCCGCCGACCGGGCAGGCCACGAAGTAGATCCACAGGGACGAGACAGCGGTCGGAGCATCGCTGAACAACGCCGGACCGAGCGACCGGGCCGGATTCAGCGAGGCCCCGGTCAGCGGTCCGCCCATCGCGATGCACGCCGCCAGAGTCAGTCCGATGGCGACGGGCGCGAGATTGCCCGCCTTGCCACTGACCGCAGAGTGAAAGATCGAGTTCACAAGCAGAAAGGTCAGGATCACCTCGAGAAGGAATGTCTGCCCCACTCCTACGCCTTCCGCCGGAACCGTCGCACCGAGGCTTCCGGGCCCCACCACATACAGCAGCGCCGAGGCGCCAACGATGCCGCCGATGAGCTGGACCACGATGTAGCCGATTGCGTCGCCCAGCTTGATTTGGCCTCCGACCAGCAGCCCGATCGTCACAGCGGGATTGATGTGCGTCCCCGAAATGTTGCCGTAGGCATACGCGAAAGCCATGACGACGAGACCATGGGCGAGGGCCACGGCGACCAGGTTGCCGCTGACGGCTGCCGCGCCGGCACCGATGAAGATGAGCGAAAACGTCCCGATGAACTCCGCGACGAGTGCCTTGCTCTGCATGGAAAGTGACCTCCTTTGCACCCGATCCCAGCCTGGGAGGGTGATCGGGCAAGATTGTATCACTGCCCGAACCGGCCCCAGCGCACATCTCGAGCGGCGCGGGAAGGGCTTCGGGTCCGTCGACGGACTGGCGGTGCGCAGATCGAGGCGGCATCGCCCGGGCCGTCGGCGGGAGACCGCCCGAAACGGCAGCGGTCCAAGGTCTTGCTCCGCAATTGCCTACCGGCCTGGACGAGCGGGAGCTGCGATCCCGAACACATGGAGGCTCGCTCGATCCGGATCTTGGACGAATCGGATCCCGAGGTCCCGCACTTGAGCTTCCCTGGCGCGCGTTGCGCCGCGCAGATGCACAGGGAAAAAAGTGGAGCAGGCGTACAGCAAAGACGGCCGGAGAGCTTGGGCCTGCTGACCAGCGAGAGCCGGAACAGGCGACGCCGGAACGACCACCGGAAACGGGGCGGCAGTGCCTGGAGCTTCGAGAAGCAGTGTCACTTCGTCCGGGAGGTCGCCTTGGGCAAGAACCGCAGGCGCGGCGGCAAGGGTCACTTGCCGCGCCTGATGACGGCCTCCACAAACAACGCGATCCCGATCCCGGGGCTGCTGTGGACCAGGAACATCCGGCGACGTGCGGGACCGCTGGACATGCGCCCTCACGGGATCGTCGCCCGGCTGACCGGCTGAATTGCCTTGGCCGGATGCGAGCCGCGGCCGAGGCATGCCCCCCTGAGGGCTGCGTTCCTGTCCGTGCGCACTCGCTCCAGCCGCCTGCACCGGCGACCGCACCCGGTGTGCCAATTGGGCTCTTGTCGCCCGCCATGTGGCGGCCACAGCAGCGGACTGCCCCGACACAGGGACTATAATCCGGCCGTGCCTCCAAGCTTGCGGCAACTGCAGCGGCCCGGCTGGAGCTGCGTTGCGGGCGTTCCGGCCCGGGAAGAGCACAGGATGCCCGCAAGAAGGAGGTCCCCCATGACGCTAGTGACGAAACCGGCTGTTCTCGCGCTCGCTGGCGCGCTGTTGCTGAGTGCGCCGATGGTTCTCGGACAGGTGGAGACGGCGCGCATTTCAGGCACCGTGAGCGACGCGACCGGTGCCGTGGTTCCCGGCGTCGATGTCGTGGTCACGCATCTCCAGACGAACCGCCAGTTCGCAACCCAGACCAATTCTGCGGGGTCGTACATGGCTCCGAACCTTCCGCTCGGAGACTATGAGGTCGCCGTGGAATCCGAGGGATTCAAGCGCACCGTCCGGACCGGCGTCAATCTGGAGGTCCGCGAAGCGGCCGTCGTTGACATCACGCTCGAAGTCGGCCAAGTCACCGAGAGCGTGTCGGTCCTCGCCGACGCGCCCCTGCTCACGACCTTCGAGGCGGCGCAAGGGGAGGTCATCAGCAACAAGCAGATCGTGGACTTCCCGCTGAACGGCCGCAGCTACATCAAGCTGGCTCTGCTCTCCACCGGGGCAATGATGACGAACACGGGCCGGAGGGACTCCTTCAGCGCCTCCGGCATGCGGCCCAGCCAGAACAACGTGATGCTGGACGGCATCGACAACAACAACCTGCAAAGCGCGACCCATGCCCGGAGATCGGACGCCACGGCGATCTCGATTGACGCCGTCCAAGAGTTCAAGGTCGAGACGAACTCCTTCTCGGCGGAGTATGGCAAGTCGGCCGGCGGCGTGGTCAACGTGGTCATGAAGTCCGGCACGAACCAGGTCCATGGGACCGTCTTCGGATTCCTGCGGAACGAGGTCTTCGACGCCAAGAACTTCTTCGACGCTCCCGACAAGCCGCGGCCGCCGTACAAGCGGAGCCAGTTCGGCTTCTCCGCCGGAGGCCCCATCGTCAGGAACAAGACCTTCATCTTCGGAGACTACGAGGCGACGAGGGTCCGCGAGTCGCGCACGGTGAACAACACCATACCCACGATCCTGATGCGCCAGGGGGACTTCACCGAGATCGGAAGCACGATCTACGACCCAAACAGCCTTCGCGAGGTGGACGGGAAGTTCTTCCGCGACCCCTTTCCGGGCAACGTCATTCCCCTCAGCCAGATGGACCCGGTCTCCGCGCAGGCCAAGGACTGGTACCCCGACCCGAAGAATGACCGGCTGACGCAGAACTTCCTCTACAACCCCCCGCGCGAGGAAGACCGCAACCGGGGGGACGTTCGCGTCGATCACGTATTCTCCGGGGACGACAACATCTTCTTCCGGTACAGCCATGACACGCGGCACATTCCGGCCTCTCCCAGCCTGCCGGCTCCGGCGATCGGGGGCGCCGGCAACACGGGGGGAAGCTTCACGCACGCAGGGCAGAACATCGGGTTCGCCTGGAACCACATATTCACGCCGACCATCCTCACCTCGACCCGGCTGGGCTGGAACAACACGGACACCAAGCTCGCCCCCCTCGTCGACTACAACGCCAACGCCCAGCTCGGAATCGCGGGCGTGGACCAGTTCCAGCCGGGCGCGCCGCGGTTCAACATCGACGGCGTGACGCCGCTGGGGATCGGGTCGAACGTGCCGAACGACGCCAACGCCCAGACCCGCCAGTTCAAGAACGACACGACGTTCATCCGCGGAAGGCACACGATCAAGGTCGGGACAGATCTGATGTGGCTGCAGAACTACCTCAAGAACCCGAAGGAAAGGCTCGGCCTGTTCTTCTTCAATGGAAACTACACACGTAATCCCGACGGCAATCGGGGAGGCGATCCGTTCGCCCACTTCCTCACCGGGATACCGCACCAGAGCCGTGTCTCGCGCGGCGTGTACATGGCGCTGAGGGGCCAGTTCCACCACTTCTACTTCCAGGACGAATGGAAGGCGACCGACAAGCTGACGCTCAACATGGGCGTCCGCTACCAAGTCTTCCTGCCCTGGGTCGAGAAGTCCAGGGACGGCTGGGTCAACTTCGACATCGAAGCCAATCCCGACAACCCGCCGCTCGTGCTCGCCGTTCCCGGCGGCAGCCGGCTGGAGCGGTCCCACGTCCAGACCGACCGCGACAACTTCGGACCGCGCTTCGGATTGGCCTACCAGGTTCGTCGGGACACCGTCATCCGAGTCGGCTACGGTATCTTCCACGGCACGTGGGATCCCCCGGGCGGAGGCAAGCTGATGCAGAGCAATCCGCCCTTCGAAGTGCGGAACTGGTCTAGCACCGACAACATCCATCCCGACATTCGCCTGAGCACCGGGATTCCCAACTCGCCCGTGAGCGAAGGCTTCGATCCGCGCGCGGCATCCAACATGTCGGTGACCAACTACCAGAGGGACCGTTCCTGGCCGTATTCCCAGCAGTGGAACCTCAACATCCAACAGAGCCTCGGCGGAAACTGGATGCTGGAGGTCGGCTACTTCGCTTCGAAGACGACGCACGCGATTCGCAAGTACGACATGAACTTCTCGCCGCCCGGCCCCGGCAACCGCAACAGGAAGCGCCGGTGGAAGTCGATCGTGTGGCCTGGATCGGACATTCTCATCACGCCGCTGGCCCAGGTCTTCCGCCACCAGTTCGACGGGAATGCGAACTTCCATTCGGGCCAGCTGAAGCTGAAGAAGCGTCTGTCCGGCGGACTGAACGTGCTGGGATCCTACGCCTTCTCCAAGAACATCGACGACTTCTGCGCCGAGGGCGGCGGCGGCACGACCGGAGGCTGCGGGGAGCCCCAGGACACGAACAACTTCCGCCTGAACAAGGCGCTGAGCAGCCTGCACATCCGGCACCAGTTCGTGGGCAGCGTCATCTACGACCTGCCCTTCGGCCGCGGGCGGCGATGGGGCTCCTCCTGGAGCCGCGTCCAGGACGGGGTTCTGGGCGGGTGGACGCTGGCCACGATCACCACGCTCCGAAGCGGCCAGCCGTTCAGCGCCACCGTCCGGGGCAACCCTGCCAACACGAACACCACCAACCGGCCGAACGTTCTCGGCGACCCGAACCTGCCGTCCGGGCAGCGGACGCTGGACCGCTGGTTCGCCACGGACATGCTGGTGAGCAACGAGCGGTTTCAGTTCGGCAACGCAGGGCGCAACATTCTGCTCTCGCCAGACCGCAGGAACTGGGACTTTGCCGTCTACAAGCGCTTCGAGCTGACCGAGTCGAAGGCGCTGCAATTCCGCTTTGAGGCCTTCAACTTCACCAATACCCCTCCGTTCGGCAATCCGAACGCCCAAGTCGGCAACCGCAACGTCGGCCGCATCGCGGGGGCCGGAGGGTCGAGGAACATCCAGTTCGGCCTCAAGTTCATCTTCTGAACGGCGCGCCTGCACGGCAGCCGGGATGCCCGGGGAGCATCCTGCCCCACGGGGCTCGACCCCTGTGGGTGACGGGCGGAGTTCCCGGGGGCCGGCCAGCCACTCGTCCCGCCGCCGGTCTCCAGCCCCTCCGTCGCGCTCGGAGCATTCCAGGCGGATCTCGGCCCGCATTCCCGTCGGGCCGCCTGCCGCAACCTCGCTGGAGTCCCCCACCGGAAACCGCAAGACAGCCCCACAAGCAGGTCCGGGACTGCGGATCGCCGGGTGGATCCTCTCTGCTGACGATGGGGCTGTGAAGGGCCCCTCGGAGAGGATCGGACGCCTGTCCCGCAAGGCAGGGCCCCGCAGCAAGCCACCCTGGCCTGCGGCACCCGCCCCTATACTGCAAGCACCGAAGAAATTCGCGAATCACCAGTGCCGCGGAGCGTGCAAATGGAACAGATCACGGCACGTCCGACCGAACTCGAGCGGTTTCTTGATCCCGGCTTCCTCAACCTGAACGAAGTCCTGGACGCCCTCGAACTCGAGGTCGGCCCTTCAAGCGGCCTGTTCGTCAAGCAGGGGCTGGAACTGCGCAGATGCCCGCCGGAGAGGCGCAAGGTGGCGATCGCGATCAGCGGGGGCGGCGCTTCGGGAGCCTACAATGCGGGGCTTCTCGAGGTGCTTCTGGGCGGACTGAGGCGGCGCGGGATCGACGTCGGCATCCTGGTGGGCACGTCATCCGGCGCGGTCAACGGATACGGGGTGTTTCTCGAGGCCCTTGGGCTGGGCAACCCTCAGTTCCGGACGGATCCCTCCATCCGGCAGCCGTTCGACAGTTACATCGCGTCCGCCTGGTCCTATCTCGACCGGGACGGCAAGGCATCCCGATGGGTCGTCGGACAGCGGTCCTGGATCGTTCGGTTCGCTTCCCGGGGCTTCCCTTCCGGCTGGCGCAAGCTCGGCATCGCTTTGCTGCTGGTTGCAGTCGCGGCGCTCCTCCAGCCCAATCTGCTCCTGCCGCTCGCCTCGCTGGCGGCCCGCGCGGGGGCGGATTCTCTGGGCTGGATTGGGTCGGACAGCCTCGCCCAGTCCGTGCCGTTTCTGTTCGGGCTTGCGCTGGCTGCGACGGCCGCACTGTGCGTTGGCGGCTGGCTGGTCGCCAAGGCGTTTCGGGAGAGCCTGTTCCCCGACCTGCCGCTCCTGCGGTTCCTCGCCAACACGGGGCCGGATGGCGATCTGAGAGGGTATCCCCGGCTGTCGCGAGGCCAAGCGATTGACAGGGCTCGCAACCTGAGCCGCGACATCGTCGCCGAGTGGTATCGGCGACGGGACGAAGTGCCGGAGTTCATCGTCACAGGCACAGACATCTCGGCGGGTCGGGAGTGCCTGTTCACCCTTGTCCGGCCCGAAACGTACAGGCTGCTTCTCCAGAGGGAATGGATGGCCGTGCAGTTCGACTCGGTCCCGGCATGCTCGACGGACTACGCTTGCGGAGCCCGGGCGATGTTCGCGCCTCCGGAGACCTTCCTGCGCTCCCTCGTTGCCTCATCCGCGGTACCGGGAGCGTTTCCGACCCAGCGCATCGGAATCTATCGCGCAGGCGGGAACCAAGTGGCTCGTCACCATTTCGTCGACGGCGGCGTCCTGAACAACAGCCCGGTTCACGTGGCCATCGATGCGGGAGCCACACACGTAATCTCGCTCGAGATCCGACCGTTCGAGCAGAAAGACCCGCTGGCGAGCGACGCACGGCCATCCGGCGGCTACAGGCTGCTCGAGGCGGCACTGGCGACCTTCACGACGGTCCTGGAGCGAGCGACGCGCGAGGACATTCGGCGCACGGCTTCATGGAACCGGTTCCTGATGTCCCGCCCGGCCGGGCTGGGGCCGGGACGTGGAAGCGTGGGGAGAGCTGCACCGCAGCGAAGGGTCGTGCCCATCTACCGAGTCGCCCCGAGAGCGCCGCTGGTCGGCACGGTTGAGTTCGACGGCCGCTTCGAGGAAGGCAAGCGAACGGTCACACTGCGGGACCTGCTGCACCGGGGCGTCCTGGACATGCGTGGCCGGAACGTGTGGCCGGCGACCGTCCGGCACCGGCCGGGCTGGACGGATCCGGTTCGGCAGGACCCGTCTCGGGACGGCGCAGGCTAGCATGTTGGGGAGACACGCGATGACAGTCCGAACACCCGCGGCGGCCCTCCTCGGTGCTGCCCTGCTTTCCTGCTCTTCAGCCACCCTGCCGTCGGTCGAGGTCGACACGCCGATGGCCCCGCCCGAATGGGCATTGCTTGAGCGCGCACTGCTGGATGAGAACTCTAGGGCAGTGGAAGCGTTCGCGGACCGCTATCTAGACGAAAGAGGCTACCTCCTCCATACTCCGCGGTGGGGCACTCTGGACGGTCCTGACGACGCCATCGAGACGTTCTACAACTGGACGCTCCTGCACACACTGGGAGGTTCCGATTCCGTTCTCGAGCTGTACGGGAAGGCTCTGGAGGGGCACTTGCAGCAATACGGTGAGATCCGGACGGAACTGACCACGCTTGCGGCCGAGGGTGCGTATCACGAGGAGTTCATCACACAGTCCGACTGGTTTCACACCGCGGAGGGCATGCGGGCGTTCTTCCTCATGGGCCACTCCGACCCCGAGAACGAGCAGTACGTGGCCCGGATGGAGCGATTCGCGCGGATGTACACCGGCGAGGATCCCTCCTACGGCAACTATGATCCGGAGCACCGGATCATCCGCAGCATCTGGAACGGCAGCCGGGGGCCGATGCTGCGCAGAGCGACCGTCTATGACTGGGTCGGGGATCCGGTGCCCGGCAGATTTCACCTCCTGCACAACCCGGCCCGCACAACCCAGCTGCTCGACCTGGAGGAGTGGTACCCGCGCATGCTGGCCCATTGCGACGAGTACCTCGATTCCGTCGGCGACAACTTCCTCAACCTTGCGGCAACGCTCCTCGGCACCAACGCCTACGCCCTGACGGGCAAGGAGAAATACCGGGACTGGACACTGGACTACCTGGACGCGTGGAAGGAACGCGCGGCGGAGACTGGCGGCATGATTCCGTCGAACGTGGGTCTGGACGGCACCTTGGGCGGCGAGCATGACGGCCAGTGGTGGAAGGGCACCTACGGCTGGAACTTCACGATCTTCGACGGCGAGCTGGAGCAGATCGCTCACCGCAACTACTTCACCGCGGCGAGCTTCCAGGGCTTCGCCAACGGCCTTCTGCTCACGGGCGACTCCAGCTACATCGACGTCCTGAGGAAGCAGATGGACCTGGTGCTGGCGGAGGAGCGGATCGAGGACGGCCAGAGACTGCTGCCGACCATGTACGGAGATCCGCGGGGATACGCCTTCAACGGCGAGCCCGAGTTCTACCGGTTCCTGCCCATGACGTACTCGGACCGGCTTGCTGAGATCTACCTCTGGTCCATGCAGCCTTCCGACCTCGAGCGGATACCGCTCAAGGACGAGCCTTGGATCGCGTTTCTCCAGGGCGAGGATCCCGGCTATCCGCTCCGGGCGATGCAAGCCGACTCGATGCACATCCGCCAGCGCCTGGACATGATGCGCAACGACGAGACGACGGCCGACACGCGACTGGCCGACTACCTGCTCGGAATCATGCCGGCCGCCACGGACACTCTGACCCAGCTGACGACCGGAGGCTACTTCGCGAGTGGCCGGATCTGGGTGCTGCACAGCCGATTGCGCTATTTCGACCCCCAGAGACGGCGGGCCGGCCTGCCTAGCGACGTTGCCGCGCTGGTCCACGAGCTGGGCGAAGACTTCGTCACGGTCACGCTGGTCAACCTCAACGAGGCGGAATCCAGGGAGGTCGTGGTGCAGGCGGGCGGCTACGCAGAGCACAGGTTCACGGCCATCGAGGGCGCAGCGGACCTGACCGATCTCGACGCGAGCGCCGTCTCAGTGCTTCTCGCACCGGGCGCCGGGCAGCGCCTCACCCTGCAGATGCAGCGGTATGCCGCCATGCCGGACCTTTCGTTCCCGTGGGCCCGATAGCCGTGTGCGCTCGCCCGTGCCGGGGTGCCCGCGAGCCTACTCAGGGATGACCGCGATCAGCTCCACCTCGATCTTCATCGCGCCGCCCAGCCCGGTCTGCACCGCGGAAGCCGCCGGCGGAGCCCCCATGTTCAGGTACCTCGCCCTGACCTCGCGCAGCTCGCCCAGATCGTCCATGTCAGTGAGGAAGTACGTGATCTTGACGACATCGTCGAAGGTCGCACCCGCCAGTTCCAGGCCGGCCTTCAGGTTCTCGAACGCGTTCTGCGCCTGCGTTGCGAAGTCGTCCGGCATGTGGCCCTCGCGATCGGCGCCGCCCGCGCCGGACAGGAACACCATGGTGCCGGGAGGCGACTTCACGACGTGGGTGTAGCCGTTGGGGGCGGATCGGTAGGGAAGATTGAGGAAGCGCTTTTCCGGGAACGCAGGAGCCTCGGCGGTTTCCGGAGTGGACGCGCAGCCTGACGCGAGGGCGACAAGAACGAGCCATGCGGCGGACTTTGTCATGGTTTCTCCACCGCGGTTCTGCGACGACCGTCCGCACACGAAGCGTCAGGCCCTCTTGAGCAGTCGCGCGGCATTGTCGTGCAGGATCTTCCTCAGCGCCACATCGTCAGGAGCCAGCCGCCGGACCGCAGCGAGACTCCTCGCGCCGATGCACTCGCTCCCCCTGCCGAGAATGTCGTTGCAGTCACTGGCCCAGAGCAGCCGGTCCTGGTGGCGCTCAAGAAAGCCTCTGGCGTGGTCCTCGTCGCGCAGCATCGAGTTGAGACCGGAGCCCGCAGACAGGTCGCCGTAGATGTTTCCGTAGTCGGAGAGCAGCCGGTCGGTGATGCCGCCCGCAGTGACGGGCGCCCTGGGGTACATCACCGCCTGGTCGTGATTCGCGTCCACGTTGCCCCACCAAGTCTGGGCGTGACCAATGAAGTCCACTTCCGGGAACTTCTCGAGCATGGTGTGGAACCGCTCGATGCCCGTGTTGTACGCGTCGTGCTGAAAGTGCAGCAGGACCGGAACATCGAACTCCCTGGCGATCGAGTACACGAGCTGCATGGGCGCGGAGTCGCACTCGACTGGAAATTTCTGCTCGCCGATTCCGGATGCGCCCAGCTTCAGGTACTTCTCGAGCACCTCGCGGGTGTCGGGCAGATCGGGCAGTTCATTCGCGTAGAAGACGAATTCCTCGGGATGGCGTCTCGCGAGATCCAGGACGGAGTCGTTTCCCAAGGCGTCGGCGGCCAGCCCGTATCGGGAGCCTGCCGGCAGCAGGACAGTCAGGTCCACGCCCATCGCGCGCTGATGGGCGACCAAGAGGTCGTCAGCGCGGCCCTTGTAGTTCGTGTGTTGGTGAAAGTCGATGACCGGTTGCCCGGAGGCGGGCGCGGCGAGTTCTCCGGACGGCGGTTCCGGCTCGCCCGAGGCGCACCGGGACAGGGCAGCCGCGGTGAAGCCGGCCGTGAGGAAATCCCGCCGTCGAATTGCGCTTTCGCAGGCTCCCATGGCAAGTCCGCGTGGTTGCGGCTGCCCACAGTGTAGTTCCGGGGGGCGGGCACTCGATTTCGATTGACTCCGGCCATGGCATGGTTCGCTCGCGACACGCTGCGGCGCTTGCGGCGCTCGAAGCAGAAGCGCAGATCCCGTCCCGTCGATCGCTTGTGGAGCCTCCCGACCGCCACATGACGAACCTGGGCCTCGGCGGGCTCCTCGCGCGAATCTGCCCGACGCGGCCGGCCAGGTGCTGATCTCAGTTGTCTGCCTTGGACACTCCGTGCGTCGCGAGCGAGAGGCGTCTGGTCATTGGGGAGGCCACCCTGTATCTTCTAGGCGGTGCCAGAGGAGGGGCAGCGGCTGCACCATGAGATTCTCGACGAAATCGAGAACCGACCCCGAATCAGCAAGCGGCTCTCGATCGTTGTCCAGCAGGTGGCTGCCCCGGGGCGCAGCACGATGGCGAAGGGGTGCAGCGACCCCGTAAACAGCCGGTGGCGGCGAACGCCGCTGGGCGGCCATCACGGCATGCACTACTACCTCTAGCGGCGGTTGTGGCCCAGTACTGCCGGGTCCTGGCCGCGAGACGCGGCCATGCGCCCTGGCTGCTGCTGGCCTTCGACAATGGACAGACCGTGCGTCCCTCCGGATTCCACGCCGGACGCCTCAACAAGCTGCTGCACGATTGGCTGACCGCGCCGGAGGAGTTCAATCTCGAATACAACGTGCGCAGTCCTGGCCCGGTCGCGGGGGTTGTCGAGCGCGCCTCGGTTCTCTACACCGTGATCCGCAAGGGCTCTCGCCCCGTCGACCAGCGGAGCCAGATGATGGAACGCGACGGCGCTTCGCGGGTCGACTCCCGTCTCATCTACACAGAGATCGAGAACCGTGCTTAGGCCCGAAGTCTCGTGGCCGGACTCGGTGACCTGGACGACATCGCGATGGTGACTCCCGAGAGCACCGTGCCCGACTGGATGCCGCCGCAACACCGCAGCGCCGTCCTCACGCCGGAAGAGGCCAAGGCGCTCGAACCCTCCTCCGTCTGCGTACTTGACCTGGGATCGGTTCTCACGCGACTGCGGCGCAGCGTGGACGGTCAGGACCCGCTGGAGATCCATATGCGGCGCACGGCGATCAACCGCCTGCGCGTCGCATTTAGCCGCGCCACCGAGAAGAGAACCTGATCCTGGTCGATGTCGCACCCGACGACAGAGCTCGTCAACTCTGCCTGGAACTGCGGTGCACCGCCGAGCGCTTCACTGCAGGCGACCTCCTCAAGCTGTTCGAGGACGCCGACTATCCCCCTGACGAGCGGATCGACACGCGGACCAACGACGCGAGGACGCTGCCCGACGCTCCGCTAGAACGCGCGTGGGAGAGGGCGGTGCAGGCGTTGCGACTCCTTGGCGCGGGTGATGGCCGTGCGCTCGTCGACGGCCAGTCGGTCTAGGACGAGGACTGCCTCACGGTGCTTGGCATCGGCGCGCGTCGATTGGCGGAGGACGGCCTCGAGGGGGCGATGCGCGGCACGATATCGCAGACTGCAGAGGCCGTGACCCAGGCATGGGGGAGTCCGAAGCAGTTCAAGGTGGTGAGGGAGCTGGCCCTGTGGAGCGCCGATCGGACGGGATAGCCCCTCGACCTGCTCGAGGCCGGGCTCGAACTGGACGGCGCCTGGCTGGATGCGGCCCTTCCGGCCGTGCAGCAGCAATTGCGGCGGGCGATCCGAAATACTGCAGGAGATGCAGTTTCCGCACACCGCTTCACCGGCGACGTCGAAGGCATCCCGGAAGTCGCCGGGTTCATGGGCGACGCGGGCGAGGAAGCCCGGCGCCTGCGCAACGTCACGCTGGACGTGCTGACGGACGCAACCGACTTCAAGACCGCCAGCCAGATGTTGGCGCGCATGGAGTCTCCCGAACCTCGACAGGCGGCAATTGTCTCGGAAGGGTTCGGGCGCCACGCACAAGCGGCAGCGGCGTTCGAGGAGGCGGGCTTGCCCCGAGCCGCCCTCCGCAACTGGCGCGAGGCAGGAGAGATACGAGAAGGCCTCGCCGCAAACCAGCGGCCGGGCGAAGGTCGATTTGCAATGGCTGACCAGGGCGGAGAAGCTGATGCAGCTCCGCCCGGAAGGCATTCAGGATCGGCTGGAGCCAACGGAGAGGAAAAGGCTTGGCAAGGCAATGCGGATGCCGAGGCCTCAGAAGACGCTCGTCGGCTGACGGGTGCGCCTGACCGCGTCCGGACTTCGGGCGGCAGGCCGGAACCCACCCGGCTTGGAACGCAATCGCGGGTCTGTCGGAGCGGCGGTTCGTGCGATTGGCGGCCCGCGTAGCGGCACCGACCAGCCTCCCGCTCGGCTCGCACGAATTCCCAGGGCTCGAAGACCCGCATTGCGCTGAGGGCTGGTGTCGGGATGGCCATCATTCATCTCGATCCGCGATGGCTCTGACCAAGAGATCGATGCGCGCCTTAGCGTTAGTGACGGGCTTGTTGGTTCCGGGGTGAAACGGCGCTCTGGAACCGGGTCCCGAGCAACTCGGGAGCATTGGAGCGTCGATGCCCGCCATCAATGGGCCTACTCGGCGCGACGCAATCGCTGAAGTTCCATCGACGGGTCATCAAGTTGCCTCCAACCGCTGCCCCTAACCACGCAGCTGATCGACAACATTGCTCAACACCGTGCCGCTGAGCACCGACCCCCTTGCAGGACACAGGTTCACGTCAAGACGCGATCCAACCCGATCACGGCGGCATTTCTCGATCCTGGAAGGGCAAACGTTGGTCGCCCCACGGCGACAGGTCCCCGCCGAGGCAAGACCACTGGAACGGGCAGTTCCGGTCGGCTGCGACCTGTCAGAGCCCCGCGCGAAGGTATGCGATCACATCCGCAAGCTCCTGGTCGGTGAGAACGTCCTCGATCCCTTCGGGCATCAGAGAAACCTCCGAGACCCGCATGTCGATGATGTCGGTCTTCATCACGGTCACATCCTCTGCTTCGCCCCTCAGTGTGACGAGCGCCGCCGTCTCGGCCACCAGAAGCCCGTCGTGGAAGTGCCCCCCGGAGGTCTCGACTAGGTAGTTGCGGTAGCGGTCCTCGATTGACCGGCTGGGGTCGAGAATGCTGGTGAGCAGCATCTCCCTGCTCCGGTTGCTCACTCCCGAAAGGTCCGGGCCGATCCGTCCCCGCGACCCGCGACGGAGGTGGCAGTTCGCGCACTCCCGTTCGAAGGCGATCTCGCCGCGGGCCGGCTCGCCAGCGAGGTCAATCACACCGAGGTGGTCCTGGACGGTCTCGTCCCTTCCGGATGCCCGCGTCCGGAGGAGGCCTCTGAGGCGGCCTCGAATCTCCTCGTCGGGGTGGTTCGCAAGGCGGATCCGTGTCACCGCGGGAATTTCCGGCTCCCTGACACGTCCCTCGGCAAGCGCCGAAGCAAGTGCCAGTGCAAGATCTCGACGCCGGATGAGGAGTTCGGACACGGCGTCCCGTGTGGAAGGAGCATAGGTGCTCCACGGGTCGAGCAGAGCCCTTGAGACGTCGGGGTCGTCGAAGGACGCGAGGGAGGCCGCCGCCGCAGTGCGCAAGTCCGCATCGCCGGCCGCGGAGAGGACGGCCCTGAGAACTCCCGCCACCTGCCCGTAGTCGCCGCCCTGCAGCACGCGAACGGCCAGAAGGCGGCGTGGTACGGGGGTCCCGCCGTCCGCAGCGTCAGCAAGTGCCTGCTGGAGCCGGGATCCGAGATCGAAGTGCCGTGCGATGGCGGCCGCCGCCTCGCGCACGTCGGCAGACCGGTCGCTCAGGAGCAGCTCCAGCATCCGACTGGTTCCGGTGCCGGTCAGGCGGCTGCCCTTGCGCATGGCGAGGCCGTCCGCCATGCCGCGCAGAACCGATGTCTTCCACTCAACCCGGCGCAGTTCCGTGTCGAGCCATCCGGACATCCGGTCGAGATCCGTCGGACGGCGGCCGGCCGCGATCGTCCTGGCGAAGGCCCGCAGCAGGCCCCGCCGGCCGTCAGAAACAGCATCGGAGAAGTAGGAGCGAGACACCAGCTGGTCGAGAACGGGTGCCGCAAACTCCGGCGGCGCACTGAGCGCGGCGAGGCGGAACCACGGATCCTGCGGATGCCTCAAGAGCACTTTGGCGACCGCTTCGATCACGCGGCCCGATCTGGGAAGGCCGCCCGCCGAGAGCACCGCCTGCAAGGCGACTCGCGGAGACTCGTCTCCCGTCGCCGCGAGGATCCTTTGCTCCAGCTGAGGCGGATAGGTCTCGGCCAGCCGAATTGCGTGCTCCCTGACAGCCGGATGCCGGTCTGTCAGGGCTGCCTCCACCATCTCCGCGTCAAGGCGGTCAAGCCCCTCCAGGATCCACAGGGCGTGCAGCCGGGCGCTTGGGCGGAGACTCTCCTGCGCAACGACCTGCAATTGCGGGGCCACGGAAGCATCCTGTCGCTCCACGAGGAGTCTGTGCGCGGTCCGCCGGTGCCAGCCGTTGGGATGCTCGACCAGGGCGACCAGGTCCTCGGCGGGAGCTGAGGCGAGATCGACCGTCGGAGCACGGCGGACTCGCGGCCCGTCCGCGACGATCCGGTAGATCCTCCCCATCGTGTCCCCGGCGCGAAAGTCCATGGCCAGCCGCCGCTTGACCGCATCGGGAATGAACATCGGATGCTCGAGGTACTGCCGGTAGTAGTCGACCACGTACAGGTTTCCGTCCGGCGCGTTGGCGAAGTTCACGGGGCGGAACCAGGTGTCGGTCGAGGCGAGGAAGTCCGAGGTCGCGGGCCATCGGGAAGCCGTGTAGGTTGGGCCGGCCGGGGCGACGATGTCGCAATGCACGAGGTTCCCCGCCCCTTCGCCGACGAACACCCTGCCGGCGAATTCCTCGGGAAATGCATCCCCGAGATAGACGGTCGCGCCGCTCGACGCCGTGAAGAATCCCTCCAGCTGCTCCACCCGCCCGGGCTGGGTCTCGTCGTAGCGCGCCTGACGTGCCCGGGTCCGGTCGATTCGCCACTGTTGCGGCCTGCTGATCGGAAAGACCGCCGCCGCGGGGCGCCCGTGGTCGGAGATGTCATGCGCCGTGCTCTCGACCGGCAGGAACGGGTTCCGGTCAAGGTAGCCGGGAGGGATCACCGTGTGGCGCAGATGCACGGTGTTGTGCGAGATGAACCAGTGCCCCCACTGGCTGTACGTCTGCCCGAACTGTGCGCCTCCGGTGGACGCCTCCGCCAGCCCGCGCAGCGGATGGAAGCGGAATTCGCGGCTGCGGACGCTGACCGGCGGATCGTCGGGGCGCTGCGGGGAGACGACCTCCCCCGGGTATGAGTTGTTGACGACGTAGAACCAGTTGTCCATGCCGAGCCTGGGGTTGCTGAGCCTCCCTTCCACGTGGGCCAGGGCGAAGCCGGTGTAGAGCACCTCCCGCACATCCGCCTTGCGGTCTCCGTCCACGTCCTTGAGATAGAGAATGTCGGGTGCCGCGGTGACGATGAGCCCTCCCTTCCACGGAGCAATGCCCTCTACGGCGAGCAGGCGATCGGCAAACACGGTGTGCGTGTCGATCCGTCCGTCGCCGTCCGTGTCCTCCAGATGCTTGATCCGGCTCAGGGGGGCTTCGCCTTCGGGCGGGTCGTCGGGATTGTCGAGCAGCTCGGCGACAAAGACGCCGCCGGATTCGTCGAAGACCATCTCAACCGGATCGACGACGTGCGGTTCTGCGGCGAAGAGCTCGAGCCGGAATCCCTCTGCGATCCGGAAGGTCCGGAGGGCCTGGCCTGGCGACAGCGGCCCGGACTCTCGCGTGCCGCAGGCGAGCATGGCTGCAACTGCCAGCAGGCCCGGGACGATTCCGCGGTGGCTCGTTCTCCTGCCGGGGCCGGCGCCCCTCCTGTCTATCCCTGCCGGGAGTGCTTTCCGTTGTGCACGGCGGGCCGCGACGGAGGCGTGAACCGCTCCTGGTTTCGTCGCCGCGGAGACTCTCATGCCCGGGCGGACCCCGAACCGATTCCGGCCTGCCGCGGCCCAGCGAGTTCGATCGAATTCCGCGTCAGCACGGACACCGGGGATCCTGGGGCGACCTCCTTCATTGGGAGGTTCCGCCATCCCGGTCTTGCCGCCGGCGCTCAATTTGTGATCGGCTCGATGGCGGTCGCGACGTGGTGGCGGTAGGTCACTCGAACCGGATCCAGTCCGGCTTCGCGGCATTGCCGGTAGTCCACGATGCGGGTCGTCCCGCCGGGCGACTGCCGGACGGTCTCGCCGACCCCAAGGGCGAATCCGATCTGGATCTCGCTCATCCCGATTTCTGCTTGTCCGTTCCCGGCGGCCGCCCACATCTCGTCGGTCCAGTGGTCGTAGATCTCCCGGGGATCCTTGACGAAGAAGATGTCGTCGACGAAGACCCGGTCGGGCGTGCCGATCACGAATGTCGCCTTCCCGCCATCCTTGTCGAAGGCGATCACCGCCTCGCGTCCCCGCGCCTCCACTGACGTAGGAACGATCTGCTCGATCGGGCCGAACAGCCGGCCGCCGGGCTCGTAGCTCCAGCGGTAGCCCTCCTTGACCCACAGAGGCTTGCCCACGAGCTTGCGGCGCGCGGCCGCGAGGTCGGTCACATTGGACTTCGGCACGAACGCGAAAACGTCCTTGGGCAGCTCGATTCTCTTGACCTCGGGTTCCCGGCCCATGTTGGCGATGCGGCTTCGCTCGTAGAAGTGATAGGCAACGTACACCACACCCACAACCACCGCGACCTTGACGCTGAGCCGCACCCAGTAGAACCACTCCGAGTCCGTGAATTTCGTCTCCATTGGTGCGCCTCCCGCTGCTATCTGTACGCAAGATACAGCACGGCCACGCCTCCGGTCAGCGCGCGAAGGCTGACACGGGCGAAGCCGGCATCGACAAGCAGCGCCCGGACCTGGTCCGGTTCCGGGAAGTCGACGACGGAATCGTGCAGGTACGAGTACGCTCCGCCGCTTCCCGAGATGGCGTTGCCGAGGCGCGGCAGAACATGCCGGAAATACACATTGAACGCGCCGCCCCAGAGTCTCGAGGCTGGTCGGGAGAACTCGAGGATGGCGAGGCAGCCGCCGGACGCGAGCAGGCGTGCGAACTCCTCGGCGCCCGACCGGTAGCTCGCCAGATTCCGGAATCCGAAGCCGATCGTGATCAGGTCCAGACTGGCGTCGGCCATCGGCATCCGGGAGGCGTCGGCCTCTGTGAGGACCGTGCCCAGTCCGGCGCGACGGGCCTTGCCGGCCGCGCGGCGCAGCATCGGTCGGCAGAAATCCGATCCGAGCACCGCCGGCGTTCGTCCCGGTCGCGCGCGGCGGCGTTCGTGCTCGAGCGCGAGCGCCAGATCGCCGGTGCCACAGCAGAGGTCGGCAATGCGCGCTCCGGGCCGCTGCAGGTACGGCCGGACCTCCCGAACCAGCCTCCAGCGCCAGTAGCGGTCGATCTGGGCCGAGAGAAGGTGGTTGAGCAGGTCGTACCTGGGCGCCACGCGTCCGAACATCTCGCGCACTGCGCGTGATGCCTCGGCCGGGTCTCCCGGCTCGATGCCCGCGGGCATGGCGCCCCGCGCCGTTGGGTGCCGGCTCACTCCCTACACCGCTGCCATGGAGCGAGGGACACAAACGCGGATCGCATGCTCGGTGGCCTCGACGACATCCCGCAGCGGAGGGTCCAGTTCCTCGCTCACGCGTCCGATCCCGTCCGCGAGAACGAATCTTGCCCGTCCGCCGACCGATTTCTTGTCCCCGCCGATCCTCGCGGCCACCCGTCGCGCATCCAACCTCTCGACAGCCGGAAATTCGGCGTAGTCAAGGACGAGCCGTTCAACCCGCTCCCGGTCCGGCCGTGCCAGCCTGCCCCGCAGCTCGGAAAGCCGGGCGGCCGCGACCATGCCGAAGGCCACCGCCTCGCCGTGAAGGAGAACTCGGTACCCGGTCTCGGCCTCGAGTGCGTGGCCGAGGGTATGTCCGAAATTCAGGATCCGCCTCAGGCCGCCTTCACGTTCGTCCTCCTCCACTACCGCAGCCTTGATCCGCACCGAATCCTCAATCATGCGCTCCACCGCCGCCTGATCCCGCTCCATGACGCTGCGCCGGGACCGCTCCATGAATTCGAACAGGGACTCGCTGCGGATGATCCCGTGCTTGATGACCTCCTGGAGGCCGGCCCTGTACTCGCGGTCGGGGAGAGTGTCCAGCGACTGGGGGTCGATCAGGACCAGACGCGGCTGGTGGAAAGCCCCGACGAGATTCTTGCCGCTTGCGAGGTTCACGCCGGTCTTGCCCCCGACCGATGCGTCGACCTGCGCGAGAAGCGTCGTCGGGACCTGGATCACATCGATCCCGCGCATGTACGACGCCGCCACGAAACCGGCGACATCACCGGCCACGCCGCCTCCGAGGGCCACAACGGCGCTCCGGCGATCTGCTTCGGCCGCGTGCATCGCGGAGCAGAGGCTCTCGACCGTCTCGAGGCGCTTTCGCGGCTCTCCCAGCGGAGTCGAGAGCAACGTCCAATCGCGTCCATCGAGCCCCGGCCTGACGCGGCTGCCGAGACTGGTCCAGACCGTTTCGTCCGCGACCACGAAGAGCCTGCGCCCGCCCAGCACGGCCTCAGCCGCCTCACCAACGCGGGCCAGACCGCCGACCTCGATGCGAACGTCGTACGCACCGCCGCCGGCTTGAACCCGGACGAGCCGCATGAGTCCCTTGTACCATGACCCTCTGCGGCAGGCTTCCGGGGCTTTCCCGCTCACGCGGAGTCCGGCGCAAGCCGCCGCCCGGCAAGACATGGAGACCGATTTCCTGATCATCGGGGCGGGCGTGGCTGGCCTCAGCGCCGCGATCGAGGCCGCCGCCGCCGGCCGCGTGCTGGTCCTGACCAAGGACCACCTGACCGAGTCTGCCACCGAGTACTCCCAGGGAGGGGTGGCGGTCGCGCTGAGCGACGAGGACGAGGTTCGCCTCCACGAGCAGGACACCCTCCTGGCGGGAGCGGGCCTTTGCGACCCGAGAGCAGTCAGGGAACTCGTCGAGGCGGGTCCCGGGAGGATCCAGAGGCTGATCGAGTGGGGCGCGGGGTTCGACAGCCGCGGCGGTCGGCTGACCTTCGCCATCGAGGGAGCCCACAGCGTGAGCCGCGTACTGCACGCCGGCGGCGATTCGACAGGCAGGGAGATCGCCCGCACGCTGCTACAGAAGGCCCGCTCGATTGCGGCCATTTCGTTCCGAAGCTTCTCCTCGGTGGTCGAACTGCTGGTCCGCGACGGGGAGGTGTGCGGGGCCATCGCCTGGAACGAGGAGGACCGGTCGCTGATTCCCGTCCACGCTCGCGCTGTGCTGATTGCCACAGGCGGAGTGGGTCAGATCTACCGCGAGACGACCAACCCGGATGTTGCCACAGGGGACGGCGTGGCGATGGCCTATCGGGCCGGGGCCATGATCGCCAACATGGAAATGGTCCAGTTCCACCCGACGGCACTGTTCCTGGAAGGCGCACCGCGATTCCTGCTGTCGGAGGCGCTTCGCGGCGAGGGCGCCGTCCTGCGCAACGCCGACATGCAGCGCTTCATGTCGCGGTATCACCAGAGCGAGGAACTCGCACCGCGAGACATCGTGTCGAGGGCGATCGTCAGCGAGCTCGGCCGGCTGCGCAGGGGGCCCGTGTATCTGGACCTGACGCACTTTTCGGACGGATTCGTCCGAAAGAGGTTCCCCCGCGTGTACCGAACCTGCCTCCTGTACGGAGTGGATCTCGAGGTCGAGCCCGTCCCCGTGCATCCCGCGGCACACTACGCCATGGGGGGCGTCGCCACCGGGTTCGACGGCGCCACCACCCTGCCGCGGCTGTATGCCGCCGGCGAAGCCGCCTGCAACGGAGTCCACGGTGCAAACCGGCTGGCCAGCAATTCCCTTCTGGAGGGACTGGTGTTCGGGGCGCGCGCCGGAGAGAGCATGCGCGACCATGCCGGGGACCGGGTCGCCAAGCCGCCGATCCGCCGACGCGGGCCTGTCAGCGCGCTGCCCGCGAATGCGATCTCGAATCTCCGCTACCTAGCCTGGCGGCACGCCGGGATCACCCGGTCGGGCGAGAGTCTGCGCGAGGGCCTGAAGCAGCTCGACCTGCTGTCCACGCTCTTCGAGAAGGGCCTGGGGCGGAACAGCCGGCACGGCTTCGAGGGGGACAACATGTATCAGGTCATCCGGCTCCTAGCGCGCTGCGCACTGGCACGGGAGGAGAGCCGCGGAGGCCACTACCGCACGGACCACCCAGAACCGAGGCCCGAGTTTCGCAAGGACTCGCGCATCCGGCGAGGCCAGCAGGTAAGCTTCGCGGACGTTGGCGTCGATCCGTCCAACAGGGCGTGATCCAGCGGCTATGCCCAGAGGCCTCGAAGCGCCTCGATCCCCTGCGCAGCCCTCTCCACATGCTGCCGGGTGTTGTAGACATGGGGGCACAGGCGAAAGCCCCCGGACGTCGAGCCGGCGATGCCGTATCGCTCGTACATGGCCTCGAACAGCTCCTGGCGTCTTGCGGACGGGACATCCACGATGCACACGCCGGCGCTCAGCTCCTCGTCCATCGGTGTCACCAGCCGCGCCCCGATCGCCTGCAGGAACTGCTTGAGAGCGGAAGCGAGCTCTAGGACGCGGGCCTCGACCTGATCGGTGCCGATGGCGGCATGGAACTCGGCCGCAGTGCCGAGCGCGCTCAGCGCGGCATCGTCGCGCTGGCCCATCGACTCGAATTTCCGGGCGCCGGCGAGCTCCGTGTCGGCGGTGGCTCCCCAGCCTGGAGCCACGGTATTGGGCCAGATCCGGTCGATGCGCTCCCGGCAAACGTAGAGCAGTCCGACCTCCTTCGGCCCGCAGTACCATTTGTGCGCACTGGCGGCATAGGAATCGCAGTCGAGCTCCCGCAGGTCGACTGAGAGCGCCCCCCACGTCTGGGCACCGTCCACATGCACGTGGATACCCTGGCGGTGCGCGATCGAACAGAGCTCACGTACCGGCAGCCGAATGCCGCTGACGTTGGAGGCGTGGGTCAGTGCCAGAACACGAGTCCTCGGTGTGAGAGCGCGGCGAAACGGCTCGATCAGGTCTTCCGGGCCGACGGGATCGGCGGGAACCGTCACGGACCGCACCGCGAATCCGCGGCGGCGGGCCCGCACGGCCCAGGCGACATTGTTGGTCGGGTGGTTCTGGTCCCAGGTCACCACTTCCTCATCCGGGCCGAGATCCAGTCCGTTGTTGACGATGTTGTTTGCCTCGCTCGTGTTGCGAACCAGTGCGATCTCGTCGGCGGTGACCCCAAGCTGGCCGGCCACCAGCTCCCGCGCGGCTTCCCTGTCCCGGTCGAATCGAGCGCGGTTCTGGAACGAACAGTCGACATTGATGGACCGCGTCAGGTCGGTCACGGCCGAGGCGACGCTCCTGGGCGCAGGGCACAGATTCGCCGCGTTCATCGGCACCCGTTGCTCGTGGAAGAGGAACTGCTGCCGAACCCCCTCCCAGTAGTTCTCGCTGCGTTCCGCTGCAGGCGCTGCGGCGGGGCGGGCTGTAACCGCCGAAGCGGCCGCGAGACCTCCCAGGAACTGTCGTCGTGTCGCGTTGGAAGCCATCGATGGGAGCGTATCAGGAATTCGCAAGCGAAGGGGACCCCGAGGGCCAAACAGTCACGACGAATTGCTGACCTAACTTGAAGCCTTGTGCTTAGCAAGCGAGCCAGAGGGACTGGGACGGGCAATCGCGTTAAGAACCGATTCCTCAGCCGGGCGAGCATTGGCCCGCAGGACTAGCGCTCGAGAATCCAGAGGTTTCTGAACATCACGAAGCTATGGACATCGTGCAGCTGGAGACCGATCGGTCCCTTCAGCGGGCGCTCCGGATCGCCGATGTGCTCCGAGGCCAGCACCCCGTTCACGTAGACCCTGATCGAGTCCGTGCGGGACTTGATGTTGATCCGGTTCCACTCGTCCGGTTTCGCGAGCCCTTCGGGAGCCCTCGCGAAGCCGTATATCGAGCCGGTGGACCATCTCCCCGTGTACTCGCTGTCGATCTGGATCTCGTAGCCCAGCTTCGACGGAGTGCATTCGTAGTCCGGGCGTTCGGCGATGCCGCAGCGCGCCCGCGAGGGGTCGCGAATCGAGATGCCGCTGTTGCCGGGCGTGTTCACCCAGTACTCGAGATGCAGGTCGAACTCCTCGAACTCCCGCTTGGTATAGAGCCAGGACTGACGTGTGCTCCACCAAACGAACCGTTCCCGGTCAATCGGCCCCGGTCCCGCCAGCTCTTCCTGGCGGTCGTGGCTGAAATAGGCCGTGACAACTCCGTCGGAGCGCACGCGCCAGTGCCCTTCCCCCAGCACTTCCCAGTCGTCAAGCCCGTTCCTCGTCAGGTCAGACCAGTCTGCTGCGACCGCCGCCGGAGCGAGGAGCAGTAGCGCCAGAATCGCGTGTCTCACCGCATCGACCTCTGAGTGTCAGCCAATGTACTGCACTTCCTCCTCGACCTCGAAGCCGAAACGCTGCCGCACGCGCGACTTGAGCTCCGCCACCAGCTCGAGAATCTGGGCGGCAGTGCCTCCGCCGAGATTGTAGATCAGATTTGCATGGTACGGAGCAATCTCGATGCCTCCGTTGCGCATCCCCTTGGCTCCGACCAGCTCGAGGAAGAATGCCGAAGCCACCTTGCCGGCGCGCACCGCCCGGTCCGGCACGATCGCGGCGGCACGCTCCGGAAGTGTGTGCAGGTGGAGGTTCTTGAAGATGCTGCCGGCGCAGCGCATGGTGGGCGGAAACTTCCTGTCCCGCACCTCCCGGATCTCGGCGGCACGCGAGCGCAATGCGTGTCCCTGGCCGCGCGGAAGCACAAGACGCACGCCTGCAATGAGCCAGTCCTTGCGGCGCTTGAAGACGGACTCGCGGTACTCGAACTCGCATTCGGCCGGGCCGAACGACCGGAGTCGCGCCCCGTCGACGAAGTCGACCCGCTGGACAAACTCGTCAATCTGGTGGCCGTAGGCGCCGGCGTTCCCGTAGACGGCCCCGCCAACGGAGCCGGGAATGCGGGTCAGCGTATGCATGCCTTCCAGCGAATGCTCGATCGTCAGGTCCACGAGCGCCTGCAGGCTTCCGCCCGCATCGGCCTCGATCCCCCCGTTCCGGTACTCGAGACGATCCGCCGTGTAGCGCACGACGAGCCCCCGAAAGCCTTCATCGGCCGCAACGACGTTGCTCCCGTCGCCCAGCAGACAGAACGGAACGCCCGCCTGTCGGGCGGCAAGAAAGGCCTCGCTGAGGGCTCCCGCATTCCCGGCCCGGGCGAACACGTCTGCGGGCCCTCCGACGGCGAACCGCGTGCATGTCTTCAGCTGCACCCCGGTCTCGACCGTCAGGCCGCTGATTCGGGAAAGGCGGTCGGCCAAGGCACGAGAGGCCTGAGTCGCGTCCTCCAACATCCAATTGTAGGGCGGGGCGAGGCAAGGTCTTGCGGGCGGCCGGAGCCGCGCTTTCCCGCATCATGGAAGTGGTGAGCTTTCGATTCCAGGGATTTCCGCCCGAGGCGCGACAGTTTCTTCGGGCCCTGCGTGAGAACAACAACCGCGAATGGTTCAAGGCCCGCAAGGCCGACTACGAGCGGCATGTGCGCCAGCCGCTTCTGCAGCTCGTGGAGGAGATTGGCAACTCGATCCCCAGGTACGCGCCAGGCTACCTGCAGGACCCCCGAAAGTCGGTGTACCGCATCTACCGCGACATCCGCTTTTCCCGGAACAAGCAGCCGTACAAGACGAACGCCGCCGCGATCTTCCCTCCGGTCGGTCTCCCGCGCCACAGTGCGGCCGGCTTCTACTTCCACTTCTCTCCGGAGGAGCTGCTGATTGGAGGCGGTCTGTACGCACCCGGCTCTGCCGAATTGCGACGGATACGTGGGCGGATTGCGGAGGACCCGGACCGATTGCGCGGGATCCTGTCGGACGAGGCCTTCGCGAGAAAGTTCTCCGGCCTCGAGGGAAAGCGTCTGAAGGGAACGCCGCGCGGCTTCAGACGCGATCATCCCGCCGCAGACCTGCTGGCCTTCAAACAATACCTTTCCGGGGCGAATTTCCCCGCTGCGGAGATCGAGAAGCCGTCGATCGGAGACCTCATTGACGGACACTTCCGGATTCTCGCACCCCTCCTCGAATACCTGAACCGGCCACTGCGCCTGAGCTGAAATCGGCCCTCGCCGCTCAGAGTACAAGGACAGCCGCGCGTCCCTGCCGGTCCTCGATTCCAGCGGCGCGGACCAGATCCTCGTGTACGACAGGAACGGCCTGTGTACCTGGTGGTCGTCGACGCCTCGGCGCTGGTGGCTGTTCTTCAGAACAAGCCAGAGTTCAGGGACTTCGCTTGTGCGATGCCGGTGGCGTCCGTCTTGCGGACTCCGATGGTCGTCGGCGCGTGGATTCAGCCCGACGGCCTGCGGGACCTGGGCCTGCTGACTGGCAAGGCGCGCGTCGGGAGCGCTTCGGTCGACAACGATCAGGCCTTGGTTGTCCGCCGAGCGTTCATGCGGTCTGGCCGGGCTTCCCATCCGTACGGCCTCAGCCTCGGCGACGTCTTCGCATGCGCTGTGGCAGCTGAGCGCGGAGGGCGGTTGTTGTGCGAGGGCAACGGCTGAGGCTGGGGTCCGCACGGGATAGTGCGGTTGAGGCGGCCTGCGGAACGCCGACCCGGACCGTGTCAGCGTGTGGATCCCATAGGTAACGAATACGATCCTCGTTTGCCGCACAGGATGTTCTCATGTCTCCCTGCGCTTGTCAGAAGCCGGAAATGTTAGTTGAATTCACGCAACGGTACTGTTGTCTTGGCACGTCTTCAATTCAGACGCAGTTTTTCTGGTCTAATGACCATTAACTCATGAGACTCCCCCATCAGGATCGTTTTTCACGTCCTGTTACCGTTTTTCGAAAGCGAAGGCTTCCCGTAGCTGCTTCCCCGTGCGGCTACGCCGCGCTCATCGGCGCATTTGGTCTCCGTGTGCCTCTTCCGCGGACTCTGAGCGCCATCGGGGAAAGGCACAGGGTCATTGAAGAGGCAGGCTGGCGGATCTACTCACCACCTTATGCGCCTCGAGCGAGCCTTCAAGGCCACCTCACATTCGCCCTGAAGCACGAAGGGCTCGATCTCGCAGTCCTCAGACGCTTGTTCGCCGCGACCGGTCCGGAGCCGGTCGAGAGCATCGTCAAGGCCAAGCCCACAGGCATCTACGCCCGGCGAACTTGGTTTCTCTATGAATGGCTCACCGGATGCCGGCTGGATCTGCCCAACGCGGAGCAAGGGAGGTACCCTCTCGTTGTCAATCCTGACCGTCAGTTCGCAGTCCGCCCCAAGACCTCGCGGCGGCACAGGGTGAAGAACAACCTGCCGGGCACGCCGGAGTTTTGTCCTCTGGTCTTCCGCACCGAGACTCTGGACCGGTTCGCTTCCATGCAGTTGCAAGTGCGGGCACGCGATGCCGTCGCCAGGGTCCCGAAGGACCTGCTGTCCCGCACGGCGGCTTTCCTGGTGCTCAAGGATTCCAGATCGAGTTTTGCCATTGAAGGAGAGCACCCGCCCCAAGGCCGCCTCCAGCGGTGGGGCAGGGCGATCGGCCAGGCAGGCCGGCAGCCGATGGATTTCGACGAACTCCTCCGGCTGCAGCGCATCGTGATAGGAGACGCCCGCTTCGTCCGGCTTGGACTGCGCGTGGAGGGTGGATTCGTTGGAGAACGGGACCGGGAGTTGGGCACGCCGATCCCTGACCATGTGAGCGCCCGGCCGCAAGACCTGGTCAGCCTCATGCGAGGCATGAACGACTTCGACCGGCGCGCCGCGCAACACCTCGACCCAGTCGTAGCTGCGGCGACGCTCGCCTTCGGCTTTGTGTACGCCCACCCACTCGAGGACGGCAACGGCCGACTCCACCGCTACCTGATTCACCATGTGCTGGCCAGGCGCGGCTTCAACCCGCCCGGCATTACCTTTCCGGTATCGGCGACCGTCTATCGGCGAATCGACGAGTATCGTGCTGCCCTGGAGAGCTACTCCCAGCGGTTGCTGCCAGTCGTTGACTGGGAACCTTCAGAGAGCGGCAATGTTCGCGTGCTAAACGACACCGCTGACTTCTACCGGTTCTTCGATGCGACACCTCAAGCCGAGTTCCTGTACGAATGCGTGCAGCAGACCGTCGAACGGGACTTGCCGGAGGAAGCGGCATTCCTGCAGCGCTATGACAGGTTTCGCGCCGAGGTGAGCCAAATGGTCGACATGCCCGAGAGGCTGTCCGACCTATTGTTCCGGTTTCTGCACCAGAACGGAGGCAGGTTGTCCCGTCGTCGCCGCAATCGGGAATTCGCTGCGTTGCGAGACGACGAGGTAGTGCAAATCGAGACGCTCTACCATGAGGCGTTCAATGACACAGGCGACTGACGCCGAAGTAGCGACAGGCGATTCCTCGAGGCGGTCCGGCACGCCCCGGCCCTGCGTCCGACTCGGTGCGCGCATCGAGCACTATCCGGTTTGCCGCGTCCATCGCTCCAGGAAGGACTGTGCATACACTTGAAAACTCGGCATTCGGAGGGAGAAGCCGTGACGAAGAGGATTCCCAAGCAGGTCATGGAGCACGCTGGGGCCTGGCTGGAATCCACGCCAACCTCCTGAGGCGTCTCGATGCGTTCGATCCAAGCCCGCCTCGGGCGATGCGCGCCGAGCATCGAGGATTCACTCCGCATCGCTTACGACATCCGGGGGCCTCGCACGGGCGCGGGCTGCCACAGGGCTTCCCACGGGGCATGAAACGGGCGCGGTGAGGCGGATGGAGAGTGCTCGTCAAGGGCGTCCCCGCGATGCGGGCGACCTGGGGAGAGTGCGGTTCCGTGGCCTGGCTCGAGTTGCCGGCCTGCTCTTGCTGATCACGTGCTGGGCCCTCCCGGCACACTCCCAGCAGCCCGATCCCGGACCTGAGGTGTATGGGATGACCGGGACCTACTACTTCGCCAACCAGTCCAACGTCTTCAAGAGCAGAGTGTGGGGGCCGCAAGGCGGCGCGGCACTCCTCCTCCCGTTCAGGCCGAAATGGAGCCTCTTGATTGACGGCCAAGTTAGCTTTGTGGAAGTTCCGGAAGGCTTGCACAACCCGCTGACCCTCCATCCCTCGGTGTTCTACTACCAGCTGAATCCCCATGTCCCGAATGAAGACTTCACCAATCAGTCGCAGATTTCGATCTACCCGTCTTTTGTGAGAATGGTGCGGAAGAGGAAATTTTCCGTCTACTTTGGCGGCGGATTGGGAGTCACCCACCTGCGACAGGCCATCACGCACAGGCCGGTCAGCGGCGACGTCGCCTTCCTGCCGGAGAGCGAGGCGATGGGCGGTGAGCTGCAGCTCGACCCGGTGCGATCCGACCTAGTGAGGTCCGATAGCTTCGAGGTCAGCAAGGACAGCATCCTCCAGCTGGCACCCCACTTCAGTGGCGGAGTGCTGCTGAACATCTCAAGGCGAGTGAGATTGAGGGCCGGCCTCGTGATCCATCCAACGGCGCTCGACGCGCCCTTGGGGAAGTCGGTCCTTGTCGGACTCGGCTTTCGACCCTGAAGCACCCGAACCTCCACCTCGCAAACCGCCGAGGATGCAGGAAGCCTCGCGCATTTCTCTTATCCTCGGGTCGAGCGTCCGGGATACGACCTGGGCTTTTGGCGGGCGCTCGCCGTCCTGACGACTGCAGGAGGCGCGAAGGGAGAGTGGCCCTCCTGCGGATCACGGATCGGAGGCGAGGGGATCCAATCGGGCAGAGCCAAGTAGGATAGCTTCTGGGGAGACAGCCGCACCGATCGTCGCGCGGCTCCGACATGGCATACCGGGACATTCGCGAATTCATTACCGCGCTCGAAAGGGCGGGCGAGCTGAAAAGGGTTCAGGCCGAGGTCGACCCCCATCTGGAGATCTCCGAGATCGCGGACCGTGCCGTCAAGAACGGCGGCCCGGCCCTCCTGTTCGAGAACCCAAAGGGATCCGCCGTCCCCCTGCTGATCAACGCCTATGCCTCCATGTCGAAGATGCAGATCGCGTTCGAGGTCGGGGACATCGAGGAGGTTCCGGCGCGAATCACCGAATATCTGGACCTCGGCGTTCCGAAGGGGGTTGCGGGAAAGCTGAAGGGTCTGACCAAGCTCGCCGAGATCCGCAAGTTCCTCCCCCGCACCGTGCGGTCGGGGCCCTGCCAGCAGGTCGTGAAGAAAGCGGCGTTCTCGCTAAGCGACTACCCCGTCCTGACTTGCTGGCCCGGAGACGCTGGTCCGTTCATCACCCTGCCGATGGTCTTTTCGCGCAATCCGATCACCGGCAAGCGAAACTGCGGCACCTACCGGCTGCAAGTGTACGACGACCGCACGACCGGCATGCACTGGCAGACCCACAAGCAGGGCGCCGAGCACTACCGGCGGCTCCGGAAGCAGGGCAAGGAGACCCGCATGGATGTCGCGGTGGCGATCGGCTCCGATCCGGCCACCATGTACTCGGGCATCCTGCCTCTCCCGCCGGACCTGGACGAAATGCTGTTCGCAGGGTTCATTCGACGGCAGCCCGTGGAGATGGTCCGGTGCAAGACCGTCGACCTCGAGGTGCCGGCCAACTCGGAAATCGTGCTCGAGGGCCATGTCAATCTCGGGGAGCTTCGCACCGAGGGCCCGTTCGGGGACCACACGGGCTACTACTCGCTCGAGGACGATTACCCGGTGTTCCACGTGGACTGCGTCACCCAGCGCAGGCATCCGGTCTACGCCACGACGATCGTCGGGCCGCCGCCGATGGAGGACTACTACATGGGGAAGGCGATCGAGAGGATCTTCCTGCCCCTCATCCGGCTGCAGGCCCCCGAGATCGTGGACATGGCGATGCCGCCGGAGGGCATCTTCCACAACCTCATGCTGGTCTCGATCCGCAAGTCGTATCCCGGACAGGCGCGCAAGGTCATGAACACCATCTGGGGCCTGGGACAGGCGTCTTCGACGAAGTGCATCGTGGTCGTCGATGACGATGTGGACGTCCAGAACTACTCGGAAGTCGCGTGGCGCGCCCTGAACAACATCGATCCCGAGCGGGACATCCAGTTCACAATGGGACCGGTCGACTCCTTGGACCACGCCAGCCGCCTTCCGGACTACGGCTCGAAGATGGGGATCGATGCGACGCGCAAGTGGGCTTCCGAGGGCTTCACCCGGCCGTGGCCCGAAGTGCTCGTGATGGACGAGGAAGTGAAGAGGAGGGTGGACCCGATCTGGGACGCGCTGGGCATCGGCTAGGACTCGGCCCGGTGGACCGCACAGGCGATGGCGGGACCGCTCTCACGTAGGCTGCCCGCGCTGTGGGCGACGGCCGCGGCGTTCCTGGCGGCGGCCGGCTCGCTGGGGGTCATCCTCAGCCCGCCGCCCCGCATCGCGCAGCCGCCGCTGCGTCCGGCAGTGCTCTCGGCTCTGGCCGTGGGAACGCGAGAGAGTGTGGTGACCACGCGGCGCAGGGGCCACGTGACCGCCCTCCGGTCGTCCCAGGGGGCCACCGTGGCCGCCGGCGACCCTCTCGTAGAACTCGTGGACGTCGGCCTTGGTGAAGCGAAGGCCGAACTGGACCGGAAGATCGCCGGACTCCGTGGCGCGGAGGACTCCGCCCAGTCGAAAGCCGATGTCGTGAGGTCGGAACGGCGGGATCTGAGACAGGCCGCGCTGCGCCAGCTGGAGGAATCCTATGAATCCGCGCGGGAGGACTTCGAGCGCTGGAAGGCTCTCAACGAAGGAGGGCTGGTCGCGCGCCTCGAGTTCAGGAAGAAGGAACAGGAATTCGCCGAGCTCGGTCAGCGGCTCGCCGAAGCCAGGGCACTCGCCGAGCAGGCGGAGCAGGACCGGAATGAGCCGGTCGCCAAGCGCGAGTCGCCGGAGCTGCGGCGTGCCGAGCGGCTGCGCGCGAGGCTGGACCGGCTTCCCGGGACCTTCGTGGTGACGAGCCCGTGGGACGGGACGGTTGGCGAGATCCACGTCGCCGTGGGCGCGGCGACCCCCAGGGGCGCCGCGCTCGTGACACTGGTCCGGACAGCGCTCCCAAGGCTGGAGGCCAGCACCGGGGACCTCGGCGCCGTCATGATGGTCCGGTCGGCCTGCGGAGTTCCGGGCCCGCTACCGTTCACAGTACGCGAGGGTGTCCTGGGCCTTGCTTCGCCCGACGCGAGCATCCGTCCGGGCCATCGCTGCGAAGTCGTGGTCTGGACTCGCGGGCGGCGGCCCATGGGTAACTAGCCCGCCCGCTGGTGCGCCTAACTGATTTAGGACATGGAAACAGCGACCGCAGCCCAGGATCCGGTGGCGCTCGGCAAGCAGCTTCTCGAGGACAACATCGTCATTCGGACGTACGGCCTGCGCAAGACCTACGTCATGGGCGACCATCAGATCCACGCCGTGAACGGCGTGGATATCGAGATCCGCTATGGCGAGTACGTCGCCCTGATGGGGCCTTCGGGCTCCGGCAAGTCCACGTTCATGAACCTGATCGGCGCGCTCGACACGCCGACGGCAGGCGAATACTACATCGCAGGCCAGCTCATCAGCGCCATGTCGGACGACGACCTGGCATACATCCGCAACCGGGAAATCGGCTTCGTCTTCCAGACGTTCAACCTGCTGCCGCGCCTCACCGCCCTGCAGAATGTCGAGCTGCCGCTCGTCTACGCCGGCGTGCCGCCGGCGCAGCGCACCGAGCGCGCAATGCGCGCACTCCAGCAGGTCGACCTGACCGAGCGCATGTACCACAAGCCGTCCGAGCTCTCCGGCGGCCAGCGCCAGCGCGTGGCGATCGCCCGCGCTCTGGTGGGCGATCCCTCGATCATCCTGGCCGACGAGCCCACCGGCAACCTCGACACCGCCACGTCCACGGAGATCATGGGCGTGATGGACGTGCTGCACAAGCAGGGCAACACGATCATCCTGGTCACCCACGAACCTGACATCGCGATGTACGCGCGCCGGATCGTCCAGCTGCGCGACGGAAAGGTCGAAAAGGACGAGAAAGCACGCTGGGCACTGGCGGCCGCGTTCGGGTCGGCGGACCACGGCGGAGTCCAGAGAGACAACCAGGCCTGACAGCGCCTTGCCACCCCCCGCGCTCGCGGTTCTCGCTGCCTGCGTGGTCGTCGCGGGCTGCGCATACTACGTCCTCGTGCTCGTCGCGGCATGGAGCTTTCGCAGGCGCCGGTCCAGGCGGCAGCCCCGTGGTGTCTTGCCCAGCTTCAGCGTGCTCAAGCCGCTGGCCGGTGCGGAGCCGGGTCTGTCAGGCAACCTCGAGAGCTTCTTCCAGCTTGAGTATCCGAGTTTCGAGCTGCTGTTCGCAGCCCGGGAGGACTCGGATCCCGCGCTGGCCCTCGCGCGGTCGCTGGGAGCCCGCCACTCGGGGAAGCGCACCCGCGCGATCAGCGTTGGAGAGCCCCCGTGCGCGAATGCAAAGGTGCACTCCCTCGCGCAAATGACCCGGATCGCGTCGGGCGACATCCTTGTCGTCAGCGACAGCGACATCCTCGCCAAGCCGACGCTCCTCCGGGACCTGGCGTCGGAGTTCCAGGACGAAGGCGTGGGAGTCGTGACGTGCCCCTACCGGGCTGAGCCTGGCCCGAGCCCTTGGTCACGCCTGGAGGGCCTCGGCATGAACACGGAGTTCTGGAGCGGAGTGCTGGCTTCCCAGATGCTCGCGCCGATGGACTTCGCGGTGGGTCCCACGATGGCGGTCCGCCGGTCGTGCCTCGAATCGATCGGGGGCTGGGAGGCATTTGGAGCCTATCTGGCCGAGGACTTCCAGATCGGCCGCCGCGCACGCGAGGCCGGCTTCGGCGTGCGCCTGTCCTCCCATGTCGTCGCGCACAGGATTGGCAGCGCGTCCTTCGCTGCGAACTTCGCGCACCGCCTCCGGTGGCGCCGTTCAACCCGCAGGTCGCGCCCGGCCGGCTACTGGGGCGAGCTGCTCGCGAACCCGCTGCCGTGGACCCTGGTCCTGCTGCCGGCTGCATCATGGGCGGGATGGTCGTGGTGGGTCTTTGGCGCCTGCGCGGCACTTCGCTTCGCAGCGGCAGTGACAGTCGGGAGAGTCGTCCTCGGTGACCGGCTCGTAATCCGGCGATGGTGGCTCGTGCCGATCCAGGACATGCTCAGTCTGGCGATGTGGTTCGCCGGACTCTTCGGCAGGCGAATCGCGTGGCGTGACCGCGAGTACGAACTGACGCAGGACGGCCGGATGCGTCGGATCGGCTGCGCCCGGGACGGTGACCGCTGAGCCGAGCGACCGGGGCGGGCACTCCTTGCGCCCAGGGTCACCCTCGGGACTCAGATCGCGGTCGCTTCTGAGTACACCCCGAACTCTCCCCGCAGTGCATCGCAGATCTCACCCAAGGTGGCATAGGCCCTCACAGCCGCCAGGATCGGCGGCATGAGGTTCTCGGTGCCGGCCGCCGCCCTGCGCACCTCTGCGAGAGCCGCATCGACGGCACCCGAATCCCTTCTGCGCCGCAAGTCCGCTAGCCTGGCTCGCTGCCGACGACCAGCCTCCTCGTCGACGGCGAGCGTCTCGATGGGCTCTTCCTGGCTCTCCTTGTGCGCGTTGACCCCGACGATGCGCAAGTCGCCGCTCTCGATCCGGCGCTGGTGCTCGTAGCTCGATCGGGCGATTTCGGCCTGCGGGTGGCCGCGCTCCACCGCCTTGACCATGCCGCCCATCGCATCGATCCTGTCGAGTTCCTTCCAGCAGCCGGCCTCCAGTTCGTCCGTCATGCGTTCGACGCAATAGCTCCCGCCGAACGGATCGACGGTTTCGGTCACGCCGGTTTCGGAAGCGATGACCTGTTGCGTGCGAAGAGCGAGCAGGGCCGCCTCCGACGTGGGCAGCGCATAGGCCTCGTCCAGTGCATTGGTGTGGAGGGACTGCGCCCCGCCGAGCACCGCGGCGAGAGCCTGCAGGGCCGTCCGCACAAGATTGACCTGCGGTTGCTGGGCGGTCAGGGTGACCCCCGCCGTCTGTGCGTGAAATCGCAGCTTCAGAGATCGCGGATTGGCGGCACCGAACCGCTCCTGCATGATCTTGCACCAGATCCGCCGGGCAGCCCGGAACTTCGCGATCTCCTCAAGAAAATCATTGTGGGAATCGAAGAAGAAGCTGAGCCGCGGCGCGAACTCGTCGACTGCGAACCCACGCCGCAGTGTCCATTCGACATACGCGACCGCGGCGCCGAGGGTGTAGGCGAGTTCCTGCACCGCCGTGGCGCCGGCCTCCCGGATGTGATAGCCGCTGATCGAGATCGGGTTGAAGCGTGGGGTCGACCGTGTCGCAAACTCGATGGAGTCGGCCACCAGCCGCATGGACGGCCTGGGAGGGTAGATGTACTCCTTCTGGGCCATGAACTCCTTGAGGATGTCGTTCTGGACCGTGCCCGAGAGGGATTCCCACGCGGCCCCCTGCCTCTCGGCGACGACCAGGTACATCGCCCAGAGAATCGCCGCGGACGAGGTGATGGTCATGGAGGTCGTGACCTCGCCGAGCGGAATGCCATCGAACAGCTCCTCCATGTCCGCGAGGGACGAGATCGCCACCCCGCACTTGCCGACCTCGCCCTCCGCCGCCGGGCTGTCGCTGTCGTACCCCATCAGGGTCGGCAGATCGAACGCCACCGACAGTCCGGTCTGCCCTTGCTCAAGCAGAAACCGGAATCGCCGGTTCGTCTCCTGCGGAGTGCCGTATCCGGCGAATTGGCGCATCGTCCAGAGCCGCTGGCGATACATGAGCGGGTGAATCCCCCGTGTGTACGGTAGTTCCCCGGGGTAGCCCAGCTCCCCTTGACCGCCGTTGGAGGGTGCGTAGAGCCGTTCGACGAGCAGGTTCGAGACTGTGCGGCGGTCCACGTCCTAGAAGGCGAGCGTGCGGGTGCGGGCGACCTCGTCCTTGTTCGGCACGAACAGAATCTGGCAGCGCTCGCAGCGGTAGATCTCGGGGTTGGATCCGAAATGCTCGACCACTTCGGAGCCGAAGCGATACCACCTCTTCAGATGGCCTAGGCAGATCTTCTTCTTAAGCGGCTCGTCGCAAGCCCGCTGACGCCGCAGGCGGCGCTTGACGATGGTGCCGTCCGAGAGCCGGAGCACCAGGTTCTTCGGGTCCGGCGCGGCGGAAGTGTCTTCGCTCATAGGCTTTTCGGGAACATTCTACCAAAGCGGACCTCGGGTTCAGGATCGGCCTCACAGGGACCGGACAGCCCCAATGTCCGGGCATGACAGCGGCCAGCTTCGGACTCGATGTGCGGCGGTGCGGCGGACGCACGACAACGAGGGAACCCGCGGGGGCGGCGTGCGCCTCGGCGGTGCTTCCGCCGACCTGAAGGAGAGCGCCGGCCGAGATGAAGGTTCCGACGCAAGGCCAGGCCGTTCCGTGCCGGGCTCGGCGTGCCGGCGGCATGTCCTTGAGGCCGACGGGGTGATGCTAGTGTAAGGGTGCCCCGGGGCAACAGCGCCCGCCTGGTCGGACTCACTGGCCCTGAACGGCACCGCAGACCCAGCCCGCCCATGGACAGGCCCCGCATCGGATATGCCAAGCGGAAGCGGGCTCGCCGCATCGTCGCCGGTTCCGCAGCGGTGGCGGCCCTTGTCGGGGTCGGATGGGCTCTTTCCCGAGTCGAGCCTGCGGCGCCCGGCGTGGATGCCGCCGTCGTATTCACAGGCACAGTGAAACGCGGCGAGATGTTGAGACAGGTGCGGGGCATCGGCACGCTGGTGCCGGAGACCGTTGTCGTGATCGCGGCGAGCGACTCGGGCCGGGTCGAGAGACGGCGCGTCCAGCCCGGCCAGCCCGTGAAGCCGGACACGGTGCTGCTGGACCTGAGCAGCCCGCAGGTCGAGCAGGAGCACCTCGACGCGGAGGCCCAGCTGCGGGCGGCCCAAGCCGACCTGGCGAATCTCCATGCGCAGCTGGAGGACCAGCGCCTGACCCAGGAGTCCCTGACCGCGGACGTTGAGGCCCAGTACCTGCAGGCCAAGGCGCAGCACGACGCGGACCTCGAGCTGTCCAGGTCCGGCCTCACGGATCGCGTGACGCTGATGAAGTCGCGCGTCGCCATGGAGCAACTGCAGAAGCGGCTCCGGCTGGAGCGCGCCCGGCAGGATGCCCGCAAGCCCTCCGTGGATGCGCAGCTGGCGGCGCAGGCGGCGCGCATCGAGCAGATGGAGGCCCTGGTCGCGCTGCGCAGGGAGAAGGTCGACCGGCTCAGGGTACGGGCAGGTCTGGACGGCGTTCTCCAGCTCATGGGCGTGGAGGTCGGCCAGCTGGTCGCTCCCGGGGACGAGCTGGCCCGCGTGTCGGACCCGACGCGCCTCAAGGCCGAACTCAAGATTCCCGAAACGCTCGTCAACGACGTGGCGGTGGGGCAGCGAGCGGAAGTCGACACCCGGAACGGCGTGATCAGGGGCCAGGTCTCGCGCATCGACCCCGCCGCGGTCGAGGGAACCGTGCTTGTCGACATCAGGCTGCTCGGCGCAATGCCGCGCGGCGCCCGCCCCGACCTCAGCGTGGACGGGACCATCGAGCTCGAGCGCCTGGAGGATGTCCTGCATGCCGGTCGCCCGATCCACGCGCGGGAGGGAGGCACAATGGGCCTCTTCCGGCTGGAGGAAGACGGAACTCACGCCTCGCGCGTCCAGGTGCAGGTGGGCAAGGTCTCCGTCAGCACGATCGAGATCCGGTCGGGACTGGTCGCTGGGGACACAGTGATCCTCTCGGACATGTCCGCCTGGGACGAATTCGACAGGATCCGGCTGGAGTGAGCAGGCCGACCAAGGCACCAACGGAGACAGAGAACGCTGCAATGACTACATCGACCAATGGGGATGCGCCGCTCATCCGGCTTGAAGGCGTGTCGAAGGTGTTCTATACCGACGAAGTCGAGACGCACGCGCTTTCCGAGGTCAGTCTGGAGATCCGTGACGGCGAATACGTTGCGATTTCGGGGCCTTCGGGCTGCGGAAAGTCCACCCTGCTGTCCATTCTGGGGCTGCTCGACACCCCGACCGAGGGCGTCTATCTGCTGCACGGAGAGTCCGTCGAGAAACTCAAGGCGAGGCAGCGGGCGCGGATCCGCAACCGCCAGATCGGATTCATCTTTCAGGCGTTCAACCTGATCGGGGACCTCACCGTCTACGAGAACGTCGAGCTGCCGCTGACGTACCGGGGAATGCCGGCCGCCGAACGGAAGAGGCGCACCGAGGAGGCTCTCGACCGGGTGGGAATGGCGCACAGAATGAAGCACTTCCCTTCGCAGCTGTCCGGCGGCCAGCAGCAAAGAGTCGCGGTCGCCCGGGCGCTGGGAGGAGACCCGTCAGTCCTGCTTGCGGACGAGCCGACGGGCAACCTCGACTCCAAGAACGGGGAAGCAGTGATGGATCTCCTGCAGGGTGTCCATGAGGGCGGGGCGACCATCTGCATGGTCACGCACGACCCGAGGTTCGAGGGGCGCGCCGAGCGTGTGGTGCGGCTCTTCGACGGAAAGATCGTGGAGTAGGTGCGCGGCAACCCGCGAGGCTGGCGCCGATGCGCCGACGGCCGATTCGATTGGGCAGCCGAACAGCAGGAGATCCGCCGGTCCGGTCAAGTCTCGTGAAGCAGGAAGTTCTCGACGCGAACTGCGGATCGAGCCGCCATTCCGGAGGCAGCGAGGTTTCCGCAAGCGGTCAGGGCCGCCAACGGCTCGCTCTCGACTGCGACAAGCGTGGCGTCCGTAAACTTGCGCCCCGCACCAGCCAGGAACCGGGCGGACCCCGCTCCCGGATCAACAACGCGACATGGATTGCCTTGGGCTTCCGCCCACGCAAGCATGGAATCGACGATCGCCGGAGGAGTGAGGACTGCGCCCGAACTTCGACGTTCCCGGGCAGATCGGAGGGCACAGGACACATCGCCCAGCGGGTCCGCCCCTCGCCGGATCGCATGCTTGACCCGTGCGACAACGTTCTTGGACGGGACGGCTCCGTCCCGCATCAGATCGGCCTCTCAGCCGCTGAATCCTGGTACGCGAGATGCCCCCAGCGCCCAGCAAAGTGCCGCGAGCGCTTTCTCGTCGGACACTTACTCCTCCGGCAGCCCGTCTGCGTCGACGCTCGTGCCCGTGGTGGGCGAGCGACTCGCCTCACCCGCCCCTGCATCGACGTCTTGGTGGCGGCGAAAGTTCCGAGCCACTCTGAGGCGCTCCTCCCGTTGAATCGGAGTACTGCGTCTTCCTTGACAATCGAACACGCCAGCCACTGACGAATCCTCGTTCGCAACTTAGACGAAGCCCGCACGCGGACGGCGCCGCCGAGGCCATCCGGCTGGGGAGTGGAAGAACCGGAGCGGCGGCCGCGCCAGAGGCACCGCCAAGCTCGCCATTGCCCGTGGTTCGGCCGGAATCCCGGTCGCGCTTCGGCCATGAGCGAAGTGCGGGACTATAATGCGGCTGGCTGTGGGGGCCGCCCGAGGGCCGGCCGCCGAACGGGTGGATTCGGCATGCATCGACGAACGTTTCTGCAGGGTTCGGGCGCTGTGGCGGCCGGCCTTGGTGCCGGATGGAGTGCCGCAGCTCAAGTTTCGGAGGCGGGAAACATGAAGGTCACTGGTGTCAAAACGATTCTGCTCGACAATGTCGCTCCGTACATCGGTCATCGGAAGTGGCTGTTTCTCGAGCTCAGCACCGACGAGGGCATCGTCGGGCTCGGGGAGCGGCCGACCGGCGGAATTCCCAACCTGAAGTCGCAGATCGAGCTCATCCATGACCTGTGCGAGCGCTTCGTCATCGGTCAGAGCCCGTTCGACATCGAGCGCATCTGGCAGCGCATCTACACCGAGCCCCACGACTACCGCCACCCCAGCCTCTATGGCATTCCTGCCCTTTCGGCGATCGAAATGGCCTGCTGGGACATCGTCGGCAAGGCAACCGGCCAGCCGATCTACAACCTGCTGGGCGGCCGGTACCACGAGAAGCTCCGTGCGTACGCCTACATGAACACTCAGGGCATCTGGGAGAACCCCGAACTGGCCGGCGAGCGGGCCGCCGAACTGGTCGAGGCGGGCAACACGGCCTGCAAGATCGATCCGTTCCGTCCGATCACAGGCCCTCCCCGCGACTACTCGCTCAAGACGATCCGGCATGTGGCGAGGATTTTCCGCGCCATCCGCGACGCCGTGGGCGACGACCTCGAGATCGGGATCGGCACCCACGGCCAGTTCAGCACCGCCGGGGCGATCCGCGTGGCGAGCATTCTGGAGGAGTTTCATCCGTTCTGGTTCGAGGAGCCCGTGTCGCCGGAGAACGTGGACGAGATGGCCCGGGTGGCCGCGCACACCAGCATCCCGATCGCCACCGGTGAGCGCCTGGTCACGAAGTTCGAGTTCGCCGAGGTGCTGGAAAAGCAGGCCGCACAGGTCATCCAGCTCGATGTGGGCCAGTGCGGAGGGATCCTCGAGGCCAAGAAGATCGCGGGCATGGCCGAGGCGCACTACGCGATGACCGCTCCGCACATGTACTGTGGTCCGGTTGCAGCAGCCGCCGCAGTGCAGCTCGACACCTGCTCTCCCAGCTTCCTGATCCAGGAGTTCAACACGAACAGGCTCCACAGCGAGATCTTCAAGGAACCGATCCGGTTCGAGAACGGATTCATCACCCCTCCCTCGGGACCCGGCTTGGGGGTCGAGCTGAACGACGAGGTCGTCAGGAGGCAGCTCGTCGCCTGACCCGCCCGTTCCGCCGGGATGCCGATCGGGTGACGGGAACCCGGGCTACCCTTGCGGGCCGAGGCAGGCGTCCATCCAGCGCAGGTATGGCTGGCTGCCCGATTCCAGCCGGCAGGCCACGAGTTCGAAGACCTCGTAGGGATGGACCTCGGCCACGGCGCTCTCCAGGGCGTCGAGACGGTCCGCGCGGGTCTTGATCACGAGCAGCGACTCGTCGTCCTCCTCGACGCTTCCCTTCCAGGTGTAGACCGACAGCATGCGGGGCACGACGTTGACGCAGGCACAGACCCGCTTGCGCACCAGGACGTGGGCGATGTCCGCCGCCTTGTCGGGTGGACAGGTGCAGAACGCGATCATGTAGGGGCTGTCGTTACTCTGTTGCATGTCGGATCCTCCTAGCCCGCTTGGCATCTATCGTCACACTTCGGGCGCCGGCGCTCAACATCCGCCCGCCCCGGTCAGCGCAACGGCAAGGGGCGCGCGAGTCGCGAAAGTAGCTTCGTCTCGAGTTCCGCCCCGTAGTGGGAGAGCAGGCGGGAGACGGTCCGCCGACCGTTCCAGTCGCGCACCACGGCACGGCGGGCGGCCCGCGCCATCGCCTCCGCCCGTGGCGGGTTCGAGAGGAGTCGCACGACGGCAAGGGCAAAGGCCTCCGGCCGGTCCCCGATCGCGGCCGTTCCCGCTTCCTGCGCGCGCAGACCCTCGGCGCCGAGCGTCGTCGACACCACCGGGATGCCGCAGGCGAACGCCTCCAGGATCTTCACGCGGATGCCCGAACCCGAGAGAATCGGCGCAGCAAGAACCGCGTACCGAGCCAGCACTCTCCGGATCTCGGGCACGGCGCCAAGGAACTCCAGGCCGTCGTCGTTGAGCGTCGCGGCCAGCCATTCGGGAGCGTCGGCGCCGACGACGACCAGCCGCGCCCCCGGCCGTCGCTCTCGCACCAGCGGCATCACTTCCTCGCGGAGAAACGTTAGCCCTCCCAGATTCGGCGGATGCCGGAAGTTGCCGACGAACAGGATCGTGTCGGGCTCGCGATCGTTCCGAGGACACGGATAGCTGTCCGCGTCGATGGCCGCCCGCAGATTGTCCAGCACGGGCGGCGACTCGCCGAGCAGGCCTTGCAGCGCCAGGCGCTGCTCGCGGCTGCACACCTGAACGGCGTCGAACCGCGGCAGCATCCTGAGCTCGAACCGCAGCGCCCGGAGGTACTCGTACCCATGCCGCAGCGCGTCGGGACCGCGGGCCAGGATGCTCCGCTGCACCGACTGGTAGTGCAGGTCGTGCTCGAAGAGGCAGCACACGACCTGGTGGAATCTCTCTCCGTAGGACGCCAGCTGCGCGTACTCGATCTGCACGATGTCGATGCGGTGCTTCAGGATGGCGCGATGAATCCGCCAGTGAAGGTCCGGATTCCAGTAGGACTGCGCCGCATGGGGCCAGATCAGGGGTGCTCCACGGTGCCGGCGAGGGTCGTGCGGGACGAACTCCGTGCTCCTGCATGCCGGGGCGATTTCGGCGTGCGCCCGCTCGTCCTCCTCCCCCTCGGTGAGGCAGAGCAGATGCAGGTTGCACCGCGCGGCGAGTCCCTCGACCGCCAGCTTCATGAACACCGCGCCGCCGTGCGTGGGCGGCTCGATCGGGTACGGCGACACGAAGAGGACGTTCAGGTCCTCCTCGGACTTGGCCTGCAGACGGTGGTAGCGGTCGCGAAAGAAGCCGCCCAAAGGCCTGCGCAGAGCCTCCATGTCGGGGATCACGGACAGGCGGCGCGCCGAAGTGCGCCGACCTGCCGCGCGGAGCGACCTGCGCATCGCGTCCAGGAACGATGCCATGCCCGGCCTCGCAGGAGACGGCCCGGCGAGCAGCGACACCCACAGGTCGGCGTACAGCCAGCCGAGGTGGGTGAGGAGCAGCCGCCAGTGGTGCATGTTCTTCCACATGAACAGGAGGCGGTTCCTCTGGAGCACGCGCTGGATGGACTGCTCGCTGAAGTGCTTGCCGATCGTGCCCCGGTGCTCGTGATGAACGACGCTGGCCGGGGCGTAGAAGTTGAGCCAGCCGCGCTTCCACGCCATGTAGGACAGATCCACGTCCTCCATGTAGAACGGCTCGAGCAGCTCGTCGAAGCCGCCCAGCTCCAGGATCTTGAGCCGGTCGTAGGCCGAGGAGCCCCCCCCGGCGTAGAAGGTGGGGAACAGCTCGTCGACCCTGTCGTCGGCCACATGCCGAAGATGGATCCGGCCCCGGTGCCAGCGGCCCGCCGTCAGTCCCGTCTCCTCCCGGCGCTTCGAGGGGTCCGCGAAGCGAATCTGGGCGGTGACCGCGAAGACCCTCGGATCGCGGAATCCGTCGATCAGCGGCTCGAGGAAGTCCGGCTCGACCCGCATGTCGTTGTTGAGCAGCACCGCTACGTCGTGTCGGGCGAGGGTCAGTCCGGCATTGCAGGCCCGACCAAAGCCCAGGTTCGATCCCAGCTCGACCACGCGGACGGACGGGAACTCCCGGGCGAGAAACTCGGCGGACCCGTCGTCGGAGCCGTTCTCCATCACGAGGATCTCGTGCTCCGGGTTTCCCGAGAGCGCCTCGACCACGGAAGGGAGGTTCCGGGCCAGCGGCTTTCTGCCGTTCCAAGTCGGAATAACCACGCTCACAGCGCGCTTGGACACTTCGCGGTCGGGACCGCGCCGCCGGCGACGGGCGAACAGCGAAGCCAGATCAGCGAGCACGAAGAGGAGCACAAGCGCGAGCAGCAACGCAGGGGCGAGAAAGACGATAAAGCCGGCGGCGGCGAGAGCCGCCAGCCATCTTCGCGCCGTACTCACGGGGCCTCCGTCCGGGGCTTCGCGGCCGGAGAGGGCTGCCGGCCGACCTCGACACGGCAAGGCAAGTGCATGTATCCGTACACCTCGCCCGCGCCGCGTTCCATCGGTAGCGCGAGCGCGTTGTCGATCCAGTCGCAGATCTCGTAGTCCGCAAGCCCTCCGTCGGCGACGGCCGGAGCGAAGGAGAACGATCCGGCATGGAGTTCCGGGAGGTCGATGTGAAAGTCCACCGTGCGCACCTCGCCCGGCCGCATCGGTTCCAGCGCGAGTCCCTCGCGCACGGTGTTGGTGCCGGCAAAGTCGATCCCCAGGTGGTTCCGCAGCATGAAACCGATGTTCGGCCTCTCGATCCGGTCCCTGGCCCGCGCCGAAATCCGCACGATGGCGGTCTGGCTGGGTGCGAGCGACCGTACGGGCCTCGCGCTCGCGTCCAGCACTGCGATGCCGGTCACTTCGGCTCTTCGCGTGCCGAAGCGGCGGTCCACATTCGGCACCCCTTCGGCGACGGCTGAAGAAGGTTCCCGAGCGCCGCGCGGTTCGGCCGAAGACTCGCGGTCCTTCAGCTTCATCCGCGCCAGGTAGTTGCGGACGACCGTCGCCGGATCCCCCTGACCGGCCACTCGACCCCGATCCAGCCAGAGGGCCCGGGTGCCGAGCGCCTGCACGTCCGCCATGGAGTGGGACACGAACAGAATCGTAACGCCCTGGGCCCGGAGCTCGTGAACCCTCCGCATGCAGCGCTGGCGAAAGTAGTAGTCCCCCACCGCGAGGGCCTCATCGACGAGCAGGATCTCGGGCTCCATGCTGATCGCGGCCGCGAAGGCGAGCCGCACGAGCATTCCGCTGGAGTATGTCCTGACGGGCCGGTCGATGAATTCGCCGATCTCGGCGAAGGCCTCGATCTCGGGGAGTCGCGCCCTCGTGTCCCGGTTCGACAGCCCGTGCAGCGCGGCGCAGAGGCGGACGTTCTCGCGTCCGGTGAATTCCGGATGGAATCCCGCACCGAGGTCCAGCAGTGCGGAAACGCGGCCCTCGATTTCGACGGTCCCGCTGGTCGGGCGCAGGATGCGCGCCGCGATCTGCAGCGAGGTGCTCTTCCCGGAGCCGTTCGCACCGATCACGCAGAGCGTCTCGCCGGCCCCGACCTCGAAGGAGACCTCTTGCAGCGCCTGGAACCTGGCCGGTCCGGCGGCATGCCCTGGCCGGAAAAGCTCGCGCAGCCGGTCTGAGGGGCGGGGGTACGAGGAGTAGCTCTTTGAGACCGAGTTGAATGCGATCCTGGCCAAGACTGGGAAACGTCGGGCTCGGCGCCGCCCGCCCTTATCTTAATGGACCCGGGACGGATCAGCGCGTCCGGAGGCTCGATCGCCGCGCCACGCTAGATGACATCCGGAAAGCCCTTCCTCGCGTGGCGGAACAGGAGCCCGCCCGCGAAGAATGCGGCGACGGCGAATGCAAGGAGCGATGCCGCCTGGGACAGGCTCGGGGGCTCTCCTCCCAGGATGGCGCTGCGATAGCCGAGGACTGCGTACCTGGCGGGGTTCCATTCGAGCACGGCGCCGAACCGTTCCCTGTAGAAGGCTTCCGGGAGAAACACCGGCGTCGCCCAGAACCAGCCGATCAGGATGATCCGGAGGACGTGTGCGGTGTCGCGGAGATACACATGCAGCGCCGCGGCGATCCAGGACAGCCCCAGAGTCAGCAGCGCAAGCAGTCCCAGCCACACCGGCAGCAGCGCCAGCGAGCCTTTGGGAACCTGGCCCAGAAGAACCGCCGCGGCCAGCAGCGCGGCCAGCGCGATCAGGTGGCCGAGGGCCGTCGAGGCCAGGATGCTGGCCGGTACCGCCTCGGAGGGAAACACGGTCCGCCGGATGAGCGCGGCATGCTCGGTCAGCGAACCTGCGGAGCGGGAGAGTGTCTCGGACAGGAGCAGCCAGGGCAGCAGCCCGCTCAGAAGAAAGAGCGGGTAGCTCCCGGTGGCCTCTTCGCTGGGCAGCCGCGCACCGAAGGCGTACTGGAACAGGAACGTGTAGACGCCCAGAAGCACCAGCGGATGCACGACGACCCAGAGCCAGCCCAGGATGGATCCGACGAAGCGCTGCCTGAAGTCGCGCAGCGCCAGTTGCCAGAGAAGATTCGCGACTGCCCGCGACGCCGCCATTCCAGGTTCCGACCGCGTGCCGGGACTGCCGGACCGCGCAGCCCGGCGCCCAAGCTCACGGACGCTCCGCCAAGGTCACTTCCGACCTGACTTCCTCGCCGTCGCGCAGCACGCGGACCCTGACAACCTCGCCGACCTCGGAGTCCCGAAGGGCGTAGGTGAAGTCGTAGAGGTTCGTGATCGGCGCGTCGTTCCAGTGGGTCAGGATGTCTCCGCCGCGGAGACCGGCCAGCGCCGCCGGGGACCCGGTGCGCACGTCAGCGAACTTGACGCCGCTGGGCACCTCTCCGAAGTCCGGGATCGAGCCGAACCAGGGTCCGTAGCCGCCGCTGCTCGCCCCGTCTCCGGACGGACGGCCGTGGCCGGACTCCGGCGCCTTGTCGACGAACGCCAGGCGATCGTCCAAGGCCTCGATGCCGTGGACGATGCGGTCGGCGACGCCGAGCAGATCAACAGCGGCCTCGCCGTTGATCTTGTCGGGAGTGTCGCCGGGCTTGTGATAGTCGGAGTGCAGCCCCGAGAAGAAAAACAGGACAGGGATCTTCTTTGCCGAGAACGAAGTGTGGTCGCTGGAGCTGGAGGCGCTGCGGGACTTGTCGACCTTCAGCTCGTGCTCGGAGGCTGCCTGCTCGACAAGATCGGCGAACGGCCCGGCGGTGCCGACGCCCCCGACATACAGCTTGCGGTTCTGGATCCTGCCGACCATGTCGAAGTTCAGCATGGCCACGGCGTTCTCGAGCGGCAGCGTCGGGTTGTCCACCCAGTGACCGGATCCGAGCAGCCCGATCTCCTCGGCCGCGAACGCGAGGAAGAGCAGGCCGTGGCGCGGCTCTTCGCCGCGGGCGGAGCGGGTGCGGGCGAACTCCAGAATCGCCGCGACGCCGGAGGCGTTGTCGTCCGCGCCCGGATGGACCTTGCCGACGCTCGACGGGGAGAGCGAGTTCTCGCCTCCAAGGCCGAGGTGGTCGTAGTGAGCGCCGAGCACGACGTAGTCCGGGGTCGAGCCGGGAAGGTAGGCGGCGACGTTGCTCACGGTTGCGCGCTCGTGCTCGACATCCACAGACAGCCTGATCCGCAAGGATGACGCGAGATTGAAGGTCTGGGGTCGCCTGGACTCCTCGATGTCCCTTCGCAGCAGGCGGAGCGACCGGCCCGATCCCCTGAGCCACCGCTCGGCAACCTCCCTTCGGACCTGAACCATCGGAATGCCCGCGTCGGTCGGGCCGGAGACGCTTCCGAAGCGAATCAGCCGGTCCCTAGACCTTCCCCGCGTCCGGCCGTCTACGACCAGGACCGCCCTCGCGCCTCGATTGCGGGCCTGGATCGCCTTCGCGATCAGGTGCGCGTGACGCGTGTAGCGGCGCCCGCGCTCGCTGTCGCCCCTGTCTCCCTCGCCGTCATCTTCTTCGCGAAAGAAGTCGGGCTCGTAGCGAAGGACGAGAACGATCTTGTCCGTGACGTCGAAGTGAAAGTAGTCGTCGTAGCCGAGTTCCTCCGCCGAGGCGCCGTACCCGGCGAAGACGACCTCGCCCTCGACCTCTCCGCTGGCGGAGAAGTTGATGGGAATGAAGTCCTTGCCCACCTCGAGCTCGCTCACGCCGCGGGGCCGCTCAACCCGCATGGAGTTGCCTTGCCCCATGTTTGCGCCGGTCGTCACCTCGAACGGTTGCAGGAAGCTGCCGTCGTCGCCGGCGGGCTGCAGCCCAAGTTCGCGGAACCGTCCGGCGATGTAGTCCGCCGCCTCATCGAGTTCGGGCATGCCGGGCCCTCGCCCGCGCATCTCGGGAGAGGCAAGGAACCGCACGTGCTCCATGTATCGCTCAACAGCCTCGGATTGCCGCTCGGCGGGAGTGGCCAGGAGCGGGAGCGGGACGAGAACCGCCGCAAGCACCGCGACGGCCAACAGGCGAGAGTCCATGGAACGGCAGGGTGGACGCGGGAGCTGGGTGGGCATGGGGCGTGCTTTCTGGCCGCGGGACGTGCCCGCGAAGAGTGCTGATAGCCGGGTAGGAGCGCGAACCTCCGTCGAGCGCAACGCGGACGGGTCATGCACTCAGGCCTACTCATTGTGGCACCATCGCCGGGTGCGCCGCGCACCCGGCACCCCGGGACTGTGCGGTCCGCACTGCGCAGGAACGTCCCCGGGGGGTCCCCGGCAAGCATGCGGTCCGCGCCGCGTGCCGGGGAATCCGGAAACCCGTCTGTGCGTGTGTGCGCAACGTGACGTTCACGGGCGAAAGGCGGCACAGGTCCCATAACCAAGGCGTATCAGAATCGCCTTATACTTTTGAAGACCTAGGGCTGGTCGGAAGCAATCATGCAAGATGCTGCACATACACCCCTTTCGTGGCTGACGGTGCCTCGGTTCTTTGCGTCCGCGCAACCGGCGCCTCAAGCCGAGCCGGGACCGGGACCCGGTCCGCAAGTCGTTCCCGACCCGCAGGCGGAAAAACCCGGCCTGCCGCCTTGGGGTGTCGGCGTTTTGGTCGTCCTAGGAGCGGCCGTGGGTCTTGGCGTGTTCCAGTCCACCCGGTCTTCGGGCGTCGACCAGGCAGTGGCCGCGCCATCGGCGGTCGCAACGGTCGTGGCCGAGAAGCGGGACTTCCGGCGTTCGATTCGGATCGGCGGCACGGTCGGTGCGACCAATTTCGCAATGATCCGCGCTCCCCGCATGCGCGGCGGACGGGACCGCGGAGGCGGATCTTCGCTGACGATCCAGACGCTTGCCGAAGCGGGCACCGTCGTCCAGGCGGGGGAAGTGGTCGCAGAGTTCGAGTCCAAGGACACGCAGGACAAGCTCGACACGTATTCCTCCATGCTGGCCCAGACGAGAGCCGAGGCGGGCACCCGGAAGGCGGAGATCCTGATCGCCACCGAGACGCTTCGGCAGGACTTCAGGACAACGAAGTCCGAGGCGGAGAAGTCCGAGCTGGACCTGCAGACGGCCGAGGTGAGGTCCGCGATTCAGGCCGAGATCTTCGATCTCATGGCACAGGAGGGCCGAGCCTCCACGGACCAGCTCAGGAGAGAGGTGGAACTGCAGGAGCTTGCCAACGAGGCGGAATCGCGGAGCCTGGACCTGACGGTCGAGCAGGACCAGAAGCGCATGGACCGGACGAGTTCCGACCTTGAGAAGATGCGGATTCGGACGCCTGTGGGCGGTCTGGTCGTGATCGAGACGATGTTCCAGCGGGGGAACTTCCAACAGGCTTCACCCGGAGACCAGATCTATGGCGGAGCCTTCTTCATGCGGGTGGTCGATCTGTCGAACATGGCTGTGTTCGCCAACCTGAACCAGGCGGACAGCCAGCTGGTTCGGCTAGGAGTTCCGGTCAAGGTCCAGCTCGACGCCTATCCGGACGTCGTGTTCGAGGGACGCGTCAGCTCCGTCGGCGCGATGGCCGTGTCTGGCGGCGGGGGCGGCGGGGGCCGCCGCGGCCCACCGGGATCCTCGGGATCGCGCGGCGAGTGGATCAAGCAGGTTCCCGTGGAAATCGAGATCCTTGCGAGCGACGAGCGCATCCAGCCTGATCTGTCGGCTTCGGGCGACGTCATCATCGAGGAGCTGGAGAATGTGCTCGTGGTTCCCCGAGCCAGCCTGGATCACTCCGACGGCCAGCCGGCCGTGTGGGTGAAGGGATCCGGAGACGAGTTCGTGAGACGTCCCGTGGAACTCGTGTCCGTCAGCGATACGGAAGCCGTTGTGGGAGCCGGCCTGAGCGCGGGGGATCTGATCGCTTCCCGGCCCATCGTCGTTGAAGAATCCGAGCTCGCGATGCGGTAGTCATCACGTCTTGGGCTTCCGGCCAGCAGGTCGGGGTCCGCGTGCTAGAATCAGCTTAGTTGGCCCTTAGGGCACCCGCAACTCGCGTCCCCATCGTCTAGCCCGGCCTAGGACACCGCCCTTTCACGGCGGCAACGCGGGTTCGAATCCCGCTGGGGACACCACTTGCCCTCACCTTCGGCTCCAAGCCGCCGCTTCCCGGTCCCGGCTTGGGGAACCGGCTCCGAGTCGCATTGAATGCTGTGCCAACGTGCCAGGTGCAGGGACTTGCTGAGCACTGGGCTCCGAGATGTCTCCAAGCAGGGATCCGGCCCGGAGTCCGGGGCCGGGTGGCGGCGGGACCGTGTGCGGGAGCAGCCTGACCGGCCGCTGTGCCCATGGATCCCGCAAGGAACTGTTCGCGAAGTTGCGAATCGGCAGCGGCCTTGCGCCTCCGGCGCGGCATGCGAGCCAGAGACGGGATCGGGATGCCTGGTTTTCCCGGATCGGCAACCGCCCGCCCGGGTGGCGGGACGAATCGCAGAGTGGACAATGCTTAAATGAACCGCACGCAATGCTCCGGGTGGGCATGAAAGACTTCAACACCGAGGGCCCGGTCGATCCCAGCATCCACTACTGCATCCCTCCGTTGGAGCGCGTGGATCGGGACGAAATTCTGCATTTGATCCGGAGGAGAAAGTACTTTGTCCTCCATGCCCCCCGCCAGACCGGCAAGACCTCGACGCTCAAGGCTCTCGCCGACACGCTCAACGCCACAGGCAAGTACGGCTGCGTGTACGCGAACTTCGAGGTCGGCCAGACAGCGCGTGAGGACGTGCCAGAGGCGATGCGAGTGCTTCTGGGCCAGATCGCAAGACGTGCGGAGAAGATGCTGCAGGACACATTCGTCAGGGATGTCCGGCTTAACGTGCTGGAGGAGCACGGGGGCCACGGTGCGCTTAACGAGACCCTGGCCCGCTGGGCGAGCGCTCGAGAGAAGCCGCTGGTGTTGCTGATCGACGAAATCGACAGCCTGGAAGGCGACTCGCTGATCTCCGTGCTGCGGCAGCTCCGCGCCGGCTATGACGAGCGGCCTGACGGCTTCCCGCAGAGCGTGATCCTGTGCGGCGTGCGTGATGTGCGCGACTACCGCATCTATTCGAGTTCGCTCGGCGCCAGCGTCACCGGGGGGAGCGCCTTCAACATCAGGGCCAAGTCCCTGCGGCTGGGAGACTTCACGCAGGACGAGGTGCGCTCGCTGCTGGGCCAGCACACTGCCGAGACCGGCCAGGAGTTCGAAGCGGGCGCGGTGGAGAGGATCTGGGAGCTCACTCGCGGCCAGCCTTGGCTGGTCAACGCCTTGGCCCTCGAGGCCTGCTTCGAAGACAAGGCGGGACGGGACCGCAGCCGGCCGATCGGGGCAGAATCCATCGACCGGGCCAGGGAGACGCTCATCGTCGGAAGGGTCACCCACCTCGACCAGCTCGCCGCCAGACTCTCCGAGGACCGCGTCAGGCGCGTCATCGAACCCCTGCTGGAGGGAAGCCTCGAACCCGACTGGTCCGACGAGGACATGGAGTACGTCCGCGATCTGGGACTGATCGCCCCGGACGACCCCGTCCGAATCGCGAACCCCATCTACCGCGAGGTGGTCCCCAGGCAGCTCACCTCGGTGCTGCAGAGCCGGCTGGCGGGATTCATCCGGCCAGGCTCCTACCTCAGGTTCGATGGGTCTCTCGACCTCAGGCGCCTGATGCAGCACTTCCAAGGCTTCTTCCGCGACCATTCCGAGCACTGGGTGGAGCGGTTCGGCTACCGCGAGGCCGGCCCGCAGCTGATCCTGCAGGCCTTCCTCCAGCGGCTGGTCAACAGCGGCGGCCGCATCGAGCGCGAATTCGGCGTCGGCCGGCCGCGGACGGACCTGCTCGTCGTCTGGCGCCCGCCCGGGGGCGGTGAGGCACGGTACGTGATCGAGTGCAAGGTGCTCCGGCCCGGACGCAGCCTGGAAGCCGTCATCGCCCAGGGCGTGCGGCAGACCGGGGAGTACATGGACGTCGCCGGTGCGGACGAGGGGCATCTGGTGGTCTTCGAACTCCGACCGAACAGGACATGGTCCCAGCGCCTCTTTCATCGGCAGGAGCCATTGGGAGAGGTGCGCATAGACGTGTGGGGCGTCTGAAGCCGACTGCGTCCATCGGGGCTCGCTCCACCCGAGAACTCGGGATGAGGCTTTCTCGGCAGCGCGGCCCCAGCGGTGGCGGCCGACCAGGTTCCCAGCCCCGACGGGGTGCTTGCTCCCTGCCGCACAAGCGCGACGGCACGGGAGTTCATGGCCGCGAGACCGGAGGTTGGCTGCGAGGTGACAATAATCGAGTCTAAGTAGCCGCCGGGCAAGAACGGCCAGTCCATCAATGTCGGTCTCGGATCGAGATTGCCCGAACTGTGCGCGAAGCCGGTAAGTGGGACGAAGAAGGCATTCGGGCGCACCTTTCATTGCTCCGAGGACTACGGAACATGGAACCAGACGACAAGACTCGATTCTCCGTTCGCGCTGCGGTGGAAGCCCATACTTGTCCGCTCTGCGACAGCAGGTCGATCCACACGTTCCGGCATACCGACGAATTCATCTACGGGTTAGGCGATTCTGCGGCAACACTGCGGGTCGAACTGCCCGTCCGACGCTGCATGGACTGTGGGACCGAGTACATTGACCATGTCGGCGAGCGGCTGCGTCACGCATTCGTGTGCCGCCACCTCGGAGTGCTGACCCCGGCTGAAGTCCGTGGGGTCCGGGAACAACACGGAATGACCAGGGCCGCTTTCGCCGAGGCCGCCGCCATCGCCGAGGCCGCCTTGGGCCGTTGGGAAACCGGCGCTGCCATCCAGGACCGGGCATCCGACCTCTACCTGCCGCTCGTCTGCATTCCGTTCGTCATGGGAGTTCTGAAGAACCTGTCGTCGGTCGGCGATGCGGCGCGCCGGTAGGGCCTCGCCGCCTCGATTGCCCCAACGGGCCGAGACGGAACCTGTGGCCCTGTGCGTGCAGCGTGGAGGTAGGGCGACAAGACCATGCGCGGCAAGTTGGCAGAGTCCGGGTGTCTAGGACCGTTTGACCTGCGAAGAGCGGGTGGCGCAATCTCAGCCACCGGCCAGTGGCTCTCCCGGCGTGGGCTTGGCACTGTCACGGGATGCACGGAGAGCCACACCGCACGATCCGGACACCCGTCATGAGGAAATCGGCAGGCTCTCACCGGAGCATCGGGTGATCGTCGAGCCGCTGAACGGGATCGCCTGCCGTCTCGACAACAGGGTCCGATGAGCTACCCGGGCAAGCGGTTCTCGTCGGCATCACGGCCTCGCTCGGCCCGCGACGATTCCCCGGAACGATGGATTCGACGATGGAACACCAGGTCGGGCACCCCGTGCGAGGTCTGCAGGCGCTCGATGTCGACATCGAAGACCGGCACGAGCTGCTCGTCGGCAAGCACCTGGCCGACGGGCCCGTGCGCACGTAGGCGACCACGATGCATCAGCGTCGCGTGATCCGCCCAGCGAGCCACAGCATTCAGGTCATGCAAGGCTGCGGCGACTGCCTTGCCGTCCTCAGCCAGCCGGCGCAGCAGTTCGAGAGTCTCCAGGGAATGGTCCAGATCGAGGTTGGATGTCGGCTCGTCAAGCAGGATCACATCGGCTTCGGTCGCCAGGCTGCGCGCGACGACGACCCGCTGGAATTCGCCCCCGGACAGCTCGTTGACGCGGCGCTCGGCAAGGTGCAGGACGTCGACTCGGGCGAGCGCCGACTCGACAACCTCCAGATCGCGCGGCCCGGCGGATTCGAACCTGCCGAGATGCGGATGGCGGCCCATGCTGACGACGTGCCTGACCGTGAACGGCACGTCTATGCGCGGATTCTGCGGAACGAATGCGACTTGACGGGCAAGGTCCCGCCGACCGAGACTCGCCATGTCCGAACCATCGACCAGTACGCGGCCCTCGGAAGGCTGCCACAGGCCTGCCAGAAGCCGCAGCACCGTCGATTTTCCGGATCCGTTGGGGCCGACGAGGGCGGTGATCCGGTTCGGGCGGACTACCATCGAGACATCCCGCACCAGCCAGTTCCGCCGAATCCGCATGCCGGCGCGATCCAGCCTGATCGTCAAAGGACGGCGACCTCCATGCGCTTGCGACGGAGCAGATAAAGGAACAGCGGCGCTCCGAACAGAGCAGTCACGACGCCGAGCCTCAGCTCGGTGGGCGCGTAGACGGTGCGGGCAAGGATGTCGCAACCGATCAGGAACGCTGCTCCGGACAGAATGCTCGCGGGAAGCAGCGCTCTATGCGCCGGTCCCAGCAGGATCCGAATGACATGAGGCACGACCAGGCCCACGAAGCCGATCACTCCGCTCACGGCGACCGCGGTGCCGGTCAGCAGCGCGGCCGTTGCGAGGACCGACCGCTTGACCTGCTCGACCTCGACCCCGAGCGAGGCCGAGGCCTCCTCCCCTAGAAGCATCAGGTCGAGATCCCGGACGTACCAGAACGCAACCGAAGCGCCGATCGCGACCAGGGGCGCGGAAATCCACACGTGAGTCCAAGTGCGGCCGTCGAGGCCGCCCATCATCCAGAAAACGATCTCCGAGGCTACCTGCCAGTTCACGAAGTTCAGGGAGATCAGCATCGAGGTGGCGGCGGAGATCAGTGAGCCGAGAGCGATGCCCGCCAGCAGCAGCGTCGCAACCGGCGTCCGCCCGGCCCTGCTTGCCACGGCATAGACGGTGAACAGTGCAATCAGCGCTCCGCTGAAGGCGAACAGCGGCAGCCAGAGCGCCGAACGCGTCGCCAGTTCGGTGACGAACGCAGTGACGGCCCCGAGCGCCGCCCCCTGGCTGGATCCGATCACACTCGGCTCGGCCAGCGGATTCCGGAACACTGCCTGCACCTGCGTCCCCGCGACCGCCAGCCCGCAGCCTGCCAGTCCGCCCACGATGACGCGGGGCATTCGGATCTGCCAGATGATCACCCGCTCGGCCTCGGTGACTCCGCCAAGGTCGATCCATCCCTCGGGCAGGAACTTCGAGAAGACCGTCCTGAGCACGGACTCCCATCCGATCTCGGTGCTGCCGAGGGCGACGCCCGCGACGGCTGCAACCGCCAGAGCCGCCGCAGCGGAAAGAAAGTACAGGGGCGCCGCTCGCGATCGGGCAAACGCCGCCAGGGAATCGAGGGCCCGACTCACCGCTTCCCTCCGTGAAGAGCCGCAGCCAGCATCTCCATGACGACCACGGCATGGTGGGACATGGACAGGTAGGCGCGATTCTCGATGAGCAGGATCTGGCCCTCGCGCCCGGCATGCGTCACAGCGATTCCGGGATCAGCACGGAGGCGGTCGCGCTCTGTCGTCGCACGGCCGGGCTCCACGCCCGCCACGATCCAGTCCGGATTCCACGCCGCGACCTGCTCGCTGGTGATTGAGCCGTACGGGCCGACTCCCTGTTCGGCGGCAACGTTGACGGCTCCGAGATCCGTGACGATTCGATCGAACAGGGAACCCGCTCCAAACGTATGGGCAAGATTCGAGAAGGCAAGGATCCGGGCAGGCTTGTCTCCCGGAGCGGCAAGCTCCTTGGCGGCGCGAATCCGTTCTAGGAAACGCCTTATCTCGCGCTCGGCGGCTTCGTCTTCGCCAACGATGGATCCGGTCACGCGCAATGCCGATGCGATCTGCTCCAGCTGCTCGAAGACCGTGGTCATGCGGAACACAGGTATCCCGGATGCTCGGACCTGCTCGACGTACTCGGCGCGCGCCGTGTGGGAAACGAACAACACCTCGGGACTGCGGAGCACGATCGACTCCGGATCCGTCGCTTTCGCCGGGTCCGTCGCTCCGGCAAGGTCGGCGACGAAGCTGTAGCGGGGATCAGCGGCATACGGACTCGCGATGACGATGCGGGCGGCGGGGACGATGGAGAACAGGAACTCGTCTGTGGACAAGGCCTGTGAGCCGAGTCTCGCGGGCGGCTGTTCCAGCCTCAGTGTGTCGCCGTGCGCGTCCCGGACGACACGTGGGAAGGCGTCGCCGGTCACGGTCGATGGGGCTTCGGGCTCCCGGGAAAGTGCCGCGGGCGCTCCTCCAACGAACCGAAAGGCGGCGGCGAGCAGCAGCGCGCATGCGGCCATCTGCAAGGCAAGAACGATTCGTGATGCGGAGCTCATGCGATCTCCACAAGTGGCTGGGGTACGGACCCAAGAATACGTACCCCTGCGCGTATTGCTCCGCCGAGCGCGTGGGATCCGTAGAGCGAGGAGCCGGAGCCGCGCATGAACTCGACCCGGTCGGTGTCAAAGAGCAGCAGGTCCTGATACAAGGCCGTGTCGTATGTGCGCAGTCCGCGAGTCTGGATGGTCGCGAGGCTCCCGGGACCCCGCAACTGCTGTACGCGCACGCCTGGCGTGCTGCGGAGGGCCTCCGCCAGCGAGTACTCGTCGCGCAGGGCAATCTCCTCGTCGTGCGCGGCGTCGAGTGCTTTGGCAATCTCAGCCTGCGCAGCGGGTGTGCTGGAGGCAGTGACGACAATCTCTACGGTGGATGCCGAGACAGCTAGATCCAGGTCGAGTCGTGTCTGCCCGCCCACTTTGAGGGCGCGCGATCCAGCCAGGGACGCGGCGGGCTTTGCGCCCTCCAGGAGGTATTCGCCCGGAAGGAGGTTGGGGAACGCGTATGTCCCGTCCATTCGGCTCCGGGCGTTGCGAACCGTACCGCCGTCCCGGTCGAAGAGGCGCAGCCGCGCGTTCACAACAGCGGCGCCATGCGGGTCGAGGACCCTCCCGAGCAGGCCGCCCGCCTGCAACTGCGACGCGACGACGGCCGTGATCAGAAACACGGGAACCGCAAACACCGCACAAGCCGAGCCCAGACCGGCGTCGCATCGTGTTGCCTCCGTGCGTTTCGACGCAGAGCTGTCCGTCGCTCGACCTGCGGCCGTCCAAGGGAGCCTGCTGGCGAATCGCCAAGCTGAATCCGCTGAGCGGGAGCCGTGCGGTCGAACGCCCCGCCGACTTCTGCAGGGCCTGGATTTCCTGCTCACGCTGCCTCCGTGCCCGTCTCCGCGGGCTATTGGATGCTGCGCACTCCACCTGAGGTCGATCCCGATGCGGGAATCGGATGCAATCCACTTGTGGAGTCAGCGGTGGGATGGAAGACGACCCGACCGGGGCCTCTTCCCGGCGGGCCGCCATAGCCAACATTCAAGCCGCTCATCCGTACCTCGCGGAGTCGTGCGCGCACACTGCACCGGGGCAGGTCTCCTGACTAACGGCTCAAGCGAAGTCTCCTCGCCTTCGTCGCACCGGCCTTCGCAAGGCAATCACCTCACTGGCATGTCGATGCGACTCGCCGCTCACAGTGGCGGGACCGTGCCGGATTTCCACCGGACTTCCCTGTTAGGCCCTAGTGGGCACCCCGGAGCCTCCTGATCGTAGCAGACGCAACCAGCCGCCCGCCCGCGGCGCCTCGCAGACTCCGGAGATGCGGGAGCTGCGGTAGCAGCGTGCGAGGCCCGGCGAGTGCAGGGTAGCCCGATTGCGGCTGCGAAGCGGCCGAAGCCTAGCTGCCGACGCATTCCTCCATCGCTCGGAAGGGAGCACAGCTATGGACTCGTCCAACTCTGTTCCGTCGGTCCGGCGGTTTGCCTCCGGTCTGAAACGCATGCGACTGCGGCGAGGCATCGAGACACCGGTGTCAACGGGGTTCTGGCGACAACTCTCCTGTCAGTTCAGGCGACCGAAGGAGGGGGAGCCACTGGCGAAGGACGTGGAGAGGGCGCACTTGAAAGCCTGACGCTTGGCTTGGGCCGCCATGCATTATTCGAGTTGGCGAGAGCACGTTCTTGATCGAATCGTGCAGGATTCGGGCGATGGCGGGCACCCATTGCCTTCAATGTTGAACGTCAGGCTCTCTTGGTACGTGGAGTTCGCGGCAACCCTCACCTCGAGCGGATCGCAATCGTACGGGCGGACATGTACTCTCTCGCGGCTTTGGCGCGGGAGTGTTGGAGGGGCGGAGGGGCTGGCACGGGCTCGCGCGGTCATGGCCCGCAGGAACTCCGCCAGCACACCTCTACAATCAAGATCCCGTAGTCCCTGAACCTCGGCATGCTCGTCTTCCTGATTGCGTACTGCCTTCTTCTGCTGCTCGTCGGGGCGTACGCATCGCGTTCCGTCCGCCGAGCCGAGGATTTCTTCGTCGCCGGCCGGAACCTGTCCCCGTCCCTGGTCTTCGCAACCTTCCTGGCGGCGAATCTCGGGGCGGGGAGCACCGTGGGAGCGGCGGGGTTCGGATACACGGACGGCCTGGCTGCGTGGTGGTGGGTGGGCTCGGCCGGCATCGGCTCGCTGCTGCTTGCGTTTGCGGTCGGGCCCCGTCTCCACCGTGTCGCCAGCCGCCTCAGCCTGTACACGGTGGGCGATCTCCTTGAAGCGCGCTACGGACGGACGACGCGTCTGGTCGCCGCCGTCATCCTGCTTTGTGGCGCACCCGCGATCCTAGCCGGCCAGATCATCGCGGTCGGGCTGGTGTTGCGCGTCGTGGCCGGAGTGCCCGAGCAATGGGGCCTTGTGCTGGGCGGATGCGTCGCAACGGCCTACTTCGTGATGGGCGGCCTTCGGTCGGCCGCGTGGGTCAATTCACTGCAGGTCGTGGTGAAGGTGGCCGGATTCGCAATCGCGGTGCCTTGGATGCTTCGGGCCGGCGGCGGCTGGGCCGGGCTGGCGGCAGCGGCACCGAATGCCCAGGCAGTGCCGCGCGACGCGACCGGATCCGCAGCGATCGCGCAAATGGTCCTGATGCTGGCACCTGCCTTCATGGTCTCCCCCGGCCTTGTCCAGAAACTGTTCGGCGCAAGAGACGAGTCCGCCGTCCGGACAGGCGTCGGGCTGCAGGGAGCTGCCCTGCTGGGATTCGCGTTTCTTCCCGTGCTGCTCGGGATGATCGCACGCGTCCACTTCCCGGACCTGGACGATCCGGGCCTGGCGCTGATCCGGCTGCTCGGCGAGGCCGCTCCGACCTGGCTTGGCGCCCTGATGCTCGCCGCGGTCTTCTCGGCGGAGATCAGCTCAGCCGACGCCGTGCTCTTCATGATCACAACCTCCGCGGCGCGGGACGTGATCGAGCCGCTGTCCGGCGGGCGGCTGCGGGACGCGGCGCTGCTCGCCCGGACACGACTGTCGGCTGTGGTCGCAGGCCTCGCGGGCATCCTTCTGGCAAGGTGGTTCCGGTCGATCCTGTCCGCGCTCGGCTTCTTCTACAGTCTGCTGACGATCACCCTGTTCGTGCCGTTGCTGGCGGGACTGTACTGGAGGCGGCCGGGACAGGCTACGGCCCTCGCAGCCATGGGCTTCTCGCTGGCGGCCGCCGGGCTTGCCCTCCTCGTGCCGGACGCGCTGGGCGGCTGGCTCGGGCCCGTTCCCGCCGGCATTGCGGCCAGTGCGGCGGTCTTCGTCGCCCGGGGCCTTCTGCGGTCCCGGATCGACGCGCCGGGCGGCAGTCCCGGAGGCTGAAGCCCGCACCTCCCGCCCGACACCCGTCCCGTGCCCACTGGGTCGGCCCGGCCTACCGCCCCGCTCGTATAATGGGCGGCTCGCAAATGGAAACCAGCTTGCAGTCGGTCGATTGGGCGGTCATCGCGCTCTATTTCGTGGCGATGGTCGCCGTGGGGCTGTACGCGGCTCGGAGAGTTAGGAAGACCGCCGACTACTTCCTCGGCAATCGCAGCTTCAGCGTGTGGCTTGTCATCGGGCAGGCCCTCGGCGTGGGCACTCATGCCGAAATGCCCGTGTCGCTGGCGGGAAAGGTCTACCAGTCCGGCTACGCCGGCATCTGGTACCAGTGGAAGAACCTCTTCATCACTCCGTTCTACTGGATTCTCGCCCCGCTGTTCCGCCGGTTTCGACGGACGACCACGGGGGAGGTCTACGAAGACAGATACGGCAGCTGGATGGGCGCGGTCTACACGCTCTTCGCCCTGGCGTACTTCACCTTCAACATGGGAGCGATGCTCAAGGGGGCCGGCAAGCTGGTCAGCGTCGCTTCGGGCGAGGCGGTGTCCGCGAACGCGGTCGTTCTTGCAATGACCGCCACGTTTCTGCTGTACAGCTTCGTGGGCGGCCTGGTGTCCGCCGCCTACACGGACTTCGTCCAAAGCATCTTCATCGTTGCGCTGAGCTTCCTTCTGATCCCGATCGGCCTGCGCGAGACCGGCGGATTCACCGGCATCCGCGACACGCTCGAGCCGGGCATGCTCTCGATGGTCACTCCGGGCGATGTCGGCGTGTTCACGATCGTCATGCTCACGCTGAACGGCCTGATCGGGATTGTCGCTCAGCCGCACATCCTAGCAAGCGTGGGCACCGGCAGAGACGAGCGATCCTGCCGGATCGGCATGGCGTACGGCAACTTCATCAAGCGCTTCTGCACCATCGGATGGGCTCTGGTCGGCATCATCGTGGCGACATTGCTCGTGCAGCGCGGAGAGGCCGCGTTCGCCGATCCCGAGGATGCGTTCGGGTACGCGACGCGGGAACTGCTGTTTCCGGGGGGGCTGGGGTTGATGATCGCCTGCGTCCTTGCGGCCAACATGTCGACGGGCTCCGCCTTCATGGTCGACAGCGCCGCGCTGTTCACGCAGAATCTCTATCGCCGCTACGTGGCGAGAGACCGCAGCGACCGTCACTACCTGTGGTCGGGCCGGTTCGCCGGCGTGGCCATGACCCTGCTCGGAGTCGTCTTCGGGCTGTACGTCGGCAGCGTCCTGCAGGCATTCCTGTTCACCGAGACGATCGCCGCGTTCATGGGGATCAGCATGTTCGGCGCGATCTCGTGGAGAAGGTCGAACCGGTGGGGGGCGCTCGCCAGCCTGCTCGCGTCCTCGGGCCTGTTCTTCTGGCTCACCTACCGGGAGCACGGCGTGCTGCTGCAGTGGGAGGCCGACAATTTCGGAATCGCCCTGCTCGTCGGCTTCCTGGCCCTGGCCGCGGCAAGCCTGCTGACGCCGGAGGAGCCTCGGGAACGGACCCGGCGGTTCTACGAGAGGCTGGGCCGGGCCTCGCGCTGGAACGAGGCGGACGGCAGGGAGATGGCTGACCGCACCGACGGAAACGCGCTCCTGTTCGTCCACCTCTTCGATCTGCGGCTCTCCCAGGGATTCGCGGCGTTCTACCGCCGCTTCCGCATTGACCTCAACGGCCTCGCCGTGGCCGCACTGGTCGTGATCGCCCTGATCGCCCTGGCGAAGGGGATTCTCTGGCTACCCTGAGGGCGGGCCGCCGCCCAGAAGTCGGTAGACCTCGCGGCCGACCACCAGCTCCTCCTGCGCGGCGAGCACGAGGCAGGCGACACGGCTCCCGCGGCGGCCGATGCTGCAGTCCGGCACGGCGGCGGCGTTCCTTTCGGGGTCCAGCTCGATCCCGAGGAACTGGAGCCCGTCGCAGATCCTTTGCCGGAGCGAGGCCGAGTTCTCGCCGATCCCCCCGGTGAAGGCCAGCGCGTCCGCGCCGCCCATGGCGGCCGCGAAGGCCCCGATCGTCTTCTTCGCCTGGTATGCGAACACCGCCAGCGCCAGTTCCGCCGCCTCGCTGCCCTCGCGGGCGGCGGCCTCAATGTCCCGCACGTCGCCGCCGGCAATCCCGGAGAGTCCGGCCAGCCCGCCGTCCCTGACGAGCGTGTCGCGCATGGCCGCGGCGCTCATTCCGAGCCGGTCCATCAGGAACAGCACCGCGAAGGGATCCAGCTCTCCGTGGCGGGTCGCGTTCTCGAGGCCGGTCTGCGGCGAGAATCCCATCGAGACGTCGCACGAACGGCCGTTCCGGATCGCGCAGATCGACGAGCTCCCCCCCAGGTGGCACGATATCGTCCGCAGGCCGGACTCCTCCGCGCCCAGGAGCGCGGGCACGCGCCTGCCGATCGAGCGGTGGGAGGCCCCGTGGAATCCGTAGCGACGGATGCCGTGCCTGCGACGCCACTCCGCAGGGATCCCGTAGGTGCTGGCGTGATCCGGAACGGTGCTGTGAAAGCCCGTCTCCATGACCGCCACGAGCGGCAGACCCGGACACAGGGCGCGGAACTCGCGGATTCCCTCCAGGTAGATCCCGTTGTGCAGGGGCGCCGCCGGCGCGTACTCCTCGAGGGCGGCCAGCAGGCCGTCGTCGATCCGGAACGTCCCCCGGTAGAAGGGCCCGGCATGCACGGCCTTGAAGCCGACCGCTTGGATCTCTCCGACCTCGCGGAGCACCGATCCGATCGCATCCGAGTAACTGGCTGCGTCGCCCCCCGGGCGGCCGATGCGCTCCATCCGGCCGGCGGCGAGCTGCTGCTCGCCCGGGAACCGCAGCAGCCGGTACTTCAGCGAGGTCGAACCCAGATTGGGTATCAGGACGCGCATCGCTGCCGAGACCTTATCAGAGCCTGCGCCGCTTCCCAGGCCGGTCCTAGAGAACCGGCACGTTCCAGCTCTCAATGATCTCGCGAACGTGCTCGAGGAACAGGGCGCCCGTCGCGCCGTCGATCACGCGGTGGTCGAAGCTCAGCGTCAGGTACGACATCGACCGGATGGCTATGGCGTCGTTGATGACCACCGGCATCTTGGTGACCGCCCCGATCCCGAGGATTGCGACCTGCGGCTGGTTGATGGCCGGGGTGGCGAGCAGCGAGTTGTAGCTGCCGTAGTTGGAGATCGAAAAGGTCCCCTCCGAGATCTCGTCCGGCTTGAGCGCCTTGGACCTGGCGCGCGCGGCGAGGTCGTTGACCGACCGCTGCAGTCCCAGCAGACTCTTCTCGTCTGCGTTGCGGATGACCGGGACGATCAGGCCCCAGTCCAAGGCCACGGCGAAGCCGACGTTGATTTCCCTGTGCCGGACGACGTTCCTACCATCCAGTGACGAGTTGACCAGCGGATAGGCCTTGAGCGCGGACGACACCGCCTGCAGGAAGAACGGCATGTACGTGAGCTTGGTGCCGTTCTGCTCCAGGAATCGGTCCTTTGCGGCGCTTCGTTCCCTGGCGATCCTGGTGCAATCCACGCGGTGGATGGCGGAAACGTGCGGAGAGACCCGCTTGGTCCGCACCATGTGCTCGGCGATGCTCACGCGCATCGCGCTCAGCGGCTCGACGTCGAACTGACCGAACCGGGACTCCGGCACGTCGGGGAACGCGGTTGCCGGCAGCCCGGACGAGACGGCGCGCTCCTGACGGTCGACGTAAGCCAGGATGTCGTTCTTGGTGATCCGGCCTCCGGCGCCGCTGCCCTTGCCGACGGCGGAGAGATCGACGCCCTTTTCCCTGGCGATGCGACGGACCAGCGGCGAGCTGTGAATTCTCTTCGGAGCCCTGCGTGGAGGCTCGCGCGTCTCCGCCGCAGGAGGCGGGGGCGGCGCGGGCCGTGCAGGGGGTGCCTCGACCGGCGAATCCGGTGGGGGCGCTGTCGGCGAGCCGTGCCGGCCGATCCCCGAGCCGTCGCCGATGACGGCGACGACCGTATTGATCTCGACCGTTTCGCCCTCGGGAAAGAATACCGCCTCCAGAACTCCCGAGTCGGGAGCCGGCACCTCGGAATCGACCTTGTCGGTCGAGATCTCGAACAGCACCTCGTCGCGCTCGACGCGCTCACCCGGCTGTTTCAGCCACTTGGTGATCGTTCCTTCGACAAGGCTCTCCCCCATCTGGGGCATCACAACTTCACCCATGTCCGGCGGCCCTCGCTCTCAGGCTTTCTCTCTCGATCTTAGTTGGGGACGCCACTTCGGTCATCGTGCGCCCGAAAACCTCGCCGAACCGCTCGGCCAGCGAGCGAGCGACGGCCTCCAGGTTCGGCGCATGACCAAGAATCCGCTCCATCGACGTGACCGGCCTGCTCAGTCCGCAGGGGACGATCAAAGCGAAATGGCCGAGATCCGGTGCAACGTTGAGGGCCAGCCCGTGCGAGGTCACCCAGCGGCTGAGATGGACGCCGAGCGCCCCGATCTTCGCGTCCCCAACCCACACTCCGGTCAGTCCGGACACCCTCCCGGCCCGAATGCCGAAGCCGCGCAGTGTCCGGATCATGACCTCCTCAAGTGCCCGCAGGTAGGCGCCGACATCGCGGCGCCACTGCTTGAGATCAAGGATCGGATAGGCGACAAGCTGCCCGGGCCCGTGGTAGGTAACGTCACCCCCCCGGTTGGTCTCGTGGAGGTCCACGCCGAGGCGACGTAGCCGGGTCGGATCGGCCAGGACGTGGGCCGCGTCGGCATTGCGTCCGAGCGTGATCGTGGGCGGATGCTCGACGAGAACCAGCTGATCGCAGACCTCGTCCGCCTTGCGGGCGCGGGCAAGCTCCCGCTGGATGTCCCACGCCTCCCCGTAGCCTGCGCGGCCAAGGTCTCGGACCTGACAAGGCGCAACGCCGGCAGACGGACCCGGACCGGCACCCCCAGGCGCAGCCACCATGGCTTCAGGCATTGATCGCCTGCCCATAGATGCCGTTGAAGGCGTCGAGCACAGCCTCGGACAGGGTGGGGTGCGCGTGAATGGTCGCACGCATCGACTCCACCGTGGCCTCGCTCTGCATCGCGACGACGGCCTCGTGGATGAGCTCGGTCGCCTGCGGGCCGAGGATGTGCACGCCCAGGATCTCCCCGAACTCCTCGTCGGCCACGACCTTGACGAAACCGGCGCGGCTGCCGAGGATGGACGCCTTGCTGTTCGCGGCGAACGGGAACTTCGCGACCTTCACCCGCTGCCCTGCTTCGCGAGCCCTTGCCTCCGACAGGCCTACGCTGGCCACCTGGGGATCGCAGTAGGTGCAGTTCGGGTTGCGGTCGTAGTCGATCGGATGCGCGTCCTTGCCGGCGATCCGGGCGGCGGCCACCATGCCCTCCGCCGAAGCGACATGGGCGAGCTGGGGCGAGCCGGCCACGATGTCCCCGATCGCGTAGACGCCCATCTCGGCCGTCTCCATGTAGCCGTTGACTGGGACGAAGCCGTTCTCGGTCCGGATCGCGGTGTTCTCAAAGCCGATGCGGTCTGTGTTCGGCTTCCGCCCCACCGCAACCAGCAGCTTCTCGAACTCGCGAACCTGCCTCTGGCCGTCCTCTCCCGAGAACCGCACTTCCACGCCCTCGTCCGTCTCCCCAACCTCCTCCACGGCGGCGCCGCAAAAGACCTCGATGCCCTTGGACCGAAACGCCCCCAGCAGTCCGGAAGAGACTTCCTCGTCCTCCACGGGGACGATTCTGGGCAGCATTTCGAAGAGCGCGACCTCCGCACCAAAGCTGCGGAACATCGAGGCGAACTCGACGCCCACGGCTCCCGCCCCGATGATGCCAAGCGAGGCCGGAACCTGCTTGAGCTCGAGAATCTCGACGTTGGTCAGAATCCGGCCTGAAGCCGGATCGAGTCCGGGCAGCATGCGCGCTTCGGAGCCCGTCGCGAGGATCACGTGCGGGGCCCTCAGCGTGCTTACCCCCACGCTGCCGGTCACTCGAACCCTGGCCTCGCCCAGCAGCGTCCCGAAGCCCTGAATCGTGTCGATCCGGTGCTTCCTGAACAGCTGCCGGATGCCGACGGCGTGCTGGTCGACGATCTCGCCCTTGCGGCGGCCCATGGCCTCGAGGTCGATGGAGAGGTTGTCGGCGCGGATGCCCATGGCCTCACCGTGCAGTGCCGCCTCGTAGATTTCGGCAAAGTGCAGCAGCGCCTTGGTCGGTATGCAGCCGACATGCAGGCAGGTTCCACCCAAATGCGGGTCCTTCTCAACGACGCCGACCTTGAGGCCGTACTGTGCGGCCCGGATGGCGGCCACGTAACCGCCCGGTCCGCTGCCAATGACCAAGACGTCGTAGTCCATCGACGGAACCCAGTCTAGCACCTTGGATGACCAGTTCGTTCGCCAATTGCAGTACTACGATAACTATCAACCGAATATGGATGGAATGCTTCATTATCAGGCACTCGTTCCAATTGGAAATCCGCAATTGTTGCTCTGCTCCCACGATATGGATTCTATTCGATAGCGTTCAGACTTCGGCAGTCTGTGAGTTGGGATCTACGTCTCGATATTGCGTTGTTAGCTGATTTCGTACTTCACACTATTGATATGACTCATTTCCGACGTTTGTCAGTTGATGGGGTCGGAATTGCTGAAATGCCGGATTCCTGCGGAACGGACAGGGCTCCGCAGAACGCCCGGATACTGATACAGGAAGACATTCGGCCCTCCGCACTGAGAGGACGACAATCCGGAAACTCCCCTTGATCCTGCCATGAGACGTTTCCGCCCTCTGTCCCTCGTTAGCTCAGTGCGCTTGGTAGGGCTTGTGTTCAATCGCGTCTTCCTCAGAATCCGTAGGTTGGAAGCCGGTTCTTTGTTCCGGCGGTACTGATCTCTCTCAGGTGCGCAGCGGCTGCCGCGCTTTGGTCCGGATCGCAGCGAGACTCGGGCAACATGGAAGTGGAGTGCGGCGTCAGCCGTGCTCTCCGGCAGAGACTGTGCGCGGCCATCAGCCGCGTACCGGGGCAATCGCAGAAACGGTGGGGCCGTGTCAGCCGCGTCCCGAGGAGAGAGACCGTCGGAGCTGGAGACGATCCAGAACCGGGTCTGCCACCTGCCCGGATACGTGTAAGGCAGGGTGCGGCTGGTGCGGGCCGAGGAGGAGGGTGGCCCGGACCGCTCGGAGGTCAGGTTGTGCCCGCTGGCACCGGGCTGCGTCCGGCTCCAGCCGCGCCGGCGCCGGGCCTGCCCGCCTACTTCGCGCACCCCACGCGGCCTGAACCGCCCGTGCTGCGGAACCGGACTGCAGAGGCGACCCCGATGGCTCAGTTCTGCGACTCCCAAGGTTCGAGCACGCGAATCCGGCGACTCATCGGGTCTGAGAACCAGATCGTCCCGCCTGCACCGACAGCAATCCCTGAAACCGAGAGCTCAGCTCCCGCCGCAGGCTTTCCGTCACCGGAAAACCCTCCCCGTCCGGTGCCGGCGATCAGAACAGTCTCGCCCTCCGGCCCGATCGACAGGACCCGGTGTCCCGCCCCGACGAGCAGATCGCCGGCACTGTCCGCGGCTAGGGCCTCGGGGCCCTCGACACTCAGGATCGTCTCGACCGCTCCTGTGAAAGGGTCGACACGCACGACTCGACGGTTCCAGCGTTCCGCCACGTAGATGTTGCCCTCGCTGTCAACCGCGACTGCGGTAGGAGCGTGAAGCGCCGGAACGGACGCCAATCCGCCGTTCTCCGAGGAGCCCCGGCCCCCTACTGCCCCGACCGTCTCGATCACTCCGGTCAGAACGTCAATCCGCCGGATCCGATGGTTCCGGGTGTCAGCGACGAGCACATTCCCGGCCGGGTCCAACGCCACGTCATGCGGCCAGGAGAGCCGGGCGTCCGACGCCGGTCCGCCGTCCCCCGAATCTCCGCTTTCGCCGGTGCCCGCCAAGGTCGCGATCAGTCCCGTCACGACATCGATCCACCGGATTCGATGGTTCGAGGTATCAGCGATGTACACGTTGCCGGCCTTGTCCGCCACTATGCCCTGGGGACGATTGAACGTCGCTTCGGACGCCGGTCCGCCGTCCCCCGAATCCCCCACCGACCCCGTGCCTGCCAGCTTCTTGATCATTCCTGAGGCATCGAGATTCCAGAGGCGGTTCGAGTCCACGAACAGCACGTTTCCGGAGCCATCCAGCGCAATCGAGACCGGCGCAGCCAGGCGCGCCTGACCGGCCTCGCCGCCAGTCCAACTCGCGGTTGGCGACCCGGAACCGGCGACCGAAGTGATTGTCCTCGAGACGCTGTCAATGCGACGCACCCTGTGGTTCAGGGTGTCGGCGATGTACACGATTCCCGAACCGTCAACGGCGACCCCTTGGGGAGCGAAGAGCATCGCCGCTGTTGCTGCTTCGCCGTCGCCGGAGAAGCCCGCCTCGCCGTTTCCCGCGATCGTCTCGATCACTCCCGACATCGCATCGATTCGCCGAATCCTCCGGTTCCAAGTGTCGGCCACGAAAACGTTCCCTACTGCGTCCACTGCCACTCCGGCGGGACGGTGGAGCTGTGCCTGGGAGGCGGCTTCCCCGTCCCCGGAGAATCCGGGACCGCCACCGCCGGCCAGCGTCTCGATCACCCCCGTCGCGTGGTGGATCCGCCGCAGCCGATGGTTCCAGGTGTCGGCCACGTACAGGTTGCCGGACAGGTCCGCGGCCACCCCTTGAGGTCTCTGGAGCATGCCCTCGGTCGCCGGGCCTCCATCGCCGGAATGGCCTCCGGACCCCGTCCCCGCGACGGTGTCGATTGTTCCCGTGACGGTATCGATCCGGCGCACCCGGGAAGTTGCGGGTTCGGCCACAAGCACGTTGCCCGAATCGTCCGTGGCAATTCCTCGAGGATCGATGACCTCGGCCGCGATCGCAGGGCTGCCGTCGAAGGAAAATCCTACTTCCCCGGTGCCGGCCACCGTCTCGATGGTGCGAGTTGCCGCGTCGATCCTCCGTACCCGGTGGTTTCCAGAGTCGCTCACGTACAGGTTCCCCTCGCTGTCGAGCGCCAACCCGGTTGGTGTGGCAAGCCTGGCGGCCGCAGCAGGGCCGCCGTCTCCGCCGAAACCCCAGTCCCCTGTGCCGGCCAGCGTAGAGATCATGCCCGACGGGTCCACCATCCGAATGCGGTGGTGCTTCGTGTCTGCCACGTAGACATTCCCGGCATTGTCGGCAACTGCGGAATTCGGAGCGAACAGGACGGATTCCGTGGCCGCGATGCCGTCCTCGACGGCTGTCTCGCCGACAACGGAGCGAATCGCATAGCGGGCGAGCCTCCATTGGCCGTCGGCCAGCTCCAGGACGTGGGTCCGATTGTTGCGGGCCACCTCGGATCCGTTCTCGGCTCGCTCCCCGTCAAGCATCCAGGGGCCGGTGCCGTCCCGAGACAGCAGGATCTCCCCTCCACTCGATAGGGCGACGGTCTGCGTGGACAGGTCGTTGTCGACCAGCCTCACCGCGACCGTTGACGGTTCAATGGCGGTGGCGCCCCGCGGGAGCGCCCCGAAACCCAGCACGAGCTGCTCGCCGTCATCGTCGGCCGAGTCGTCCGAAGCGACGACATCGAAGGTTGCTGCGCTCTCGCCGGTGGCAAAGCGTATCCTGAGCGGCACGCCGGAGTAGTCTTCGACAGACGCCCCGCCCTCGACGGTCACCGCCAATGGGATCGAGAAGTCACCCTGCGCAGGCGAGCTCAGTCTGACGGTCACCGAAGCGGCGCTCCCTCCCTCCGTCGCGGTGTAGCTGTCCGCACCAAAGGAAAGAGTGGCAGGCGGCCCGACAACCGCCCTGTGCCGCAAGTTCGAAACAGTCTCCCGTGTCCGGTCCAAAGTTCGGAGCGCGTCCGACGGCCCGTTCAAGTCGGATGAGCGGCCGCGCCCCGGCACCCCCATCGGATCGCCTCGGTAGGACTGCAGGGGGGTTGAGAATCGCAGCAGTTGGGTGCACTCGAAGCCCGCATCACCGCACTGGTCGTCGTACGCCATGACGGTCCGCCAGCGAGCGGCCACCGAAGCCCCCCTCGCGAATGCCCGCTGGTTGACGTAACCGTGGCTGTAGGGAAACGCGCCGGACCGGCAATCGCCCTCTTTGCAGGCTACATAGCGGTCGTGGGAGAGACCCAGTACATGCCCCAGCTCGTGGGCGAAAGTGCTCGCTCCGCAGCCGGCCCGCATCGTGAAGAACGCCCGGGCGGCGAACGACTCGGAGAGCCGCCAGCGGTCTAGCTGACTGGCGCGTCCGCACACCGCATCCGCGTCGGTCCACGATGTGTCGCCCACTATCAGGACGACGACGTCCGCACCCACCGCGTCGCGCAGTTCGTGGACATCGTCAAGATAGCCGTCCGCCGGGTCTTGCAGGCGACCCAGATCCGTGGCCGAGTTGGTGCCCCGGTAGGTCACCTCCTTGGTCGCCGCTAGCGAGAGGCGCAGGTTGACCCCTCCAAGGGCATAGGCTCGGTTGGTCTCGGCGATCATCAGGTCGATCTCGGCCCTGACTCCTACCCACCATCCGCCCAGTTCGGCTCGTCCAGCCTGGTTGTAGAAAACAGCCACATCAACGATCGAGCGATCGTCCGGCGGGCAGTTGACTCCCGCAAATGAGACGTTGGCCAGCCAGAACTGGAATCCGGGATGTCTCGGCGCACACACCTCATTTCCGTTCGCCAGAAGTTGTTCGAGCTTGGCTAGACGTGCCAGTGAGACAGGCAGCGTTCCGCCAAGGTCGTTGTCCGCTAGCCAGAGACGCTCGAGTTCCGCCAGGCTCCCGAGTTCGGAGGGGATTGAACCGGTGAGGCGGTTCCCAAGAAGGTACAGGCCCCCGAGGCGCCGCAGGTTCGCCAGTTCCTTCGGAATCTGGCCGCTCAGGACGTTCTCCGTCAGATTGAGATACGTAAGGCGTTCCAGGTCTCCCAGCTCGGACGGAATCGCGCCGCTGAGGCCATTGGCCGAGAGATCGAGCACACGGAGGTTGGAAAGGCCTCCCATCTCGGACGGTATGCTGCCGCCGAGGGCGTTGTGCGAGAGATCGAGCCAATCAAGCCTAGGAAGGCGTCCCAGCTCGGTAGGTATCGATCCGCTCAGTTCGTTCCCTTGCAGGTCAAGCCGACGCAGGCCTGCAAGGTTCCCCAGCTGGGACGGTATTCCGCCCTTGAGCCCGTTGTCCTTCAGTTCCAGGCGCGTGATGCGCCCGTCAGAGTCCACCGAGACACCGAACCATTCGGAAGTAGGCTCGGAAGTCGACCAGTTCGAGTTGTCCTTCCAGCCCCTGCCGGCAGTCGAGTTGTAAAGCGCCATCAACGCAGCGCGGTCCGGAGCGACGATCTCCTGCGCACCGAGCTTCGAACCGCTGCACAGCAGAGCGGCTGCAGCAAGGAAGGCGGACGCCCCACGCCGGGAAGCCCGGGGCCTGCGAGGGACAGCGCGAGCAGGCGCATCAGCTCCCGCGATGGCACGGGCGCCTTGAAAGCCGGTCGATCCTCTAGAACCGTCGTTTGCGCAAGCGCCGATTCGCCTTGGAATCATCGCGGACTGGGCACGGCGCTCGGAACGCGCGTGGGAGGGTTCACGGGCTCGGCGCCTCGCGGGAGCTTGGATAGATCGACCTGGCTGACGGCGTATGTCCCCTTGCCATCGGATCGGATCCGATAGGTCGCTCCCGGGATTCTGACCGTTCCCGCAACCACTTCTCCGTTGACGACGAGCGCCATCGTGCCCAGCTCCACGCCCTGGATCCTTCCCAGCAGCGCGTAGCCGGACGAAGTCGCCTCGACGTTCTCCACAACTCCCGTGAACTCGGCGTCGTCAAAGAGATTCAGCGCCAATGTCGCGGAAACTCCACCCCGTCGGGTCGCCGCGGCGCGTGCTTCGCGCAGCATCTCGAAGTCGATCGCGACAAGGCGACGGCGCATCGTGAGGGGATCGGACTGGGCCGCCGGAGCCGCTTTCCGGTCGATCCCGGAGAACAGTCCGGCACCTTGGCCATCGGCATCGGCCGTCGCCACCGTTGCAGCGAGCCATACCAGCGCCGGAATGGCAAGTCTCCGCATCCAGGGCAATCTGTTCGGCAGTTTCGCTCTCCTCGAGATCCTAATGGCGAAGGAGGTTGCCTTCCCGAATGGCTACGAGGACATGAAGAAACTCGAAGCCGCTCGAGGCAAGCGTTGGATTGAGGAGAACCTACACGGGAACAGGCCCAACGTTAGCATTGCCAGATGTGGCTTGCTGTGGCGGACCTAGCCCCCGGACATCCTTGACATTGGGATCGACACCGGGCAAGCCTCGAGACCAGAAGAATCCCGCAAAGGCCCTCCGAGCAGTCCCGTGTCCAGGGGCAGAGTCATGGCAGGAAACCTGCTACTTGTCGCGCACGATAACGCCGCAAGCTGCCCGGGAGCCGCCCGCACAGCCCGACACCACTCCCTCCGGACAATAGGAGTCGGGCTGGTGGTGGATGATGAACGCACTTCCGTCTTTATCGAACAACGACAACGGCCCCTCCGAGAGACTGACCCGGCTACTGACGGCAGCGAGCAGGCCCCGGCCCCTGCCGCTGATCTTCAGGTTGACCAGATCCCCGGAATGCTACGGGTGGTTGCCGTCCGGGTTCGAGTTGCTGTGCGGTCTCGGGTCGAAATGACCTCCTGCTGCCGAACACGGCTGGCAATTGGCCGTCTCGTGGATATGGACGGCATGGTTGCCCGGCAGCAGGCCGCTCCAGACCCCGCGCCGCGTGCCGGCCCGCTCCAGCGGCCTTGCAGCCACGGGGCTGGATCTCGTGTGCGCTTCGCACTGGCCACTGCAACCCGACCCCCTCCCCCAAGGTCGTCTCGCTCCACGAGCGGGACGGGCAGCTGCCGGTGAGCATTGTCTTCAACGAAGAACTCGACCAGCACAGCCTCACTCGTCAATGAATCCGCCAAGGACCAGGCTCTCGAACAAGTGGTCCTCGATCGGCATCGCGAGCGCTCCGGCGACTTGGGGATCGTCAAGCAGGGGACCATGGGTCTGGAACGGCTCGACCGTGCTCTCACCGCCATCGCGACGAACGTTGAACAAGCCCACGGAATCCGTAGACCTGGAACGAGCCTCATTGAGCACGGCGTCACAGAAGAACGGCGAGTGGGTGCTGACCACAACTTGGCGACGTCGGTCGAGCGCGAGCGACATCAGCATCTTGGCAATGAGTTCAACTCGGCGCGGATGCACGCCGTTCTCAGGTTCTTCAATGGCAACGAGGGTGCCGTTCCAAGGATTGACGCAGAGCGCGCAGAGCGCAAGGACACGCAGAGCTCCCTCGGAAACGATTCGAGATGAGACCTTGACACCATCCTGCCGGACGAAGAATCGAAGCATGCCGCGGGCATCGAGATTCACGTCAAGGGTCGAAATGCTGGGGTCTATGGATCTGACCGTCCGGCGAACCGCTTCGAAGTGTCTCGGACATTCTCCCTTGAGCTTGTAAAGGAACGGTGCGATGTGCTGTCCGAGTACTCCGATATCAGTGACATCCATAGGCGGCGTTTCAGCCTGCATGGCGAGGCGGGGATCCAGGTAGTAGGCTCGCCAGTCCCGAAGTTCGGTGCGAGCGCGTTCGACGTGCTTGTAGGCCGGAGCTGCGAAGCGGGCATCGGAGAGGATCGCGTAGTTCAGCCCCTCTTGCTCGATACGCGTACAGCCCGCGTCTTGGCGCCGGACGGAGAATTGCCCGTTGGCAACCTCGATCGCGGGAGTGCCCTTTGGTTCTCCGGCCTTCGACAGGGCGGAAAGATACTCGTCGCGGTTGGCCAGGGCTCCGGACCGGTATCCGATTTCGACCGCCACACCGTAGCGGTAGCGCGTTTTTCGGCCGTTTCTGCCTGCATGGACGGTCAGGTCCGCTTCGACCGAGAACTGAGCCTCGGAAGTTTCCGCGAGGCTGGAGACGCCCCCGTGCGGCAGGGCGAAGAGTTCGAACGCGTAACCCCGAGTCATCGGGCCGTCGAGCGCGTCCATCAAGGTGCGTTCGGTGCCGATCCGGGAGAGCGCTTGAATCGCATCGAGCAGATTGCTCTTTCCCGCCGAGTTCGGGCCGAACAGAACCGACAGGCGCGGAAACTCGACAGTAACATCCGCGAGTGACTTGAAGCCTCTGACCTGCAGTCTCCGGAGCAACCGTTCTCGTCAGATCGTAACCGGCTTGGCGTCGAGCCGCGCTTTCTCCCCGCTCCCCTGAGGGTACGGCGCGGGGAGGGCGTTGGCGAGCCGGGGCAATTGGAGCCCGCGTTCCGTTTCGGCCCGGATGCGGAACCAATGGGGGTACGACGCACCTCTGACCTCAAGGCTGGGGACCCGGACTCTTCGGCCGGCCGGTCATCCTACGGATACGCCAGCGACCCTTTCGGAATCGACCGCTCCGGGAACGCTCTGGCTGGTGTCGCACCCGCACGCTGCGCGGACCATCCGGCCTGAAGGCTGCCGTCGCACCCCCGGCCGGCAGGGTCTTCACATCAGAAGATCCGGAAGCTCGTGCCGACGGTGATCGTCCTGCCCTCGCGGTACGCCAGGAACGTCTCCCCGCCCTGCGTGAGGAACCAGCGGGCGTTGTTGAGATTCTCTGCGGCGAAGCGCAGCTTCCAGCGGTCGTCGCCCTTCAGCGTGTACTCGTAGACGAAGTCCATCGTCGCAAGCCCGTCCTGGAGCACATCCGGCAGCCCGAATGCGCCGACATCCGTGATCCGGCTCGAGAAGTAGTTCACGTAGAAGCGGGCCGTGCTCCGCGCCTTGGGCCGGGCCCACTCGCCGATGACGTTCGCGACATAGCGCGACTGGCCCTGCATCGGCCGGTTCAGCGAGGTGAGCACGAGCGACTTGTCCACGTTCTCCAGATCGATGTTCGAGTCCACCAGCGTGAAGTTCGACGACAGGGCGAACTCGCGCAGCTTCGGCGACAGGAAGTTCATGCCGCGGCGGAATTCGAACTCGAATCCGTAGTTGCGCGCTGCGTTCGCGTTGGAGAAGGTGCGCAGCAGCGCCACCGCGGAGATCATGGTCCGCTCGATGGGCCGGTTGAAGTTCTTGAAGAAGAAGCTGGCGGCGAGCAGCTGGTTTCCGCCCGGGAAGTACTCCCACCGGACGTCGTAGTTGGAGATGTCCGTCTGGACGAGCTCCGGGTTCCCGATGGTCTGGAGGCCGCCGACGACGTCGAGAAAGCCGAACCGGGCCAGCTCCCGGAAGTCCGGCCGCGAGACGGTCTGGCTGTACCCCACGCGCAGGTTCTGCTTGGGCGTCATCGAGTAGATCACGTTCAGGGCAGGCAGGTAGTTGGTCGCCGTGAACGGCGCCGGCTCCCGGCCTGTCGCGGGCAGGAACTGGTTGAACGTGGTGACGTCCTGATTGACGTCCTCGATCCGCAGGCCGCCGATGAGGCGCCACCTCGCGGCAAAGTTCAGCTCCAGCATCCCGTAGTAGCCGAACACGTCCCGCACGCCGCGATAGGCGTCCGTCACGCGCGTCGTCTCGTTGAGCTCGAAGCCCCGCGGGCGGATGTGGTCCTCCGAGAACAGGTCGTTCGGCCCCAGCATCAGGTCGATGCCCCGGGAGCTGCGCAGGTTGTAGCGGAAGCGGCGGGAGCGGAAGTGCCGGCCGCGCGAGGAGTAGTTCGCGCCGAACTTGACGGCGCCGCTGAAGCCGCCCCTGTAGAACGGGACCAGCATGTCGACGCTGGGGTTGAGGATCGTCTCGTCCAGGTCGGTGAACATGCGGAAGGCGCTCTGGCTGTCGTCGAAGAAGATGAACGAGTCCGTCCGGGGCTGGTAGATCTGGAGGCTCTCGCGCAGGTCGGGCTCGTTGCGGGTGGCCTTCGAGTACGACATCGTCCAGCCGAAGACGGCGTTGTTCAGGCCGGCGAAGAGGTGCTCGCCCTCCAGCTGGGAGTTCTGGATGGTCCGCTCGATGTAGCGCAGCCGCTGGTTCCGGATGTCCGTGTTGAAGTCCTGATAGAAGCCCTCGTAGTGCCGCGTCTCGTCGTCGGTGTCGCGCGAGAAGAAGTTCTTCAGCGAAATCTTGTTGGCGGGCGTGAACTGGTAGGAGACGTTCACGACCCCGCCCAGCCGCACGGATTCGGTCGACTCGTCGTAGTCGAACTCGCTGGCGAGCACGGGCGGTCCGGCGTTTGCCGCTCCGAGGGCCGCCTGCGGGTTGGGGAGGTAGAAGTTGCGCTGCTGGTCGAAGATCGACTGCAGGGAATTGGAGAAGGTCAGGGCTCCTACGATTCCCAGCTTGCCGAACGTGTTTCCGGCCACGGCGCTCCAGCTCATCGACGGCCGGCTCAGGTCGTAGGGGACCCGCTCCCAGTTGTTCGAGAAGGCGTGGCCGAACTCCTGCAGCTCGCTCCGGCTGAAGGTGAAGCGGTCCACGCGCTGGTCCGCGGGGATCGAGTCGGGCAGGGCGCGGGAGCCGTCGTCGAAGCCGAAGAAGTCCCGGCCGCCCCCCGGATAGTCGAGGAACGTGCGTCCCTGCGTCTGGGTGTTGTAGCCGATCGAGTAGCTGACGCTCAGGGTCGGCCGCGTCGGGAACTCGGTCGTCTCGACCTGCACCAGGCCGGCGGAGAACTCGCCGGGCAGGTCGGGCGCGTAGGTCTTCTGGACCTTGATGCTGTCGATCAGGCTGGCAGGGAAGAGGTCGAGCGGCACCACGCGGCGCTCGGGCTCGGTGCTTGCCAGCAGGGCGTTGTTCAGAGTCGTCCCGCTGTAGCGGGGATCGAGGCCGCGGACGAACACGAAGTCGTTCATGGTCGTCACGCCGGTGACCTTCTCGATCGCCTCGGACGCGTCCGACGAGGTTCCTCCCCGGATCTCCTCGGCGCTGATGGTGTCCGAGACCGTGGAGGCGAGCTTGCGCTCGACCAGCATGGCCTCCTGCGTCGCCACGGACGCCGCCACCTTCGCCACCACGTCCACGACCGTGGTCTCGCCCTTCGACGACATCACCGTGCTGGCGTCGGCGATCTCCCCGGCGAGGACCTCCAGACCCTCGACGTTGACCGCCTGGTGGTTCGCGGACTTGTAGATGACCGTGTACGTGCCGGCCGGAACATCGCTGATCGTGAAGCTGCCCTCGATGGTTGTGGTCGCGGTGACAGTGACCTCCCCGGTCATTTCCACGTCGACCTGCGGGATCGCGTTTCCGGTGGAAGCGTCATAGACGAATCCGAGAACGGTCCCGCTGTTGTCCTGCGCGTTCAGCGCCGGACCGGCGGTGAATGCGCCTGCCGCCAAGACGGCAAGCGCAAGTTTGCACACTCTGATCACACGCATGGGAGAGAACCTCCGGTTATCCCTGGGAATGGCTGGGAATGGCGAACCGCCGGGCTCGCCTTTCTTGACTGTAGTCGCGACGTGTTAAGCGGTCCTTGAAGTGGTGTTAAGGTTCGGTGAACCTCAGTCACCGTCCCGGACGGTGTACCCGAATCCCCGCACGGACCGGATGTACCGCGGGCGCGAAGGATTCTCCTCGAGCTTGCTGCGCAGCCGCCGGATGTGCACGTCGATCGTGCGGTCCGTGACGTTGCAGGCCACGCCCCACACGGCATCGAGCAGGCTCTCGCGGCTGAACACGCGTCCGGGCTGGCGGAGCATGCGCTCCAGGATCTGGAACTCCGTGGCCGTCACCGCCACCGGCCGCCCGTTGAGGCGCACCTCGCGCCGATCCCGATCCAGCTCCAGGCCGCCGAGCCTGTAGACGGGCTCGAGGCGGGCCCGGCCGCGCAGGCGGAGCTTCACCCGCGCCAGCAGCTCGCGCACGGAGAACGGCTTGACGACATAGTCGTCGCCTCCAATCTCCAGCCCCCTCACGCGGTCGGCCTCCTGGGACCGGGCCGTGAGGAAGACCACCGGCGTCTCGCGCAGGCACGGATCCTTCCGGAGTTCCCTGCAGACCGAGAAGCCGTCCATTCCGGGGAGCATCACGTCCAGCACGATGGCATCCGGCTGCTCGCGGTGGCAGAACTCGTGGGCGGTCAGCCCGTCGTGGGTGTCGGCGAACTCGAAGCCCTCCTTCTCGAATGCGTACCGCAGCAAACCGGTGAGATCCTTGTCGTCCTCGATGACTACGACCTTGGGGGACATCGCCTCTAGCCCGAACTTAGCGCGCGAGGCGTTAACTCCGGGTTGCAGGTTGGTTAAGGGTCGGTGAATTACGCGGCAACCAGGGCCTTTTCGGGATGGTCTCCCTAGAATGGGGCGTGCGGGCGGCAGACTTCGACTACGCGCTGCCGGAGGAGCTGATTGCCCAAAGGCCGCTTCCGGAGCGTTCGGCGAGCCGCATGCTGGTGATCGACCGCCGCTCCGAGACCTGGACGGACGCCCGATTCCTGGACCTGCCGGGGCGGCTCGGACGCGGAGACTGCGTCGTCGTGAACGACAGCCGCGTTCTGGCGGCGAGACTGGTGGGGCAGCGGGTCGCTCCCGCCACAGGTCTTCCCGGCGGCCGCGCCGAACTGCTTGTGCTCGGCCCTGACGCCGGAGGAAGCGGCCGATGGCGGGCGCTCGTCCGGCCGGGCAGAAGACTCGCCGAGGGCACGGCGATCGACTTCGGCGGACAGCGGGCGCTGGTCCTGGAACGTATCGGGGGCGGCGTCCGCCTCGTCAGTTTCCCGGAGCTCGACGACTCCGGCGTGCGCGACCTGCTCGCCCGGCAGGGGCACGTGCCTCTGCCGCCGTACATCCGCCGCGACGACGACACCGGGGACCGGGAGCGCTATCAGACGGTATTCGCCGCCGCCGACGGATCGGTCGCCGCCCCGACTGCAGGCCTGCACTTCGACGAGCGCATGGTGCAGGAGCTGAGACGGGGCGGCGCGAGGCTCGCCCGCATCACGCTGCACGTGGGGCTTGGAACGTTTCGGCCGGTGAGGGCGGAGTGGGTCGAGGACCACGTGATGGACGCGGAATCGTTCGAGGTCCCGCCGGACGCCGCCGAGGCGATCGGTTCGGCACGGCGAACCGTCGCGGTGGGCACCACTGTCGTCCGGGCGCTGGAATCCGCCGCCTCGTCCGTGGACCGGGCGGTTCTCCCGCTGCGGGGGAGGACCAGCCTCTTCATCGCGCCGGGCCACCGGTTCCGGGCCGTGCAGGGGCTCCTCACCAACTTCCACCTGCCCCGGTCGACCCTGCTGATGCTGGTGGCTGCGTTCGCGGGAACCGAGCTCGTGCTCGAAGCCTATGCGCACGCGGTCAGAGAGAGGTATCGCTTCTACTCGTACGGCGACTGCATGCTCATCCTCTGAGAGCGGGCAGGGATTGCTCCAGCCACCTTCGCAGCGCACCAACCTCCCGGAACACGTGGTCGGGGCCGCACGCGGCGAGCGCGCCGCCATCCGTGCCCGGGGCCCATGCGGCCGCCACGCTGGAGATCCCGACTTCCTGGGCCGACCGGACGTCGGACGGGGAGTCCCCGACGCCGATCACGCTGGCCGGGGGCAGGCCCCAGCGGGCCAGGACCCGCCTCATGGCGGCCGGCTTGACGCCGCCGCTCGGCGACCCGGCCTCGACGGCGGAAAAGAAACCGCCGAGACCCAGCACGTCCCGCGAGACGCGGGCGCTGCCGGGGCCCTTGCCCGTCACGATCGCGAGCTCAACCCCGCGGGCCTCCAGGAACTCCAGCGTCTCCCGCACGCCGGGAAACGGCTCGGCGCATCCGGCGTGGGCCAGCCTGTATTCGTCCAGGTACTCCCGGAGGGCCGCATCGGCATCATCCGGGACCAGCCGAGCGAGAATCCCCTCCTCGCTGGGCCCGAACATCGCCTGGATTTCGCGATCCCCGAGCGTGCGGCCCAGCCGCCGCGCGAAGACGGACCGGAATGCCGCGAAACAGACCGGAAGCGTGTCCCCGAGGGTCCCGTCGAGGTCGAAGATCGCGCCGCGGATCATGAGCGTCCTAGCGCGTCAGCGGGTCCTCGACGTCGGGGTGGGTCGCGCGGATCAGGCTGCCGAGCTCCGGGTCGAGCTCCGCTACGCGCTCCTTGATTCCCCACGCCACCCTGCGGTACGAGATGTGGCCCTTGACGCCGGAACGGACACGGGCGATGTACTCCGCCTCGGCGAAGTCCATCTTGAAGAGCGACCTGCACCGCGAGGCGAACGGAAGCAGGTACTGACTCGCCGGCTCGGAAACCTCCCGGATTCTCTCCCGAGCGGCCTCTGCCGTCCGCACGGCATCGTCGAAGATCCCGCCGGCCGCGGCCTCGTCCACGGCGCGGGGACGCTCGATGCCGAGCCTGTCGCCGAATCGCTGGCGGACCTGCTGGCAGCGCCGGTGACGGTGCAGGTCGCGGTAGGCCCCGATGTCGCACACGATGTCGAAGACGTACGGGTAGCCGCTGTGAAAGGGCCTCATGAGCTCGTCCCGGCGCCTGCGGCCCTCCAAGGCGGTCTCGAGCACCTCGGCCCGACGGCGGCGGCTCCAGCCGCTCACGCAATCGAGGACCGCCCGAAACGGATGCGAGGTGACCGCGTACAGCCAGGTTGCAGCCGTCTCGTCCAGAGGATCTCCGGCCCTGACCAGGTCGACGTCCCGCGGCTGGTCGTAGGCGCCGGGATCGAAATTCTGGATGGCCCAGGCCCGCACGCGCTCCATGGCCCGGGTCTGCGCCGTGTCGGGATCGGCGTACTTCGCGAGCGTCGGCGCGAGCGGCTCCACTGGCTGCGCCCCCTCGTCCCACACGCAGGACGGGGGGGCGGCGCAGGCCTCGTGCATCTCTGCAGCGAGCGACCTCACCTCGCCAAAGGCGGACACTCCCATCCTGCGCATCTGCTTCTCGAGGGTCCGGATGCTGGCGACCTGTCCCACGTTGGTGGAGATCCCGCAGAACAGCAGGTATCGCGCCACGTCGTAGGCGCGCGCGCGAATGGCCCGGCCATAGGCGCCCCGCGGCATCGAGGACGGACGGGGGAGCCGTTCCTCGAGGTGTTCGCGGAGCCTCTCGTGGAGCGCGAGGTAGGACGTGACCAGATCTCCGGCGGCGGCGGAGTAGTCGGCTTCGAGGGGGGTTCCGGCCAGCTCGTCAGGAACGACAGCCGCGCCCCGCGAAAAATCCTGATAGCGGCTCGATTTCGCCTGTCCGTCCCAGAGCTGCTCGTCCTCGATCTCCATGGCGGCGAGCTCCGAAACGCCCTCGAAGCAGAAGATGCAGTGGCCCAGATCGGCGATCGAGGCGTGACCGTACCGGAAGTAGAAGCTGTCGAGGAACTTCGAGGAGCTGTGGCCGCGCACCCACGCCAGACTGTCGACGACCGAATCCGGGGAGCGGCTGTACCGCGCGAGCGCGTACGCACTCTTCTCCGGCGGCATCGGAGCGACGACAACGACGCGGCGGCCATTCGCTGCGACCTCTTCGGACATGCGGACTCAGTGCGCGACCTCCGCTCCGCATCCGTCTTCAGAGCCCGGCTGCCGCCCATGCCTCGGGAGCGATCACAGACGGCTGCTGGGCGGTTTCCCGTTGCGTGCCGTTGCGGGAGGTCAGCACACTCGCTGGAAGATGAGATTATATCCGCACGTCGGCGGGCCGGCAGACGCGGTGCCGCTCCCGCCCGGCGGGATGCAGGAAGCCGTCATGCCATGGCGTTCCCATGTCGTGCGGCGTGGGTGATGTGGCGCGATGAAGACGACAATCGAAATCCAGGATGAAATTCTCATTCGCGCCAGGCGTCACGCCCGGAAGACAGGGCGTTCGCTGAGCGCAGTGGTTGAGGATGGTCTCCGACGCGTGCCTGATGCGCCGCCGCCCGCGAGACCCTACGCTCTCCCCGATCTGAGAGTTGGCGGGCCGGACAGCCCCGACCCTCTCGAGGCTGACGCATGGCCTGACCTGCGCGGGTTGATCCATGTGGGTCGCGGATCCCGTTGATCGCCGTCGACGCCAACATTCCCGTTCACGCGCAGCGTCGCGAAGCAACTTGGGCAAACGGGCGCACCGGCCGGCCCAAACATGGTGCCGGCACGCATGCGGCAGCGTGCAGGACGCTCAGACCTCTCCGCGCCTCATCTGCTCGGCCATGTAGTCGCTCGCCCGCCACGCCAGCGCCAGAATCGTCAGCGTCGGATTCTTCTCGGTCGCAGTGGGGAACGAACTGCCGTCCACGACGAAGACGTTCCTGACTTCGTGCATCTGGTTGAATCTGTTGAGCGCCGAGCGCTTCGGATCGTCGCCCATGCGGCAGGTGCCGTGCTCGTGGATCGACGTGCCCAGCGTTTCGATCGCTCCTCGCGTGTAGGGCAGCGGCTCGGCCTTCATCCCGTGGAGGATCTCATCGGTCGCGTCGTAGATTCGCGAGATCATGGCGCGCTCGTTTTCGCCGATGTCGTACTCGATCCTGAGCAGCGGGTAGCCGAAGCGGTCGTTCGGCGTGCCTTCCACCGAAATGCGGTTGTGCCTGTAGGGCAGCACTTCGCCATAAGGGGTCAGCTTGAACAGCGCTGGGTAGAGCTCCTTCACCGCCTGCTTGTAGGAGAGTCCAAACCCGTCCACGCTCTTGGCGAATCCGGCGTTCGAGGCGCAGCCAACGCCCGTGATCGGAATCCCGAAGCCGCGCAGATAGCCTCGCCCTTCGTCGGTCGGCTCGAATCTGGGGATGTAGATGTGCCCGCCCGAGATGCCGTCGTCGTTCGAGGACGGCGCGCCGATCAGTTCGGGTGCAAAGGCCTCCACCTTCAGCCGGAACTGCTCGATCAGGTAGCGTCCGATGACGTCGGATCCGTTGCCGATGCCGTTGGGGTGTCGGCGCGATCTGGAGTTGAGCAGCAGGCGCGTGGAGTCCACAGCCGAAGCCGCGACGACCACGCGCCTGGCGGGAACGGTCCGCTCGTCGCCGGTGAGCCGGTCGAAATAGCGGACGCCGGACGCCAGGCCTTCGTCGTTGACCAGGATCTCCTCGGCGAGCGCGTTCTCGACCAGCTCGAGTCTTCCAGTCTCGAGCGAGTCCTTCAGCAGATAGTCGAACGAATTGAAGAAGGCGCCGATGTCGCAGCCCCGCCCGCAGGCGCCGCAGTAGTGGCACGGGCTGCGGCCGTTGTGTGCCTGCGTGAGCACCGCCCGGCGTATGCGCACCACCGGATATCCGGCCCTCGTAGCAGCCTTGCGCAACAGCACCTCCCCGCAACGCAGGTTCGGGGGCGGCAGGTGGTTCGACGACCCGGGAAGCCACGGCGTGTCGTCGTCGCCGCCGCAGACGCCGATCCTCTTCTCGACGTTGTCGTAGTAGGGGGCGATCTCCCTGTAGGTGATCGGCCAGGGGATCTCCCAGCCGTCTTTGGCGGGCTCCTGGAAGTTCAGATCGGAATAGCGGAACGAGACCCGACCCCAGATGTTGGTCTTTCCGCCCACGCCCCAGACTCGGCCCAGCCAAAACCTCTTGCCGGGCAGGGTCTCGTAGGGGCTCTCGCGCAGCGCAGCCCCCATCCAGTCCGGCGGCGATTCTCCGCGCCCGAGCCGCTCGCGCGCTTCCCAGGGCTTGACGTGGGACCAGAACTGGCTGCGCCGAAACTTCTGTCCGGCCTCGAGCATCAAGACCTTGACGCCCTTGCGGGTGAGGTTCCAGGCCGCCATTCCGCCGGCCGCACCGCTGCCGATGACGACGGCGTCTACGTCTTCGTAGGCCATCAGGAGCACTCCTTGATCCGGCGGCAGGGGAATCCGGACAAGCGGGTGCCGCCTCGCGGGCCGAATTCCTGGTCCAGCCCGATTCCGGCCGCGGAAGAGAGCTCAACGCCGAGGTCGCCGATGAACTGGAAGTGCCGGCCGCGCTGCTTGCCTTCGACCGCGACGTCCATCCCCGTGCAGATGCTTCCAGCCTGTGGCTTCTCCCGAAGACAGTATAGGAACCGGCGGGCGGCCAGGCGGACCCGAAATGCAGCGAACGCCCGCTCTCAAATCGAGCCGTTCTCCCTGAGAACCATCCCAACAGCCCGCGGCCGGCGCTATCATTTCGGGTACATGCTTTCCCGTCGCGAATGGCTCGGCAGCGTGGGGCTGGGCGCCATAGCCGCCGGCAGCGCCGCCGGCCAGGGCGCCCGCGCCACGGGCCCCAACGTCCTCATGATTTCGATCGACGACATGAACGACTGGATCGGGGTCCTCGGCGGGCACCCGCAGTCGCTCACGCCAAACATCGATGCGCTCGCCCAACGCGGCGTCACCTTCCGGCGAGCCTACTGCCAGGCCCCGGCCTGCAACCCATCGCGCGCGAGCCTGATGACCAGCATGCGGCCGACGACCTCCGGCTGCTACACGAACGGCGACGTCTGGCGCGACGCCATGCCGCTGGCCGTGACGCTTCCGCAGCACTTCATGCTGCACGGCTATGAAGTGATCGGCGGGGGCAAGACCTTCCACAACACCCAGAACGAGGCCGCATCGTGGGACTACTACAACAGCTTCCGCGGCTTCCTCCGGGCGCCGGACCCGCCGGTGAACAAGTTGAACAGCGGCCATTTCGACTGGAGCGGACTCGACGTCAGCGACGAGGAAACCGCCGACACGCAGCTCGCCAAGTGGGCGGCGGACTATCTCTCGAAGGACCGCTCGAGACCCTTCTTCCTGGCTTGCGGCTTCTATCGACCGCACCTTCCGTTCTACGCGCCCCAGAAGTATTTCGACAAGTTCCCTGAGGCCCAGACCAAGCTCCCCAGCTATCTCGAGAACGACCTCGAAGACGTGCCCGAAGCGGCGATCAGCACCTCGACCTCGGCCCGCAGCTTCAGGGACCACGACAACGTGACGTCCTCGGGCCAGTGGCAGCGCGTCGTGGCCGCCTACCTGGCCTGCATCAACTTCGCCGACGCCAACGTCGGGCGCGTATTGAGGGCCCTGGACTCGGGACCTCACGCCGACAACACGATCATCGTCCTGTGGACGGACCATGGCTGGCAGTTCGGCGAGAAGAGGCACTGGCGCAAGTTCACTCTGTGGGAACGCTCCTGCCGGGTGCCGATCATCTTCGCGGGCCCCGGCGTCGAGGCCAGGGGCGAGATCTGCGACCGCACTGCGGAGCTGCTCGACATCTACCCGACCCTGAGCGACCTGGCCGGTTTGCCCGAGCGCGCGGAGCTCGACGGCGAGAGCCTGCGACCGCTGCTCGAGAACCCCAAGGCCGAGTGGGACCAGCCGGCAATCACCTCCATGGGGCCCGACAGGAACTCGGTCCGCACCGAGCGCTGGCGTTTCACGAGCTATCCGGACGGTGAAGAGCTCTACGATCACGACAACGACCCGAACGAGTGGCACAACCTGGCGGACGTGCCAGAGCACGCCGAGACCAAGCGGAGGCTTGCGGCGATGCTGCCGCAAAGTCGCTCACGCAAGAAGGTGATGCAGTTCCGGGACCTGCCCGAGGAGAGACGCCGCCTCACCGAACTCCTGCCGAATCACTATCACGCCTCCGACGCGGCCAACTACGTCCCGCTCGACCCGGGGCCGCAATAGCGGGGCAGGCCGGGTCCGCTGACTGCTGCAGGGCAAAGCGTTCGTTCCGGCAAGTACGGTCCCAGTCACGTGGCCGTTTGAACGCTGAGTCGACGTCTGTTCCGATCATCGCGGCGGCTCCGGCCGTTCCGGGACTGAGACTCCACCCAGGCAATCGTAGCCGCGCCACGAACTGTTTCGAAACTCGATGCGTCGGCGGGTCGCGACCGGGACGGCGGCCCTGCGGGCGAGAAGGGAGTGGACATGCGATTGCGATGAGTTCATACTAGAAGCATGGCAACCATGATTCAGTTGCGGAATGTGCCGACCGAGGTGCATCGCAAGCTCAAGGCAAGAGCTGCCCTAGCTGGCATGTCGTTGTCAGCATACGCGCTCGCCGAACTGCAGAGTGGACTCGAGCGTCCCACGACCGACGAGCTGATGCAGCGGTTGAGATCCCGGGAGCGAGTATCGGTGCGCCCGAGGCCTGCGGACTTGATTCGGGAACAGCGCGAACGCCGGTGATCGTCGTCGATGCGTCGGCCGCTGTGGAGCTCCTCCTAGCGACCACAGCCGGCGAGAAAGTTGCGCGAATCGTCGGCCGGAAGGGCGAAACGCTCCATGCGCCACACTTGATCGACCTTGAAGTTCTGCATGTGCTCCGCCGCCTTGTGCAGTCCGGGCAGATGACGCCTGCCCGTGCGGGCGAAGCCCTTGAGGATTTCGCGGATCTGAGGGTCCAACGCTACGCTCATCTGGCGCTCGCCGACCGGATTTGGGAACTTCGGGAAAACGCGACCGCTTACGACGCAGCATATCTGGCGCTCGCAGAGGCGCTTAGAGGAACTCTGCTGACGTGCGACGCCGCGCTCGCGAAGGTGCCCGGAATCCACGCATGGGTCGAGACGGTCTGAACGTCAGGAGGGTTGGACGACGACGTTGTGACGCACTCAGCGCCCAGTCCGCGGCGCGACAGACGGCCCCAAGGGCGCGATTCGCGGATTCGTCTCGGTCGAGGGGCGAGCATTACCGGCTTCCCGTCCTTTACACAGCGGCTTTCTCAGGACGCGTCCGCTCCTAGGAGGGTGCCTTGGGAATACAATGTGCTCACTCCCGAGCCGAGGTGAATGAATGAGCGGTTTTCTTCAGCAAGCGACAAACGTCTGGGTCCTGCTTGCCGTGATTGCTTCTGCGCCGTTGGTGGGCTGTGTCCTTGCCGGCGAGCAACCGAACATCGTCTTCATCATTTCCGACGACCACGACAACGAGCACCTGGGCTTCATGGGCAACGGGTTCGTGCACACGCCGAATCTCGATCGGCTGGCTCGGGCGGGCACGGTCTTCACGCGCGGGCACCTGCCGATGTCGCGCTGCCACCCGACACTGGCCAGCTTCCTCAGCGGCCGCTGGCCCCACCAGACAGGCGTGTACCACAACTTCGGAACCAAGAAGCTTGACCCGGCGAACTCGTTGCCCAGGCTCCTGAGGGACGCCGGCTACGCGACCTACGTCGAGGGCAAGTACTGGGAAGGCGATCCCCGGGAAATGGGCTTCACGCACGGCATAGGCCAATCGGCGGACACGTTCGTGCGCGAGGGACAGGCCGAACTGTTCGCGTTCATCGACGAGGTCGGGGGGCAAAGACCGATGTTCATCTGGTGGGCTCCCAAGATCCCCCACCTTCCGCACGATCCGCCGGAGGAGTACCTCGCGCTGTTCGACAGGAACGAGATTCCCGTGCCTGCGTGGATCGCCGAGGACCGTCGGGAATCGTTCCGGGAAAAGGAACACCTGAGCCTGGCGATGGAGGCGTGGCTGGACGACGGAGTCGGAAAGCTCGAACGGAAGCTGCACGAGAAGGGAGTCCACGAGAACACGATGTTCGTGTTCGTCATCGACAACGGCTGGTGCAATGGCCTGGTGTCGAAAGGCTCGCCCTTCGAGAAGGGCGTCCGCACGCCGGTGTTCTTCAGCTGGCCCGCCGGGATCAAGGGCGGGCAGCGTTTCGACGCTCTGATCAGCACCTTGGACATCTATCCGACGATTCTGAGCTACGCCGGCGCGAAGACCCCGGCCTCCGCGGCCGGGAACAGCTTGCGGCCGATGATCGAGGGCGAGACGCCCAAGGGTCGCGAGCGCCTGTTCGGCGCGATCTATCCGGCGTTCGTGACAGAGAACGACGAGCGGCCCGAGCGGGACATCTACGCGCTCTACCTTCGCGAAGAGCGTTGGAAGTACATCTTCTTCGTGCAGAACGTCGTCGCCTCGCGCAACCGAGACTACTTCCGGATCCAATGGATCGAGACCGACTATCCCGCGAGGCGGAAGGGCGCCGAAGACCTGTACGACCTCCACGCCGATCCGACGGAACAATCCAACCTGGCCGCCAGACCGGAACACGCCCCGCGGGTGGCAGAGATGCGCAGGGCCGTACTCGCATGGTGGGAGGAGACAGGCGGCAAACCGATCGACGCACTGGCAGGGGAGGGTTGAGGAGTCGGACGATCATGCGCCCGGCCGGACCGGCCACCCGAGGATCCAGCTGGTCCCGCCCGCCGCGTGAGGGCCGCCTTCGTCGCGAGCTCTGCCGAATCCGGAAGGGAACCCAAGTCAGGGAAGTTGGAGATCGCACCGTTGCCCGAGGTCCGCGCCTCGGCTTAGCCACCGGCTGGCGGCCCGCCGCGTTCGGATGGGAAACAACCGCCGGGAGCAGCACGCGGCCCTGTCGGCTTGGCTGTCGGGCAGCGGGGACCTTCGGGAAGTGCGCGGGAGTTCCGACCTCTGAACCAATGTGCGAAACGGTGGTCCGCTGCGGCGTCCGATTGGCGCGCGGCCGCCTCAAGGCTGAAGCTCCTTGGGATTTTTGGGAGATCCGCTCGGATTCGCTCGAATTTTGACCGGGCTCGGGTTGAGAATAGTGACAACGCTGGATGTGCCGGTCGCCGAGCAGAAAGCTCTTCCCGACGCCCGGAACGGCAAGAAGTTGCCGAGGCCGGGGAATGGTTCTTTCCCGGTGAACGGTCCGTCAGCGGCGATGTCGAATCTTTCCTCCGATGGGGTCGCTCGTGCAGCGATCCGAACAGAAACGAGAAGGAGTGGACCATGAGAAACCGAGTCGGCGCAAGCCTCGTTGTCGCCCTCCTGCTGGCCCCGTCCATGCCGGCCCAGCAGGATCAGGGGGTCATAGCGGGCACGATCACCGACGCCACAGGGGCGGTTGTCCCCGGCGCGAACATTTCGATCCTGGAGATGAACACCGGAATCACGGTTGAGAAGCAGGCGAACGCCAGCGGCACGTATGTCTCGGGGCCCCTCAAGGTGGGGATGTACGAGATCTCGGTGGGAACCGACGGCTTCAAGACGGCCGTTCGATCCGGCGTCCAGATTCACGCCGGAGACCGCATCGGCCTGGACTTCACGCTGGAAGTCGGGAGCCTCGTCGAGGTCGTTGAGGTGACGGGCGCAACGCCGCTGCTGCAGACCGAATCGGCGACGCTTGACTACACCGTAGATCGCCAGGAGATCGAGGATCTTCCCATCAGCGGCCGCAACTACCAGTCGCTCGCCCAGCTGACGGCCGGCGTGGTCCCCGAGATCGGCGGGCGCGACCGCGGACCCCTGGGCGACGCGCGGCTCGGGGGCGGCTTCCTGAGCCACGGACAGCAGGCCGGCCAGAACAACTTCCTGATCGACGGCATCGACAACAACTCGACGATCATGGGCCAGCAGGACCGCAAGGCGCAGGCGATGATCCCGTCGATGGACGCTGTTCAGGAGTTCAAGATCCAGACCAGCAACTACTCGGCCGAGTACGGCCGCAACGCCGGCGCGGTGGTCAACGTGACGATCCGCGGCGGCACGAACGAATTCCGCGGCAGCGTCTACGAGTTCATGCGGAACGACTTCTTCGACGCCCGGGAAGCCTTCGCGCGCAACGACCGCGACGGCGACGGCAAGGCCGACCCTGAGGTCCTGCGCCAGAACCAGTTCGGCGCGACCTTCGGCGGTCCGGTCCGGAAGAACAAGGCCTTCTTCTTCGCCAGCTGGGAGGCATGGAAGCTGCGCAAGTCGCAGTCGGACATCGTGATCGTGCCGACCCAGGCCGAGCGCTCGGGCGACTTCAGCCAGACGGCGAACCTGGGCGACCTCAAGGATCCCCTCGGCGGCCTGTTCCCGAACAAGACCATCCCGTCGGAGCGGTTCGATTCGTCGTTCGAGCAGCTGGCCGCCCTGTACCCGAGCCCGAACTTCGCCGACAACACCCGGCGGAACTTCGTCAACAACCCCCCCTGGAAGACCGACCGGGACCAGCTCGACTTCCGCTACGACCACACCGTTTCGGCCAGCGACAACTTCTTCGTGCGCTACAGCCACTACCGCTACGACAACCTTCGCGCCGCGCCGCTCGAGGGGATCGCGAGGGGCGGCGTCGGCAACGACCGCGGCCTGGACGACAACGACGGCGACCATTTGGCCGCATCCTGGACCCACGTCTTCTCGGCAACCCTCATCAACGAGGTGCGCTTCGGCTACAAGTGGCTCAAGGTCAACAAGGTTCAGCAGGCCGCTCCGCAGTCCGAGCTCAACGAACAGTTCGGACTCAAGGGCCTCAACGAGGATCCGTCCATCCTGGGACTCCCGCGCATCCAGCTGACCGGAGGGCTGGCCCACCTCGGTCTCGGCGGCAGCCCGAACCTGCCGAACGGCAAGGTCAGCCAGACCTGGCAGTTCCTCGACAACCTCACGGTCATCCGCGGCAACCACAGCCTGAAGATGGGGGCCGACATCCGGCACGACTTCGCCGACATCCTGGGTTCCCAGCAGGCGACCGGTACGTTCCGCTTCAACGGCCGCTACACGGGGATTGCCTTCGGAGACGCCCTGCTCGGCTGGGTCGACCGGGGCAGTTCGGGAACGACGATCGACGCGGACATGACGTTCGACAGCTACATGTTCTACTTCCAGGACGACTGGAAGATCACGCCGACGCTCACTCTGAACCTGGGCGTGCGCTACGAGCTGACAACGCCCTACATCGAGCACCAGGACCGCATGAACCGGGTCGTGTTCGAGCCCGGTCCGGACTTCGGCCGCGTCATCCGCGCCGGCGAGCTCGGCGACAGCATCGAGAACCGGGCGCTGATCGGCTTCGACAGAAACAACTGGGCCCCGCGCCTGGGCTTCGCCTGGCAGCCCGGCCCGAACTGGACGATCCGCTCTAGCGGCGGCGTCTTCTACGGCGGCTCGCAGGGCCTGGGGGCCAGCGCGCGCATGCTGCGCAACTTCCCGTTCGTGGCCGCCGTCAACGCCCGCGGCAGCGGGTCCGCGCCCATCTTCCTGCTGAAGGACGGCTTTCCTTCCGACTTTCTGGGAGACCTGAACGCGCCCGTCACCTCGGTGGACGATCTGCCCAGGAACTCGGTGATGCGCACCTGGTCGAAGGAGTTTCCGATGCCGATGGTGTACCAGTGGAACTTCAGCGTCCAGCGCCAGCTCAACGACACCATGGCGCTGACGACGGCGTACGTCGGCTCAACCTCCTCGAACATCCAGTTCTCCTACAACATCAACGCGCCGGGGATCGGCCCGCCGAGCACCGCGCGCCAGCGCCGGCGGTACTTCCCGTCGCTGAACGGGCTGACCTTCCGCTCGCCCGCGGCGCACGCCTCCTATCACGGACTGGAGACAACCCTTACGAAGCGCTTCTCGAGGGGGTTCACCTTCACCAGCGCCTACACCTGGTCGCGCGCGATGAGCCAGACGCAGGAGCTCTTCGTCTCCGGCGACAACGGCGGTCCGCAGGATCTGACCTGCTTCGCCTGCGAGCGCGGCCCCTCCACCAACGACACCAACCACCGCTGGGTCAACAGCTACATCGTCGACCTGCCGTTCGGCAACGGACAGAGGTACCTGAACCGCGGCGGCGTGCTCGACGCCATCTTCGGCGGCTGGCAGATGACCGGCATCCTCAGCATGCAGTCGGGCCAGTACTACGACCTGACGCTGGCCAATGCCACCGCGAACCTCGGCACCAACGGCGTCGGCGCCTGGCGCCCGAACGTCGTCGGCGACCACCGGCTGAGCAACCCGTCGCCCGACCTGTGGCTGAACACCGCGGCGTTCGAGGTCCCGGTGGACGCCAGCGGCAACCCGACGTTCGGCAACCTCGGGCGCAATTCGCTGCAGGAGGACGGGATCTTCAACTGGGACGTCGGCCTGATGAAGAACTTCCAGATCAGCGAGCGGGTCCGGCTGCAGTTCCGCTGGGAGGTCTTCAATGCGACCAATCATCCGTCGTACGGGACGCCGAACACGAACTTCTCGAGTCCGGACGTGGGAAAGATCACCAGCACGCTGGGCCTTCCGCGCCAGCAGCAGCTCGGACTGCGGGTGAGGTTCTGAACGCCAGCGGCCGAAATCAGGCCGAACTCCGGGGGCGAGGCCGGTGCGCAGCCCGTCGGCCGCGTGGGGACGCTTCGGCCTGTATGAGAGCGGGCTTTAGGGCGCGGGGCTGACCTGCGGTGCGCCCGCCTGGGCGCGGACCTGCTTGACAGCCCGGCGCGAACTGGGCATGATTTCTTATTCGCGCCCGACCGGGGCGCGGGAGGCACGCAATGGAAATGCTGATTGCCGGGGACTGGGCCGCAGGCTCGGGTGCGATCCCGGTGCTGAACCCCTTCGACGGCAGCGAGGTCGACACGGTCCCCCGCGCCTCGGGCGCGGACATCGACCGGGCGGTCGGTTTTGCGGTCGACGGCGCGAAGCGGGTCAAGGCGATGTCCGGATACGAGCGCTCGAACCTGCTGATGAAGGCCGCCGCACTGATGGAGGAGAGGCTGGAGGACCTCGCCCGGACCATCACGCTGGAAGAGGGGAAGATCATCGCCGAGGCCCGCATGGAGGTGGACCGCGCGCGGGAGACCATCGTCTGCTCGGCGGAGGAGGCCAAGCGCCTCGGATCCGAGGTCGTGCCGCTGGACGGAGCTCCAGCCACCGGAAACCGCTTCGGATTCACGCTTCGCGTGCCGTGCGGCGTGGTGCTCGCGGTCACGCCGTTCAACTTTCCGCTGAACCTCGTCTGCCACAAGATCGGCCCGGCCTTCGCCGCCGGCAACAGCGCCATCCTCAAGCCGGCGACCGACACGCCGCTGGTCGCGCTCAAGTTCGCCCGGCTGCTGCTGGACGCGGGGATCCCGCCGGAGGCCATCCAGGTCGTCACGGGCTCGGGCAGCGAGATCGGGCGCCAGCTGTGCGCGGACCCGCGCATCCGCAAGATCAGCTTCACCGGCAGCCGGGACGTCGGGGAGGCCATCTGCCGGGCGGCCGGCCTCAAGAAGGTCACGATGGAGCTCGGCAGCAACTCTCCCGTGATCGTCCTGCCCGACGCCGACCTGGAGAAGGCGGCGAACGCCATCGTGGCGACCGGCTATTCCAATGCGGGCCAGGTGTGCATCAGCGCCCAGCGCATCCTCACCCACGAGAAGGTCTACGGGGATCTTCTCGACTGCCTCCAGCCGCGCGTCTCGGCGCTCACGACGGGCAATCCACTGGACGAGAGCGTCAACGTCGGGCCGATGGTGCGGGAGGACGACGCGGTGCGCGTCGAGCAGTGGATCCGCGACGCCGCCTCCTCGGGGGGCCGGCTGGTGGCTGGGGGCGCCCGCGACCGCGCGGTGGTCCAGCCCGCCATCGTGGCGGACGTCAGAAGCGACATGAGGATCTCGTGCGACGAGCTCTTCGGGCCGGCGGTCGGGTTCACCCGGTTCGAGTCCGTCGATGAGGCGATCGCAAGCGCGAACGACACGAACTACGGGCTGTCCGCGGCCGTGTTCACCGAGAATCTCGACAACGCGATGCGCTTCGCCCGCGAGGTCGACTCCGGGAACATCCACATCAACTGGGGCTCCCAGTGGCGGGCGGACCTGATGCCATACGGCGGGCTCAAGGAGAGCGGCTTCGGGAAGGAAGGCCCCAAGTACGCGGTCGAAGAGATGACGGAGACGAAGATGGTGGTCATGCACCTGCCCTGACCGGGCGGCCGCGCCCGTTTCCGGACACCTAGGGGCGTCGGCATCCCTCTTTCGGCGTGCGCCGGATCGGGGCCGAGCGGCCCCGGGCCACGGAGCGGGCGCGGGCGTACAAACCTGCCTCGCGGGGCCGCCTCGTTGCTTGGAGGCTCCCGCACCTGTATCATACTTATCGGGGGAAGGTCCGTCTTCCGGGCCGCCCCGATCACGGGATTTGTGCGGCTGCACGGTGCAGCCGGACAGCTCCAACAGGTCTAGGAGGACGACTCATGAGCTCACTGCCGAAGTATCCGGGCGAACGGATTACCGCGAACGGCAATCAGCTCGTCTCGTACCACACGGAAGCCCGCGTCGCGGACGCGGGGATCTTCTACCCCATCACACCGTCCACGGAAGGAGGGGAGCTCTATCAGCAGTCCTTCGCGGAGGGCAGGCTCAACGTCTTCGGGCGCAACACGCTGGCCGTCGAGGCCGAGGGCGAGCATGCCGCCCAGGGCGGCGCCATCGCCTACTCCGTCTGCGGGCGGCGGGTGGTCAACTTCACGTCGGGCCAGGGCATCGTCTACGGCATCGAGCAGTACTACCACGCCCCGGGCAAGGCCTCGACGATGGTGGTCGAGGTCGTCGCGCGCGCGCTCACCAAGCACGCGCTCAACGTCCACTGCGGCCACGACGACGTCTACGGGGCCCTGGACGTGGGCTGGACCATCCTGTTCGCCAAGGACGCGCAGCAGGCCGCCGACCAGGCGCTCATCCTGCGCCGCGTCAACGAGCTCAGCCTGACTCCCGGAATGAACGTCCAGGACGGCTTCCTGACGTCTCATCTCGAAAGGACCTTCTACCGCCACGAGTCCGATCTGATCCGGGAGTTCCTCGGGGCTCCCGACGACGTCATCGAGTGCCCGACCGAATCCCAGCGGACGCTGTTCGGGCCGACGCGCCTGCGCGTGCCCAAGATGATCGACCTGACGAATCCGGTGCTGCTCGGGCCTGTCCAGAACCAGGAGCACTACATGCAGGGCGTGGTCGCCCGGCGCAACAACTTCGTCGAGCCGATCCTCGACTTCCTCGAGGACGCCTACGAGGACTTCGGCCGCCTCACGGGCCGCTACTACGGGATGGTGACGGAATACAGGACCGACGACGCCGACACGGTGTTCGTGTCGCTCGGCTCGGCCGCGGAGAACTGCGAGGCGGCGGTCGACTACCTGCGGGAGACGCGGGGGGCCAGCGTCGGCTCCATCCACCTCAACGTCTTCCGGCCCTTCCCCGAGCGGGCCGTGGTCGAGGCCCTGGCCGGCAAGCGCAACGCCATCATCATCGAGCGGACCGACGAGCCGATGGCGGGCGACAACCCAATGGGGCGCGACACCCGCACGGCCCTGAACAAGGCGCTCAAGCTCAGCGGCCACCCGGTCGTGCGCGGCTTTCCGGAGGTTTCCCCCGACCGGATGCCGCGCCTGTTCAACGGGATCTACGGCCTCGGCTCGCGCGACTTCCGGCCGGAACAGATCATCGGGGCGTACGAGTACGCCGTCGGCGAGCGGGCCCGGACGGACGGGCGGACGGCGGCGGACGGCGAGTCCTTCATGGTGCTCGGCGTCCCCCATCCGTACGAGGTGGTGGCGGACGAGACCCCGTCGCTGCTGCCGGAGGGGGCGATTGCCGTGCGGTTCCACTCGATCGGTGGCTGGGGCGCCATCACGACCGGGAAGAATCTGGGCGCCATCATCGGCGACTTCAACGACTTCCTCTCCGAGCGGAGCCCGGACGTCGACGAGTACGGACGGCCGAAGGAGGTCATCCACGTCAGCGCCAATCCCAAGTACGGCTCCGAGAAGAAAGGCGCGCCCACGTCCTATTTCCTGGTCGTCGCTCCGGAGCGCATCCGCGTGAACTGCGACCTGCGGCACGTCGATGTCGTTCTCTGCTGCGATCCGAAGGCGTTCACGCACTGCAACCCGCTGGAGGGCATGTCCGAAGGCGGGGCGTTCATCTGGGAGTCCGATGAGGAGCCGGAGGACGCCTGGGAGCGGCTCCCCGTCTGGGCGCGCACGCAGATCATCCAGAGCCACATCCGCATGTTCACGCTTCCCGGCTTCGACATCGCCCGCGCGGCGACCAACCGGCCGGATCTGCAGTTGCGCATGCAGGGCAACGCCTTCCTCGGAGCCTTCTTCTCCGTTTCCCCTCTGCTCCAGGACTTCAAGATCAGCCGCGAGCAGTTCGAGGACGTCGTGCTCAAGCAGTACCGGAAGAAGTTCGGGAAGTACGGCGAAGGTGTCGTGCAATCGAACATGCAGGTGATGACGCAGGGCTTCACCCGCGTCCGCGAGATCCCGGTAGGCGCTCTCGACGCGGCCGACCGTTCCACGCTCCGCGGCGTGCCGCTCCTGCCGGTGCTGACGGAGTCCAACGGCCACGGCGGGTGCGCCACATGCCGTTCGCATGCGATTCCCGAGGGACAGGGAGAACGGACGCCGGTCACCCAGGTCTCCAGCTTCGACGACGAGTTCCGGTCGGACTACGGCTACGACCAGCCCGCGTCGCCGCTGGCAGCGATGAGCATCATGGCCGCCGGCACCGGCGACACGGCCTCGAAGTACGTGGCCCGGCGCGAGACTCCGCTGTTCATCCCGGAGAACTGCACCCAGTGCATGGAGTGCATCTCCGTCTGCCCGGACACGGCGCTTCCGAACTGCTCCCAGGACATCGACACCGTCCTGCGGACGGCGATCGCGAACTACGTGACCGACGACGTCGAGCGCGGCCGCATGCTCGCGGCCGTGCCCGAGATGGAGCGCCGGACGCGGACGGCGATGCAGGAAGCGGTGGCGGCCAAGGAAAAGATGCCGCTTCCGGCCATCATCCGGGACGTCACGAACAACCTGAACGGCTTCGCGGAAAGCGCAAAGGACGAGTTCTTCCGGGTCATCGACAAGCAGCCGCTCGCCTACTCGAAGACCAACGCGATCTTCAAGATCCCCGAGCGCAAGAATCCCGGCACCGGCGGCATCTTCTCGATCTTCGTTTCCGATCTCTGCAAGGGGTGCGCGGCCTGCGTGACGGCATGCGGCGACCACGACGCGCTGAGGATGGTGCAGGAGACCGAGGAGGTCAACGCCGACCACGAGACCGGCACGGCATTCCTCGACCTGCTCCCTGACACGTCGCAGAAGTACCTCGGCCTGTACAACAACGCCAATCCCACCGACTCGAAGACCGCGACCCTGCGCAACCTGATGATGGTGCGGCGGAACTACGACGCGCTCGTTTCGGGCGACGGCGCCTGCGCGGGCTGCGGCGAGAAGAGCATCCTGCGGGCGATCGCCGGCGTGACCGAGGCCTACCTGCGGCCGATCTTCCATGCCAAGGCCGACCGGCTGCGGCAGAAGGCGAACGCGCTCGACGCGGAGGGCGCGGTCCGTCTCGAGTGGCTCAAGGCCCGCGACCCCGGGCAGTACGAGCTGCTGGTCCGCACCGTGGCGCACCTTCTGATGGGCCTCGGCGGGGACACCGACGAGGACACGACGGCCCGCCTGGAGGCCCACGGCCCGATCTCGAACGAGGACATGATCGATGCCCTGACGGCGATCATGCGCCAGGAGGCGTTCAACCACCAGCACCTGCAGGCACTCGACGGCCGGCTCCCCAACGGGCAGTCGGTCATGGCGATGGCCGCGCACACGGGCTGCAACACGGTGTACGGCTCGACGCCGCCGAACAATCCGCACCCCTACCCCTGGATGAACTCCCTGTTCCAAGACGGCGCGACGATCGGCTGGCTGATCGGCGAGAGCTTCATCATGGACCACGGCCGGCGCTCCGTGATTCCCGAGCGGCTCGCAACCTCGATCCTGGAGTGGGACGACGTCATCGACGAACAGACGTACTACGACTTCACGCACTTCTCCGACAACCTGATGACGGCGGAAGAGATGAACGAGATGCCCAAGGTCTGGATCGTCGGCGGCGACGGCGGCATGGGCGACATCGGCTACCAGAACGTGTCGAAGATGATCCTGCAGAACCGCCCGAACGTGAAGGCGCTGATGCTCGACACGCAGGTGTACTCGAACACCGGCGGCCAGAACTCGGACTCGACGCCGATGCTGGGCGGCGGCGACATGAACTCCTTCGGCGCGGCCAGCCAGGGCAAGTGCGTCGAGAAGAAGACCGTCGCGGAGACGTTCCTCGCGGGTCACGGCTCGCCCTTCGTGGCGCAGGTCTCGATCGCCAACGCCCCCAAGCTCTTCCGCGCCATTCTCGACTCGCTGGAGTATCGGGGCACGGCGTTCCTGCAGTGCTTCACGACCTGTCAGCCGGAGCACGGCGTGGGCGACGACATGGCGCTCGACCAGGCGCAGCGCGTGAGGGACTCGCGCGGCGCGCCGGAGTTCGTGTTCAATCCCCAGCTGGGCGAGACCTACAAGGAGGCGCTTGACCTGAAGGGCAATCCCAACCCGAAAGGGGACTGGTACAAGGCGAGGTTCAAGAAGACGCGGGAGATGTACCGCTACACGGTGGCGCACTGGTGTGCGACCGAGGCGCGCTTCCGCAACCACCTGAAGAAGATCAAGGAGGAAGAGGCCGAGCGGCTCATCCCGCTCGAGAACATCCTCGTGCGGCTCACCCAGGACGACATCGTGCAGCGCCACCACCTGGACAAGAGCCACCGTGCCTACGTGCCGGACTTCGGCGTCTACATCAAGACGCTTCCCGCCAAGGGCAACAACCCGGTGCTGATGAAGATCTCCCGCCAGCTGGTGCTGTTCTGCATCGAGCGGCGCAAGGCCTGGCGGCTGCTGCAGAGCAAGATCGGAATCGAGAATCCCGAGTACAAGGCGCAGCGGGCCATCCTGGCTGACGTGGACAAGGGGATCATCGCGAACGAGGACTTCCTGGCACGGGCCGACCAGATCATGGAGGAGAAGCTGCTCGCCCTAGCCCCGGTGCCGAAGGTGAGGCGGCGGCCAAGGCTTCCCAGGAGACGGCGGCGCCCCAGGCGCAAGAGGTAGCCTGACCGGCATCACGCCAGCGCAATCGCCGGATTGCGGGACGCCAGCCATCCGCACGTCGGACGGTTGTCGTCCCGTTCGACCCCGGTCTTTCCCGTGAGCGGCGCTGCGCGGTCTTCGACCTTGTCCGGGTGAACACCGTGCGCCTCGACTGCTCGTCTCGGTGAACGGCTGCGCAGCCGTCATCCACTGCGGGCTCGGGAATCTGACCGGCCGGCGGAATCCGACCAGCACTGGCTGGGACAGCATCGGAATCACGGCGAGGATCCGGGAGGGCATCTCGCGATTCCCGCTGGTCGGGCTGGAGTGGTCGTTTCTGGCCTTCGCCGGTCGCAAGCCAAGGGAGCGCGGGAGCTGCAGGAGGCGTGCCGTTCGGAACTGGTATCGTGGATTCCTGTTCGCAGCGCCCGCGGAGAACCGGTGGCCGGGCGCGGAACGTACGGAGCGACACAGATGGCCTTCTTCGAATTGCGGCAGTACAGAGTGCGCCCGGGCAGGATGGACGAATGGGTCCGCCTGATGGAGGAGAAGATCATCCCGTTCCAGACCGCCCAGGGCATGGTCGTGATCGGCAGCTTCCGCGGCGAGTCCGATGACTCGCTCTTCTTCTGGGTTCGACGCTTTGAGAGCGAGGCTGACCGCGAGCGGCTGTACGAGGCTGTGTACGGGAGCGAATTCTGGAAGAACGAGATCGCCCCGCAGATTCCGGATTTCCTGGACCGCGAGCGCAGCGTGGTTACCCGCGTCGTGCCGACAGCCCGCTCCTCGATCCAATAGCCCGAGGGGGCGCCAAGCGCCCCTGCAGCACGCGGCCGGCCGCACCTGGGCCGGCCGGTCGAGCGCAGCTGCGACTGCCCGGGCGCATCGGGTTCCATTCCGCGCCGGAGCATGGCAACTGGTTGAACATCGGGGAGAGCGAACCCGGCGCCATGGCACGCCGCTGTCCCATAACTCATCGCACAGGCGGCCCGGTGACGGCAAGGACGTTCGACGGCGCCCCATGCCGTTTTCCTTGAAGGATCGTATTTGGAACTAGACCAGTCCCTTCAAGAACTCCATGGCGTGGCAGACTCGAATTCCGCTGGGAGTCACGAAGTCCGCAGTGCTGTTCGCTGTCAGCTGCCAAGCCGGGCAGTCGGGAAACCGCTTTCTCCAGTAGCGGAGACTGCGACCGGGCCGAGCATCCGACCATTTGCACTCGACTGCGAGAACCGGCCGGCCGCTCTCGGAAACGATGAAGTCGACCTCCCGGCCATCCCTGTCCCGAAAGTAGCGCAGTTCAAGGTCGCGCCCCAGCGTGTCCTGCTGGAAATGAACCCACTTGAGCAGGTGACTCGCGACCAGATTCTCGAACCGCGGGCCGTCATCCGGGACCAGCGACCAGTCGAAATGGTAGTGTTTCGGGGCCTTCTTGATCGCCCGAATCCTCGGGCTTCCAAAGGGCGGAATGCGAAACACCGCGTACAGCCTTTCCAGCACCCTCATCCAGTTCCCGACGGCCTTGTGACTGACCTGCAGATCCTCCCTCACGGCGTTCAGGGACAGCAGCGACCCGACGAGGTCGGGAAGGCGCAGTGCGAGCAGCTCAAGATTCCCGAGATCCTGGACCCGTTCCAGCGCCACAACCTCCTCGCGCACCAAGAGGCTGCGGTATTCTCGCGACCAGCGCCGGGCCTCATCCTCCGAGCCTGAAAAGAACGGCTCGGGAAAGCCGCCCAGCCTCAGCAGCTGGGTGAAATCCACCGTTCTGGTGATGCCCAGTTCGGCGACGGAGAGCGGATGCAGCCGGAGCAGGTGATGGCGACCCTGCAGCGAGTCTCCGGAAAAGCGGGGCCAGTCGAGCCTTGCGCTGCCCGTGACGAGAATCCGCTGCCCCCGAGCGCGACCGTCGTACAGTCCCTTGAGGTAGTTCCGCCAGGTCCGGTACTTGTGAATCTCGTCGAAGAACCAGAGCGTCCCCGGAGGGAGCCGGCGTCGCAGAATCCGCTCACGATGCTCGGCGACATCCCAGTTCAGATATCCGGCGCGAGCCCCAGGGAGCGAGAGGCCCAGTGTCGTCTTGCCGACCTGCCGGGGACCTGCGACGAACACCATTTTCCGGACCAGGTCCGATTCGACCTGGCCTGCGAGGTACCGACGCTCCATGACCGTCAGAATACAAGAAGTTTTGCCCGTAGGCAAAAACAGCCGAGGTTAGTTTTGCCTGCAGGCAAATTCGTCCGAGATCCGACCGTTCCGACTGAAGGCCAGACGACTCCAATACGAACAGACATGCTGTGTCAGGCGATTCCGCCCGGCCGAACGAGAGAATTGCGGAGCGTGAGCTACGGCAGGCATGGGCAATGTCGGCGCTTCGGCATAGTTCATGGTTGACTGATCGCCACGATGCGCGGAGGTTTCCTGTCCACTGGCTCCGAGGTTCCGTTGTGTCGGCCAAGCCAGGTTCCAACCGGAGGGCCCGGAATCCGGCCTTGATTGACGAGGCTCGGAGGTGCCGGCGTCAAACTCGCGTCTCCTTGCTTCGAGCCGCAGCCTCCCGCGTGAGGAGCACGGTCGCGAGCCGTTCATGCTTCCGAACCGCACTTCCGCTTAGGCGCTGACTGGCAGCTTGCCGCGAAACACCGAGCACTGAGGCGACTTGGCGGGCCGGCGCCGCGTGTCGCTGCCTCAGCTTCTCGCTCACAGTCGCGACTACCCGCGCAACCGCTTTGCGCAGCTCTGCACCGGATCGAGGCCCGGGATGCCGTCGGAACCCTGAGTCACAGAACGGTCAGGCTGTCGTATGCTATGAGTCCAGACTGACAGGCGCTGTCAGAAACCACATGTCACTCTCCAGCTCGGATTTCCGAACCGATCAGGTTCTCGATGCAGTTGACCGCACGGACAGCGTGGTGGGAACGGTTCGACGGGCAGAGGTCTTTCGAGTGGGAGCGAACTTCAGGGTCGCCCATCTCTTCCTGCTCAACGAAGAATCCGAAATACTCCTGCAGAGGCTGGCTCCGACGAGGAAACGGCACCCCCTTTGCTGGGGATCCTCCGTTGCTGCGTACGTCAGCGCAGGGGAGAGCTACCGCGAGGCGATTGAAAGGAGAGCGAGGCAGGAATTGGGAGTCTCCCTGCATCGCGTTGCGATGCTTGGCAAGACATTCATGGAGGATGAAAAATGCGGAAAGTTCGTTTCCCTGTTCAGCGCCTCATGCAGCGGTCAGGTCGATGTGGACAGCGAACATATCGCGGAAGTTCGATTTCTTTCCAAAGCCAGCATCCTGGAAGCAAGGAAGATCGAGCCTTGGAGCTTCACTCCGACGTTTGTGAATCTCTTGGATAGATTCCATCAGCGGATTGCCTGACGACTGGGCGACGCGTATAGTCCTGCAGGCCGGCCATCTATTCCGCGTTCGCGGCGCAGCGGAAGCCGAGGTTGTTGAGCCCGGAATCCGGAGCCGTCAGCATCCGCGCAGCCACCCGGTACCCTTGGCAGTAGTTCTCGCTGCACAGCCAGCTCCCCCCTCGCTGGACCTTCTGTTCGCCGCCTTGCGGGCCGCGGGGATTCTTCACTGGCGAGTTGGCGAAGTATGCCGGGTGGTACCAGTCGTAGACCCATTCCCAGACGTTGCCCGTCATGTCGTAGAGGCCGTACCGGTTGGGGGGGAACTTCTTGACGGGAGCGTGGCTCCCGTAGCCGTCGAGTGTCCGGTCCACCTCAGGGAAAGTCCCCTGCCAGAGATTCGCCTGGTGCACCCCGCCGGGGGCGAGCTCGTCGCCCCAAGCATACGCGGCTCCCTCGATCCCCCCTCGCGCCGCGTACTCGAACTCGGCCTCGGTCGGCAGGCGAGCCCCGCGCCAGTCGCAGTAGGCGGCGGCGTCGAGCCAGGACAGATGCACCACCGGATAGTCCTTCATTTCCAAATGTGTGGAGCCTGGGCCGTGGGGCCGCCGCCAGTCGGCGCCGTCGCCCTTGGTCCAGCCGTTCCGGCTGGGGTCGAACACCCCGGACCAGCCCAGCCGCTCCGATTCGGTGACATGCCCGGTGAATTCGGCGAACATCGCGTACTGGCCGTTGGTCACTTCGTGTTCGTCCATGTAGAACGGATCCAGAAAGACGCGGTGCGAGGGGCCTTCGAATGGAAACCCCTCGTCGGTGCCCATCATGAACTCGCCGCCCTCGATCAGAACCATGCCCGAAATGTCGACGGGCGGCGCCGACCGGAACGGAAAACTCTGGATCGCCTCGGCGTTGCGCTGCGCAGCTTCGTCCGCAGCCGCGATCGAGCCGTCGCCGCCGGTACTGCAGCCCGCTCCCGTCCAAGCCGCTAGCGCCACCACGACGAGGATCGTTTTCGACATCCGCCGTATTATAGGCGAGAGCCCGTTTCCCGAGGTGGGGCTACGCTAGGTAGAGCGGCTTCCGAACCGGTCGGAGCTGCCTGTTCATGTGCTCGCAACGCAGTCGGACGGTACGCACTGCCGTGGTCCTGGCAGTCGCCCTGTCCACCGCATGGTCGCTGCAGGGCGCTGGATGGAAGAGGATTGGCGGAACGGGCATTGCGGCGGGTTTCGCCGGACCGGTCGGGAGACCGGTCGAGGACGCGTGGTTCTCCGCCGACGGGCATCGCTTGTACGCCTCGCTGCAGGACGACTCGCTGTGGGTCAGCGAAGATGCGGGCCTGTCTTGGCTCCGGGGGACCCGCGATGACCTCGAGCTCCGGGCAGCCCTCGATTCCGGAACCCTCGGCAACAGCCCGGCCGCAGTGCTGCTCAATCCCTACAGGTCGGGCGTCTCCTACGCTCTCGGCGAGCACCTCTACCGGTCGGACGACGGCGGGGGCGAGTGGAGCAACCTGACCGCTCTCGGGAGCGAGTCCGTGATCGGACGCTGGCAGGCAGTGCTGGCCATCTCGCCGGCCGATCCCGAGTTCATCGTCGTTGGCAACTCGATGGGGCTTTGGAAGTCCCACGATGCCGGCGAGACGTGGGCCAGCCTCAACGGCAGCCTTCCCAACTTCCCCCGGGCGCGGTTCCGCAATCCCGTCTCGGGGACCACGCCAACTCCGGAATCCCCGCGGTTCGGAGCGCTCGGTCTCGTCCGGACGGCGGGAGGACCGGTCTGGCGGGCTTCACAGGTCCGGCCTCGGGCAGGCCCCGTGCCGGAGCCCCAGCAGGCCGAGGCCCTCGGCACTCCTCTGGCGCCGCCCGGATACGAGGTGTCCCGTCGCGTTTGGAAAGACGGTAGGCCGATTTCCGGCGACCTGACCGCGTGCGCCGGCGAGCCGCACGCATGCGCCCAGCATGCGATCACCGCGTTCGCATCCAACGGCCGCCTCTGGGCCGGAACCTCGAACGGCCGTCTGTGGGTGTCGGACGAGGAGGGGGCTTCCTGGATGCCCTCCTGGACGGACCCCGACGGTGAAGGAATCACCCGCCTGTGGGCCGAACCAGGCACGTCGACAACCGGCCTGGCCCTGGCGGGCAGGCGGGTCCTGCGCTCGACCGATGGCGGAAAATCCTGGCTCGACATCAGCGGGAACCTGCCTGAATCGGCCTGGACCTCCGTGCAGGGGCATCCGGAAGGAAGCACCGCGTACGTGGCCGGTCCCGCGGGCATCTATTTTGCCCACGTCGATCTGCGGCAGCCAAGCCCGACGGGCACATGGACCAGGATTGCGGGAGACCTCCCCGCCGGAGAGATCGCCGATCTGGTCGTCGAGCCGCTGCGCGGCCGACTGTACGTCGCGATGCCCGGACACGGGATCTTCTGGACGCGGACGCCCCAAGCCGACCGGGCTCTGCGTGTCCTCAGCGCCGCCGACCTGACGGCGCGGCCTGTCGCACCCGGCAGCCTGCTCACAGTCCTGGGGGCGCGGGCGGTCCGGGCCAACGCGGACGGACACCCCGTGCCCATCCTCGATGCCGGACTGGACCGCACCCAGTTGCAGGTGCCGTTCGACGTCGAAGGCAGGTCCCTGCAGCTGCACCTCGATGTCGGCGGACCGAGGCATGTCGTGGAACTGCCGCTGCGGGAGGTCTCGCCGGCGGTGTTCATCGTCTCCGGCGAGCCTTTGATCCTGGATGCCGGAACTGGAGGGCTGATCGGCTGGAGCCGGCCGGCCCGGCCCGGCGCCAGCGTCCTGGTCATGGCGACGGGCCTTGGAGAGGTTGCGCCGTCCTGGCCCGCGGGCGTGCCATCCAGACTGGACGACCCGCCGCGCACGATGGCTGTCGTCGAGGCGTTCCTGGCAGGCAGTCCCGCACGGGTCGTCGCCTCGCACCTGGCTCCCGGATACATTGGAATCTACATCGTCGAGGTTGCCGTCCCGTCCGATGCAAGTCCGGGGAGCGCCAGCCTGTCGATTCGGGCCGGCGGCAGGCTGAGCAACCAGGTCAGCATGGTGATTGGCCAGCCGGGCCATTGACGTACTGTCGCTTCACGCGAGCCGAGATTCTGCAGAGCAGCTCGTAGGGAATGCCTCCCGTCAGCGCGGCCATGCCCTGGGCATCGTAGGGCTCGGCGCCCAGCAGCACCGCCTCGTCGCCTTCCCGGGCGCGAGGAGCCGCCGCCAGATCGACGATGGTGAAGTCCATGCTGACCTCGCCCACGATCGGGCATCGGGACCCGCGGACGGACACGGCCCCGCGATTCGACAGGCGCCAGTCCAGCCCGTCCCCGTAGCCGGCGGACAGGACGCCGACCCGCATCCGCCTTGGGGCGACGAACGTCGCGCCGTACCCCAGCGGGGAGCCCGCCGGAACCTCTCTCAGGGAACACAGGCGCGCCCGCCATTCCAGAACGGGCCGCAGCTGGCGCCCGGAGGGACTGCTGCGGCCAATCGGCGGCTTGACGTATCCGTAGAGGCCGAGCCCGGGTCGCACCATGGCCGCAGCCCGGCGACCACGAGGCACGGTCACGCCTCTGTACATCACGGCGGCAGTGTTGTCGGCATGCACGTGCCGCGGCTTGATCCCGGCGTCCCGGAGCACCGCCAGCTGCCTGCCGAACAGCTCCGCCTGCCGCTGTGCCTGGCCGGATTCGAAGTCCTCCGATGAGGCGTAGTGCATCGCAACCCCGCGAGGATCGAGCCAGTCGCAACCGCCCAGCACTTCGAGGAACCGCGCCGTGCCTTCACGGTCCAGGGGATCGAGGTCCACTCCCAGTCGGTTCATCCCGGTGTTCAGAAGGAGGTGGCAAGGCAGCCGGCGACGCAATCGGCGAGCCTCGGCGGCCCAGCCTCTCAGCTGTCCGATCGACCCCACGAGCGGCTCAATGCCCCGGTGCGCGGCTTCCCGCTCCTCTCCACGCTCGAAGCCGCCCAGAACGAGGATCGAGCCGTCAAGGCCCCCGTCCTGCAGTTCGGCCGCCTCCTCCAGCGTGGCGACCGCGAGATGGCGGTTGCCGGCGGCTGCGAGCGCCCTGCCCACAGGCAGCGCGCCGTGACCGTACCCGTCGGCCTTGACGACGCACAGTGGAACGGTCCGGCCGCCGGCGAGGGCGGACAGATGGCGGAAGTTGTGCACGAGCGCCCCCAAGTCGACGATCGCCCGGCAGCGCATCAGGTCCGAATCTAGCACGCGGGCGCGACGCCGGATGTCGGCCTCCCCGCCTACATCCGTTCGGGCACCGGCACCCCCATCAGGTCCATCAGGCAGGTGAGCTCGTCGAGCGCGAGGCGCACGATCGCCAGCAGGACGGCCCTGCGCCCGGTGTCCTTCTCGGTGAGGATGTGCGTCTGGTGATAGAAGTTGTTGAACGCCTGGGCGGCCTGGAATGCGTTGCGGGCGACCTGCGCAGGCTCGCCGGACTGCCCGGCGCGGACGAGCGTCGAACGCGACTGCGACACCGCCAGCACGAGCTGCCAGAGCTGCTCGTCCTGGAGATGGCGGGCGAAGGCCTCGCGCGACGGCTTCGGATCAGGACCGCAGGGCTGTCCGCTCTTGCGGAGGATGTTCCGGGCCCGCACGGCGGCGTACTGGACGTACGGGCCGGTCTCGCCCTCAAAGGCGAGCGCTTCCTGAAAATCGAACGCGATGACCGTGTTGCGCGTGAAGCGAAGCATGAAGTAGCGGAGAGCGCCGATGGCGATGCGCTCCGCGATTGCCCAGCACTCGGCCCTATCCAGGTCCTCATGCCGGCTCTCGACTTCCTGGAGGGCCGTGCTGACGAGCAGGTCGAGCAGGTCGTCGGCCTTCACGCCGAGCCCCTTTCGGCCCGAGACCTCCACGTAGGGCCGCGAGCGTTCCTTCTTGCTGAGCTCGATGCCGAGCTCGGCGCAGCAGCGCGGAGACAGGGCGACCATCTCGTAGGAGAAGTGCACGCTCCGCTGCGCCTGCTCCGGGAACCCAAGAGCCTGCAGGGAGGCCCGCACCACGTCCTGCAGGTAGGACTGGCGGACGTCGATGACGTTGAAGACCTCGGAAGCGCCCCCGAACTGCGGCGCGCATTCTGAGCCGCCCTCGGCAGTCGTCACCCAGGGTCCGGACGCATCGGAGGCACGGAACGGCGCGTACTCGAAGTCCTTGCCCTCCAAGAGCCCGAACTTCCAGAGCTGATAGGCAATGTCCTTGCCGACATACGTGACGGTCCCGTCGGACCGCACGATCACCTTGTCGGCCTCGACCTCCAGGTCGCTCCCGGTTCCCTGCCCTGACTCCCGGCGGTTCGGAGCCGCCCCGAACGTGGCGGCGGGCATCACCCAGCATCCCGCGGTCCTGCCCGACGTCTCGAGCCGGATCACGTTTCGAGCCTTGAGCATCTCGAACGCCGACGCCCAGAAGCGGAGGTTCAGGATCTCGCTCTCCCTCGGAAGCACGTCGTAGGACACGCCGATCCGCCCCATCGTCGCCAGATGGCAGGCAACGATGGAATCCGCGACGGCCGCGCCGATCTCGGCCAGTTCCCCCTCGCCGGACTCGAGCGCCTTGAGGGTCTCGCCGCGCCATGCTAGCGCGGCCGGATCCTTGGAGGCGAACAGGCGGGAGATCTCGGCGTACAGGTCCCAGCAGTAGTGGTCGAACGCCACGTCCGGATCGCGGGCCAGGGCCTTCACCTGTTCGGCCCCCATGCCGCGCAGGTGGCGGAAGGCCGTGACCACGTCCGCCACCTGAACGCCCGTGTTGTCGATGTAGTTCTGCACCTCGACCGGGCGGCCGAGGGCCCGAAGCATGCGAACGAGCGTGTCGCCTAGGACCGCGTTGCGGAGATGGCCGATGTGGGCCGCCTTGTTGGGATTGATGTTCGTGTGCTCGACGATCGCCTTGGACAGCTCGCCGCAGGGTTCGTCCTCGCCGGCGAGCAGTCCTTCCGCATAGGCTCCACGGTCGAAGCGGGCGTTGATGTATCCGGCCCCGGCCACCTCGAGCGACTCGATGCCCGGAACGGGAGGCAGGTCCGCCACCAGGTCGGCGGCAATCATGCGCGGCGGCCGCCGCAGGGATCTGGCGAGGCCGAAGCACACCGGCGTGGCCAGGTCGCCGTGGCCGGCTTGTTTCGGCTGTTCGAGGACGACGTCCTCGTCGACTCCGAAGCGCTTGGCGATGTGGGTCCGAAGGGCCTCTCGGAGGTGCTTCTCTAGCCTCAGCAGCACGGCGGGAACACCTCGGCCGGGACGGAGCCGGGCACTGCGGCCGCGGAAACAGCGACCGTTTCCCGGAGTCTATCACAGGCCCGCGCTCGCGCTGCCGGACCGCTGTCTTGGTAGAATCTCGCCGTCAACAAGGCGCCGTTCGAGCCGGCCGGCCACCTGTCGCACCATTCCCGGAGTCCATGCCCTACAAGCCCATCGAGTCGTACGGCGTTATCGGCGACCTGCATTCCGTCGCCCTGGTCTCGAACGACGGCTCCATCGACTGGTGCTGCCTGCCGCACTTCGACTCGCCAAGCGTATTCGCTTCCATTCTCGACGAGCGGAAGGGCGGATTCTTCAGGATCGCCACGCGGCACGAAAGCTCCCGCCGCCAGCTGTATCAGCCTGACACCAACATCCTGATCACCCGCTTCCTCAGCCACGAGGGAGTCGGCGAAGTCATCGACTTCATGCCCATCGCTCCGAACGGTGCGCCGAAGGAGCACCACGAGATCTTGAGGATCGTCCAGTCGGTCCGGGGCACGCTGCCGTGCCGGCTCGACTGCAGACCGGCCTACGACTACGCGCGGTCGGAGCATCGGGTCTTCGTGCGGAAGGGCGGCGCGGTCTTCGAGTGCCCCGGGGCGACTTTCGCGCTCCAGAGCCCGGTCCCCCTGCGTCGTAACGGCAGCGGCGTCTACGCCCGATTCACACTGGAACCGGGCCAGAGAATGGTCTTCGCGTTTCGTCAGGGCAGGCGAAGGAACATTCTGGAAAAGCGGACGGACGGCGAGGAGGCTCTGCGCCAGACGACAAGGTTCTGGCGCATGTGGCTGAGCAAGGGACGCTACGAAGGCCGCTGGCGAGAGATGGTCGAGCGGAGCGCTCTCGCACTCAAGCTGCTGACCTTCGAACCCACGGGCGCGATTGTGGCGGCGCCGACATCAAGTCTTCCGGAGGAGATCGGCGGGGTCCGCAACTGGGACTACCGCTACACGTGGATCCGGGACGCCGCGTTCACGATCTATGCCTTTCTCCGACTCGGGTACCAGGACGAGGCGGCCAACTTCATGCACTGGCTGGAGACCCGCGTGCAGGAGAAGGAGGCCCTCACCGGGCCGCTGCAGATCATGTACCGGATCGACGGCACGCCGGAGATCCCGGAGGTCGAACTGCCGCACCTCGAGGGATACCGTGGGTCAGGCCCCGTCCGGATCGGCAACGCGGCGGCGGAGCAGCTGCAGCTCGACATCTACGGCGAGCTGATCGACTCCGTCTACCTCTATGACAAGTGGGTCACGCCCGTGTCGTACGACCTTTGGATTAGGATCCGCAGGATGCTGCGGTGGGTGGCCCGCCACTGGGAGTCGCCGGACGAGGGCATCTGGGAGGTGCGGTCCGCGCGGCGGCAGTTCGTGTACTCGAAGATGCAGTGCTGGGTGGCGCTCGACCGCGGTCTGCGACTGGCGTTCAAGCGCGGCCTGCCGAACAACCGCGAGTGGCTGCGCAGCACCCGGGACCGCATCTACGAGTCCGTCATGAAGAACGGCTGGAACCCGCGCCGGAAGACCTTCGTTCAGTACTACGGCGCCGACGCCCTGGACGCGAGCAACCTCCTGATGCCGCTGGTGCGCTTCATTTCGCCGTCCGACCCCCGCATGCTAGCCACGCTGGACAGGACGATGGAGGACTTGGTTTCCGACTCGCTCGTCTACCGCTATGAGATCGGCAGGGGGGCCGGCGACGGCCTGTCGGGATCGGAAGGCACATTCAGCGTGTGCACGTTCTGGCTGGTGGAGGCCCTTGCCCGGGCAGGCCGCATCGACGACGCGCGGCTGATCTTCGAGAAGATGCTCACCTACGCCAACCCGCTGGGCCTGTATGCGGAGCAGATTGGGCCCAGCGGGCAGGCTCTGGGCAACTTCCCGCAGGCGTTCACGCATCTGGGGCTGATCAGCGCCGCATTCAGCCTGAACCGGCTGCTCCGGTAGGCCTCGACGGACCTCGGGGACTCAGGCGGACCTGTAGCCCTCCTGGAGTTCGGCCTGACCGGCCGGCGCCGAGTTGAGCGAGGCGTCCTGGTTCTCGGCTCCGGCGGCGGCGTGCTCGGCCTGCCGCACCCGCCGGCTCTCCTTCCATGTGTGGACGATGCGGTGCACGACGGTGAGGTTGGAGAGGAACGCCATGACCCACAGGACTGCCGCCATTCTGTCGAACAGGCTGCCGATGATGAGCAGCACGATGCGCTCGGGCCGCTCGAGGAAGCCCACCTTGCAGGACGGAATGAGGTTCTCCGCCCGGGCGCGGCTGTAGCTCACAAGCACGGAGCCGATCATCACGACCGCCGTAAGGACGATGTAGCTGAACCGGTCGATGCGGGCGTAGTGCACCAGCAGACCGGTCAGGATGATCAGGTCCGAATACCGGTCCATCACGGAGTCGAGGAAGGCTCCGAACCGCGTGACCTTGTTGGCGTTCCGGGCGACGGCTCCGTCCGTCAGATCGAACACCGCGGCGCAGAGAATGACCAGGCCCCCGTAGAGGAACTCCCCGCGGGCGAGGATCCAGGCGGCGACGCCGTTGACAACCAGGCCGATCAGCGTCAGGGCGTTGGGATGAACGCCGCTGAGCGTCAGCAGGCGCACCAGCTGGGTCAGCACCAGGCCGAAGGCCTTGCCGATTGCCCTTGTGAACGACATAGCGTGCGCCCTGCTTTCCCCCGGCTACCGGGCGTGGATCGTCGCGAGGCTGAGGATCTCGAACTCCTTGCGGCCCCGGGGCGTGCGCACCTCCGCGATATCCCCGTCCCGTTTCCCGAGCAGCGACCGGCCGATCGGCGAGGACGTGGATATGCGGCCTGCCGGCACGTCCGACTCCTCGCTTGTCACGAGATGGTAGGTGATCTCGTGGCCGGTGTCGAGATCCTCAAGGACCACCGTGGAGCCCAGGCCCACAGTGTCGGTCGGAATCTTTGAGAGGTCGATCAGCTTGAGCCGCGCGAGCCGCTGGGTCAGCTGCGTCATTCTGGCCCCGAGGAGGCGCTGCCGTTCCTTGGCTGCTGCGTATTCGGCGTTCTCGCTGAGGTCCCCGAGCTCGCGGGCCGTCTGGATCTCCTTGGGAAGCCTGTCATGGAGCTCCGACTCGATTTCCCGGATATCCGCCTCAAGCTTCTTGATGATGCCTAACTCCATGGTCAGAAAAGGGTTGCACGGCCCAGTCGTTGAGAATCGCCGGAATGGCTCCGGCCTTTCCCGCATCACCGCGGGACACCGCACAGCCCTATCTGGAAATTATAGTCCCTGTCCGGGGGTTCCCGCTACAACAGCTCGACAGGCCTGCCGTCGCGGGCCGACTGATAGACGCCAAGGACGAGCCGCAGCGCGGCCAGCCCCTCTTCCCCGCTGACAAGCGGCTCGCGGCCGCCGGCGACCGCCGCGCCGAAGTCCCGGAACTGGCGCTGGAGGTTCTCGATGGAGATCGCCATCGGATCCGCGGCCCCGGAATCGACGCCGGCGGAGAGCGGGGCATCGTCCCCGGCGTCGCCCTCGACGTCCCAGGCGGTCAGCTGGTCTCCGGTGATGACTGCCGTGCCCCGGACGCCGTGGACCTCGATCCGCTCGGGATATCCCGGCCACACTGCGGTCGCGGCCTGCAGAACGCCTCCGGCACCGTTCTCGTACTCGAGGACCGCGTTGACGAGGTCTTCGGACTCCATGCGGTGAGCGGCGGCGAGCTGCCAGCGGGCGTAGGCGAGCCTCACCGGTCCGCCGAGGTACTGCATCACGTCGGCGGTGTGAATGCCCTGGTTGATGAGAGCGCCCCCGCCCTCGACCGCCCAGGCGCCCTTGCCGGGAGGATCGTAGTAGGACTGCGGCCGATGCCACTTGACGTACCCGTCGACCTGGAGGAGCCGGCCAAGGCGGCCGTCTTCGATGGCCTTCCTGAGAAACATCGAGCACTCGTCGAAGCGGTGCTGGCTGACTACGCCGAGGCCGACGCCGGCCTTGCGGCAGATCTCGATCATCTCCCGGCATTCGGCCAGCGTCAGGGCCATGGGTTTCTGCAGCAGGACATGCTTGCCCCGGTCAGCGGCGGCACGGCAGATATCGACATGCGAATCCGGAAAGGTGCATACGTCGACATAGTCGATGTCGGCCCTCGCGCACAGGTCCCGGTAGTCGGGCTCGAAGGTACAGCCGTACTTCGCGGCAAATGCCTCCCCCTTCGCGCGCCCGCGGTTGGAGCAGGCCACGAGATCGTAGCCGATCGCGTCATAGCTCTCGGCGTGCTTGTGGGAAATTGCCCCGGTTCCGACCAGACCGACCCGCATGGCCCCTGACTTCCTCAGTTCCCCGCCCTGTCGTCCTGGTAACCGGGCCGGCCGATGTCCGTGCGGTAGTGAACCCCGTCGAAGTGAACGAGTCGCGTGGCCGCATAGGCGTTGTCAAGCGCCCGATGGAGCCCCTCGCCCCGGGCGGTCACACCGAGCACGCGGCCGCCGGCGGTGACCGGAAGCCCGCCCGAGAAGGCGGTTCCGGCGTGAAACACCTTCGCCCCGGTCTGCTCCGCCTCGCGGATGCCGCGGATCGGCTTGCCCTTCGGGTAGGCACCCGGATATCCGCCCGCGGCCATCACCACGCAGGCCGTGGACAGGTCGGAGGCATGGACGAGCGAGGAGTCCAATGCGCCCCGCGCCGCGCCGGCGAGACACTCGGCAAAGCCACCCTCGAGGCGGTACAGAAGAGGCTGCGTCTCCGGGTCGCCCAGCCGGACATTGAACTCCAGAACTTTCGGCCCGTCGTCCGTGAGCATCAGCCCGCAATAGAGGAACCCCTCGAAGGGCGTGCCCCGGCGGTGCATGCCGGCCAGCGTGGGCTCGACGACCTTCTCGACGATGCGGCCACGCATCTCCTCGGAAAGAATCGAGGCGTCGCTGTAGGCTCCCATGCCCCCGGTGTTCGGCCCGAGATCCCCGTTGAAGGCCCGCTTGTGATCCCGGGTCACGGGAAGAGCGCAGAACGAGGCGCCGTCACTGAGGACGATGAAGCTGACCTCCACGCCTCGAAGGCACTCCTCCACCACGATCCGCCGGCCGGCGCCGCCGACCATCTGGCCTGTCAGCATCTCGCGCGCCGTGAGACCGGCCGCTTTCTCGTCCTCCGCGATGACCACGCCTTTTCCGGCGGCCAGACCGTCGGCCTTGAGCACCACGGGATAGCCGAAGCGCCCGATCGTGCGTTCCACATCCGCCAGGTCCTCTAGCAACGCGGAGCGCGCGGTGGGAATGCCGTTATCGGCCATGAAATCCTTGGCGAACGCCTTGCTGCCCTCGAGCCGCGCGCCGGCGGCCGATGGGCCGACGACCGCATGCCCTGCGGACCGGAACGTGTCCGCGATCCCCTCGACCAGTGGCGCTTCCGGTCCGATCACAGTCAGGTCAACGCCCAGGGAGGCTGCAAGCGAGAGCATTTCGCGGGCATCCATGATGTTGCCGGGAATGCAGGACACGTCCGCCATTGCGCCTGCGTTGCCGGGCACGCAGTAGACCTGACGCACAGCCGGATCCTGGGCGATTCGCCAGGCGATTGCGTGCTCGCGGCCTCCCCCACCAACGACTAGTACCTTCATCGGCCGCCCTGGCGCCTGCCGGCCTAGCAGGCCCGCAGCAACTGCCTAGAATAACAGGGGGAGCAGCATGTCGGAGCGGTACGACATCGTCGTGGTGGGCGCCGGCCACGCCGGCTGCGAGGCCGCGGTGGCGGCTGCGAGGATCGGCGCCAGGGTCGCCCTGGCGACGCTCAACCTCGACTTGGTCGCGCAGATGTCCTGCAATCCGGCCGTCGGGGGCATTGCCAAGGGCCACCTGGTCCGGGAGATCGACGCCCTGGGCGGCATCATGGGCCGGGTGACCGATGACGTCGGCATCCAGTTCCGGCTCCTCAACACCAGCCGGGGTCCCGCGGTCTGGTCGCCGCGCGCCCAGTGCGACAAGAAACAGTACCGCGTGCGGATGAAGCAGCTCTTGGAGGGCGAGCCCAACCTGGAGATCAAGCAGGCTGAGGTCATCGACCTGGTTCTCGACGGCGGAAGGATTGCAGGAGTCGATCTGCTCGACGGCAGGAGGCTCTCGGCCCGGGCGGTGGTGATCACCACCGGAACCTTCCTGAACGGTCTGGTGCACATCGGCGAACGCACCTACCCGGCGGGCCGGAGCGGGGAGCCGGCGTCGGTGATGCTGGGTGAAGTACTTAGAAACAAAGGGTTTCGATGCTGCAGGCTCAAGACCGGGACTCCGCCGCGGCTGGACGGGCGGACGATTGACTGGACGGCCTTCGAGGCACAGCCAGGAGACGCCGAGCCCACTCCGTTCTCGTTCGCGACCGACTCGATCGATCGACCGCAGATCGAGTGTCACATTGCCTACACCAACGAGAAGACGCATCGCATCCTGTCCGAGAGCCTGCGCCGTTCCCCGCTCTACAGCGGACAGATCGAGGGGGTGGGCCCCCGCTACTGTCCGTCCATCGAGGACAAGATCGTCAAGTTCCCCAATCGCATCCGCCACCAGATCTTCCTCGAGCCCGAGGGCCTCGACACGAACGAGGTCTACGTCAACGGCATGTCAACCAGCATGCCGATCGACGTCCAGGCGGCGATGGTCGCCTCGGTGCCGGGGCTGAACCGCGCGGAGATGATCCGTCCGGGCTACGCGATCGAGTACGACTCCGTGGACGCGACCGAGTTGCTTCCCACACTGGAGACGAAGAGGATTCCGGGCCTCTACCTGGCCGGACAGATCAACGGCACGACCGGGTACGAGGAGGCCGCCGGCCAGGGGCTGCTCGCGGGCATCAACGCCGCATGCGCCCTCGGCGGCTCCGACCCGATCGTGCTGGCTCGCACGGACGCCTACATCGGAATCATGATCGACGATCTGGTGACGAAGGGCACGGACGAGCCGTACCGGATGTTCACGTCCAGGGCGGAATTCCGCCTGCACTTGAGAATCGACAATGCCGACAGCCGCCTCACGCCCATCGGACGCCGGGCCGGCACCGTCCGCGACGAGGACTGGGAGCGCTTCGAGGCCGCCCGCAGGGCGCGCGAATCCGTGGCACGGTTCCTGGAGCAGTGCAGGCCCGCGCTGTCGAGCCCCGTTTTTCGCGAGATTTCGCCGCCCAGCGGCGGCCGCGTGAGCCTGGGACTCCTGCTGAGGCGCCCGCAGGTGAGCCTGGAACAGCTCCGCCACGTGTTTCCGGCCGGATTGGGTGACGGTCTCCGAAGAGCCGACTGGAAAGCGATCGAGACCGAGTTCAAGTACTCGGGATACCTCGAACGACAGCGGCGCCAGATCGATCGAATGAAGCGGGCTGAATCCCGCCGCATTCCCTCGAGATTCCGATACCGCGGCCTTCCGGGTCTTTCCAACGAGGTCGTCGAGAAGATGGAAAGGGTCAGGCCGCGAACTCTCGGACAGGCTGGCCGGATCCCCGGCATCACGCCGGCCGCCCTCACGATTCTGGACATGCACCTGGGAACGTGACGACGTTCGAACGTGCGCTGCGCACGGCGCTTGACGAGATCGGCATCGCCGCGTCGGACAGCCAGATCGAGCGGCTCGCGGCCCACCATGCACTCCTGGAGCGATGGAACCGCCGCATGAACCTGACACGGATCACAGGGGCGGTCCAGGTCGCGCGCAGGCACTTTGGCGAGGCGGCGTTCGTGCACAGGGAGTTGCCACCGGCCGCATCGATGGTCGACGTGGGCTCGGGGGCGGGCTTCCCGGGACTCCCCGTGGCGGTGCTGCGGCCCGAGTCCCTCGTCACACTCGTCGAGTCGAAACGCAGGAAGGCGGCATTCCTGCGACAGGCCTCGTTGGATCTGCCGAATGTGCGGGTCGCCGCCTGCCGGATCGCAGACTGGACTGGTACGGCGGACTGGGCGCTGCTCAGGGCGGTTGCCCCGTCCCGGGTTCTGCCCGATCTGGCAGGCCGGGCCGTGCGAGTGGCCATTCTGGGAACGGACCAGCCTGATGACGCCTTGTTCCGCGCCTGGGAGAGCCGGGACGTCCCCTGGAGCACGGCCCGGCGGCTGTGGCTGGGAGAGGCTGGTCGGTGACGCGGACGGCGACTGACCGCGGATTGGGCGGCGATCAGAATTGCAAGCGCGCCCAGCCTCGTCTGACGGGCACGCCGCTCTGCCCGTCCGGCAGAGCATTGGGTCGGACGCACCGACCCGTCCGCAGGTCGTGCCGAATCCCATGCCGACCTTGGATCCCTGCTGCGCGGGTCACGGTACAAGATGGTGCCGAGCTCCGGCATCTCCCCGCACAGCGCCGCGGGGGTCTCGGGGCCGCAAGCGGGCACCGACTGGATGATCTCCGAGCGCCGGCGGAGCCCCTGATCGCTCCGGATCAGGGTCGCGATCTTGGCGTCGAGACCCGTGATCCCCTGCTGCAGCGTTTCGATGCTCGACTTGATGCTGTTCCTCGCCTCTTCGCCATACTCCGTCGAAGCTTTGCTCAGAGACTCGAGAGCCTCGACCAGAGTGTGGCGCGCTACCATGAGTTCCGCCAGTTGCTGCTGTGCCTCGGCCTGGGGCTCGCAAGCCTCGGCGAGGTCCCGGTGGGTCTTCGATTCTTCAATTCTAACTATATGATAAGAAAGGGCTTATCCTTCTTGTTACCCCGTCGCGTGAGCCTTGATGCTCACGTATTCATCCATGTGGGAGGAAAGGCGGCGATGCCCCAACTTTCGTCACGGCGCAAGGCCGCCAAGCGGCAAGCGGTCGTGGCGCCGCCCGGCCCCGGAGTCCAAGGCCGGCTCCCCCCTGAAAGACCTTTCGCAGTCCGATTCGTAGCAGATAAGCGGTGAACCACTCCGATTGGGAATTCGTGCGTGGCAAGGTCCACGCCGACACTATCCCCTATGGTCCCCTCTCAGAAACCACTAAAGTATGAAATTCTTTCGATCGAAGCGGCCGCCGACACCTTCGAGGTTCGTGCCGCGGTCCTAGTGCTCAGTCCCACAACAGCCTAGTGCAAGATTTCCGAGCCTCACGGGTCTTTGGCTGGCGAATACATGGGATCCAGTTTGTCGAGCACTGCAAGTCCGCGCTCGACTCCCCCTAGGGCAGCTCGCAGTCGGAAACGCATCTCGGTGTCGTGCTCGGTCAACGCCCGGATGGAGAGTTCATCCACTAGCTTGTTCATGCTCACGCCGCGTTGCTTAGCCATCGCCGCCAAACGATCTCGATGGACATCCGGTATATGGATCGTTAACGTCGCCATGGCAGTAGTCCCCCTTTTGGCCAGCTGGCTGGCTTGACGATGCGAATGAGGTCGAAGACGAGCTCGCCCGCCACGATTTCCTTAATGTTGCCTGTGATGATCGACTCAGCGTTTCCCGCAACTGAAACCGAACTCCTCGTATTTTGAAAACAGTGGTTGGGAGCTGGGCCGGCAGGCGTTGCATTGGCGCCGGAGACGCGTCCGCGCATCCCGTCTGGTCCAAGGATGCAGTCCTGTCCGTAGAGTCCTGCACTGGCCCACGATGGTCTCAGTCGTTCCACCCAGTTGGCGGGCCGGTGTCACAGTTCCGCACGAGCGTTGCGCATTGGCCGCCCGCGCCTGCTAGCAGGCAGTGCACCCTACAGTCTTCCCCAACTTGCGGCGGAGGCCGCCAGGAGCCCTGGCCAAGCCTCCCGGTGGGCGGCGGGTCGGGTCGTTCACCTCTGGATCCCGGCATCGTTGGCGAGCCTGAACGCCCGCCGCAGCACTTCCTGCCAGACCGGAGCGGAATCGCGACCTGTGAATCGCATCCAAGAGGCTCGGAGCGCAGCAAGTTTGGATTCCGGCGTCGAGCAGCATCGGTCACGCTTCGACTCAATGTTTCACGTGAAACACTAACGGAGATGTTTCACGTGAAACATTGGTGCTGTCATGGTACGCTGAACGGGACGGGCAGCCCGTGGCCGACTGGATCGCCATCGCCAACCAGAAGGGTGGCGTAGGGAAGACTACGACGGCGATCAACCTCGCCGCCGCCTTCGCCGCCGCCGATTGCCGGGTGCTGCTTGTGGACTGTGATCCGCAGTGCAACGCCACGAGCGGAGTGGGCATTCTCCCGGGCGCCGCGCGTCCGAGCCTCTATGAAGTGCTCATTGGCGAAGCCCCTCTTCAGGATGCGATTGTGCAGACCGCCTTCGACGGTCTCGATGCCGTACCGGCCAGTCCCGATCTCGCCGGGGCCAACGTCGAACTCGCTCTTGAGCATGGTCGCGCCGTCCGCCTCCGCGGCCTGCGCGGGGAAACAGCGCTCCCGCACGACTTCGTCATTCTCGACTGCCCGCCGGCCCTGGATCTGCTTACCCTCAACGCACTGGCCGCCACGGACACAGTGCTCATCCCCATGCATTGCGAGTACTTCGCCCTCGAGGGCATTTCTGCGATCATGCGCACGCTGGACTCCGTGAAGGCGTCGGTGAATCCCAGTCTCTCGGTCGAGGGCATCCTTCTGACGATGTACGACAGGCGGACGACTCTGACGAAGCAGGTCGACAGCGAGCTTCGAGCCCATTTCAACGGCCTCGTCCTCGACACCGTGATCCCGCGCAACGTCCGACTCGCTGAAGCCCCCAGCCACGGCAAGCCGATTCTCCAGTACGATATTCGCTCCAAAGGCGCCGAGTCCTACCTCGCCGCCGCCCGGGAGATCCTGGCTCGGGTCCGCAGCCGGCGCTCCAAGACACCCACGGAGGACCATTCAACACATGGCGAAACCATCAGCTAGACCAGTCCGGCACCAGGCGTTGGGAAGAGGGCTCGGAGCACTCCTGCCCCAGGCTGAGAAGCCGGAACCTGATTCGGCTCAGGCCGTCATCGAGATTCCGATAGCGAGGATCGACCCCAATCCGGTCCAGCCCCGCATCGACTTCAATGCCGAGGCCCTGCGGGAGCTCGCCGCTTCGATCCGCTCGGACGGGGTCCTCCAGCCAGTCCTGGTAAGCCCGGCCGGCGACCGCTACACGCTCGTCGTCGGAGAGCGCCGGCTCAAAGCCTGCCGCCTGGCCGGACTGAAGACCGTACCGGGCATCGTCCGCGACATCGCGCCCGACAAGCTCCTGGAGGTCACGCTCATCGAGAACGTCCAGCGCGAGGATCTCAATCCGATCGAAGTCGCGCTGGCCCTCGACCGCATGGTCGAGGACCTGCACCTGATCCATGAGGAGCTCGCCGTCCGCACGGGGATGAGCCGTGCGTCGATTACGAACCACCTGCGCCTGCTCCGGCTTCCCGCCTCCGTGCAGAAGCTGGTCCGCGAGCGCAGGCTTCAGATGGGGCACGCCCGGGCGCTGCTCCCGCTCGACCGGCCCAGCGACCAGGAGACACTTGCGGAACACGCCGCCCGCTCGCGGCTCTCCGTCCGGGAAGTGGAGAAGATGGTCCGCAAGGTCCTGCGTCCTGCGCGCCCGCGGAACCGGCGGACCGTTGACCCGAACGTGGCGGCCGCAATCGAGGAACTCGAGCGCGTCCTTCAAACCCCAGTCCGTCTCCGGCAGCGCAGCGCCGAGAGGGGCTGCCTGGAGATCGCCTACTCGTCCCAAGACGAACTGGCAGCCATCTACGACCGCATCGTCGGACCGCCTGAGTAGGCTGACGCTTCACCTGTAAGTGATTGACTGCCTAGCAGTTATTGCTCGTGTTGCGTTCGCCGGATCTTCTCAAGCAACCCCTCGGCCCTCGCTCGGGCCAAATGCACAATCCGGTCGTGCCCGGCAATGCGGCCGAGTATCGGCACGAGCAGTTCCGCGGCGACGACCCGGTCGCGCTCGTAGGCCTGGTCCAGGTTGACCAGGGCCTGGTTGACGCCAAGCCGGTCAAACCGGAAGACCCGCTCCAGCTCCTGCAGATGCTGATGCGTCTCGCATAGCTTGATGAACCACGAAGCGATCTCCCTGGCGTTGGAATCTTCGGAGTAATCGAATTCGGCCTCTCCGCGTACGTCTCCGCCCGACTCGTAGCGGAGAAGCTTGCGTCCGGTTGATGCCACCTTGCGCCGGCTGCGCAGCGGTCTGGAGAAGAAGTCGAGCTTCGCCGCCAGCTCGAAGACCCTTCCGGCCGCACGCGGTCCGACCGGCAGCTCCAGGGCGTGTTCCCCGGCCTCCGTGTAGACCGCAGTCCCGTCCTGGCTGAGGCGGACCTCGAAGCGCTCCGGGACAGCACCTGGGAAATGACGCTCAAAGCGAATCGCATCCGCCGCCAGCAGCTGCATCGCCGCCAGCACGCCCACCCCAAGCCATTTCCCCAGCACGGCCTCAGCCCCTTCCCCGGCGCGAATTGCGCAGATTGGCGTGGCAGTAGGCGACGGCCAGAGCGTCCGAGGCGTCGAGCGGTCGAATCTCTTCCCGCACGCCCAGCAGAGTCCTCACCATCAGCCGGACCTGCTCCTTGCCTGCGCTTCCGTGTCCCGACACGCTGCCCTTGACCTGCGCCGCAGTGTAGCTGGCCACGCAGAGACCCGCCTTCGCAGCACACATCATCGCCACGCCCCGAACGTGCGCCAGCACGAGAGCGCTGCGCACGTTCAAGCCGGTAAAGACGTCCTCGACCGCAGCCTCGTCCGGCTCCCAAGCTTCCAGGACTTGCCCGATGCCCTCGGCCACGACGCAAAGGCGCTTTCCCAGGTCAGGGCCGGCCGGCACCCGGATCGCACCATACGCCACGGCCCGCTGTGACCGTCCGTCGCTCTCGATCACCCCGTACCCGGTGATGCGCGAGCCGCAGTCGATTCCGAGAATCCTCAACACGGCCGCCACTCAGGCGGAGAGCGCCTCGAGCTCCTTGTCGTCGATGTCGAAGTTCGCAAAGACGTTCTGTACATCGTCCTGATCCTCGAGCTTCTCGATCATGCGGATGACGCTCCCAGCCTGCTTGCCCTGGACCCGAACGGTATTCTCCGGAACCCTTGCGATCTCCGCCGTCAGCGGCTCGATCCCTGCATCCGTGACCGCGGAGAGGACATCGCTGTGGACATTGGGCTCGGAGTGGATGGACCAATGGTCGCCGTCGTCCCGGAGGTCGTCTGCTCCGGACAGGAGGGCGATGTCGAGCAGCTCGTCCTCGCTCGCGGCCTCCTTCGGAACCACGATCAGGCTCTGCGTGTGGAAGATCCAGGAAACGCACCCGTTCTCGCCGAGGTTTCCGCCGTTCTTGGAAAAGATGTGACGCAGCTCCGCCACGGTACGGTTGCGGTTGTCGGTGACCGTCTCGACCAGCACGGCCACGCCGGCGGGCGCGTAGCCCTCAAAGGTGATCTCCGAGTAGGTCTCCCCCTCCAGCTGTCCGCTCCCTCGCATGATCGCCCGCTTGATGTTGTCGCCGGGCATGGACTGGGCCTTCGCGGCAGCGACTGCCGTTCGCAATCTCGGGTTGGAGTCCTGGTCGGGGCCGCCCTCTCGCGCCGCGACCTGAATCTCCCGGATGAGGCGCGTGAAGACCTTGCCCCGCTTTGCGTCGGTGGCAGCCTTCTTGTGCTTGATGGTCGCCCATTTCGAGTGCCCGGACATCTGCTTCGCCTCAGACGGCAGCGAGCGATGACGCGCCACCGAATCTGGTTAGAGAATACCAGACCCCGGCGTGAGCCGGACCGGGAGTCCTGCGGCTGTCCGGGGCCTCCCAGGCACAGTCGCCCGTGCCGTCGGCAAAGGAGCGCGATTCCATCGGGCACGGCACGTTCCGGCGGTGCGCTAAAGGCATCAAGCGAGCGAAATCCGTTCCGCAGCGATCACGGTCGCAATACTGACAACGCCAGTTTCGCACCCGAAATCGTCCGGGCAATGGACAACGAGACGTACCGATCACTTGCTCCATTCGACACGGGAGCAGCTGTCTCCAACGGATATACTCGGAATACCATCGTGGTTGTTGAGATATAATCGTTGTGATTTTCCCGGACTATGGGACTACAAAACCTAGAGTGAGATTTTGATCTGTGTTTCTCACTGTGTTCATTCTGTGTGGTGATCATGGTGGATTTCTTTATCGGAAGTCATAAAATGTGATCCATGTTCCATCTCGTCTCTCACAAGATCATGATCGATTGGATTTGTGAGAAACAGTCTAATGGCACAGCCCATTTCTTGATCTGAATACATGCATGATAGGCCCAATGAACTAAAGACACGAGACCCCAGCATCGATCATGAATCTTCAGGACCTTGTCCGGAATGGGAACAACTGTTAGGCTAGCCCCATGCCGAGGATCGTCACACTTGCTGCAACTGCCGCCCTGCTGTTGTGTCTCCTTGCGCCGGCGCACGGGTCGAGCGAGGCCCTGTGCGCCGAGCACAGGATCTCCGCTCGAGCCGTTCAGACGGCAAGCGACGTACAGGCCTTCGTTCACTGCGCGGCAGCCTATCTGGAAACACATGGTCAAGAGGAGGCGCGCAGGGCATTCCACGAGGACGCTCGCTGGAGGCACGGCCCCACGTACGTCTTCGTCGACGAGATCGGGAAGGCCGCGGACCAGCCGCTCACGATCGTCTTCCCGCCTGACCCCTCGTTGGAGGGGACCTTCGTTACGGCCGTGGCTGACAGCCTAGGTGGTGACCTTGCGGACGAGACCAATCGCCTGATGTCGCTTGTGGATTCCGGCTGGCTGTACTACTCCTTCCGCAACCCGCAGACCGGACGGAACGAACCGAAGGCCTCGTTCGTCATCGAGGTCGAGTGGGACAGCCGGCGAGCGGTGATCGGGGCCGGAGTCTATTCGCCCGAAATCCCTGGCGCCTGCAGTGCCGAGGAAGTGAACGCGACGGCCCTGGCAACGGCGCCAAGCGAAGCGTCCCTGCACCAGTTCGTCCGCTGCGCAGCGCAGCTCGTGGAGGAGAAGGGCTTCTCCGCCAAGGGCGAGCTGGAAAGCAGCCCCCGGTGGCGTCGCGGGGCGAGCTACGTCTTCGCGATGGACCTGTCGGGCAACCAGGTCCTGAGCGGCAGCCCTGTGCGCGTGAACGGCCGGGCCCTGCACGAATGGGGCGGCAAGAGTGACCCCATGGACCAGTTTGGCGGCCGAAACATGGTCAGTGTCGGAGACACCTTCGGGGAGGCGGTCATCTACTACATGGGCCGGGACCCGCGCACCGGGAGGGACCAGGCCAAGGTCGCGGTGCTCAAGCGCGCTGTCGCGCATGGAGTCCCGCTCATCGTCGGGGCGGCGTACCCCCGGGCCTCACGGACCGACGCTGTGGAGCCGCCCTGCGAGGACCACATGGTCACGGCCCTGGGAATCCGGAACAGGCGGGACGTCCAAGCGTACGTGCGGTGTGCGGCGGAGTACGTAAAGGAGCAGGGCGAGGAGGAGGCCTACCGTGCGTTCCACGAGGACCCGCGCTGGCGCCACGGCCAGTACTACATCTTTGTCAACCTGATCTCGCAGGCTGACGGGGAGCCACTCTCCAACGCGCCCGTGTTTCCCCCCACCCCCGAGGACGAAGGGAGACACCGAGTCCTCGTCGACAATTTCGGCACCGACTACTTCTTCGAGCTTCACCGCGTCATGTCCCACGGAAGGTCTGCCTGGCTGCACTATTCGTTCACGAACTTCGTCACCGGACGGTCCGAACCGAAGAGCACCTATGTCGTGGAGATCGACTGGAACGGACAGAGGGCGGTCGTCGGAGCCGGCATCTACGACCCGGCTCGGCCGGGCACGTGCTACGGCGAGTCCGTAAACGCCGCCTCCCTGGAGGCCGACCCGAGCGAGAGCACCCTGCAGAGCCTTGTCCGCTGCGCTGCGACGGCGTTCGCGACGCAGGGCTACTTCGGTACCGTCACCCTCGAATCGGATCCGCGATGGCGGGAAGGCTCAATCTACCTGTTCGGCCTTGACACGCACGGCAACGCCCTGTTCACCGGGGCCGGCCGCCACAGCGGGTCCAACGCGACGGGCTCCGAGTTGCGGCCCGACGGCGCTGATCCGTTCGGCGGCCGAGACTTTGTGCGCGTCGGCGAAATCTTCGGGGAGGCGTTCGTCTACTATCGGGCACCCAATCCCGCCTCGGGCCTGTCCGAAGTCAAGACGAGTCTGATCAAGAGGGTCGTGATCCAAGGCCTTCCGACCCTGATCGGCGCAGGCTACTACCGGGACGGAGCCCAATAGCCTCCCATGGCATGGCCTCAAGCCCTACAAGCGATCGCTGGGGCGCTGAATTACAGCCAAGGGGTCGGCCGGGCTCAGAGCGGGGACGCTTTCTCCTTGCCGCGCAATCCGCGGCGGAGAACAGTCATGCTCCCTTGATCCCCCCCAAGTGTGCCTGCCGTCGCTCCAGTGCGCCGACCCGGTTCGCCGGATCGCGGCCAGTTCCGCCCGCTTCATCCCTCAGAGGGCAGGCTGTGGGCCGCCAGAGCAGTGCGCGCTGCCAAGATGCCGGCCGGTTCCGCACTCATGACCCGCAGTATTGGCAGTATCCCGGCGCGTCGACGGGGTCGGGCCGTTCGCGGAGACCTGCAGGGCGCCATGCGCTACCCCGCCGGCACCGGTGCGGCCGCGTTGCGGGAGCGAACCAGTACGGCGTCGCTAGAATGTGGCTGTGGCCTTCCCCGTCCATCGTCCGAGGAGGCTGCGCGGCAGCGAGGCACTCCGTTCCCTGGTGCGGGAAGCCGGTCTCTCCCCTCTCGACTTTGTCTATCCCCTATTCGTCTGTCCAGGCGAAGGCGTGCGCGTTCCCATCGAGTCGATGCCGGGCGTCTGCAACCTCTCGGTGGACTGCCTTGTCGAGGAATGCCGGGAGGTTGCCGGTCTTGGCATTCCGGGCGTGATCGTGTTCGGAATCCCGCCCCGCAAGGACGCCCTCGGCACGGGCGGCTACGAGGAATGCGGAATCGTCCAGGAGGCCATCCGCGCCCTCAAGCGCGAGGTGCCCGGCCTGCTGGTCATCGCCGACACCTGCCTGTGCGAATACACGGACCACGGACACTGCGGGGTCGTCGAGGACGGAGACGTCGTCAACGATGCCAGCGTCGAGCTCCTGGCAAGGACCGCCCTGTCGCAGGTGATGGCCGGTGCCGACGTCATCGCTCCCTCCGACATGATGGACGGCCGGGTGGGCGCCATCCGGGCGGTGCTCGACCAAGCCGGGTTCGAGCGCGTGCCGATCCTCTCCTACGCCGCCAAGTACGCCTCGTCGTTCTACGGACCGTTCCGCGACGCGGCCCAGTCCGCGCCGCAGTTCGGCGACCGCCGGAGCTACCAGATGGACCCCGCCAACCACCGCGAGGCCATGAAGGAGATCAGGCTGGACCTCGAGGAGGGCGCCGACATGATCATGGTGAAGCCGGCGATGCCGTACCTCGATGTTCTCTACCACGCCAAGACGGCGCTTGACGTCCCGGCGGCCGCCTACCAGGTGAGCGGGGAGTTCGCGATGCTCAAGGCTGCGGCCCGCAACGGCTGGCTGGATCCCGAGCGGTCGATGCTCGAAAGCCTGCTGTGCATCAAGCGCGCCGGCGCGGACTTCATCCTGACCTACTTCGCCAAGGACGCGGCGCGGACGCTTGCCTGAGTTCGGGATGCAGGCGCGACGTTCCCTCCTCCTGCTGTGTCTGGCTGCGCTGGGCGCGACTGCCCAGGAGACGCAGCCCCAGCCCGACACGGCCCAGGTCATCGACGACCTCCTCGCGCGGCCCGCCGCCGGGCGGACGCTCTGGGGAATTTTCGTCCGCGACCTCGGGACGGGCGAGACGGTCTACGAACGGAACAGGGACAAGCTGTTTCTTCCGGCGTCCAACGCGAAGCTCTTCTCCACGGCGCTGGCCCTGAGCCGATTGGGCGCCGACCATCGGTTCACGACGATCCTGGCGACCGGCGGCAAGGTCGACGAGGCCGGCGTCCTGCACGGCGATCTCCGGCTTGTCGGAGGCGGCGACCCGAACCTGTCCTCGCGGGCGCTCCCGTTTCGAAAGCGCGACGAATTCCGCCCGGACCGCCTCCAGCCCATGCGCGGCCTCGCCGACGCCGTCCGGGACCGCGGCATCGGCAGGGTTTCCGGCGACGTGATCGGAGACGGCTCGCGCTATGTTTGGCAGCCCTACACGCGAGGCTGGTCGCACGCCGACACCCTGCAGGGATACGGCAGCGCCGTGGGCGCCCTCGTCTTCAACGACAATCGCATCGACGTGCGCGTGCTCCCGGGCGCAACGGGCGGCCCGGCCCGTGTGCGCGTCCTCCCGCTGCTGGGCTTCTACGAGCTGGCGAACCGCACGCTGACGATGGCGGGCAGGCATGTGGGCCGCAGCCTGACGGCGCGCCGGGGGGACCGCCCCGGAGAGGTGGTGCTGGGCGGCCAGATCGCGTCGCGTTCCCGCGGCCGGACACTCCGGCTCGCCGCCAGCGATCCCGCGCGCTATGCGGCCCTGGCGCTCAAGAAGGCGCTGGAGGCGGCCGGCGTCGTGATCGACGGCCGCGCAAGGTCGCAGCTCCTGCTGCCCGACCGCCTGCGCAGCCTGCGCTCGGGGTCGGGCTGGCGGCCGCCGGCCGGAGGGGCGACGATCGCCGAACTGCAGTCCGTCCCGCTGCAGGAGGCGATTCGGGTCGTGAACAAGGAGAGCCAGAACCTCCACGCCGAGATCCTGATGCGGGAGGTTGCCCTGCACGAGTCCGGGATCGGCAGCAGGGAAGCAGCGACGGCCAGCATGCGCAGGTTCCTTGCCGAGGCGGGGCTGGGATCCACGGAGTTCTTCCTGCGGGACGGCTCGGGCCTGTCGCGCCACAATCTCGTCTCGCCGGCGGCCATGGTGCGACTTCTGGAACACATGTGGAATCTCCCGGAGCGCGAGGCGTACCTGGACAGTCTTCCCGTTGCCGGTCGGGACGGCACGCTCGACTGGCGGTTCAGGCGGACCGCCGGCGAGGGTAGGATCCGCGCCAAGACCGGTTCGATGTCCCACGTGCTGGCGCTGTCCGGCTATGCGAGCGGCAGCGGCGGGAGGACGCTGGCCTTCGCGATCTTCGCGAACCACTTCGGGCTGGCGTCCTCTTCCACACGACACCTCGTGGACTCGATTGCGGCGGCCCTCGCCCGGCCCGCACCGTTCTGAGACGTGGCGCGCCCCGGGCGGCCGCCATCGCCGTCGACCTGCCTGCACGGCAACTCGCTATGATTGGTTGCTAGAGAGGCTCGCGCCTGATTTGCATTCCATCGGCCCGAACCCCCGGAACCTCCTCGGCATCGAAGACCTGCAGCGACCGGAGATCGAGCACCTGCTCGAGCGCGGCCGCTTCTACAAGGCGGTTCGCCGCACCGAGAAGCTGACCACGCTGCGCGGCCGCTCAATCGTCAACCTGTTCTTCGAGCCGTCGACCCGAACGCGGACAAGCTTCGAGATCGCCGCGAAACGCCTCGGCGCCGACACGATCAGCATCTCCGCGCTGGGCACCAGCCTAGCCAAGGGTGAATCCCTCGTGGACACGCTGAACACGCTGGCGGCCATGAATCCCGACATCATCGTGATGCGGCACGCCGCTTCCGGAGCCCCGCACTTCCTGTCGCGGTACCTCTCCACGGCCATGATCAACGCCGGCGACGGACTCCACGAGCATCCGACGCAGGCGCTGCTGGACGCACTGACGATTCTCGAGGTCAAGGGCTCCCTGGTCGGCCTGCGGGTGGCGATCATCGGCGACATCGCCCATTCCAGGGTGGCGCGCTCCAACCTCCACCTGCTCTCGAAATTCGGTGCCGACATCGTAGTCTGCGGACCGGCAACAACGGTCTCGCGGAACCTCACCCGGCTCGGCCCGGGGATCCGCCTGACCCACCAGATGCGCGAGGCCGTGCGCGACGCCGACGTGATCATGATGCTGAGGGTGCAGCTGGAGCGCCAGAACGTCGAAGTCTTCCCGAAGGGCGAGTACTTCCGCTACTACGGGCTGTCCCTGGAGCACGTGGGACTGGCGAAGCCGGACGCGATCGTGCTCCATCCCGGCCCGATCAACCGCGGCCGCGAGATCTCGAGCGAGGTAGCCGACTCGCAGCGGTCCATGATCCTGAGCCAGGTCGAGAACGGCGTAGCGATCCGGATGGCTGTCCTGGAATGGGTCTGCGAGGAGTAGGACGGAACCCGGCATGCGCCTGCTGATTCGAAACGGAAGGGCGATCGACCCGGCGACCGGACTCGACGCGAAGCGGGACGTGCTCATCGACGGCGCCAGCATCGTCGCGATCGAGCCGCGGATCGAATGCCCGGACGCGAGGGTGCTGGAGGCGGAAGGCCAGATCGTCGCGCCCGGATTCGTCGACATCCACGTGCATCTGAGAGAGCCGGGGATCGAGCACGCCGAAACCATCGAGAGCGGTTCGCGCGCCGCGGCGGCCGGAGGCTTCACGTCGGTCTGCTGCATGCCGAACACCTTCCCGGTCAACGACTCGGCGCAGGTCACGAGCTTCATCGTGGAGCGCGCGCGCCGGACAGCGGCCGTCCACATCCACCCCATCGGAGCGATCTCCAAGGGCAGCAAGGGGGAGCGGCTGGCCGACATCGGCGCGATGCACGCCGAGGGCGCCGTCGCGATCAGCGACGACGGGATCCCGGTCATGAACTCCGGGCTGATGCGGCGGGCCATGAAGTACGCCGCCTCCTTCGGGATCACGGTCATCGACCACTGCGAGGACCTGAACCTAAGTTGCGGAGGGGACATCCACGAGGGGATCCAGAGCATGAGGCTGGGCCTGGGAGGCCTCCCGTCGTGTGCCGAGGACGTGATGGTGGCGCGCGACATCATCCTGGCTGCGGACACGGGAGCCCGGATCCACATCGCCCACATCTCCACGGCCAGTTCGATCGCGATGGTGCGGCACGCGAAGTCCCTCGGCATTCCGGTCACTTCGGAGGTCACGCCCCATCACTTCGCCCTCACCGACGAGCGGATCCCCGGGTACGACTCGAACTTCAAGATGAAGCCGCCCCTGAGGACCCAGCGGGACATCGACGCCTCCATCGAGGGCCTCGCCGACGGCACCATCGACTGCATCGCGACGGATCACGCGCCCCACACCGGGCACACCAAGATGCAGGAGTTCGAGCGCTGTCCATTCGGCGTGACCGGGCTGGAGACCGCCCTCGGCCTGGCCTTGGAGAACCTTTATCACACCGGCACCATGGATCTGCCCCGGCTTGTCCAGCTGTTCACCAACGCGGCCAGCGACTGCCTGGGACTCGACCACGGACGGCTCCGGCCGGGCAGGGAGGCCGACGTCACCCTCTTCTCGACCGAGCGCGAGTGGACGTTCAGTGTGAACAACACGCTTTCGAAGAGCCGGAACTCCCCGTTCGACGGCACGGAGTTCCGCGGCGGACCGACCGCGACCATCGTGTCGGGCGAGGTCGTCTGGACGGCGGAAGAGGGGCTGGTCAAGCGCTGAGACGATCCGGCGCCCTACGGAATCGCAGCGAAGTCGGCGGCGAACGCATCAAGGTCCACGCTCGAGGCGGGTCCGCGATGAACGACGAGCCGGTAGCGGAGCCTGGTTTCCTCGCCGCGGGCCAGGACCGCCGGGGCGGATCCGGGCCAGACCGGATTCTGCATGCTGGGAGTCGCCGGCGAACGCAGAACCCACGGCTGGGGATAGCCGGCCGAAGTGGGATGCACGATCACGGCCACTCCGCTCGGCCGGCCGGTGCGGGCGAAGTCGGCCGAGAAATCCACCCAGTCGCCGGCCTCGACGGGCAGGCGCTGCGGCTCGACGGGACCGCCGGATGCCTCGAAGCGCAAGCCCTCGAGCGCGGCGACGCGCACCGAGAATCCTCCGTAGCCCTTGTCGTCCTCGGAACCGCCCAGGCGCACATCCTCCTGCAGCGGCACGAGCCGGATGCTGAAGTCGATCAGTCGCGAGGTCCCGTCCGCGGGATGGACCACGAGCTCCGCCGTCTCCTCCAAGATGGGCTCCTCGCCGGCGCCGAAGTCCGGGGAATGCCAGCGATGCCTCACGCGCAGCCCGTTTCCTTCAGGCAGGACGCCGGCGTCCCGAACTCTCCACGAGAAGTCGCGGGCCAGCCAGGGATCCCCCGCACGGACGTCGCCGACCAAGACCTGGTGCCAGGTCCAGAAGACTCCCCGGTGGTGGCGGTGATCATCCGGAAAGTCCTCGGTGAGGACCTCGCCGTCCAGCCCGTAGAGGGGATGGACGTAGTTGGAGCGTTCGTACCTGCCGTCCATCGAACGCGGCTCCAGCTGATAGAACAGCACCGGCCTGCCGGCCTCGCGGACGGCAAAGCCGCCGACCTCCCGGACCACCTCGATGCGGGACTCCGCAATAGGCTCCGCACTTTCGGGCGCGGGCCCGCAGCCGCACACCAGAACGAGAGCCAGGGAAAGAACACGCACGGGGCGGACGCACCTTCCGGTGCGAGGCGGATTATAGCGCCCCGCGGCAGCCGGTCTCGGATATGATGCTGGCATGCTCGAACGGCGTCGATTCCTCCAGGCCGGCCTCTGGGGCGGACTGGCTTCACTTGCCGGCCATGTCCCGCAGGTGCTGCGCGCCCACCCGGCGGCGGAGAGCATGCTGGGCAAGGTCAAGATCACCGGGATCAGGACCGCCTCGGTCCACATCAAGTACCCGGCCCATCTGATCAGGATCGAGACCGACTCGGACCTATACGGCATCGGGGAGTCGTACAACCGCGACGGGATCCTGAGCCACGTCCGCTCCTTCGAGGAGATTCTGCAGGGGGAGGATCCGCTGCAGGTGGACTATCTGGCGACCAAGATGGCGGAAGCGCAGCTGGGGCACGGCTCGTGGACCGGATCCTTGCCGAGCGCGATCAGCGGCTTGGAGACCGCGCTGTGGGATCTGGCCGGAAAGATCCTCGGCGTGCCGGTGTACGTGCTGCTGGGCGGACGCTTCCGGGACAAGGTGCTGATCTACCACGACACCGGCTCGCCGCAGACGCCGGATCCGGCCGCATGGGTCGCGGAAGCCGAGAAGTCGCTCGAATACGGCTTTCTTGCGACGAAGTTCGACATGGACTGGGAAAGCCGCGGCCGCGCGATCCGGGGCGAGCCCTTCCGCTACCGCGGCGAGATCTGGAACCGGGGGATCACGTCTCTGGAGATGAAGCAGTGGCGGGCGATCCTCGTGGCGATACGGGAACGTCTGGGCGAGCACTACCCGCTCGGCATCGACCTGCACTTCAGCTACAACTACGCCGACGCCCTCTCGTTCAGCCGCATGGTCGAGGATCTCGGCCTGTGGTTCATCGAGGACCCCATTCCCCCGCAGAACGCGGACGCGATGGCGCGCTTCACCTCGGAATGCGCGGTGCCGACCTGCACGGGCGAGAACCTGTACACACGGCAGACGTTCCGGCCGTTCATCGAGAAGCAGGCGGCCGACATTCTCCAGCCGGACCCGCAAAAGGCGGGCGGGCTGCTGGAGACGAAGAGGATCGCCGACTGGGCCGACCAGTACTACATCACCTTCGCCTGCCACAACATGTGCACGCCGGTCGGCACGGTGGCGAACGCGCACGCCTGCGCAGCGATCCGCTCCTTCGTGGCGCTGGAGTCTGATTCGGTCGAGCTCGAGCACTGGGACGACCTGATCGAGCGCGACGGGCCGTTCTACCGCAACGGCCATTACGAGCTCACCGACAGGCCCGGCCTGGGGATCGAGCTGAACGAGGAGGTCTGCCGGCGCCATCTCACCGGAGGCTCGTCGTACTTCGGCGACTGACGCGGCTCGGAGCGGCGCTGCCGGCAGAGGCCTATATAATGGGCTCCGAGTGGATTCCGCACTGGAGCAGAAGCAGACTAGGCTCTTCGACCTGCTGGCCGGGATGGGCCGGGTGCTCATCGCCTACTCGGGAGGGACCGACTCGGCGTACCTGGCCTGGGCAGCGAACCGGGTGCTCGGCGGGGACGCTCTCGCGGTCACGGCGGACTCGGCATCCATCCCTGAGTCGCACAAGCGCGACGCGGTGGACTTCGCCCGGCGCTACGGCATCCGCCACCGCATGGTCGCGACCGGCGAGTTCGACAATCCGGACTACGCGCGCAATGATCCGAACCGCTGCTTCCACTGCAAGGACGAGCTGTTCCGGCGCATGAACGAGATCGGCCGGGATCTCGGAGTCTCGACGATCGCCTACGGGGTGAACAAGGACGACACGCAGGACTTCCGGCCGGGCCACAGGGCCGCGCGGACGCACGCGGTGAGGGCTCCGCTGCTCGAGGCGGATCTGGCGAAGTCGGAGATCCGGTCGCTCTCCCGCGAGGCCGGGCTGCCGACATGGGACCGCCCGGCCGCCGCCTGCCTCAGTTCGCGCATTCCCTACGGATCGCGCGTGACGCGCGAGAAGGTCAAGGCGGTCGAGGAGGGGGAGGAGGCGCTGGTCCAGCTCGGATTCCGCGTGTTCCGCGTCCGCCACCACGGCGAGCTGGCCCGCATCGAGGTCGGCAGGGACGAGCTGCCCAGAGCGCTCGACCCCGAGATGGCCGACAAGTTCGTGAGGGTGTTCCGGGGCCTTGGGTTCAAGTACGTCACGCTGGACCTAGCCGGCTACCGTCAGGGCTCGCTGAACGAGGTCCTGCCGGAGTCCACGACCGGGGCGTTCCGCATCCTGCACTGATCCGGACGGCAGTCGCGTCCGGATTCGCGGGGAGCCCGGAGGCCCGGCGGTCCGCCGCCGGTGAGGCCCGTGTCCCGGCCTGTGGGCCCGTTCAGCATGCGAGCCCAGCCCGGATTCGGGCGTCTTCGCCCCGGTCGGGCCAAGTCGGGGGATGCGAGGCCGGAATCCGGAATCAGGGCATTCCCGTTCCGAATGACACAACATCACATTAGTTTGATTCAAACAATGATAAATTGATTGGCGCTAATCAAATTGTAACACATTGTTTTGGGGCAGGAATGTCTTGCATACCATCCGAGGTTATCTGCTAATCTATGGTGACTGTCAGCGATCAGCCGACTCCGGGAATCACACAAGTCAACCCGACTGATTCCTAGAGCGGTCAACTTTTTTTCCTTAGATGGCGACCAAGATGACCAAGTGGAACCGCATTCAGGCGACGATTCGCCCTACGATGAGCAAGGAGAGCTACAGGAACTGGCTCGCACCCGTTCGCTTCAGCCACGTCGCAGCCGACAAGCGGCTGCATCTCGTCGCGCCGAACAGCGACGTGCAGGGCTGGGTGGAGTCCGAGCTCGGGTCCGCGATCGTGAACGCCGCACGCACGATCGGCATGGACATCCGCTCGCTCGCCATCGAGACCGAGGCCCCTGAGCCGCGGCTCGTCCAGCGGTCCTTCGAGTTCGATCCGAAGCCCTCTCCGTTCAACCCCAAGTACAGGTTCGAGAGGTTCGTGGTGGGCGCCTGCAACGAGTTCGCCCACGCTGCCGCGCAAGCTGTAGTGACCAGGCCGGGTCAAGCCTACAATCCGTTGTACCTGTACTCCGGCGTCGGCATGGGCAAGACGCACCTGCTGCATGCGATCGGAAACTCCCTTCACCGCTCCGACCCCTCGATGCGGGTGACCTACATTTCCGCCGAAGAGTTCATGAATGAGATGATCAAGTCCATTCGTTTCAACAACATGCGGAGTTTCCACCAGCGCTTCCGAACGGCGGACGTGCTGCTGGTCGACGACATCCAGATCATCGGCTCGAAGGAGCGCACACAGGAGGAGTTCTTCCACACGTTCAACGCCCTGCACAACCGCGGCAAGCAGATTGTCATCTCCAGCGACTCGGACCCTGAGGCCATCCCGGGCCTGGTGGGGCGGCTCAAGTCGCGCTTCTCCTGGGGGCTGATGGTCGACATGCTGCCTCCGGACCTCGAGACCAAGATGGCGATCCTGGACCGCAAGTCGGAGGAGGCGGGCGTGCTGCTGCCGGAGGACGTGCGCAGCTACATCGCCACGCATCTCCACTCCAACATCAGGGAGCTGGAGGGGGTGCTGAACACACTGATCGCGAGGGCCCAGTTCATCAATCGGCAGATCACCCTCAACATGGTCCGGAACGTCGTGGGCGGGCTTCCGAGGCCGCAGCCCGATGGTCCGGGCATCGACAGAATCAAGCATGCCGTTGCCACGGAGTTCAAGGTGCCGGTCGCGCAGCTCGACGCCAGGAACAACACCAGGGAGGTCTCGGGACCGCGGCAGATTGCGATGTACCTGTGCAAGCAATTAACCAATGCCTCCCTTTCCGAGATCGGGCGGTCATTCAAGAAACATCACACGACTGTGATGCACGGAATCAGAAAAACAGAAGAGAATTTAACCGCTGACGAGAAACTGCGAGTGCGTGTGGACGACCTTAGAGCGAGGCTGGATCCTCCGCATTCTTCCGCCTATCAGCAGTGATAGGGGGCCGATAACCAACCGCATTCACAAGGAACTCGGGCAAAGCGCCCGTTCCATTCCGGCGGTGCCCCGACGCGGACGCTGGGGTGATTGGCCGCCGCCCAGAGTCAGGCCCCCAAGACCCTGCGGAGAGCCCGACACGAGCCCCGTGAATTCGGCTATACTGGAGTATCCACCGTACGGTCGTAGCAAGCCCTGTGAATACCTGTGGAAAGTTGCGGTCAGCCTCGTTTCCACAAGCCCGGCGGTGCGTTTTCCACAACGTCGCGCCCCCGCACAGGCTTGCAGACTAAGGACTTCGGCAATTGATCCACGAATCCACAGGCCCTACTACTACGAGAGGGATTAGGGAGAATCTGAACGGACGCAGTACTTGGTGCATTGCGGACCCCGTGCATGCTGTGGGGGAAGGAAGCCAATGAAACTCAGACTTCAGTCTCAGGACCTGGTGAAGGAGCTGAGCCTTGCGCAGGGCGTGGTCGAGCGGAAGGTCACAATCCCCATGCTGGAGAATGTCCTGCTTACGGCGAAGGGCGGGGCTCTCGAACTGACCACCACGAATCTCGAGCTGGGATTCCGGACCTCCTGCGAGGCGACCGTCGAGGAGGAGGGCACAATCGCCCTGCCGATGCTCCGGCTCTACGAGTACGTGCGTCTGCTTCCGGGACAGCCCATGAAGATCTCGACCACGCCGACCGATGCAGTCAGCATCTCGTCGGGGAGCGCCAAGACCCGGATCAGCGGAGTGGATCCAAGGAACTTTCCCAAGCTCGCCGACATGCCCTCCGACCTTGTAGAGCTTCCCGCGCGGCCGCTGCTGGAGGCGATCAGGCGCACCATCATTTCGGTGTCGACCGAGACGTCGCACTACTCGCTCGCAGGCGCCCTGCTGCTGATCAGGCCTGAGGCGCTCGGCATCGTGTCGACGGACGGACACCGACTCTCGCTCTACTTCGAGGAGCAGGAGCTGCCCGAGGTGACCGACGCCATCGAGGGGCTCGTCCCGAGGAAGGCGATGGCGGAGCTGCAGAAGATCCTGGAGGACGGGACCGGCAGCAAGGACGAACCCGGGGTGGTGGCCTTCGGGACGGCGAAGAAGAACATGTTCTTCCAGTCCGGGCGCCGGCTGTTCGTCGTGCAGAAGATGACCGGGAAGTTCCCGAACTACCGTCGCGTCCTGCCGAAGGACTCGGCCATCACGCTGGAGCTGAACAATCACCGGCTCGCCCAGGTGCTGCGCCGGGTCTCGCAGTTCTCCGACCAGCGGTCCCGCGCGGTGAGGTTCGAGCTCGAGAACGGCAAACTGCAGATCGAGGCCGCGATTTCGCAGTTCGGGTCCAGCAAGGAGTCTCTGCTGGTCGACTACGAAGGGACTAGCCTGGGCATCGGCTTCAACGCCCAGTACATCATCGATTTTCTCGGAGTTTGCGGCAGCGAGCAGGTTCTGATGCAGCTGAGGGATGCCAAGGGCGCCGCGCAGTTCGTCGTCCCGGACATGCCCAAGCAGACGGACTACCGCTACGTGATCATGCCCATCCGGGTCTAGCGGCACCGGAGCGGCAAGGGAAGGAGAGCACGCACCCAGCAGGCATGGCGAGAGGAGCAAAAAAGCGCGGCAGCGGATACACGGCCGAGAACATCCGCGTGCTCGAGGGGCTTGAGGGCGTGAGGAAGCGCCCTGCCATGTACATCGGGTCGACCGGGGACCTGGGCCTGCATCACCTGGTCTACGAGGTGGTCGACAATGCGGTCGACGAGGCCTTGGCCGGGCACTGCGATCTGGTCGAGGTGACCATTCACATCGACAGCACCGTCACGATCCGCGACAATGGCCGCGGCATCCCGGTGGACGAGCACGCCACGGAGGGCGTGTCGGCGGCCGAGGTCGTGATGACGAAGCTGCACGCCGGGGGCAAGTTCGACGCGAAGAGCTACAAGGTCTCGGGAGGACTCCACGGCGTCGGCGTGAGCTGCGTGAACGCGCTCTCCGACACCCTGAAGATGGAGATCTGGCGCGACGGCCACGCGTGGGAGCAGCAGTATTCGCGAGGCGTGCCCCTGTACCCGCTCCAGCGGACGGGGCGGTCCCGCAAGAGGGGCACGCGGATCACCTTTCATCCCGACCCCGAGATCTTCACGACCGCCAACTTCAAGCACGAGGTCCTGGCGACGCGGCTGCGCGAGATGGCGTTCCTCAACGCCGGCCTGCGGATCGTGCTCGCCGACGAACGGACCGAGCGCGAGCCCCAGACCTTCCACTTCGAGGGCGGAATCGCGGAGTTCGTCACCTACCTGAACCGCGGGAAGACGACGCTGCACCCGGAACCGATCTCGTTCCACGACGAGCGAAAGTTCCCGGGGGGAATCGTGACGAGCGACATCGCTCTTCAGTACAACGACTCCTACCAGGAGAACCTGTTCGCGTTCGCCAACACCATCAACACAGTCGAGGGCGGCACGCACCTGTCGGGGTTCCGGTCGGCCCTGACGCGCACGATCAACGCCTACGCCAGAAACAACAAGCTGCTCAAGCCGGCGAAGTCCAGCCTGTCGGGCGACGACTGCCGCGAGGGGCTGGCGGCGGTGATCAGCGTGAAGCTCCCGCAGCCGCAGTTCGAGGGCCAGACCAAGGGCAAGCTCAACAGCGACATCCAGGGCCAGATCATGTCGGCGGTCAACGAGCACCTCGGGGAGTACTTCGAGCGGAACCCGGCAGTGGCGAAGGGCATCGTCAGCAAGGCCATCGAGGCGTCAAGGGCGCGCGAGGCCGCGCGCAAGGCCCGCGACCTGACCCGCCGCAAGGGCGCGCTCGACTCGGCGGGCCTGCCGGGCAAGCTGGCGGACTGCCAGGAGCGCAACCCGGAGCGGGCCGAGCTGTTCATCGTCGAGGGCGAGTCGGCCGGCGGGACGGCGAAGCAGGGCCGGGACCGGCGCTACCAGGCCATCCTGCCGATCAAGGGCAAGATCCTCAACGTCGAGAAGGCGCGCTACGACAAGATGCTCGCCCACGAGGAGATCCGGGCGATGATCACCGCCCTCGGGACGGGGATCGCCGAGGACTTCGACGCAGCGAAGGTGCGCTATCACAAGGTCATCCTGATGACGGACGCGGACGTGGACGGGTCGCACATCCGCACTCTGCTGCTGACGTTCTTCTTCCGGCAGATGCGGGACCTGATCAAGCAGGGCCACGTGTTCATCGCGCAGCCGCCGCTGTACCGGATCAAGCGCGGCAGGAAAGAGATCTACATCAAGGACGACGCCGAGCTGTCCAGCCAGGTGATCCAGATCGCGACCGACGGGGTCCGGCTTGAACTGAGCCACAACGGCGCGCCCGGCCGGGTCCTGGAGAAGGCGCCGCTCCGCAAGTACGTCTCGGACCTCGACGTGTACGCGCGGATGCACCACCGCATGCTCCGCAGGCTGCGCAGCGGGCCGGTCGTCAACCGCATCGCCGACCCGGGACTTGATCTGGACGAGAAGGCGCACTTTCAGGACCGGCAGGGCCTCGAGCGGCTCGCCAGCGAACTCGAGGGCGCGGGTCTGGAGGCGAGCGTCATCGAGGACGAGGAGCACTCCGCCTACGCCGTGGACTTCCGCGACGGCACCGAGGCATTCGGGTCGATCGACCTCGAGCTCGCGGGCCGGCCCGAGTACCGCCAGCTGCGCTCCCTGTCCCAGGAGCTGGCCGAGTTCAACAAGCCCCCCTTCGTGATCGTAGGCAAGCGGTCCACGAGCACGGCCGACGATCCCCTGGAGCTTCTCGCGCAGCTCAAGAGCGATGCGATGAAGCACGCCTCGATCCAGCGATACAAGGGGCTGGGCGAGATGAACGCCGACCAGCTATGGGAGACCACGATGACGGCGGAGGCGCGGAGCCTCCTGCAGGTCCGCATCGACGATGCGGTCGAGAGCGAGGAGATCTTCAGCACGCTCATGGGCGACAGCGTCGAGGCTCGCCGCAAGTTCATCGGCGACCACGCCCTCGACGTCAACAATCTCGACATCTGAGCCGCGTCGCTGCCGCCGGGCCTTGCGGGCCCGACGGAACGACTGGATGGCGGACTCCATCAAGGCCGCGAGATTGGCCGCCATTACGTTCTCAATCCCGCCGCCGATGGATCCAATACGTCACCGGCCATCTCCAAGGCAACAGGACCAACGCCGAACGGCACGGGGATAAGGCAGCCAGACTGGCTGGGCGGTCTCATCGTCTGCAACCGGCGAGTCTCCCCGAACGTCGTCGAGGGTACGCTCGAGGGAGCTTTCTGCGTGGCTCAAGCTACGCCGAAGGCACGCCGTTTCCGTCGACGGAGAGCGGTTTCTCCCTCATGGATGCCATCGAGAGTGGGGTCGTGAAGCGGCCACGGCCAGCGGTGGAGGTTGGCGTCGAGTTCCGGGACGTCCTTGAACCGGAATCCGATCTCGCGACTGCGGCTGCGGCGCGGTTCGACCACATCGTACGTGCGACGACCGGTGACTGCGAGGCTTTGGCCGCTGAAGAGTAGATTCAGGCCGTTGGATCCGACCCCGAGGCTGAGTACATTCCACGGCGGAGGCTCTGGGGATGATTCTCGCGGACCCAGCGTGCGAATTGATCACCTTCAAGGTCCGAACCCCACACTCATTCGGCCTCTTGAGGGTTCCCGGGCCTGGATGGACCCCATAGTCCTGGGTGAACTTGCCTGCGGCAATCTGAAGAATCGGGCCCAGAGTCTTGATGCTTGGCGCAGGCTGCCCCAGATCAAACTTCGGGAGCACCGTTCCGTCGCCGGGCGGCACGACGTCGCGGACCGCCTCCAGGAATGAGGCCGCCGAGCCAGACAGCGAAGCATGTCGACCGCGCGAGAGATGGCCCATCAATTTGCCCGGGCGGCGGTCGTGGGAACTCCGCGCTCCGCCCCGACAGCTGCGGTATACGCCTCGGAGTAGAGCTTGTCAAAGACCGCGTCCCAGGACTGACGGAGCGCAGCCAGCCGGGCAGCCCGACCCATCAGCGCACGCCTATCGGGGTCGCGGTACAGCGCGATTGCGTTCCGGACGAACGCATCGTCTGAGCGGCTGACCAAGCCGGTCTCGCCGTCGCGGAGGATGAACTTCGGCCCGCCGCCGTCCGTCACCACGACAGGTATGCCGGACGCCATGGCCTCCCAGACGACGTTTGCCGTAGGTGTCCGTGCGGGACGGGAACAGGAAGGTGTCCATGTTGGCGCAGGCCTGCGCCAGATCCTTGCCGTGGAGCACGCCGCGGAGACACGTCCGTCTCAGATTGGCCTGCAGCCACTCCCGCTCAGAGCCGTGCCCCACGATCTCGAAGCGAAAGTCGTCGAGCCCTTCCGCAAGCAAGGCGTCCTCAAGCCGCCCGAGCAGCCGCAGGTTCTTTTCCGTACTGAGCCGGCCTACATAGCCGAACGCGATCCGGCCCGCCCCCCTCTCCCGCCGGGACGGGTCGAAGAGCACCGTATCGACCCCTCGCTCCATGAGGTACGCCGGTTTCCGCGTGCCGCTGCGCAGCAGGTCGACCAGCTCCGAGTTGGGAGCCAGGCCCACAGCCGCCTTGCGGTAGAACCAGATCGACACGGCCAGCGCCAGCCTTTCGATCCCGCCGGCCATCACCGACCTTGCTCCGGCAGGGACGAGAGACGCCGCCTTCTCGAACCTCCAAGCCGCGTACTCGTGCACGTTGGTGTGCCAGGCCATGACCACGGGCAGGTCGAACTCGCGCGCGAGCCTCAGACCGAGCAGCCCGAAGTCGCCCATCGACGTCACATGCACCACGTCCGGCCGAAAGACGCGAAAGCGTTCCCGGACCCGCCGCAGGTGGCGCAGTATCGCGAGATCCTGGCACAGGTCCTCCTCGATCCTGACCGACAGGCGGCTCCTCGGCAGTTCGATGTTCTCGACGGACTTCTCCGGCCACTGCCGGTACGAGGCCCCGGGCCGGATGCACAGGAAGGGCAGGCCCCTGCGCACTGCGTAGGCGGTCAGCTGGCGCGCTGTCCGAGCAACCCCGTTGACTTCATGGAAGGTGTCGGGCAGATATGCAATGCGAGGGCATCGCCCGGCGTCTGGGCAGGATTCGGGCAGTGTCTACACCAGTTCCCTGGATTGCGGCATGGCCCACCCCAGCGCCGGCCGGATGCGTCGGTGGCTGAGCATGCGGAACGTCGAGGTCACAGCCCGCAGCGTCATCGGGGGCTTGGCCTTGCACATCGTGTGCAGCGACCGGACGTGGCCGTCGTCGCAGCGCCGGAAGACCCGCTGGGTCCAGTGGGTCCAACCCAGACCGTGGTCGGGCGCCTCGCTGACGATTTCTGTGAAGTTCTCAATGATCCGCAGGCCCAATGGCCCCCGGTACTGCGGGATGAGCACGACCTGACTGCGCCCACGGCGGACTTCGCGGGCGATTTCGCCGAAAGTCGTCGCGTTGGTCAGGTTCAGCGTGGCGTTCGGCTCGCGTCCGTGCCGGTCGCCGCCCGAGATCAGGGGCACGGCACAGCGCTTGGATAGGGCGATCGTGAGCCGGTTCTCCCGCCAGTCCCGGAGTCCGTTGATCTCCAGGGCGTGAATCCATGGCCGGAACCAACCGGTCCACGAACTCCAGAAGCCGCGCCTCATGGAGCCCCTCCCCGATCTTGGGCTGATCCCAGAACGGATGGTCCAGCACGATCAGGCACTCCGGGTCACCATGGAACGAGGCCATCATCTCGGGGAGCGCGCGAGCCCGGGCAGCTGCGGTGTAGCGCGCCATCTCCTCCATGCCGGCCTCGGCCCTGCAGGACGGAAGGTTGTGGATTCCCTCATGGAAGTACGTGTCGCGGAACGGGACCGCCCACTCCACAGAGACCGGGATCGCTCCGTACCGCCCAAGAGCCTGGAGCTGTATCGGCGCATCGATCGAATCGTGGTCCGAGAGCGACACGATGGGAGCCAGGCCCAGCCTGTCCTCGATCTGGCGCGCCTCGACGTCGAGGGCCTGCCTAGGCGCCAGCGGCGGCGTCCACCACATGCGTGACAGGTCCTCTTCCAGCGTCTTGCCGCCGCAGCGTTCGTGGGCTTTCCTCACCAGGTCCGCTGACGGACCGAATGCCGTCAGGTGCTGCCCGAGACTAAGGCCATTCTCCTGCGAGAGCTGCGTGTGACTGTGCAACGAGACGCCCGTGAGGTACTTGTCGGCGATCCCAGGGTGGCGGTTGAAGTACGCAAGTTTCCGTTCCATGGATTCCTCCTTTCGGGCCGGCGCCGGCGCGATTCGACGGTCTGCATCTCCTGGACGGCCTGCCGTCCGCGCATGCCTGCCAGGCAGCGAGGATCCGAGGCTCGCCGACGGCCCGCCGAAACGGCCGGGACGATTGCTGCTTGTTCCCCACCGTGGATGGACAAGATGCCGATCCCGATACGGGAATGGAAAGCTTTGGTGACAATTCGGTTACGAATTGGTTTCGGGGCATGCCGCGCCGGTCCGGCCCGGCATGCGCGAGTGACGGGCCGTACAATGAGGCTTCATGACAACCGACATGCCCCGCCTCTCGACCGTCTGCGGAGCGGCGCTGATCGTCCTCGGCGCCGCCATGTACGCGGTCAGCGGTCAGGCCAGCCTGACAGCCCTCATTCCCGTGCCGTTCGGCGTCGTTCTCGTTGTCCTGGGGGCGGTCGCTGCCCGCTTGGCCTCACCCAAGCACCCCATGCACGCTGCGGCGGCCGTGGCGCTTCTCGGCATTCTCGGGTCCATCGGCGGCGTGCCCGACGCCGTCCGGCTTCTGCTCGGCAGCGAGATCGAGAACCCGCTGGCGGCGGTCGCGAAGACCGTGATGGCGGCCGACCTGACGGCCTTCCTGGCCTTTGCCATCCAGTCGTTCCGTCAGGCCCGCAGAGCCCGGGAGTAGCAACCCGACTCAGATGTCGAGATGACTACCGTCGAAAGCGTGGTCGCCGACGAATTCGTGGTAGACCGAAGCTGTTTCGATGTGCCTGCCGTCCCGACCGCACCGTCGACAACGCTCGGAAATGCTCCTTTGGGGTTCAGCTACCGTGACGCCACGCTGAGAAGTCGTTTCTCGACGGGCCGGGACATCGTGGGGCACGTGGTCGTCGATGAGTCCGATGCCGGAGCCCGCCAACCCTTCGGACTCGGTCCGCGGCATTGCTTCGTGGCGGTCCTGCGGACGGGACCGGGGACTCAGCGGGAGTCCGCAGCCTCTACCCGGAGCCTGCCTGGAAGGCATCGATTGCCGGCCTGCCCTCGCTTTTCGTGATCCGCGATCCGATCCCTTCGGCGCTCCGGCTGCAGCCAAAGCACCCGCGGGGCCAGACCTTAGCCGAGGCTGTCGAGGTCGTCGCACCACCGCTTACCACGCCCGGAGGGTGTCGTTCCCTCACTGTTCCGCCAAGGCCGCCCGGCCGTGGTCCGCAACTGTCTCAAGCGTCCTGCGCACGTCGTCCCATGTCGTTGTGTGGTTCAGGATGCACATCCGCAGGGAGAAGACGCCTTTTAGTGAAGTGGACGATAGGAACGCCAATTCGCCCCAGAAGACGTGTGCCAGCACCTGCCGATTAAGCTCTTCCAAGGTTCCCTCGTCGCAGGCGCTGCTGGCCGGGTTGACCCGGAAGCACACGATGCCGAGCGTCACCGGAGCCATCAATTCCAGCAGCGGACATTCGTCAATGTGGGCCGCGGCACGGCGCGCCAGGTCCAGCCCCTGCTGTATCGCGGCCCGAAACCTCGCCATCCCGAAGGTCCGCACGGACATCCAGATCTTCAGCGCGTGCGCCGACCGGCTCAGTTGCTGGCCCCGGTCGGCGAAATTGGGGTGGTTCGCGCCCCACACCGTGTCCTGTAGGACATCGTTGCCGATGGCGAACGCCCTCTCCAGATGCCGCCTGTCTCTCACCATGAGCGCACCCGCCTCGTAAGGCTGGAAGAACCACTTGTGCGCATCCATGCTCACGGAATCCACCCGCTCGATTCCGTCGAGCAGTTCCCGACCCGGCTGAGTCACCAGGGCGAAGCCGCCGTATGCGGCGTCGGCGTGGAGCCAGATGCCTTCCCGCCCGCAAAGGTCAGCCATTGAAGCCAAGGGATCGATGGAGCCCGTGCTGGCCGTTCCCGCGTTGGCGCACACGGCGACGGGCCGCAACCCGTCGTCACGGTCGCGCGCCATCAGACGTGTCAACGCATCCAAGTCGATTCGGAAGTCGTCCTCGGTGGGCACCAAACGGATGTGCTCCCGGCGCACGCCGGCGATCAAGGCCGCCCGCTTCAAGGCGCCGTGGCTCTGATCGCTCATGTACACGGCGGGGCGCTCCGGATGTCCCGCCGCCTCCCGCGCCACCGCCATGGCCTCGACGCTGGCCGCCGAACTGCCGCTCGTCAAGAGCCCGCCCCCGGTCTCCGGAAAGCCGATCCACCCGCGCATCCAGTCTGTGACCGTGAGTTCCAACTGGCCAGTTCCGCTCGCCACCAGCCAGGTGCACGAATTGATGTTGAAGCCCGCGGCCAGAAAGTCCGCGACCACGGCCGGCCACGTGGGCGAGGAGGGGACGAAGCCGAAGAATCGGGGATGGTCAAGCCGTGCCGCGTACCGGAGCGCCTGCCGCACCGCAAGTTCCAGCACCTCCTCGGCAGGCTGGCCGGCCTCCGGCGGCGGTCCGCCCAGCTGTTCCTCCAGCACCTCGCGAAACTCGCCATCCCAAGCCTTCGCGTCGTCGAGGCCGCCGATGCGTTCGACGAGGATCTCCGTCGCCTTGGCTGCCAATCGCCGCATCGCCTGCGGCGTCATCATCAGGTCGCTTTGCTGGGTTTCGTCCATCACATCGCCTGCCGGTGTTCGCGCCCTTGCCGAGTCTACTGGAAGTCACCCAATCCGGTGGTCCCGATCCCTCGGCACTGTGGCCTCACCAAACAGTAGCGGATTGCACACATGCCGCTTGCTTGCCGACGGCCCGCCGCCAGAGGGTTGGCCGCAGCCCGGCGATTCCACGGACCACCGCAGGCCTCTCGGCAGCTCGAGTCCACGGGTTCAGGGGCTTGGGGTGACCGGGGTCGAGAAAGCCGGCACCTGAACGCAGACAGGAAGGCGGACCTCCCGGAAGAGACGGAGCACGCCTATTCCAGATAGCTGTAGCGCTCGTCGAGGCCGAGGGCTTCGATCGCCTCGGGGCTCGGCTCCGGCGTCATGTCCGACTCCTTGAAGTACTGGCCCCCCTCCCACTTCATCTCGCCGCCGACCTCCCTCGGGTCGCCGGTACTCTCGAGATGCTGCCTGAGCTGAGCTGCGAGTCGCTCTCTCGCGGATTCGTACGAGGGATTCGAAGCGACGTTCGCCATCTGGTGGGGATCCTTGGCTAGGTCATAGAGCTCTTCCGCGGGGCGCTTGGAGAAGGCGAGTTCGAACATAGGAGCGGTCTCCGGATCGTCGCGCCGCTGCAGGAGGAAGATCTTGGTCGGCGACGGATAGTGCAGCATGTGCGCGTCCACGTCTCCGTAGAGCGGCGGGTCCCCGGCCGGCCACAGGTCCGGCGCGTAGTTCCGAACATAGAGAAAGTCGCGTGTGCGCAGCGCTCGGCCCGGATAGCCTGCGCCGCCCTTCCGGACGAACGCATGTCTTTCCCGGGCGGTCACGACGAAGGAGCGCTCCGGGTCCACCTGCCCGGACTGATCCGACCTGAGGACGGGCAGGAGGCTCTTTGCCGTGACGCCTGACGGTATGGGAAGCCCGGCGAGCTCGAGGAGCGTTGGCGCGAGGTCCGCCAGACTCACGAAGTCGTCGACCACCCGACCTCCGGGAAACTCGTCGGGATGCGACACGATCAGGGGCAGGCGCGTGCCGGCGTCGTACAGGTTGGCCAGTCCCCGGGGCATCTGCCATCCGTTGTCGCTCGCAATGATGACGACGGTGCCGTCAGTCTCGCCGAACTCGGACAGGAGGGAAAGGTGCTCTCCGACCTGAGCGTCGAAGTGCTCGATCTCGGCGTAGTAGTCGGCGATGTCCCCCCGGACCTCGGGAATGTCCGGAAGATAGGGCGGGACGTGGATGGACTCCACGTCGACTCCCGCCTCCTGGGCACCCTCGCTGCGATACGGCCGGTGGGGGTCCCGCGAGCTGAACCAGTAGCAGAACGGCTGGCCGCGATCCAGTTCGTTGTAGAACTCTTCGAACGAACCGTAGCGCGTGCCCGCCGGGTTCCGGGTCCACCCTCCGGCCTCGAAGCTTCCGGGGCCCCATCCCTTGCCCTCGTAGCCGACTAGGTATCCCGCCTCCTCCAGCAGGTCCGTGTAGACCGTGAATCGGCTTGGCAGCGTGCCCCAGAGGTTGGCGCCCTCCTCAAGCCTCCAGATGTCCTGGCCAGTCAGCATCGCGGCGCGAGCCGGAGTGCACGAAGGCGCCGGGCAGAACGCATGGGTGAATCTCACACCCTCAGCCGCCACACCGTCCATATTGGGTGTCCTGACCGACGCGTCCCCGTAGCACCCGACGTGGTTCCACGAGTGGTTGTCGGACATCAGGATCAGGATGTTGGGCCGGGACGCGGACTCCTGGCGCGAGCAGCCGACTAGGAAAACCAGCCCGATGGCCCATGCCAGGACGAAGAGCGCCTTGGGCAGGCTGCCGTCCGGCGCAAGGAGGTCTAGGGCGAACTTGATTGGGTCACAGCCTCGCCGGCAGCCGGACTCTTCGGGTCCAATTGGAATGTGCATCTTGGATCGAGAGGCTGCCCACCGGCGAGAGGCCAGTCGACGATCAGCAACGGGTAACACCTTGGCGACTTTCATGAGTGCATCAAGAATATTGCACAGGCCATGATCGCCTCGACGCACGTCCATCGCGGCGGATCCCTGCTGGGACAGGGGAGGAGGGGGAGTCCGAGGATGCCCGGGCCGGACAGGCATCGAGCCCAGGCAAGGGCAGGCCGACCGGCACTTGGCTAGAACGGGACGGCCGCGGGCAGAACCAGACGCAGTTCGCTGTCGTCGATCAAGGTGTATTCGGGCAGGTGCCCGGTGAGCTTCTGGGTCTCTCTGCGAATCCGTGGAACGCCGTCGCCGCGAACCTCCATGAACTTCTGGCGCGGAGCATCCGGGCGCGGACATCTGGCCGGGAGGGAAACGACGAGCGGATTCCGCGTTGCCTGGCGCAGATGGAGCGCGTCGGGAGTCAGCGTAGTTGCCAACCCGCCGGGCACGGACAGTTCGATCCGGTCGGCGAACATGTGGAGCCTGATCCTGCTCCCGTAGATGAAGTAGTCCCGGTGGGCGACCGCGTTCACCAGGGCCTCGAAGACGGCCTTCTCACTGTATTGCGGAACGTCTTCGCGCCCCAGACGCTTGACGGCGCCGATTCGCATGTTGCGCCGGACGAAGTCGAACGCTCCGCTGACCTGCGCATCAGGCGGGCCCATGCAATCGCTGGCGTCGATCTGGTAGTGATCATCCCCCCGGTCACCGGCGTAGAAGACCGCCTGAATGTACTCCGCTCGCAGCCATAGCTGTGGCCTCGATGTGCAAATCAGGACGCCTGCCACGGACAGCCGCGCGACGCCTTCGGGATCCTCGACAATCAGCCCCAGCTTGCGCACAGCGACATCGAAGTCGGCCTCCTCGCTCACGAAGCGCTCCGCAGCGGATCTCTCAAGATCCTCGGGTCCGGTCCTGGGAATCGGAGACTCGTCGAACGCCATGATGCCGGAACGTGCCCTCAGCATCACTAGTCGCTGCAGTGCCGAGGGTTCGATGTGGTGCTTGGAACTGCCGATCCGTCGGAGGTAGCCTCCGGGACTCCGGTGGATGTAGAGGCTCCGCGGAACCTCGACCACCAGAACCGGTCCCGAAACGCTGGGCTTCTCGAGGGCGGCTCCCACCGACAGATGCCTGCGTCCAGTCGAGGCTCGATCGAGTCGTTGCATACCTCCTGCACAAGACTCTCCACGGCATCCAGCCGGTCCGGCGGAATCCCGGTCACCCTTCGGGCCTCGTCGTCAACTCCTAGGACCAAGAGGCCTCCTCGCGAGTTGGCAATTGCCGCGAGGTCGTCCGCAAGGTCCGCCTGCCTGAGACCTCCGACCCTCCGGTCCCTGAAGTGGACTTCCTTGAGCTCAAGTCCTCCATCCCCACCGAGGCGTATACGGCTCGCGAGTTCGCTCGTCCTCATCCGGTCACTCCTCGCAGACCAGAATACCGCCCATGCTCACTGCTTGAGCCAGAGAGCTCACAATGCGGCAGTGGGCATCGCTGTTCTCACCTGGCGGTCCGCCCCTCCAAGGCCGCGAGTCTGGAATCTTGCGGGATCGTCGCTTCCATTTCCCTCAGGGCTCTGAGCGTTTCGATGAGAGACGCTCTCGCCCACGGATCAGTGCCGATTCGCGGGACGATGCGGCGTTGCAGGGCAACAGTAGCCCGAGGATGTATGCCGGTGTTGAGCCTCCTGTCGTGGACTTCGACGTCGAACTCCATTTCGAAGTCGCCGTAGTCTCTGGTGGTGCAGAGGAAGGAATTGGGGCTGGCTTCGGCGGTCTCACCGACGATCGCGCCGCCGCCGCCGCGGGAGGTGGTAGTGCCATTGTGCTGTCTCCAGCCCTGAAGAGTCTTGCTGTCGAGCAAATCAACCCAATCGGCCGCGAACGCGGGCGTCGCGATCAATAGGCAGAGAAGGATGAGAGCTCGCATCGTGGACTCCTTGGAAGGGATTTGGGGCCACGCCTGAGGGTGGATCGGAGCCGAGCATGTGACTCTCGCGATGGTCTTCCGCCTTGTCGGTCGGAGTGTGGCTAGTAGCTTCGTGTCTCAGGCTTTGGGTGAAGCGCCTTCGTAGTTGAAGGCGCGACAGATCGTGATATAACGGGCCCATGTCAGCAAGCCGATCGAACCAGGTCTTGATCGCCGGGCTCGTTTGCCTCCTCACCGCCTGCGCGAGCCCGACCGAGCGTTTCTCCATCGTCATGCTGCCCGACACTCAGTTCTACAGTGAGAAACACCCTGAGATCTTCCACGCCCAGACTCAATGGGTTGCGGAACACGTGGAGAGCGAGAACATCCTGTTCGTCACCCACGTGGGAGACGTCGTACAGAACTGGGATCAATCGGAAGCGGAGTGGAACGTAGCTGAGGAAGCAATGGGGCGACTCGATGGGATCGTGCCGTGGGGAGTGGCAATCGGAAACC
>JAPPMB010000130.1 GCA_028819255.1 Bryobacterales bacterium | reverse complement strand
GCCACGACATCACCGTCTTCCCCGAGCGCCATCTCGCCGCGGGCGCCTGCTCGGGAAACGGCATCCTGTTCGACATCTCCGACCCCCTCAAGCCGCAGCGGCTCGACACGGTGGTCGACGCGGGCTTCGCCTACTGGCACTCGGCGACCTTCAACAACGACGGCACCAAGGTCATCTTCACTGACGAATGGGGCGGCGGCAGCCGGCCGCGCTGTCGCGCCTACGACCCGCTCACCTGGGGAGCCGACGCGATCTACGACATCGTCGACGGCAAGCTCGAGTTCCGCAGCCACTACAAGTTGCCCGCGCCGCAGCTGGAGCAGGAGAACTGCGTCGCGCACAACGGATCGATCGTCCCGGTGCCGGGTCGCGACATCTTCGCCCAGGCCTGGTACCAGGGCGGCCTGTCGGTCGTCGATTTCACCGATTCCGCCAACCCGGTCGAGATCGCCTACTTCGACCGCGGCCCCATCGACGCCGAGGAGCTGGTCATGGGCGGATACTGGTCGACCTACTGGTTTCGCGGTCACATCTACGGCACCGAGATCGCGCGCGGGCTGGACGTCTTTGCGCTGACACCGAGCGAATTCCTGAGCGAGAGCGAGATCGCAGCGGCGGCACGGGCCGACGGGGGCGGCGTCTTCAACCCGCAGCAGCAGTTCCCTGTCCAGTGGCCCGCGGAGCCGGTCGTGGCGCGGGCCTACATCGACCAGCTTGAGCGCGGGCGGGATCTGTCGGAGTCTCTTGGAGCCCAGCTGACGGCGGCGCTCGATCGCTCGGAGGCGCAGCTCCAGGTCGGTGGGAGCGACGAGGACCTGGCTGCCGGCCTGGAAACGCTGGCGGCGATCCTCAACGAAAACCGAGGCGACGGCCGTGCGGGAAGCCGGAAGGCGGTGCTGAGTCAGACGCTACGGGGGATCGCCGCCAGACTGCGCTGACCTCCGCCGGCCGTCGGCGCCATGGCCAGGGAAGCCAGCTCCGTCTCGAAGCGGCTGATCGTGTGAGGCGCAATAGCCGGAGCCGGCTGCCGATAGCTGTCGGTTGCAACGGAACCGTCGGGCCCTGACATTGGACGTCAGCAGCACGGTCGCGAATGTGGGGGCGTGCGTGCCGGCGCCACCGCTGCCGGCGGCGTCCCGCACTTCCGGATGCCTTCTGCTACGCGACTCGTTTCCACGGCACCTTCTGTCGAGCCGCCACCCGGATCCATGTCGGCCACGTCCAGTGCCGAGGCAAGCTCGATGTCCGCCACCGCTCCGCCCCGCCCGCGAAACACATCCTGCTCAAGCCCATCCTCCTCCGCCGACCCTAGCACCCGCCTCCGAACGGTTACCATTTCCGAATAGGATTCTCGGTGCTGAGGAATCCGCAACGGGCGCCAGTCACGGGTTGAGGACGAGGTTCGGAAGCAGGCCAACGGCTTGGAGATCGCAAGACGGGCGGCGAGGAAGCGATTCAGCAGATGCAGGGGCAAGAGACAACGCCACGCACAGCAGACCGGCTTGAGGACGAGCTGGTGATGAGGCCTGACGGCTGGATCGAAGACAGCGAAGAAGAATTCGGAGCGCACGTTCGACCCGAGGACTGGCCTCCGCGCCGGGTGCTGACCTTCCGCGATCTTCTCGGAATGCAGCGGCGTCTCAAGGGCAACCGCTCGCTCCTGAGCCTTCGCTCAAGCAGCGGGCGCGCCAACTCCTTGCGGCTTGCGCTCGCTGTGCTCAGCGTGGCCCTTTGGGCGTACATTGTGCACGCGCACGGTGTCGGATCGTGGCTGGGGATCGGCTGGACCGCAATGGCAGTGGCGGCGGTAGCCAACGTCGTGCTGTCGCTCCTGATCGGGCTGCGGGTGGTGGCGATCGGAGAGTGGATCCTGCGCCTCGGGGCCGGCGACCTTGACTATCGCACGACGCTGGGCGGGAAGGACGAGATGGCACGGCTGTGCCAGGCCCTTGAGAAGCTCCGCGACCGGTCCGTGCGCGTGGTGAAGCTTCAGCTCGTCGAGCGCATGACCGCGCGGCTCGAGCAGCGCAATGCAGAGCTTCGCGAGACGATTAAGAGCGTTGAGAGAGCGCAGGACCGGATCGTGGCGCAGCAGAAGGCGGCGGAGCTTGGCGAGCTCACCTCCGGCGTCGCCCACGAGATCCGCAACCCGCTGAACTTCGTCAAGAACTTCAGCGAGGACGTGCGCGAGTTGATGGCCGAGATGGCGGCGGGCATCCATGGCCAGGGGGACGCGATCGGCGACAACAAGATGCGCAGGCTCCGCGAGCTCCAGAGGGAGATCGACGAGAACCTCGACCGCATCGACGCCGACACCACACGCGCGGACACGATCGTCCAGCAGATGCTCATGCTCGGCGAGACGCAGGGCGCGGCGCAGGATGTGGACCTGAACGGGCTTGTCTCTGAGCATGCTCGCCTGGCGTGCCGGGCAGCGGAGCAGCAGGATCGCAGATGCAAGGTCCGGCTCAGGGAAGCCTACGACGAGCGGATCGGCGAGGTCAGGGTAGTCGCGCAGGCGATCGCGCGGGTCGTGCTCAACGTTGTCGGCAACGCCTGCTACGCGGTCAACGAGCGCAGTGCGGAAGCGCCCGACGGCTACGAGCCCACGGTGTGGGTCATTACGCGCGGCAAGGAGACGGAATTCGAGATCGAGGTCCGCGACAACGGCCCCGGAATTGATGAGGCGATCCGGGAGAAGGTGACGACTCCCTTCTTCACGACCAAGCCGCCAAGCGTCGGGGCCGGCCTGGGACTTAGCCAGTGTGCCGACGCCGCCCGACAGCACGGCGGGAAGATCGCTCTAGGTTCGAGCGCTTCGGGCGGAGCCGCGATCCGGATTGTTCTCCCCGGAAGCAGTGCTTGCGAACGCTAGACGCGCGGATTCGGTCTTCACGATGGATAGGAACGCGATGAGCACGCCGGCATCGCAGGAGAGACCGGAGCCCGAGGGCGAGCCGGCGGCGGCGCCTCCGGCCCTCACGGTGCGCGACCTACTGGCGCGGCACAGGGGGCTCCGTGTCATGGCGGCCGCGTGGAGCATCCGGAGCACGACCGGGAAGATGAACGTCGTCCGCGCGACACTGGCTGTGATCAGCGGCGTCCTGTTCGCACGCATGGTCGCTGCGCCCGGGTTCGATTCGTGGACCACAGTCGCAACCGCGGTCCTGGCGGCCGGTACCATCGCGAACCTCGTGTACTCGAACGTGATCGCACTTCGAACAATCGCGATCGCGGAGTGGATCATGCGTCTCGGAATGGGTGACCTCGAGTACAGGATGAGGCTGAGCGGCAAGGACGAACTGGCTCTCATGTGCGTGGCGCTCGAGCGGGTCCGGGATCGTTCCGTCCGCATCGTCAAGCTCTCGCTGGTCGAGCGTCTCGCCGCGGAGCTCAAGAAGAGCAATGCGGAGCTTCGCGAGACGGTCGAGAGGCTCACCAGGGCGCAGGACCAGATCGTGGCGCGCCAAGAGGCGGCGGAACTCGGCGAGCTCACGGCGGGCGTCGCGCGCGAGATCCGCATTCCCCTCGATTCGGTGAAGCGCTTCACCGAGAGCACGCGCGGGCTCGTGCTCAAGCTGGCGGGAGCCGTGCGCGAGGATCGGAACGCGCTGGAACCTCAGGCGGTGGAGGCGATAGAGGAGATCGAGACCGACATTGAGGAGGATCTTGAGCTCGTCGTCGCGCACGCGCGACGCGCGGACTCGGTCGTGGACCGGATGCTGATGCTCGGAACGGCGCAGGGAGCATTCGAGTGCGTGAGGCTGAACGATCTGGTGGGCGAGCATGCGCGGCTCGCGTGCGGTGCCGCCGAACATGGCTCGGGGGGGACCGGGGTCCGGCTGGAGGAGGCGTACGACGATGAGGTCGGCACGGTGACGGTGGTCACGCAAGGCATCGCCCGCGTCGTCCTCAATCTCGTCGGAAACGCCCACTACGCGGTGAATGAACGCCGCAAGGGTGAAGCCGACGGCTACGAGCCCACGATCTGGATCTCGACCCGCAAGGACGCCGGCGAGATCGAGATCGCGGTCCGCGACAACGGACCTGGGATCGACGAGGCAATCCTCGACAAGGTGATGACTCCTTTCTTTACCACCAAGCCCCCCAACGTCGGCGTGGGCCTCGGGCTCAGCCAGTGCGCGGACGCCGCCCGGCAGCACAGCGGGACGATCGGAATCGAAGCGCGGCCCGGAACCGGGACGACGGTGCGGATCAGGCTCCCTGCGGAAGGAGCAGAACGCGGCGCGCACGATCGTCGGCGCGGCAGCCAAGCGCACGCAGGGGCGAGGCCCGCAGTCTGAGCGGTTTCCTGAGCAGTGCCCCCCGAAGCGTCTCCTGGGCCAGAGACCCATCGGGGCCGCAGCGGTCGCAATGTCGCGTGCCGGCACCCGCTCGCCATCCGAATGCCGCCAGGCATGCAGATTGACGGCAGCACGCTGGACGTGGCGGCCAACGCGGAGGCCTTCGGGCGGCCCGCGGCGAGCGGCGAGCTCAGTGCGCCCTTCGGGTTGGACTTCAGTGTCTCCGCAGGGATTGTCCGGTGAGGCTCCGCCTCGTATCGACGAGCGGGACGCCCGAGATCCCTACTCAGCCGTCGGCGTGCAAGCAATCCATGTGGCGATTTGTGGGCCGCCACCGTGCGTCAGGCCTTGCCGCAACTCCGGCGCTGCGCCGCCGTTCGGTCCGATGCCGACTGCGCATGCCCAGGCTGCGACCTTTGTCAGGATATCCACCTCCATCTTCGGCCGCCCGACCTAACGCCGCAGCTTCGCCAGTTTCTGCGCTCGGCCGTGCCGAGCCCGTCTTGCGCCGCCCGCCGTCCACATCGGTCTGCTTCAACCGGCGCCGTCCCGAATTCGCCGATCATCCGTCCAAACTACCGGCACCACCTCAATGCGGGACATGCCCCGCATAGCCCTCGGAACTGCGCCCTGAATGGAGAATGACGCACATGCTTGGGCCTACCGCCTGCCAATGACGATGAGCGACTCTACCGTTACGCAACTGCCCGTCGCGGGGGGTTATCCGCGGCGGCGAGCTGAGCGCCTCGAATGGAGTCGCGAGCAGGGCGGAACGGGAGGCTCTGCCTGTTAAATCGACTGCTTGGGCTCTACTCGAACCGTGACCACATCGGTGTCATGGTACTGCTGGTGCCGCACCGAAGAGGCATAGTGCCGCAGCAACCGCAGGGAGGTCTCTTCCTCGATCGGCACACTCGGGGGCCCCTCGCTCAGCATTGCCATCTGGTCCTCGAGGTTCGTCTCGTCGGTGGCAGCGATGAATTCCAAGTCGGCCGCCGCGCCGTCTCGGCGCGCGATCAGCAGTAGGCGTCGCGCCTTGTCCTCCGTCCTGTCTTCCTGCGGGGGAAGGAGCACCTGCAGCGTCTCCTCGCCGACCGCGCGGAGACGCTGGACCATCGCTTCGCCCCAGCCCTTGCGGCTTGCGAAGTTCGCCAGGAATGCGTCGATCTTCGCAGTGGCCCCTTCGTCCAGCTCGGTCCTCAGGCGGTGGCGGCGCCCCGCTGTGAGTTCTCTAAACATGGAGAGCACTACCACTGTGAAGCCGCCTACGGTCATGCCATTGCCCAGTAGTTCGCTCCATTGCCCTTGGAAATAGTCTGGAAAGATCCAGTCGAGCTGGAATGCGATGCCGATCCAGAAGGCCACTCCCACTACAAGGCCTTTCCGGTAATCGAGGCCGTCTTGGAGAAGTACCTTCATGCCGAAGATGAAAAGAAGCGCCATCAGGATTACGTAATAGGCCGCGACCACCGGGCCCGGCGTCGCGATGATGACGGCCACGAATTTCGGCAAGAATGCGAGCATCGCGAAGACGATCCCGACACATACGCCGACGGATCGAGAGGCGACGCCGGTGAGCTCGGCAGTCGAGATGCTTGCGGCATAGGTCGTATTCGGGACGGTGCCTGCGACGCCGGACAGCAGGTTGCCGAGGCCATCGGCTGTAATCGCGCCCTGAATCGACCGGAAATCCACGGCGCGCGGCTTGCGCCACGAGACCCGCTGGATGGCGATGCTGTCGCCGAGCGTGTCCATGGCCCCCACAAGCGTTACCAGCACGAACGCTGGAAGCAGCGCCCAGAATTCGGGACCGAACCCAAGGTCGAGCCCGGGATACTCGAGCTCCGGCAGTCCAATCCACGCAGCGTCACGAACAATTTGCGTGTCAAAGATCCCGAATCCCAGTCCGGCTGTCGCGTAGCCTGCGAGAATCCCGATCGCGGGTGCCCAAAGCCGCAGTTTTCCGGTGAAGCGGAGCGCGACCGCGACCATGACGAACAGGGTTACGCAGGCGGTGACTGGCGCGGCCGCTGGGGAGGCGGTCTCCGGCACGTCGGCAAGTTTGCGCAGGATGATCGGCGAGATTGTCACGGGGATGAGCATCAGCACCGTTCCCGCCACGGTTGGCGTGAAAACCCTCCGCAGCAGCGACATCCTGGCGGCGAGCACGAACTGGATCAAGGATGAAATGACGATGAGGCTCGCCAGCAAGCCCGGTCCCCCCTGCTCGAGGGCGGAGACGCCCACTGCGAGATAGGCGCTCGTGCTTCCCATGACCAGGATGTACCCAGCACCGATACGTCCGATCGGTCGTGCCTGGATCGCCGTGGTGATTCCGCTGATTACGAGTGCAGAGAACACGACCCACGAGAGATAGGCTTCGCTCTCGCCCGCTATGGAGATCATGACGGTTGGAGTAAGCACAACGCTCGCGATGGAGAGCAAAGCATACTGGAGCCCGAGACCCGCGGTGACTGGGAGGGGGGGCCGCTCGTGAGGCTCGTACCGAACGTCTTGCTGGGGGAGAGAAGCGGAGTGTGTCACTTGTCGGGCTACCTTGCCTTCCGGCGCTCCACCTGCGCAGGCTTGTCCTGCCTGCCGGGCCCGCATGTGAGTCCATAGCGGAGTCCGCGTCCCCTCGGTGTGTGCTCCTGGAGAGAATCTGCGCGAGCGAGGCACTCGGTGACCTCGCCGAACTTGGAGAATCCTTGCGGCCGTTGCGGCAGGGACTCGATCAGCGGAGGCCGACGGGCCGTCAGCCCATCGCGTCATCTAAGACGATATCCAAATCAGCGGCCTTCGTGTTTTCGGGCAATGACACCAAGCCATGTCCGGGCTCCTGAAGTCCGAAAATCGATCAATCTCGGGGTGTCACTGTTTCGCCCGCTGGGACGGGCCGGCAGCTTCGCCGACAGACCCTCCCCCGGCGTCGGGATCGTGCGGGAAGATCTCGCAGACCAAGCGCAGACTGGTCACCGGGCACAGCGTCCGGCTCCGGTTGAGTTCCTCCAGCAGGGGAGCCAGGGCGAGGTCGCGTCCCCTGCGGGCCTGGCGCAGCAGCCGCACGGCGAGCGTCTCAGCTGACGCACCCACCCGCGAAGAGAAGGAGCAGCCCTACGGGGAATCGGATTCGGGCTGATGCTCGTATGCCGAGCCGACGAGCAGCGGCACTCCCTGCGCACGCACCAGCTTGACGAACACCGTCCTGGGCCTGACCACCCCCGTCTCCGGGTCGGTGAATCTGTAATACCAGAAGTTCTCCCCGAAATGCGCCGCCGCCCGCACCAGATCCCGCCCACCGAACAGTTCCGGGATGCGCCCCGAGAAGGCGAACATGCTCTCGTCGCCGCTGAACTCCACCGCCCCCGTCTCCGCGTTCACCGCGAACACGTAAACCGACCCATGCCTCCAGCGAGGGTCACCCGTCAGCACGGGCCCCGCGAAATACCCCAACGACTCCACCTCCAGCGCAGCGCAGCGGACGAACTCCTCCAGCTTCTCCTCGCTCGGCGCCTCCTCGAGGGCGAGCGCGTTCACCTCCTCCACCCTGCACGTCCCGGGCAGGTCCGCCGAGTAATGCGTCGCTCCGATCGCCGCCCGGGCCCCGTTCCAGTCGATCTCCCTCACGTACGAACTCATCGGCTGCGGCCGTCCCGTCGCCGGGCTGGCGAGCGCGTGGTAAATCCATCCCTCGTCCACCAGAGACAGCACCCGGTGCAGTTCGGACGAGTAGCTTGTCCCGAACTCGTCGATCGGTATTCCCTGCACCGTCCCCTCGCGCGACGGCTCCGGCGGGAAAACATGCGTCAGCGAGCCCTGCGCCGGCGGCCCCAGCCCGTGGACGAAGACGTAGGTCTGCCCGTGCTTCCAGCGCACATCCTCGTTAAACGCGCGCCGCGCTTCCGTCTCTCCGTGCTCCAGGGTGTATTCCGCAGCGCACCGGACGAAGGCCGGAACCTCCTCCCGCGAGCGGATCGCCCGAGCCGTCACGTAGTGCTCCGCACAGCTCCCGCGCTCCTCTGAACCGATTGGCGCGAACGAGACCGACACTCTCGTGAAATAGATCTCCGTCCGGGCCTCGAATCCCGAGTCGGCACCTATGAGCAGCCAGACTCTTCCATCGCCGGGAATCGCGACCGGTTCGGGCATCGAGCGCCCCTCAAAGGTCTTGAGCTCCCACAGGCGCGGCTGCTCGCAGCTTCTGGAGTTGGCGATGTTGCCGATCACCACTGCCTGTTCGCCGCTGACGGACTGGCGTCCGATGTCGATGTTCATGCGCAGGTAGGAGCCTTCGCGGACCGGGAGCGGTTCCACGGCGGTCACGCCAGCCTTGATCCAGACGCTCT
>JAPPMB010000107.1:12747-70581 GCA_028819255.1 Bryobacterales bacterium | reverse complement strand
GCAGACTGGAGCCCTGCCCGCACAACGAAGGTGCATTATGACGACCCATCGCAGCCGCACCCGAATATACCTCTCCACCTGCCGTGTAGGCAGGATGCGCGCTGCTTGCCGGGCTGGCCGGATCACCCGGAGCCAAGCCAGGTGGAACGGATCGGAAATGACGTATCGGGCGCGACGCTGCTTTTCGGTGGCAAAGACGGGCTGCAGCCTGTCGACGAGGCGCAGGTCCTGTACCAGCGTGGTCAGGTACGGCCCCAACGAACGTCGCGGAAGCTCGGCCTGGAGGTCGGCATGTGTGCAGGGCGCCAGCCGTGCCACAGCGCGTAGAACGGCAAGGTTGTTGCGGCGGAGCTCCCACCCCAGCAGGCTCTCGCCCTCCTCGCGCAGCGGAGAGTCCACTCGAAGGAACAGTCTTCGGCAGACCTCCAGCGCCCATTCGCTCCAGGTGGGAATCCCAGACAGTTCGCCGAGATTGGCAAAGTCGCGCCAATACTTCGGCACACCGCCGAAGAGCGTCCAAAGCGTCAACGTTCGCGCCGGCTCGCTCGCTCCATGGCTTGCGGCCACGCTAAACACCGCAGAAGGGTCCCAAGGGCGCAGCGACATGTCGAAGGTGCTGCGCCCAAAGAGCGAGGCGTGATGATCGTGCAGCAACGCTTCCATCTCCGATTGGACCGATCCCAGAAGAATCAGCCCGCCGACCGGGAACCGGCCCTGGATGCGGTCGACCTGAGTCTTGAGGAGCGAAGGAAAGCCCGCCAAAGGACCGCGACGACAGACCTAGAACTCGTCGAGCACAACAGTGACGCCGGCCTTGCACAGTGAACCGACCGAGGCGGCCACGCCCGGGAGTCCGGTGGTTGCGTCCGGCACCTCCAGGTTCTTCTGGAGGTCCGCCGCGCGCACGGCGCTTCGGAACACAGTCGCGAAGTCCGCAGCGTTGCTGTCCGGCACCTCCACCAGCAGACAGGGGCCGCATTCCGGCCTGTCGGTGCCCAACAGCTCGAGCGCCTGCAGGATCAGCGCGGTCTTTCCGATGCGCCGCCGTCCGCGAATCGTACCGAAATACCAGCGCCGGCTCCGCATGTGCTCCAGGAGAGGGCCAAGCCCCTCGCTAAGCCCGTAGAAGTCCCACCGATTCCCCATACCAAATCGTGAGAATTTTTCCAATGACGATCAAGCTGAGCCCCGCACCGGTGCGTACGACATCTACCTTGCGGACCCGGGGAAGCCGTGAGGTCGGAGGACGCGAAGCGGGTTGAGTTGCGAGCGCGGTCCGGGAGCGGATGGACTGGGCCTGTGGCGTTCCGCGCGCTGTGGGAAGACGGCACCGCCCGGCAGGTGCGAAACCTGCCCGGCTTGCTTGTGGCCGGTGGCGCAGCCAAACCACCAGTCTGATTCCGGGACTCACCGCCACGTACTTCGCTTGAGCGTCGCAGCCCGGCGAATCGCGCCCGCCCGAAATTGGTATCCTGCGAAAGATTGCAGCGGGTCGCATTCCCTGCGCTCCGCGAACGCAGCGACTATGTCTGGCCCCACGCCTCCCGACGATTCCAAGGAAACGCCTCCCAAGCGGCCGGTCCGCAAGAGGCCACTGCGCAAGCGGCCGCTGCGCAAGGGTCTCCTCCGCAAGAGAAGGCTTGGGAAGGGGAAGAGACCGGTCCGGAAGAGAGTTCCCCGGAAGCCGAAGGAGATGCCGACGGCTCCCTGGGAGGGGCCTGTCCCGAGTGCTCTCGGCGAGCGCTTCGCGGACGGCATCGAGAAGACCGTAGTTCTCGGCGGCCAGAAGCTCGTCGTCGCGTCGCTGGCCATCGCCCCCAAGATTGTCGCGTTCCTCAAGGATGCGCACGGCTTCGACTACCTCGTCGACGTAACAGCCGTCCACTGGCCCAAGCGGGAGCGCCAGTTCGACCTGGTCTGGATCCTGTATTCCTTCTCCCTGAACGAGCGCGTCCGGCTGAAAGTAACAGTCGCGGAGGGTGAGGCCGCTCCGAGCGTGGTCTCTCTCTACAGCTCCGCAGACTGGCTGGAGCGCGAGGTCTACGACATGTTCGGAATCGAGTTCGAGAACCATCCGGACCTCCGTCGCATCCTCATGCCTGACGAATGGGAGGGGTTTCCGCTGCGCAGGGACTACGGCATCCTGCAGCAGGACGGCGACTGGGTCCGCGAGAACCTCAAGATCGAGAGCGCACAGTAATGGCAGCGACGACACTGGCCCCACCGCCCGCCGCGGAGGACACGTTCCTCGACAGCAACGAGCTGGTCCTGAACATGGGACCGCAGCACCCCTCGACGCATGGCGTTCTGCGCGTCATTCTCAAGCTGGACGGCGAAAGGGTTCTCGGAGCCGACTGCGTGATCGGCTATCTTCACCGGGGCGTCGAGAAGATCGCGGAAAACCGCACCTACCAGCAGTTCGCGCCGTACGTCGACCGCATGGACTACGTTGCCGCCGTGTCCAACGGCCTCGGCTACTGCATGGCCGTCGAGAAGCTCCTGGATGTGGAGATTCCGCCGCGGGCGCAGGCCGTCCGCGTCATCCTGACCGAGGTGAACCGAATCGCGTCCCACCTGCTCTGGCTGGGAACGCACGCTCTCGACATCGGTGCGATCACGCCGGTCTTCCTCTGCTTCCGCGAGCGCGAGGAGGCGCTTAAGATCTTTGAGAACTACTGCGGCGCCCGGCTGACGACCCACGCGTTCCGGATCGGCGGCCTGCAATACGAGACCTACGACAGGTTCGAGGAGGACTGCCTGGCGTTCTGCGACCTGATGGAGGAGAAGGTCAAGGAGTACCACGCCTTGCTGACCGGCAACCGAATCTGGGTGAAGCGCACCAAGGGCGTGGGGATCCTCAACGCGGAGGACTGCAAGAATTACGGAGTCACCGGCCCGCTCCTGCGCGCGGCCGGTGTGGAGTGGGACCTGCGCAAGGCCCAGCCGTACTCCGGTTACGACAAGTACGACTTCGACGTGCCGACAGCCGAAAGCGGGGACACGTTTGACCGGTACATCGTCCGCATGCAGGAGATGGGGCAGTCCTGCCGGATCATCCGGCAGGCCGTGGGCGCCATCCCGGAGGGGCCCATCAAGGGCAAGGTCGGCAAGGTGATCAAGCCTCCGCCCGGCGAGGCCTACGTCTCGATTGAGGCGCCCAAGGGCGAACTCGGCTACTACGTCGTGAGCGACGGGTCTCTGAACCCCTACCGCGTCCGGGTGCGGCCACCGTCGTTCGTCAATCTCGGGGCACTCGACAAGATGTGCCGAGGCACCCTGGTTGCCGACGTCGTCGCGATCATCGGCACGATCGACATCGTGCTGGGCGAAGTGGACCGCTAGGACCATCCCATGGAAGAACTTCTCGCCAATCCGTACGTCGGGCCGCTCGTCCTGACCGTTGCGATCATCCTCGTGTTCCCCCTGATTGTGGGATACATGGTGCTTGCGGAACGCAAGGTCCTGGCAGACCTCCAGGTCCGTCTCGGGCCGATGCGCGTCGGGCCCTACGGCGTGCTGCAGCCCCTCGCGGACGCCCTCAAGCTCCTGCTCAAGGAGGACATCATCCCGGCGCGGGCGGACAAGTGGATTTTCTGGCTGGCGCCGGTACTTTCCGTGTTCACTGGGCTCACGGCGCTCGCCGTCCTGCCGCTCAGCGACAGGCTCTACGTTGCAGACGTCAACATCGGGATCCTCTTCATCCTTGCGATGTCCTCAATCGGCGCGCTGGGCCTGATCCTTGGGGGATGGTCGGCGAACTCCAAGTACTCGCTCATGGGGTCGCTGCGCGCCGCAGCACAAATGGTGAGCTACGAAGTGCCGCTGGGCTTCGCCACCGTCACCGCCATCATGTGCGCGGGCACGCTCTCGATGCAGGGCGTGATCGATTCGCAGTTCGAGCGCGGCGTGTGGGGAGCCTTCGACAACTACGGCCTGATGCTCATCCCGACCGTCCTGTTCATCATCGCGGGGACGGCCGAGACGAACCGCGCACCGTTCGACCTGCCGGAGGCCGAGTCCGAACTGGTGGCGGGATTCCACACGGAGTACTCGGGCTTCCGCTGGTCGCTGTTCTTTTTGGCGGAGTACGCGGCGATCGTCGTCATCAGCGCGCTCTGCGTCACGCTCTTCTTCGGCGGGTGGCTGCGGCCGTTCCCGAACGTGGAGCTTCTCGAGATTCCGTTCAACACGGTCTTCCCGGCCGGGCTGTGCCTGCTGATCGCCTTCGGCTGCCTGAAGGGCGTCGGCAAGCAGGTGGTCCCGGGGTTCCGGTTCCTGATGGCCGCCATTGCGGCTGCGTTCCTGGGGGCCGCCGGGCTGTTCGTCCTGCCCCTGACCAACGAGCTTGTGATCGGCCTGTTCTGGTTCGCGTTCAAGCTCGGAGTGATGGTCTATCTGTTCATCTGGTATCGCGGCACGTTTCCGCGGTTCCGGTACGACCAGCTCATGGACGTGGGCTGGAAATGGCTGATCCCGATCAGCATGGCGGGCCTGGTCCTGAACGGCGCGGTCCAGCTCCTCGCCCGCGGTTGATCGGGCTTTGGTGCGATAATCCAAGCGGGGCAACTCATGGCCAACCTCATCAAGACATTCCTCCTCACCGACCTGCTCAAGGGTCTCTGGACGACGTTCAAGAACCAGGCGCCGTCCAAGGTCGTCACGGAGCAGTATCCGCTGGTGAGGCCGCCCGTCGCCGAGCGCTACCGCGGCGCGCCGCGCCTGAACAATCATCCCGAGACCCAGGAGACGCTCTGCATTTCCTGCAACCTGTGTGCACTGGCCTGCCCCGAACAGCTGATCGTGGTGACCTCCGAGCGCAACAAGGTCACGAAGCGGAAGGATCTGACCACCTTCACGTACGATGTCTCGCGCTGCATGTTCTGCGGACTGTGCGAAGACGCCTGCCCTGTGGACGCGCTCGAGCTGACACAGGACTTCGAGATGGCAACCTACACGCGGGAAGGCCAGATCTGGGACCGGCAGATGCTTGAGGAAGGGCCCCTACCGTCGCAGTACACACACTGACGGAACGGCGGGTCCGCCGAGCATCGAAACGCGTTTATTGCAAGCATTTTATGTGCCTTGTGGTGTCACCGCTCGCCCCATTTCGTCCACCCGGGCCCAACGGGCTCCGGTGGCGTTCGATAGCCGAGAACGGATGGGCGAATCCAGTGCTGATCCGACTCATTCCGATCGGCGATGCTAATTCATGTCGATCACCGAATCCGGACCCAAGACGGTTAGCCAGACGACAGGACGCGCCGAATAACGATTTGCCCTGGCCTCTGAGTTCCGAACATCGATCAATTTCGGGGTGTCACTATTTGGCCGGCTGGGACGGGCCGGCAGAGTCGTCGTCAGACTCTTCCCCGGCGCCGGGATCGTCCGGGAGGATCTCGTAGACCAGGCGCAGACTGGTCCCCGGGTACAGTGTCCGGGTCCGGTTGAGTTCCTCCAGCAGCGGGGCCAGCGCGAGGTCGTGGCCCCTGCGGGCCTGGTGCAGCAGCCGCACGGTGAGCGTCCCAGCCGAGGGGTCCGGCACAATGCTGGCATCGCCGGAGAGCATCGCCTTGACCAGCGTCCGCGCGGTTTCCGGACGGCTCAGGCCGGGCGCCAGCGCCGCTGCCAGGCGCGTCTCCGCCCGGTAGACGATCATGCGCAGCGCGTCGAACAGGTCCCGCATCGGCGTGGTGAGCGCCTGCAGGCGGTCCTTCTCTGAGAGGTCCCCGGGCCGCATCTTCCGACCGCTCTCCCGACGCGCCGTCCGCAGTCCCTCGAGGTGGCGGTCGGCGGTCCGGATGTCGGCCTGCAGCCGTTGCGCCTGCTTCGATCCGCGCGGAGCCCCGGCGAGCTGCAGGCGCAGATCCGCGGCCCGTCGCCGCAGCCTCTCCACCGCGTTGTTGAGGAAGCGCCAGCCCGGGTTGACCACCTGCGCGTCGGGATCCACCGCCTCCAGCGTGTGGTCCGCCAGGGTGTCGAGTCCAAACTCCTCGCGCATGTACTTGAAGAAGTTCTCCTGCGTCCAGCGGGCGCGCAGCAGGCCTGCGACCTGCTCCATTGAATGTCCGGGATGGGTCGTGACCAGGGCCGGCTGGCGCTGGCCCGGCCCCGGCCGGCCCGACCGCCGGATCGGCTTGCGCGGCTGACCGCTGCGGTTCTCCAGCGGCCGCCGCCGGTCAATCCAGAAGCGGATCTCGCGCACGGGGCAGCCCGTGCTCAGGGTCGCCTTCCGCTCGGCCACCCTGCCCTCCAGCGTGACCGTCCCCAGCGGCCCGGGCAGCGGAATGCTGCGCTTCCGGAACTCCTTCTCCGGCCAGCGCTCGGCCTGTTTCCCCTTGCGCCAGCTGATGACCGCAATGCCGCGCTTGCGGAGTGCGGTGAACAGGGGCGGGCTCCAGCCGTTGCGGTCGAACACCAGAGTCAGCCGCGGCCGCTCCGGATCCGCCCCCTCGCCCGCCAGCCCCAGCTCCTCCAGCTGCGGCACGATGCCCTCGCGGATCTCCGCCGCCACCGATCCGCTCACCCCCTTGTGCACGCACAGCAGGGGAGCTCCTCCCAGCTGGTGCGTCCAGTAGCTGGTCGCCGCCGGCAGGCACAGCTTCTGGCGGGGCACGAACTGCTTCTGCAGCCGCCCCTTGCCCGTGTACACCTTCACGTGGCCGTCCACGAACAGCGTGGCGACCGCGTCCGGATCCTCTGCGGCCCAGGCTTGCGCCAAGGCCCCGCGCCAGGCTGCCAGCCGCTCCGGATGTGCGACCAACTGGCGCAGCCGGCGCCGCAGCGTGCGCGGGCAGGGACAGCGGTCCAGACCCAGCAGGCAGCCCCACTCGCCCGGCTGGACGGTGTCGAGCCGCTCCACCCGCCGCAGGCGCAGCAGGAGCAGGAAGGCGAGCGTGAGCAGGACGGAGCGCACGCCGTAGTAGCCCGGCGGCAGGTGCAGCTTGCCGGCATGGGCCAGCAGGCCCTCGGCCAGCAGGACGGGCAGGGCCGTGAGCACCCCGCCGCCGGCCACCGCGGAGGCCGGGGAGGGGAAACGGGGCTCCTGCTCGCTCTTGCCGCCCAGACTGGTCTCCGCCCGCCCCTGGGTGTCATGCGTCGCCCGGCCCTGCGGGGCCTGCGCGTCCCGCCGGTTGCGCTGCTCCCGGCCCAGGGCCTGGGTGCGGACCGTCCCTGCGTCCGCCTCCGCTGGTGCGCTCTCGGGTTCGACGCTCGCCGCGGCCTGCGGGTTCTCCACCACGGCCGGCAGCAGGCCCTCGAGCTTGTAGGTGCGCAGCGTGGAGTAGCAGAGATCGAGTTCGCGGGCAGTGCGGCGCAGGCTGGTGCCGTCGGCCAGCATGCGGGCGGCCCGCTGCAGGATCTCGGGATCCTCGATGCCGTGGCGGCGGCGCCTCTTGTGGACCTTGTGGAAGCCGGCCTCCCCCTCGCGTTGGAGGCGCTGGCGGGCGCGCATGACGGTGCGGGGGCTGATGTCGAAGGCGCGCGCCAGATCGGCCAGGGTGGCGAGCTTGTGCAGGGCGCAGTGTGCGAGGCAGCGGTTGCGGGAGCGGAAGTCGTCGATGCGGTGGGAGGCGAAGGGGAGGGTGAAGGCGAAGTAGGTGACGCGGTCCGCGTCGAAGAGCAGGCTGAGATGGCGGTTGACGGGGACGGCGTCGCCCGGCTGGAGGTCGATGGCCTGGGGGAGGCCGGAAGGGCTGGGGAGGGGGATCTGGCCCATAGTAGTGCCATTATAAATTAGCCAATCACTCGAAGTCAAGTCGATTCCGGGCGCAGCAGGATTGGCGCAAGTGCTTGACAGTCAGGAGGTTGCCTGACAACGTCGCCGATGGCCTGATCGACGACGTTCGGAATTCAGAGGCTGATGGAGAAATTGGTATGCATGAGGATCTTCCCGGCGGCGGTGCGGAAATCCTCTTCGGCTTTCTTGGTGAACACGTGCTGAACACCCGACGTTGGCCGCGAGCTCATTCTAGGAGCCTTAAAGCTCCGTCCTCTTCATCACGGTAGCATCCAATGGTTACCTTGGTCCGGAAGTTGTTCACGGTGTTCATCAGTTCACGGCGTGTGCCCTGTGGCATTGGCAGCACTCTTGCCCCCTTGTCCCCTGCCAACCCGGCGATTGAGACTGGATCTGAAGACAGTTCCGGTGGGTGTCCAGAGCAGGTGACGGTTTCTCCGTGAGGATCAGTAGTCATCGCTCGCTCCACATGCTTCGGCCCCAATGCCCCGGACGGCGCGTGACGGGATGCGGTTCGGTGTGTTCGCGACAGCGGCCGGCCTCCCGATCTCCTAGCCTCGTCGTCGGCTAGATTCATGCACAGCGGCCGTAAGCGGGAACTCAGCCGTCGCCCAGTCGCCGGCACATCGGGCCAGCGTTGGTATTTGCAACGCTGGAAACGTATTATCTTCGTTCAAGGCAGGGAGGTGTGACTCATGGTGAACATCACGATCCGCAACCTCGACGAGAACTTACGAACACGACTGCGTGTTCGGGCCGCGGTCAACGGACACTCTATGGAAGAGGAGGTGAGGCACATCCTGCGCAAAGCAGTCGGACGCGAACGGAGATCCAGAGACTCCGGCAGCATCATCCGTTCCCACTTCGGGCCTACAAATGAGGTGGATCTGCCGTTGCCGCCACGCGAGCCTGCGCGTGAGCCGCCGTCGTTCGAGTGAGTTCACGGCGGTGTCCATGCTGCTCGACACCAATTTCGTCTCCGAACTCCTGGTGGTGCGAGCCCCGATGGATCCAGCGAGGCTCAGACGCCCCACACGTGAATGTCCGCCTCTCCCACTGTCTTCCGCCGGCGGAAGAGTCGCTGGGACCATGTCCTCTTTGCCCGGAGGTCGAAGACCACCAGGTGCCCCTCTTCCGCACCGGACACGTCCATGTACTCCGCCGTCTGCCGCAGGCCTTCGGCAATGACGCCTTGCAGGCTGCGTTTCGGCCGGAGCACCTTGCACTCGATCACATACCGGGCCTCGCCGCCGCCGGGCAGCGGCCAGACGGCGAGGAGGTCGGTCCGGAGCCGGCCGACTCCGAATTCGCGCTCGATACGTCCGCCGCTGTTGACCAGCAGCTGGAGGAAGGCCTGCAGGATCAGCTGCGGTCCCGCTCCGCGGTAGCCGAACCTCCCCACCCAGTGCTCGGAATGGTCGCGGAAGATCCTTGGCTCTGTTGATGGATTCTGCCCCGATCGGCCGGCTGCGGTCCCGTCCCGCCTCGTCCTCGAAGCAGGCTTGGAGGGCCAAGGCGTTGACCAGCCAGGGCTGGCCGCGTGTGAGCTCCCAGATTCTTTCCGTCGCGCCTGCCTCGAACTCCTGGCCTGTCTCCGCGGTGTGTTGGCCCAGCAGCGAGCGCACCTCGTCTTGCGTGAAGTCTCCTAGGCGCAGCGACTTGGCCCTGATGTTAAAGGCACTCCCTCCGGTGATGCTGAAGCCCTGTGCACTCGAGTAGATGCGATAGTCGCGCACGTCGCGCACGCCGCACAGGATCACGCTCTGCGGGAACCCGTCCGGCCTCTCGTCATAGCCGGCGCGGAGTTGCCGCAGCACGGAGATCAGCGAGTCGCCTTGCAGGGTGTCGATCTCGTCGATCAGCAGCACCAGCGGTCTGGCGTCGGCTCGGGTCCAGAGTGTGAGCATCTCGTCGAGCACACTGTCCGGACCGCACTCGGCCAAGAGTTGCGACTTGGCCGATCTGACGAAGCCGTCACCCAGCATCTCGCTGGCGCGCTTGCCCAATTGGTCGAACAGCGCCCGCATCGCCCGAGCGACGTCCTCGCGTGCTGTCTGGCCGACCTCGAAGTTCGCGTACACGCAGCGATACCCGCCCGAGGCGTTGAGCGTGTCGGCGAGGGCCTTGAGTGTCGAGGTCTTTCCCGTCTGTCGGGGGGCGTGCAGCACAAAGTACCGCATGTCCTCAACAAGCTCGAGGACTTCTTTCAGATTGATCCGGCTGAGGGGCGGGATGCAGTAGTGGCGCTGAGGCACCATCGGGCCCTCAGTGTTGAACTTGCGCACGCCTGCTTGAGTGTTGCATGCGGCTCAGCGGAGCATTGTCCAATCCGGGCACCATCCTGCCAGCCGAGAAAGAGTGCCGTTCCACGCGTCGCCACTGCCCCGCACGGCTGGAGGAGATCGCGAAGAAACGTGCGTGAAGCCGCCGATGAAGCTGGGGAGGGTGTCCGCACTCTTCGGGCGGCACGGCGGCCCGTCTGGCCTGTGAATCACTCTGGGTGACGGAACCCCTCCGAACCGGCGCGTGCGCCGCACACGACATTGCAGCTGCCACACGCCTATGTCCAGGTAGCCACCTCGCGACAGAGATCTCCCAGGCCGATCGCCTCGACTCCATCCGCCAGTGGGAATCTCTCGGTCCCCCTGTGCACCGCAAAGGCCCGGGAGGGTCTGATGTCTCTTCGAGCGTTGTGGAATCCCCGACGCAGCTTCGGGCTTGCCGCGCTCTTGATCTCAACGGCCCAGGTTTCCCCCCGCGGGTGTTCCAGGACGAGGTCGATCTCCGCCCCGTCCGCGGTGCGGTAGAAGCTGGGCTGAACTCTGGTTGGCGCAACCGACAACACGTTCTCAATGACGAATCCCTCCCAGCTGGCGCCAGCGACAGGATGACTGAGCAGCGCCTCCATGTCAGAAAGACCCAGGAGGGCATGGAGCAGCCCGCAGTCGCGGATGTAGGTTTTCGGGGACTTCACCAGGCGCTTGCGGACATTGCGTACATGCGCAGGCAGGCGCCGCACCAGGAGCAGGTCCACCAGCAGGTCCAGATAGCGGGCGACGGTCGTGCCGGATACGGCCAATGACCTCGCCAACCGGGAGAGATTCAGGATCTGGCCTTGGGAATGACCGAGCATCGTCCAGAAGCGCCGGAGGGTCGTTGCAGGAATGCGGGGGCCAAGCAGAGGGATGTCTCTCTCAAGGTAGGTCCTGATCATCTCCTCGCGCCAGATGAAGCTGGCGTCGTCAGACTCGTGTAGGAAGCTGGGGGGAAATCCACCCCTCACCCAAAGCCTGTTCGTTTGCGGCGGCGGCAGTTCCAGCAAGTCGAAGGGATTGAGTTCGACATAGGCGATCCGGCCGGCGAGGCTCTCACCGGACTGGCTCAGGGCTGCGACCGAGGCGGAACCTGACAGAAGAAACCGCCCGTTGCCGGATCCGCGCCGCCTCGCATCATCGATGATTCCCCGGAGTGTCGCGAAGAGTTCGGGAACTCTCTGGACCTCGTCAAGCACAACCAGGGACTCGGAGTGACTGGCTAGGTATCTGATCGGATCGGACAGTCGTCGAAGGTGGTTGTGGCTCTCTAGGTCGAGGTATACATTCTTCTGGCTGTCCGCAATTGCGCGGACCAGCGTCGTCTTGCCAGCCTGGCGTGGGCCGAGCACCGCGACTGCAGGGAAGAGGCCAAGTCGATACCTGACATCGCCCTCTACTCGACGTGGAACCATTGCCGCAAATATTGCACGCCATGCTGAATTTACGGGGATATACGTCTCGATGCCACAGACTCACGCTCGGATGCTCCCGAGGTACTGGTGGGTGCCGCACGGGATACGCGATTGGCCATGGCGCCTCCAGATGTCTTTCCGAGGGGAATCTCCGCGGCATGGGCCGCCGCGTCGCGGGCTGGAACCATTTTGGCCAGACTCCGGGCGGCGGCGAGTGCGACAACCCATTGAGCTCTTGGGGAGGGCGATTGCCTGGTGTCGAGAAGGCCATCCCGACGAGCGTTGGGTAGGTTCGCCGTGCGCCGCCTCGTCACGGCTTCCGCGATGCATCTCCACGATGAGCGCACGGTGAGGCAGGCCCTCGCCGCCGGCACGCGCCGTGCCTGCCTCGGCCACCGGCAGGCATTCGCAGCCTGGTGTGGCCGGTCACAAGATTTCGGCAAGTGGTGATCAGATCGTTTGGGCGGGAGAGAGCGCGAAATTGCCGGATTGCCCATGACTTGCTACCTCCGGAAGGAGAGAGAAGCTTGAGGGCATCGGATGCCGGGTGTTCGTCGTTGGTGTCGTGCGGGCCACACCGAAGCTCCAACCCGGCCCCGAGCGGCTACCGTCGCGGCCCTTGGTCGAGGGCGTTGCTACCGTCCCTGACTCTCCGGAATCCAACCCATCTCCACGCAAGGTCGTCGATTGGCGACTTGGAATTCATGCAAGTTACTGACCCGAAGCGGGTTGCGCATATGAGTCCTGCACAAAGTCCTTGGATGCGCCGCCGCAAGCGCCGAGCTGCGCGACACCTCTCAAGTGCGGGCGCTCGGGCGGCGGCGGCCGCTCCCTGAGAGTTGATCGAGAGCGGGATCCGCCCGGAAACCTCGGGGCGGCCGCTCCGAGGACCGGCGTGGCGCCGACTTTGCTCCTGCCATCCTTGCGCGGACGGGCCGCCGCTAGATGATATGCTGGTCAATCTGCTGATCCGCCTGAGTCGCGCGGAAGTTTCATGCTCATAGATCAGGTCCTATTCTACGTGCTGGCGGTCTTGATCCTCGGCAGCGCGGTCATGACCATCACGCGCCGGAACGTCGTCTATTCGGCGGTCTGGCTGATCAGCACTCTCGTGGGCGTCGCCGGCATCTTTCTGCTGCAGGGCGCCGAGTTTCTGGCGGGAGTCCAGGTCATCGTCTACATCGGCGGGATCATGGTCCTGTTCCTGTTCGTGATCATGCTCGTGCCATTGGAGGAGGAGGCCTCCCAGCGACGGTTCTCCAACCAGAAGTGGCTCGCGCTCGCCACCGGGCTGGCTGTGCTTGCCATGCTCGCCGTTATCGTAGTGCGGGGGATCGGAAGCCTCGACCATCCCGGCCCGGCCCCGCCCCCGGGCCCGGCCTCGCTTACCCAGAACTCGGAGGCGGTCGGGCGCGTGCTGTTCACGGAGTACCTGCTGCCCTTCGAGCTGGCGTCGATCCTGCTGCTGGTTGCGATCATCGGAGCCATCGTCATGTCCAAGGCCCGCCGTCGGCAGACCGAGAGCTAGCCCGGGCGCGCAACGACAATGGAAGTCACCACCTCGCACTATGTCGTGCTGAGCACGCTGCTGATGCTCGTCGGCGTGATCGGAATCCTGACCCGCCGCAACATCCTCGTGCTGCTGATGTCGGTCGAGCTGATCCTGAACGCCGTCAACATCAACCTGATCGCGTTTTCCGCCTCGCAGCAGCAGGTCCACGGCCAAGTCTTCTCGATCTTCGTCATTACCGTCGCCGCGGCCGAGGCTGCGGTGGGACTGGGTATTCTAATCGCCCTCTTCCGCAACAAGCACACCGTGCATGCGGACGAGATCGACCTGTTGCGCTGGTAGGGAGTGAGATCGGTGTTCTTCCTCGAAAGCATCTGGCTGATACCGATGTTCCCGCTCCTGGGAGCGGCCATCATGCTGCTGCTCGGGCGCAGGCTCGACGCCCAGCATCCCCTCGGCCCGCCCGAGGACGACGAGTCGCCGGGACACCACCGTTTCTCGCCTGGGCGCAGGGTCATCGACATCCTCTGCCCGGGCATGGTGCTGGTTTCGTTCATCTTCTCCGTGGGCGCGATCCTTCAGCTGCAGGGCGTCAGCGGGCACAGCTACGAGGTCGTCAAGTGGACCTGGCTGGCCGGCCTCGATTCCGGCACGGACGTGGGTGTGCGGGCGTTCACCGCCGAGTGGGGCTTTCTGCTGGACTCCCTCAGTTCCGTCATGGTGCTCGTGATCACGGGCGTCGGCTTTCTCATCCATGTCTACTCGACCGGATACATGGCCCACGACGGCGGGTACTACCGGTTCTTCGGTTTCCTGAACCTGTTCCTGTTCTTCATGCTGCTGCTGGTTCTGGGGAACAACTACGCGCTGCTGTTCGTTGGCTGGGAAGGCGTCGGCTTCTGCAGCTTCGGGCTGATCGGCTTCTACTTCCGCAAGAAGTCCGCATCCGACGCGGCGAACAAGGCCTTCATCGTCAATCGTGTGGGGGACGCCGGCTTCGTGCTCGGGATGCTGCTGACGTTCAGCACGCTGGGCACCCTGAAGTTCACCGAAATCGGACCCGCCCTGGCGGCCGGCGGATTCCAGGCCGAGGACGCTTGGGGCCCGCTGAGCCTGATGGGCCTGCTCTTCTTCGTCGGGGCGATGGGCAAGTCGGCCCAGCTTCCGCTGCACGTGTGGCTTCCCGACGCCATGGAGGGCCCCACGCCGGTTTCGGCCCTGATCCACGCGGCCACGATGGTGACCGCCGGGGTCTACCTGGTCGCCCGCTCCAGCGACATCTACGTGCTGGCCCCGAACGCCATGCTCCTGGTGGCGGTGGTCGGCGGACTGACCGCGATCTTCGCCGCGTCGATCGGCCTGGTGCAGTACGACATCAAGAAGGTTCTGGCGTATTCGACCGTGTCGCAGCTGGGATACATGTTCCTCGCGTGCGGCGTGGGCGCGTTCTGGGTCGGCATCTTCCACCTCTACACCCACGCGTTCTTCAAGGCTCTGCTGTTCCTCGGGTCCGGCTCCGTGATCCACGCCGTCGGGGGTGAACAGGACATGCGCAGGATGGGCGGCCTCAAGGACCGCATCCCGGTCACCTACAAGACCATGCTGGTCGGTGCGCTCGCCATCGCGGGCATCCCCGGCCTCGCGGGGTTCTTCTCCAAGGACGAGATCCTTTGGAAGGCGTACTCGTCGCACCACCTGCTGCTGTACGGACTCGGCCTGGTCACGGCCATGATGACGGCCTTCTACATGTTCCGGCTGATCTACATGACCTTCCACGGCGACAACCGCGTCGATCCCGCGACCCACGTCCACGAGTCGCCCCGCTCCATGACGTGGCCGCTGGTCATCCTCGCGGCGGGCAGCGTCCTGGCCGGCTGGATCGGCACGCCGCCCGTCTTCGGTCCGGTGCACGACGCGCTGCCGAGCCTCGAGCACTGGCTGAGTTCGGCCGTGGCTGTCGAGGGCGCCCACGGAGGGGCGGACGCCCACCACAGCGCGCTCCTGGAATGGGGCCTGATGGCGCTCTCGGTCGCGCTCGCGCTGCTGGCCATCTGGCTTGCCACGCGGATGTTCCGGACCGAGCGCTACGAGGGCGAGCCGATGCACGGGCTCCTCGGCCGGGGATTTCACGAGATCCTGCTGAACAAGTACAACGTGGACGAGATCTACGGCGCCCTATTCGTACGGGGCGCCGCCAAAGGCGGCGGCGGGCGGATGGCCGCGTTCGACCGCCGCGTGATCGACGGAGGCGTGAACTCGGTGGGCCTGCTCACGCGCATGTCCTCCAGCCTGACCATGTTCTTCGACAAGTGGGTGGTCGACGGCATCGTGAACGTCATCGGCTTCGGAGTGAAGCTCGTTTCCTACCCCGTCCGGATGTTCCAGACGGGGCTTGTCCAGAACTACGCGCTGCTGTTCCTGATCGGGGTCGGGGTCGTCGCGGGGTACTACCTATTCAGATAAGGGAGAGCGGGCGGGACTGTCCGGATCGCACCACACCATGAGCGAACACATTCTGAGCATCATCTGGCTGACGCCGCTGGTCGGCATGCTCGCCGTCATGTGCCTGCCGAAGGGGAGCAAGGATCTCATCCGGTACGTGGCCAACGGATTCGCCGTCCTCGGGGTGCTGGTCACGATACCGATGATCCGGGCGTTCGACAGCTCCAACGGCGACTTCCAGCTCGTCGAGCGCTTCGACTGGATCCCCGCCCTCGGGGCGCAGTACTACCTCGGCGTGGACGGATTCGGCTACCTGATGATCCTGCTGACGGTCGTGGTCGGCTGGCTCTCGATCCTCTGCTCCTGGGCGTCCATCCAGAAGCGGGTCAAGGAATACTACGCGTTCTTCCTCTTCCTGCAGGCGGGCATGCTCGGCGTCTTCATGGTGCTGGACGTCTTCCTCTTCTACGTCTTTTGGGAAGTGATGCTCGTGCCGATGTACTTCATCATCGGCATCTGGGGGGGCGGCAAGCGCCTCTACGCGGCGATCAAGTTCTTCCTCTACACGCTGGCCGGCTCGGTGCTGATGCTGCTGGCCATGCTGACGGTCTACTTCAAGCACGAAGAGCAGTTCGGGCACTACAGCTTCGCGCTCGAGGACCTGATGCGGGTGGCGGCCTACACCGGTCCGGAAATGCAGTTCTGGCTGTTCTGGGGCTTCTTCATCGCATTCGCGGTCAAGGTGCCGATGTTCCCGTTCCACACCTGGCTGCCCGACGCGCACACGGAGGCGCCGACGGCGGGCTCGGTGATCCTGGCCGGAATCCTCCTGAAGATGGGCCTGTACGGCCTGGTGCGCTTCGCGATGCCGATGTTCCCGAAGGGCGTCACCGACGACCTGACGATCAAGCTCGTCGCTGTGCTGTCGATCGTGGGCATCGTCTACGGCGCCCTGGTGTCGCTCATGCAGAAGGACTGGAAGCGGCTGGTGGCCTACTCCTCGGTCAGCCACCTCGGTTTCTGCACGCTCGGCCTGATCGCCCTGAATCCCAACGGCATCGCCGGCGGCATGCTGCAGGGGTTCAACCACGGCCTTTCGACGCCCCTGCTCTTCCTTGCGGTAGGGATCGTGTACGACCAGCGGCACACCCGCGAGATCGCCGACTACGGCGGGCTCGCGAACCGCATGCCGGTCTACACCGTCCTGTTCGCCATTTCGCTGTTCGCCTCCATGGGCATGCCCGGTCTGAACGGGTTCATCGGCGAGTTCGCGATTTTGCGGGGCGCGTTCGAGGTCAGCGCGTGGTGGGCCGGGTTCGGCGTCCTGGGCATCATCCTGGGCGCCGCGTACCTGCTGTGGCTCTTCCAGCGGGTGATGCTGGGGCCGATCACCAACCCCAAGAACGAGGGCGTGCGGGACATGAACCTGCGCGAGATCGTCGTGATGGCTCCGCTGATTGCGGGCTGCTTCTGGATCGGACTCTATCCGAAGCCCTTCTTCGAGGTTCTCGAGCCGCCGACCAACAAGCTGGTGGAACGGCTGGACCCCGCCTACTTCGGCGGAAACGGGGCGGACGAGACGGCCCCGGAAGACCGTCTGGCCGAGCTGCTGGCGGCAGGCCCTCCCGCGGGTGAATGATGGACCTCGTCTTTACAGCCAACGACTTCCACGTCCTCAAGCCGGCCGTCGTTCTCTGCCTGTTCGGCTGCGGCATCCTGCTCTCGGACGCGTTCCTGGTGCGCCGGACCGGGAAGCGGTGGCTCAATGCGGTCACCGCCCTGGTGGGCGAGGCTATCGTGGCGCTCGTCGTGCTGCAGCACCTCTCCGACGTGCGCGCCGGCGGCGCGTTCTCCGGCCTTTCGGGATCGATCGTCATCGACGGGTTCGGGGTGTTCTTCAACATCATCTTTGTCCTGTCCGGGGCCCTTGCGGTGATCCTCTCCGTCCGCTACATGGAGGCCGAGGGAGAGCACCGCGGCGAGTACTACGCGCTGGTGCTGTTCGCACAGGCCGGGATGTCGATCATGGCGACCGGGAACGACCTGGTGGTGCTGTTCGTCGCGCTCGAGACGATGGCCCTGAGCTTCTACGTGATGGTCGGCTTCCTTCGCCGCTCGAAGAGGTCGAACGAGGCGGCGATGAAGTACCTGATCCTGGGTGCGTTCTCGAGCGGCCTCCTGGCCTACGGCTTCTCGATCCTGTACGGCATCGCGGGCTCCACGAGCATCGAGGCCATCGGCACGGCGGTCGCCGAGCGGCCCGACGGCGACTGGGTGACGACCCTCGCCCTGATCACCACCTCGGTCGGCCTGTTCTTCAAGATCTCGGCGGTTCCGTTCCACATGTGGGCTCCGGACGTGTACGAGGGGGCGCCGACGCCGACAGCCGCGTACGTTTCGGTGGCGTCGAAGGCCGCTTCCTTCGCCCTCATGATCCGGATCTTCCTGTCGGCGTACGGCAGCGCGGCGGAGAGCTGGATGCCGCTGCTGGCCGGAATCGCGCTGATCACGATGACGGTCGGCAACCTCGCCGCTGTGACACAGAGCAACCTCAAGCGCCTGCTCGCGTACAGCTCCGTGGCCCACGCAGGCTACATCCTGCTGGGACTGGTCGCCGCCAACGATGCCGGCCTGCGCGGAATCGCCATCTACATACTCGCCTACGTGTTCATGAACTACGGGGCGTTCGCCCTGATCGCCGCCCTGCGAAGGGACGGCGAGGCGGCGGAGGAGATCGACGACCTGAACGGACTCGCCGGCAGGGCTCCCGGATACACGATCCTGGTGGCGATCTTCATGCTGTCGCTGGCGGGGATTCCGCCGATGGCGGGGTTCTACGGCAAGTACTACATCTTCCTGGGGCTGCTCCGGGAGGGCTACTACGTGCTGGCGGTGTTCGCCGCGCTCTACGTCGCCGTCGCGGCGTACTACTACTTCCGCATCATCCGCGCCTGCTGGCTGACGGGCAGCGGGGACAAGCCGGCGGCGCTGGACCTGGGCCTCGGAACGCGGGTCGCACTGGTAGGGAGCGGAGTGCTGACGGTGGTGATCGGAGTGCTGCCGCAACGCTTTCTGGCCCTGGCGGGAGAGTCGGTTCTCCTGGCCTTGCGCTGACGGCTCCCGGCAGCTCGCGCCGCCATTTGCGGGCATCCCCGGCAGCGGACCGAGCCTCATCGACCCGGGGCGGAAATCGAGCACGGGATCGCCGCGATTCACCGACCCCGCGGACCTGTCGTCGGCACCCGAGACCAGCCTTCAATGCGCCCGCTTCCGGTAGGCGTCCTTGGCTGGGGCTCTCAATCCGGCCCGCTCGCGGCGCTTCGGCCAGTCCGAGACACGGCGTGCGGAGCGGATGACGGCATTCGGTCCCAGGCCATTCCTTCCACGAGACGATCCGTCCGCCTCTTCCCCATGCCTCCCCATCGCTCGTCAACCGACCGTCACGGAACGCTTGGTCGGTTGCGGGTGTCCTGACGGGCTGCCCTCCGTGACAGGCTCCAACTCCCTGCTTTATCAATCATTTCCGATTCGAGGATGTCGGAAACGGCATCGAGAGCCACGCTCGGCCGAATTTCGGTTGGCACGACCTTCCCGAGTTTTGGTAGCTTATTCTGTCTATGGCGATTGAGGATGTCCCCCAAGGAAACGGTTCCGGCTTCCGCCGCTACTGGGCTTCCGACCTGCTGTCCGGATTCCTGGTCTTCCTCATCGCGCTGCCCCTCTGCCTCGGAATCTCCCTGGCCTGCGGCTACCCGGCGATCGCCGGGATCTTCACCGCGATCATCGGCGGGATCGTCGGCACGGTCTTCAGCAATTCCGAGCTGACCATCAAGGGTCCGGCGGCGGGCCTCATCGTCATCGCCATCGGGTGCGTGACGGACTTCGGGTTCACGGCCGGCCGCGATCCGGCCGCGGACATCGAGGCGTATCGCCTCGCTTTGGGCGTGGGCGTCGTGGCAGGAGTCATCCAGATCCTCTTCGGAGTGTTCCGGTCGGGCATCCTGGGCGAGTTCTTCCCCCCCGCGGCCGTCCACGGGCTGCTCGCCTCGATCGGCGTGATCATCTTCGCCAAGCAGCTGCCCGTCACGCTCGGGCTGGGCTCGGAGGGAACGCCGCTTGAGCTCCTGGCCAGGATTCCCAGCTACTTCACGGAGTTTCACCCGGAGGTGAGCGTCATCGGCCTCATCAGCCTGGTCGTCATGTTCGGATATCCGCTCCTTAAGATTCCGGGCCTGAGGGCCATACCGGCGCCGCTCGTGGTCGTGGTCATCACCGTGCCGCTGGGGCTGTACTACGGCCTGACCTCCGATTTCCTCGTCTCCGTTCCGTTCAACATGTTCGGGGCACTGACGTTTCCGGACTTTTCCGGAGTCGCGACCGCCACGGGCGTCAAGTACATCATTCTCTTCGCCCTGATCGGAAGCCTCGAGTCGCTGCTCAGCGCCAAGGCGGTGGACCAGATCGATCCGTACCGCCGAAAGACCAACCACGACGCCGACCTGCTGGCGGTCGGCGTGGGGAATACCGCGTCCGCATTCGTCGGGGGTCTGCCGATGATCTCCGAGATCGTCCGCAGCAAGGCGAACATCGACAACGGGGCGAAGACGCGCTTCGCGAACATGTACCACGGGATGTTCCTGCTGGTGTTCGTGGCGCTGGCTCCGACCCTGATCAACATGATCCCGCTGGCCGCCCTCGGCGCGATGCTCGTCTTCACCGGCTACCGGCTGGCCTCGCCCAAGGAGTTCGTGCACATGTACCACGTGGGCCGCGAGCAGCTGGTCATCTACGTGGCCACCATCGTCGGCGTGCTGGCCACCGACCTGCTCGTCGGCATCGGCATCGGCATCCTGGTCAAGGTTCTCATCCATCTCGTGAACGGCGTGCCGGTCGCCTCGCTGTTCCGGCTCCGGGTTGACGTCGAGGGCACCAGGGTCGCAGTAAGGGACTCGGCCGTGTTCTCCACGTGGATCGGGCTGAAGCGGCGCCTCGAGGGGCTGAAGGGCGAGGAGCCGGTGACGGTCGATCTGTCGGAGACGGTCCTTGTCGACCACACGGTCATGGAGAGGCTGCACGAGATGCAGACGGAGTTCGAAGAGGGCGATTCGCGTCTCGAGATCCGGGGGCTGGACGGGCACCGCGCCCTCTCCGAGGATCCGACCGCCGCCCGGCGCAGGAAGTCCTGACGGGTCCTTTCAGGAAGCTCGATGAATCCCGACGAACGCAAGTCGCTGCGCCAGCAGGTCTCTGAGGCCGCGCGTCCCGCGGCCCAGATCTGGCCGCTGAAGACCTTCGCGTACCGGAACCCGGTGCGCGGGTACGAGGACCTCCCCTTCGGCGAAGGGATCCGGGAGGCCGCCCGCGTGATCGGCGGGGAGGGCTTTCTCCCCAACCGCGAGTACCGCGAGCTCCGAGACCGGGGAAGGATCAAGGACCGGCACCTGCGCGGCGCGCTGGAGGCGTCTTGTCCGCCGGAGGAGTCCGGACCCGTGACTGCCGACGGCCGGGCGATCGATGCCGCCGAGGTCCGGTGGGTCCACCTGACCGAAGGCGTCGAGGCGCCGGAACGGTCGGTCCTTGAGTGGCAGGCCAAGGCCGAGGGACGGGCGGACCTGCTTGCAGCGGCCGACGCGGCCTGCGGTTCGCTCGCCGTCGAATCGGCCGCGCCCGGGGGCGAGCCGGATCTGCCGGCCTCGCGCACGCTGAGCGACTGGGTCGGAACGCTGGCAGGCTCGCCGATCGTGGACGCGATCAACGACCAGATGATCAAGTGGACGGCCGCCTTCCTGGACGAAGGGATGGCGGGCTGGGGGATGCCGTCCCGTTCGGAAGGCTTCTACCGAAGCTGGCGGGACCTGGCCCCGCGCGACCGGTCCGGCCGGTTTCTCGGGATCCGCGGTTTCGCGGCCTCGGTCCGCGCCCTTCCCGAATCGCCCGAAGAGGCGATCGCGCTCGGCCTGGACAGGCTGGAGATCCCGCCTGAGCGCCGGGGGGAGTACCAGGCGCGCATGCTGGCCCAGCTCCCCGGCTGGGCCGGATTCATCCGCTGGCGGAGCGAGAATCCCCAGTACCCCGGCCAGCACGACCACCCGATCGACCTCGTCGAGTATCTTGCCGTGCGGATCTTCTTCGAGGTCGAGCTCGTACGGGCTTCCTGCCGGCGGGACCTCGGCGTGCCGGGCACCCTCTCCGGCGTCAGGTCCTGCGCGCAACGGCACGCGGGCGCCGCGGGTGCGGAGGACCGGCGTGCATCGGCTTCGGCCCGGCTGTACGTTCTCTCCGTCCGTCTCGGACTGACTCCGGGGCAGGTGCGGTCGCTGGCCGGCGACGGGGCGAAGACGCTTCTGCACTGGCTGAACGGGTTCCCCGAGGACCGCCACGGGCCGGTGTGGCTGGCGGCGTACGAGGAATCGTACGCGGAGCGGCTTCTCGGGCGGATCGCCGGCCATCAGAGTGCGGCCCGGCCGTCGGCGGAGCGTCCCCTGGCGCAGCTCATCTTCTGCATTGACGCGCGGTCGGAACCGTTCCGCAGCCATATCGAGGAGCAGGGACCCTACGAGACTCTCGGCTATGCGGGCTTCTTCGGAGTGCCCATCAGCCATCAGGCTTTCGACAGCACGGACCGGCTCGCCTTGTGTCCGGTGCTCCTCAAGCCCGGGCGCGCCGTCGACGAGGAGCCCCGGCCGGACGAGTCGGAGCCCCTGCAGCGCTACGCGTCGGGAACCCGGTGGCGTCACCTGGGAGACGAGCTCTTCCACGACCTGAAGCAGAACCCGGTCGGGGGCTTCATGCTGGTCGATGTGCTGGGCTTCCTCTTCAGCATCGGACTAGTCGGCAAGACGCTGTTCCAGCGGCCCTACGCGCGAGCGCGGGCCTGGCTGAGGAGCCGCTTCCGCAGCGAGCTGCGGACCCACTTGCCGCTGGAGAGGCTTGAGACCGACAGCCGCGGCCCGGCCGGCTTCACGCTCGACGAGCGCGTGGCGTTCGTCGGGAACGGGCTGCGCATGATCGGCCTGACCCGGAATCTCGGCCGCCTCGTCGTGGTCTGCGGCCACGGTTCCGAATCCGAGAACAACCCGTACGCGGCGGCCTACAACTGCGGCGCGTGCGGCGGCGCGCACGGCGATCCGAATGCCCGCGCATTCACGACCATGGCGAACGATCCCGAGGTGCGTCAGGCGATTGCGGCAGACGGCCTCGAGATCCCCGACGACGTGCGGTTTGTGGCGGGCAAGCACGACACCGCCACGGACCGGGTCAGCTTCTACGACCTCGGCGACCTGCCCGAGAGCCACGCCGAGGATCTGCGAAGGCTGGACCGCGACCTGGCCGAGGCGGGGGCCGCGCAGGCAAGGAAGCGCATCGAGAGGCTGCCCGGCGCCCCGAAGCGCCTCAAGCCCCGCAAGGCGGTCCTGCATGCGGTGAGCCGGAGCGTCGACTGGGCGAACCCGCGGCCGGAATGGGGCCTTTCGAGCAATGCGGCCTTCCTGATCGGACGGCGGGCCGTGACCAAGGGGCTCGATCTGGAATCGAGGGTGTTCCTGCACTCCTACGACCCCTCGTCGGACGAGGGCGGCGGGATTCTGGAGCGCATCATGACCGCGCCCCTGATCGTGGGCGAGTGGATCAACATGGAGTACTACTTCTCGTCGGTGGATCCGTGGGTCTACGGCAGCGGCAGCAAGGTGATCCACAACGTGGTCGGCGGCGTGGGCGTCATGCTGGGGAGCCAGGGAGACCTGCAGGGGGGGCTTCCCGTGCAGGGCGTGCTGGACGGACCGAGGCGCTACCACGAGCCGATGCGCCTGCTCGCGATCATCGAGGCGCCGACGCGGAGAATATCCCGCATCATCCGGAAGCACGACGTGCTGCAGGCGCTGTTCCACAACCAGTGGGTGAATCTCGTGGCGTTCGACACCGCCTCAAACAGGTTCCATCGCTACGGCCCCGACGGAAGCTGGACCGAAGTGACCCTGAGGCGGGCGGCCTAGATCCATGCGCGACCGAAACGCCAAGCGGCTGGTCTTCTGGACCCTGCTCCTGTTCGTCCTGTGGCTGCTGCTCTCGGAGAGCTTCAGGCCGGCCCACATGGCTGTCGGCCTGGCGAGCGCCTTCGCCGTCGCCCTGCTGGGCAGGGACCCCTCGGCCTCGAGGACCTACGCGGTCCGCTGGGCGCGCGCCGTTCTCTACCTGCCGTGGCTCTTCGGCAGGATCTTCCTTAGCGGCCTGCATATCGCCCGCCTGCTGCTCCATCCCCGGCTTCCGATCAAGCCGCAGCTCTTCCGTCACCGCGTCCGGCTCGAGCACGACGACGCCGTGATGCTGATGGGAAACTCCATCACGCTGACGCCGGGAACGGTCACGGTCGAGGCAGGCCCCGACGAACTCCTCGTGCATGCGCTGGATGACGCATCCACGCTGGACGTGACCACCGGGCGGCTCGAACGCAAGGTCGGCGCGGTCTTCGGTCCCGGAGGCGACGCGTCATGAGCCTCCTGCTTGTCCTCAACGTGATCGCGGTACTGATCGTGATGTACCTGTACAGGGTTGTCCGCGGGCCGACGCTCTACGACCGGGTTCTGGGGCTGAACGGAATCTCCACGAAGGCGATCATTCTGCTGATCGTCATCGGAACGGTGTACGAGCGGGTCGACATGTTCGTCGACATCTCGACAGGCTACGCGCTGCTCAACCTGATCGGCACGCTGGCGATCGCGAAGTATCTCGAGCAGAGGGGGCGGCCCTAGATGTCGGTGCTCGCGGCGGCGCTGATCACGCTCGGCCTGTTCTTCCTGGTCGTGGCCGCGGTGGGGATGGTGCGGCTGCCCGACGTCTTCACGCGCTCCCATGCCGTCGCCCTCACGGACGCGCTTGGCGCGTTCTTCCTCCTGACCGGACTTGCCGTCTATCACGGTTTCAGCACCAACACGCTCCGGATCCTGGTGGTGCTCGGGCTGCTCTACATCGTGAATCCGGTCATCTCGCACGCGACGGTCCGTGCCGCGCTGCGCTCCGGCGAGAGGCCGGTCGGGGAGGACAGGCGATGACCTACTCGTTCGAACTTCCCCTGCTGGTGCTGCTGATTCTCACGGCTGGCGGAGCCATCCTCGTGAAGGACCTGATCAGCGCCGTCCTCATCCTCGGGTCCTACAGCTTCTTCCTGGCGCTGATCTGGGCATGGCTGGGAGCCGCCGACGTGGCGTTCGTGGAGGCCGTCGTCGGCGCCGGACTTGCGACGGTCTTCTTTCTCCTCACACTGTTCCGAACGGCCCCCGACGACACCCGCATCCGACGTCCCAGGCCTCCAGTAGTCGTGGTCGTAGCCCTGCCCCTGCTCGGCATGCTGCTGCTGTACGCGGCCAGCGACCTGCCGAGCTTCGGCGATCCGGCGTCTCCCGCGAGCACGCACGTGTCGCCGCACTATCTGGAGAACAGCGTCGCCGACACGCTCACTCCCAACGTGGTCACATCCGTTCTGATGGACTATCGGGCTCTCGACACGCTAATCGAGACCGTCGTGGTCTTCACTTCCGGCATCGCCTGCTGGCTTCTCCTGAGGAGGGATCCGGAATGATCGGCTCACGGTTCGAAAGCCTGATCGTCCGGCGCACGGGCTCCCTGCTGGTCCCGCTGGTCCAGATCTTCGCCCTCTACGTGCTCTTCTTCGGCCAGTACGGGCCGGGCGGCGGCTTTGTCGCGGGAGTGATGATCGCGGCCAGCCTCGTCCTCGGGCAGCTCGTCTTCGGCCGCAGCGGCCTGTCGGCACGGAGGGCGAGGAGCCTGCTCGCCGGCGACGGCATGGGGCTTCTCATCTTCGTCGCGGTCGGCGGCCTCGGCCTGATCGGCGGCGGCCAGTTCCTGAACTACTCGGAGGCGCCGATTCCCGGGCTGCCGGACGCCAGCCGGCGGTACGTCGGGATCCTGCTGACCCAGATCGGGGTGGCCCTCGACGTGGCTGTCGCGGCGGTCTCGATCGTCTTTAGCCTGTCCCGCAGCGCAAGAGGGGAGGCCGGCAATGCATGAGTTTCTCGATGCCGCGCTGCACCGGCCGAATCTTGTCGCCTTCGTGGTGCTCCTGCTCTGGGGCCTCTACATCACCGTCACCCACCACAATCTGGTGAAGAAGCTGATCGGGCTCTACCTGGTCCAGACCAGCGTGATCTTCTTCTTGGTCACAACCGGGGCCAAGCAGGGTGCGACGGTGCCCGTAATCCTCGAGGGGGCGGCCGAGTTCACCGCGGACGCCTACGTCAACCCGCTGCCGCAGGTGCTGACGCTGACCGCGATCGTGGTGCAGATCGCGACGCTCGGCGTCTCTCTGGGCCTGGTCTCCCGAATCTACCGCAGGTTCGGAAGCCTCGACGAGGACCTGATCCTGGACAAACTGGAATGATCGAACAGCTTCCAGCTCTCGTATTCGCCGTCCCTCTGACCACGGCGATCTGCATGCCGGTGGCCGGGCACGTGCGGAAGAGCGTCTGCAGGCCGCTCGCCCTGGCGTCGGCCTCGGCGATGGCGGTCCTGTCGGTCGCGAGCCTGTGGGCCGTCGTCTCCCACGGGAGCGTCCGCTACTCGTTCAGCGGCTGGGCGCCGCCCATCGGCATCGAGTGGCTCGCGGACCCTGTGGCGGCGGTCATGGCTGCCGGGGTGAGCGTGCTCGGCGTCCTGTGCCTGCTCTACGGAGGGGCGGTCGGCGACCGCACGCACGACAGGCATCCGGTTCCGTACTACACGATGGTGCTGCTCCTCCTTGCCGGGCTGTCGGGCGCAGTCTATGCGGGGGACCTGTTCAACATCTTCGTCTTCCTCGAGGTCGTGTCCCTGTCCGCGTACGCGCTGGTGGCCGTGCAGGGCGGGCGCGCCCTGGTCTCGGCGTTCCGTTACCTGCTGATGGGCACGCTGGGAACGGCGTTCTACCTTCTCGGCGTCGGCTACTTCTACGCCGCCACCGGAGCGCTCAACATCGCCGATCTTGCCCAGCAGGTTCCCGGCCTGCTCGGCTCCAAGGCGGTCATGGCCGGGCTGATCTTCATGCTCGTCGGACTTGCGATCAAGATGGCCCTCATGCCCCTGCACGGCTGGCTTCCCGACGCCTACGGCGACGGGCCGACGGCGGCCGTGCCGCTGCTGGCCGGCCTGGTCACCAAGGTCGCACTGCTGATCTGGGTCCGGATTCTGTTCTGGGTGATGGCCGCCGGCGAATCGCAGGGAACCGCCGGCATCTTCATGCTGGTCTCGAGTCTGGGCATGCTCGCGTCCGTCGCCGGGGCATGCATCGCGCTGCGCCAGCGGAACCTCAAGCGCATGTTCGCCTACGGAGGGATCTCTCACATCGGGCTGGTGATGATCGGGATCGGCCAGGCCAACCAGACCGGGCTGACGGGCGCCGTCTACTACCTGCTGAACGACGCCGTGATGCAGTGCGCGCTCTTCGTGCTGGCAGGACTTGCGGTCCACCGGTACGGGGTGCGCACGCTCGACGACGCCGGCCGGGCGGCCATCCGGAGTCCCTGGGTGATGGGGACGTTCGTGGTCGCCGCCCTCGGCATGGTCGGACTTCCCCCGACCGGCGGCTTCTTCGGGAAGCTGAGAATCCTCCTCGCAGCCCTGGAGGCGGGCAACCCCCTGGCGGCCGGCGCCGTGATCGTGACCACCCTCGTGACGCTCGGCTACTTCGCTCGGCTCCTGGAGCGGCTGGTCCGCGGCGGGAGCGCGGAAAGCGAACCGGAACGGGCGAAGATGCCCTGGACTCTGCGCGCCGCCATGGCGGCGCTGGCGGCGGCGATGCTCGCGCTGGGCATCTGGAACGACCCGATCCTGGAGGCGCTGACGACTGCGACGGGCGGGCTGGCGATATGAGACGCAGCAAGGGCAGCCCGCTGAAGAGGATGGAGCCCCGCTAGGATGTCCCCGTATCTCCTGATCCCCCTCCTTCCCCTCCTGGCGGCCTTCGCGCTCGCCCTGGGAGGCCGCCGCCTGGGCGCGCAGGCGCACCGGGTCGGCATTCCCGCCGTCGCCGGGTCGTTCGTGCTCTCCATCGCCGCGCTGGCCGAGGTCGCGGCGGGCGGGCCGATATCCATCCGGCTCTATCGCCTGCTGGATGTCGGCGACCTGGCGGTCGACATCGGCCTCCACGTCGACCAGCTGGCCGTGCTGCTGCTGCCCCTCGTCACCGGCGTCAGCCTGGTCGTGCATGTCTACTCGTCGCGGTACATGACCGGCGATCCGCGCTACCGCCGGTTCTTCGCAGTGATGGCGCTCTTCACCTTCGCGATGGCGATGCTCGTCATGAGCAACAACCTCCTTGCCACCTACATGTGCTGGGAGATCATGGGGATCTGCTCGTACCTGCTGATCTCCCACTGGGCCGACCGGCCCGCGGCGGGACGGGCGGCGACCAAGGCGTTCCTGGTGAACGCCGTCGCCGATGTCGGCCTGGGCTTCGGCGTCGTGCTGACATTCGCGACGTACGGCACGCTCGACATCCAGGAGATCCTCGCCAGCGCGTCCTCGATGGACAGCCGGACCTTCTCCCTGCTCGGACTCGAGGTCAGGACCAACACCGTGATCGCCTTCTGCCTGCTGAGCGGCGCGATCGGCAAGTCGGCCCAGGTGCCGATGCACGTCTGGCTGCCGTTCGCCATGGAGGCGCCGACGCCGGTCTCCGCACTGATCCACGCCGCGACGATGGTGAACGCCGGACCGTTCCTGCTGGTGAGGATGAGCCCCCTGCTCCTGCTGGCGCCGGCCGCCATGGTCGCGATCGCCGTCGTCGGGGCGGTCACGGCGCTCTACGGAGCGCTGGTCTCCCTGACGCAGAGCGACATCAAGAAGCTCCTGGCCTATTCGACGATCAGCCAGATCGGCTTCATGGTCTTCGCCTGCGGCGTGGGCGCGTTCGGCGCCGCCGTGTTCCATCTGCTGGCGCACGGGTTCCTGAAGGGCTTCCTCTTCCTTTCCACCGGGGACGCGCTGGCCGCGACCGGCTCCCATGCCCACGGGCACGGTCCCGTTCGCGGGAAGCGGCTGCGGCCCCTGGCGCTTGGCGCGCTCCTGCTGGCCTGCGTGCCTCCGTTCGTTCTCTTCTCCGGGCCGTACGAGCGCGTGTGGAGCGCCCGACAGATTCCATCGGCGGATGCCGCCTTCTGGGCGATCGGGCTGGCGACGGTCTTTCTTACGGCGCTGTACACGTTCCGCGGCGTCGTTTCGCTCTTCGGGAGTCCCGTAGGCCGGTCCGTGAGCGTCCATCCCCGACTCTCTTCCATGGCGCACGTTTCGGGCCTGGCGGTCGTGGCCGTTGTCGCGACGGCGTTCCTGGCCGGACTCTGGTCGCTGTTCAGCGACTTCCTGGGACCGGCGCTGGCAGGCGGCCCGCCGGCCGAGGCGTCCTCGGGACTCACGGTGGCCGGCTTGGGCGCGGCCTTGGCGGCGGCGGTCGCCGGCTGGGCATGGGCCTACCACCGTCACCTGAATCCGGCCGCGGTGCCTCTCCCGCGCCGGGAGTGGGCGAAGACCGCCTACGTGCTGCTGCTGAACCGGCTCTACTTCGACGAGATCCACGACGCGGTCGCAGTGAGGCCCACGCTGCGGGTCTCGAGGTGGCTATGGCGCGACCTCGACCTTCGCCTGGTCGACCGGGCGGTGCACGGCGTCGCGACGCTCGTGAGACTCTGTGCGGAACGGCTGGCCCGGACCGCCGAGGAGCTTGTGATCGAGCGCCTAGCCCACGGCACTGCGAGCCTGGTGCGCATCGGGTCGGGATGGCTGGAGCGCGTGGCCGAGGCGGGCTTCGTCGAGCGGGCTCCCCACGTGGCCGGAACGGGCTTCGTGCTCACGACGGGATGGCTATGGCGCATGGTTGCGCGGCACGTCACCGGCGAGGCGCTGCAGGAGGTCGGCCAGCCTGCCGACGGAGCGGGCGCAACGCAGGGGGAGACCGGGCCGCGGACCCTTCGCCATCAGCTGGTGATCATCGTCTGCTGGCTCGCCCTTGCGATCGGGCTGACGTACTGGCTCATCCTCTAGGGGCGCCATGGGGATTCCACGCACACCGCGATCCAGAAGGAGCTTCAAGTGACTTCACTACTCACAGACCACCTCATCAGTTCGCTGATCGCCGTTCCTTTCATCGGCATCGCGGCCATTCTGCTGGTGCGCGGCCGGGCATTCGCCCGCTGGTGCGCGCTGGCGAGCTCACTGGGCGCGCTGGGCCTCGGGCTCGCCCTCTGGTCGGGCTTCGACAAGACCGTTTCCGGCATGCAGTTCGTCGAGCGCGTCGAATGGATGCCGACCTTCAACATTCACTACGCCGTCGGCGTCGACGGCATCAGCCTTGTGATGGTCCTGCTCACGACGCTGCTGACGCCGCTGTGCGTGCTCGCGTCGTGGACGTCCATCGAGAGCAAGGCCAGGGCCTTCATGAGCCTGGTGCTGCTTGTCGAGGGCGCAATGATCGTCGTGTTCACGGCGATGGACCTGTTCCTGTTCTTCATGTTGTGGGAAGTCACGATGATTCCCATGTACTTCATGATCGTTCTCTGGGGCGGGCCGGAGAGGATCCGGGCGGGGATCAAGTTCGTGATCTACAGCCTGACGGGAAGCCTGCTGCTGCTGGCCGGGATCTTCGGCCTTTACCTGCACGCGGGCCGGACCTTCGACCTGCAGGCCATCGTCGCGCACGGCATCCCCGGCGAGGCGCAGACCTGGATTTTCGTCGCCCTGTTCCTGGGCTTCGCCATCAAGCTCCCGATGATCCCGTTCCACTCCTGGCTTCCCGACGCGCACTCGGAGGCGCCGACTGCGGGCAGCGTGATCCTGGCGGGCGTGCTCCTGAAGATGGGCGGATACGGATTCCTGCGGATCTGCCTGCCCGCACTGCCGGAAGCGTCGGACTCCTTCGCCCCGGCCATTCTCTGGCTGTCGATCGGCGGAATCCTGTACGGTGGATGCCTGGCGCTCGCGCAGTCGGATCTCAAGAGACTGGTGGCCTACTCCTCCATCTCCCACATGGGCTTCGTCACGCTGGGGATCTTCGCCTTCAACGAGCAGGGCATCCAGGGTTCCGTGATGCAGATGTTCGCCCACGGGGTCTCGACGGGAGCGATGTTCTTGGCCGTCGGACTGCTGTACGACCGGACCCACAGCCGGTTGATCAGCGACTACGGCGGACTGCACAGCTCGATGCCCCGCTTCGTGGTGATGCTGTCGATCTTCGCCATCGCCTCGTTCGGCCTGCCGGGGACCGCGAACTTCGTCGGCGAGTTCCTCGTGCTTGTGGGCACCTCCTACGGCGGAATGCTCAAGGTCCTGCTCGCGATGGGCGGCATCGTGCTCGCCGCCGCCTACATGCTCTGGATGCTGCAGCGCGTCGCTCTCGGAAAGCCCTCCACCTCCGCCGGAGCGATGCTGCCCGATCTTGGGGCCCGGGAAATCCTCACACTCGCGCCGCTCGCCATCGTTGTCTTCAGCGTTGGCCTGTTCCCCGCGCCACTGACCGAAACCCTGGAGCTGGCGGTCAGCGGGCTCGTCGAGCAGGCTGCGGCGGTGCTTGAGGGAGTCGGGGCGGCCTCGGACTGAGCCTGTCCTCCCACCGTTCGATCGCAGACGCCCGAAAGCCGTTCGGACAGTCGGGCGATCCGGCACGCACGATCCGAAGTGCTCCCGCGTATTCGCGGTGGTCGGTCGACAGGCACCGACGGACTCGCGTTTCTTGACGGCAATCTGCTTGCCGCCGCATCCATTGCGTCACGGCGTCACGACGCGGGCGGAGGTGCCGGGGCCGCCACGGGGGTTCCTGCCGGCCTGACACAGATCCGCTCGAATCCATCAGAACGGGCTGTTCAACCCGGCGAAGACGATCGTAGGTCCGACTCAACTGCGGAATCCAGGTTGACCAATCCCCCCCCGCTGCTACAGTGTGAGCGGCCTTGCGCTCGTCTATGTGATCCACGGGCCGGTCGAGGAGGGAACTCACAATGACAATTCTGCGTCTCCGATTGCCGGCACTGGCAATCGCATTCCTGCTTCTGGCCGCCGGGCCGGCAAGCGCCCAAACGGCCTACGGAACCATCCTCGGTTCCATCACCGATCCCTCCGCCGCGGCGATTCCCGGAGCCAGCGTGCGTGTGACCAACATCGGCACCAACATCTCGAACGAGGTCACCACCGGAGCCGAAGGGGGATATGCGGTCGCACGCCTAATCCCCGGGCAGTACCGGATCGAGGTGACCTACGCGGGCTTCAAGACGGCGGCCTCCCCCGCGCTGACCCTGCTGGTGAACCAGAGCCTCCGATTTGACGCCGTCCTGGAGCCCGGCACCGTGGAGACTGTCGTTGAAGTCACTGCCGTGGGGACGCTGATCGAAACGGACACGAGCAGTGTCGGCAAGGTGGTGGAGAACAAGCAGATCGTCGACTTGCCGATGGTCAGCCGCAACTTCACCGATCTGATTGTCCTGAGTCCCGCTACGGTCACTGACAATCAAGGTGCGCTGGCAAACGAGCAGAGCATCTTTCGGACCGGCATTTCGGGGGGAGGCTCGTTCATCGGCGGAGGCCGGGCCGGGGACAACGCGTACATGATCGACGGTGTCGAGAACAACGATCCCGGATTCCAGACACCGTCCATCACTCCTCCGATCGACGCCATCCAGGAGTTCCGCTTGATGAACAAGAACTACAGCGCCGAATTCGGGGGAGGCGCCGCGCAGATCAACATCGCGATCAAGTCCGGCACGAACGAGATTCATGGTACGGCCTACGAGTTCCTGCGCAATGACGTCCTCAATGCGAGGAATTTCTTTGCAGAGGAGGATCCCGCCACGGGGCGATCGAAGCCCCAGTTGAGGTACAACCAGTTCGGCGCCAGCATTGGCGGTCCAATCGCAAGGAACCGGCTGTTCTACTTCTTCAACTACGAGGGCACGAGAGTCCGCACGTTCGCTCAGCAGTCCGCCCGCTATCCCACCTCAGCCCAGCTAAACGGGGATTTCTCCGGCGAGTTGCCCGTCACGGACTACCTCACCGGCGAGCAGTTCCCGAACAACCAGATTCCCAGTAACCGGATCAGTGCCAAGAGCAGAGACCTGCTTTTCCTGTTTCCCGAGCCGAACGTGCAAGCGCGCACGGGCTTCAACACCGTCAAGACACTTGCCATTCCCGAAAACGTGACCCAGTATCATGGCCGCACAGACTGGCTCGCCAGCCAGAAGGACAACCTTTTCATCCGGGCATCCTTCAGCGATCAGGACATCCTGAGACGGGCCTTGCGGCCGCTCGGAGGGACCATCACGCAACAGAAGGGCCGGAATATCGCGCTGGCTTGGACACGCGTATTCTCGCCTCAGTGGCTGAACGAGGTCCGGCTTGGTTTCAGCAGGCCGATCAGCCTCCGTGCGCAAGAGGGTGCCTTTGAGGAGGACATCGCCGGGTCCCTGTTCCGAGGCACGGACTCGGCGCCCGTCACGTTCGGAGCTCCCGCGATCGGGCTGAGCGACTATGCCGGAGTGGGCAGCACGGGCAACGGCCCCCTCAACTACCTGACCAATTCCTGGAGCGTCGTGAACGCCGTCAGCTACACAACGGGCAAGCACAAGATCAAGGCGGGTATCGATTTTCGGAACTTCCTTTTCAAGGAGGTCAATTCCTACCGGCCGCGGGGTCACGTCGGTTTCACCGGCTTGTTCACACAGAACCCTGAGAACGCGACGGGCAATTCCGTGGCAGACTTCGTTCTGGGCTTGCCGTTCTCCGCCGCTGTCAATCAGGGCGAATTCTCAAGCTGGTTCCACGCCCAGGTTTACAACCTCTACTTCCAGGAGGACTGGACCGTCAGTCCGAACCTGACCATCAACTGGGGACTCCGCTACGAATACCGCACGCCCCTTGAAGAGGAGCTGGACCGCGTCTCTATCTTCGATCCCGAATACCCGGGCGGGCGCATGCTGACACCGAACCAGGCGGTCGTCGACCGGCTCAACACGCCTCTGATCGGCGGGGGAGCATCCCGCGGGCTCATCGATCCCGACCTCAACAATTTCGCTCCCCGGGTGGGCCTCGCGTACCGACCGTTCAGTGACAACCGGACGGTCGTGCGAGCAGGCTACGGGGTCTTCTATTCGACGTTCGAATTCAACGAGTACATCTTCTCGGTCCTGAACTCCCCATGGCAGAAGACTTCAGCCGTGAACGCGTCGCTGGAGAACCCGATCGATTTCGACAACCTCTTCCCGACGGCCGACACGCCGGTGCCCATCGCGGGCTCCATGTCGTCGCTGAGCCTGGACCGTGGCAACCGCACGCCCTACGTGCAGCAGTGGAACTTCAACGTACAGCGGGAACTCGGTGAGAACTGGGCGCTGGAGGTGGGCTACCTCGGCTCCAAATCGACCAAGCTGGCAACTCGCAGCGTGATTTCCCAAGGCATGCTGCTGCGGCCCGGTCCCGATCCGGAAGTCTTCTTCCCCTATCACAACTTCGCCTTCATTCTGATCGACAGAACCGAGGGGATCTCGAACTACCACGCCGGATTCGTGCGACTGGAGAAGCGATTCCGGGACGGCTTCTACTTCAACGCGCACCACACCTGGAGCAAGGGGCTGAGCCTGGCTTCCAGCGCGTGCTCGGTCGGCAACGACGCCTGCCTGGGGCGCCAGAACGTGTGGAACCTGAGGGCGGACTACGGTCCGAACTCCTACGATGTCACTCACCGGTTCGTCTTCAGCGCTATCTGGGAGCTGCCGTTCGGGCGTGGCAAGCGCTTCGGATCGGGAATGCCCGCTGTCGCCGATGGGATCCTGGGCGGCTGGCAGGTCAACACGATCTATCAGGTGCAGTCGGGCTTTCCCTACAGCATCAAGGCGAGGGACGTGTCCGGCACCCGCAGCAGCTTCTTTCCGCGCGCGAATCTGGTGGGGGATCCCAACGGGCGGGATTCAGAGGATCCTGACCGCGTGTTCAATCGGTTCGCGTTCGCCCAGCCCGGCGAGGGGACATTCGGCAACAGCGGCCGCAACATCCTCCGCGGAGACGGCGTGAACAACGTGGACTTCTCTCTCTTCAAGAACCTCAGAGTCACCGAACGCGTTACCGCGCAGATCCGGGCGGAGTTCTTTAACCTGCTCAATCACACGCAGTTCGGGCCGTTTCCGGGAGATTCGTTCAGCCTCGACCCGCAATCGCAGTTCGGTGTCTACCGGAGAACGCTACAGGAGGCGAGAATCATCCAGATGGGATTGAAGTTCATCTTCTAGGAGAACTATGGCGCTGGCGGTTTTGGCGGCCGGGGAGATTTCCGGCGCCTGGAACGAGAACGGGCGTCCGACCGGATGGGCCTGCAGGCCCAAAAAGGGGGGCTCGTCCTCGGCTCGCATCCGCTGCCCCTCTCCAGCGGGAACCCGAAGGTGAGAGACTATCGGACGGGAAGAGCGGCCGTGCAAGCGAACTCAGGACAAGGCAGGGGCCTGGCCCGCGGCCTGCGTCTCACGGCCGGGCTAGTGCTCGCAGCCTTCGGGCCCGCGTCCCCGGGGGCCGCGGCTGCGAATACCCCGACGCTGCCGGACCCAGCGGGCCGACTCGTCGAGTTCAGGTCCGACGTCGAGCCGATTTTCCGGGAGCGCTGTGGTGCGTGCCACGGACCGTCGGTCCAGACCAGCGGCCTTCGGCTTGACCAGCGGGATGCCGCGCTGCGGGGCGGATACAGCGGCAGGGCGATCCTGCCGCACGACAGTGCGCAAAGCCCCTTGGTCCATCGTGTCGCCAGCGGAGAGCAAGCGTTCCGTATGCCGCCCGCAGGCCCCCGCCTGAGTCGCGAAGAGGTCGGCATTCTCCGGGCGTGGATCGACCAAGGCGCTGCTTGGGGTCGTCCAGGGCAGGCGTCCGAGGGTGCGCCGCACGCGCCTTCCTCCCGATCTCACTGGTCGTTCCAGCCGCTCCGGCGGCCCGAGCCGCCGCAAGTCATGCGGAGCGACTGGGTCCGGAACCCCATCGATCGATTCGTTCTCTCGAAGCTCGAGTCAGAGGGCGCGGAGGTCTCTCGGGAGGCCGCCAAATCGACCTTGCTGCGCCGCTTGAGCCTCGACCTGATCGGACTCCCGCCCTCCCTTTCCGACGCTCGGATGTTCCTGGACGACCCTGACCCCGAAGCCTACGAGAGGCTCGTGGGCCGGCTGCTCGATTCGCAGCACTACGGAGAGAAGTGGGCGCGGCACTGGCTCGATCTCGCCCGGTACGCCGACACCGACGGGTATACCCAGGATCTGGCCCGACCGTATGCGTGGCGCTGGCGGAACTGGGTGATCGATGCGTTGAACGCGGACATGCCCTTTGACGAATTCACCACGCTGCAGCTTGCCGCCGACCTGCTTGAGAATCCGGCGCCCGACCAGCTCGCCGCCACGGGCATCCACCGCAACACCCTGAGGAATCGCGAGGGCGGCACGATCTACGAGCAGTCGCGCTTCGAGGAGACGCTGGACCGCGCCAACACCGTCGCGACCGCGTGGCTCGGGCTCACGATCGAATGCGCCCAGTGCCATGACCACAAGTACGATCCCATCACGCAGGAGGATTTCTATTCGTTCTACGCGTTCTTCGATAACGTTAGCGACATTCATATCGACGCACCGCTTCCGGGAGAAATGGGTCCGTACCTGAGCAAACGCGCGGAGTACGAGCAGAAGCGCCAGGAGCTGCTTGCAGAGCATCACGTTCCAGAACTGCAGCCGGAGTGGGAGCGGCAGATGAAGATCGCCGCGGCGAATCCCGGCGACCGCACCGACTGGGACCTCTGCTACGACGTCCTGTACCAGATGACCGATGGCGGCTGGGAGGTCTTGTACAAGGATCCGGCCGCACGCACGTACCGGGAGCAGGAGATGCTGACCGACTACTTCATCGACTGGTACCACACAGTGGTTTCCAAGGAGCGGACGGAAGAGCTGAAGTACAAGGGGCTGAGGAAGAAGCTGACGAGCCTAAAGGCCTCGTACCCCCAGCTGAGCGAGGCGCGCATCATTCGGGAGCGGACCGAGCCTGGCCGGACCTTTCTGCGGCTCCGGGGCGAGTGGAACCGCAAGGGTATCGAGGTGGCACCGCGGACTCCGTCCTTCCTGCCAAGGCTCCCGGCCGAGGGGCGGGCCACGCGACGCAACCTGGCGATGTGGCTCCTCTCGGAACAGAATCCGCTTACGGCGCGCGTGGCAGTCAACCGCATGTGGCAGGAGTTCTTCGGCCGCGGCCTTGTCCGCACCTCGGAGGACTTTGGCACGCAGGGCGACGTGCCGTCCCATCCGGAGTTGCTGGACTGGCTGGCGCGTGAGTTTATGGACGGCGGCTGGAGCATGAAGCGCATGCACAAGCTGATCGTGATGTCAGCGACCTACCGCCAATCGACGGACGCCCGTCCGGAACTAGCGGAGAGGGATCCTGAAAACACTTGGGTCGCGCGCCAGAACCGCTTGCGACTGCCATCGGAAGTACTGCGCGACTCCGCTCTCTTCACCGGCGGGCTGCTAGCCCCCAGGATCGGTGGTCCGAGCGTGTATCCCCCGCAGCCGAAGGGTGTGGCCGAGCTCACGTACGACTGGGACACCGAGCGCTGGCCCGAGAGCACGGGCCCGGACCGCTACAGACGCGGGCTTTACACGTTCTTCCGGCGTACCGCGCCCTATCCGCAAATGATGATCTTCGACGCCCCCGACTCGAACAGGACGGCCAGTCGGCGTCGCCGTTCGAACACGCCCTTGCAGGCCCTGAACCTCCTTAACGACGAGGTATTCCTGGAGGCTGCCCGGGGCTTGGCGCTGCGGGTCATGACCGACACTCCGCACGACTGGCGCGAGCGCCTTGACCACATGTTCCAGATCACCGTTAGCCGCCTGCCGTCTGAGGCCGAGGCCGCAGAGCTGCTGCAATCGTACCGTCGTCAGACGCACCTGCTACGCCGGGCACCCGAGGACGTCAAACGTCTTGTCCAGCTCGACTGGAGCGAACACGATCCAGTGCAGATCGCGGTCTGGACGGGCCTTGGTCGGATCCTGATGAACACCGACGAATTCATTACCCGGGAGTGAGGATCAGCAAGTGCTCCGCTTTCTCTCGGCCAGAGTCCGGACACCCCTGTCCGCGTCCGTTCGTCGACCAAGACTGAAGCAGAGTCCTGTCGTCGGAATCCCTTGCGGACTTAGAATGAGGGCGCGAGAGAGACGTATCACCATGCATTCGTTGCTTCGGTTCACTGCATTCCTTGTCTTGGCGGCGGTCGGATCGCTTCCAAGCCCGAGCCCCGCTGCGGCTGTACCCGAACTGCCACCGGCGGTTGGTCGCCTCGTTGACTTCGCAGCCGATGTCGAGCCTATTCTCCATGCGCGTTGCTACGCCTGTCACGGTCCGTCCGTCCAGACAAACGGACTCCGTTTCGACCGGAGGGAGGCGACACTCAACGGCGGCTACAGCGGTCCGGCCATCCTGCCGGGCGATAGCGGCGCCAGCACCCTGATCCATCGCGTGTCCAGTCCGGTGGACGGGTTCCGGATGCCCCCGGCGGAGCCGCGCCTGACCCGGGAAGAGGTGGGTATCCTTCGCGCCTGGATCGACCAGGGTGCTGCCTGGGCCGAGGAGGTTCCGAACGAGGCGGCATCGTCCCGAATCCCGGCAAGCGAGCACTGGTCGTTCCGGCCGATCGAGCGCCCGGAACTGCCCGATGTCCGTCTGGCCGATTGGCCCCGCAATCCAATCGATCGCTTCGTCCTCGCGAAGCTGGAATCGAAGGGTGTCGGTCCCTCGCCGGAAGCCTCGAAGCTGACTCTGCTGCGTCGCTTGAGCCTCGATCTCATCGGGCTTCCGCCGTCATGGGAGGAATCCGAGGCGTTCCTAGATGACTTGCCTCCCGGTGCCTACGAGCGGGCGGTCGACAGGCTCCTGGATTCAGAGCATTACGGCGAGAAGTGGGCGCGCCACTGGCTCGATCTGGCTCGCTACGCCGATAGCGACGGCTACGAGAAGGATCTGGGACGTCCGTTTGCCTGGCGGTGGCGGAACTGGGTGATCGACGCCCTGAACGAGGACATGCCCTTCGACGAATTCACCACTCTGCAGCTAGCTGCCGATCTGCTCGAGAATCCGACGCCCGACCAGCTAGCTGCCACCGGATTCCACCGCAATACCCTGCGTAATCGCGAGGGTGGCACGATCTACGCCCAGTCGCGATTCGAGGAGACGCTGGACCGGGCCAATACTGTGGCGACGACGTGGCTGGCGCTCACGGTGGAATGTGCCCAGTGTCACGATCACAAGTACGATCCGATCACGCAGAAGGACTTCTACTCGTTGTACGCGTACTTCGACAACGTTGAGGACGTGCATGTCGACGCCCCGTTGCCGGGCGAGATGGGTCCGTACTTGCGCAAGCGCGCCGAGTACATGAGAAAGCGCGAGGAACTCCTTGACGAGCATCACGTGCCGGAGCTGCAGCCGGAATGGGAACGGCAAATGAAGATCGCCGGCGAGAAGCCCGGCGAGCGCACCGATTGGGACCTCTGTTACGACGTGCTGTTCCAGATGACCGACAATGGCTGGCACGTCCTTCACAAGGACCCCGCCGAACGGACGTTCCGGGAGCGGGAGACTCTCACCGATTACTTCATCGACTGGTACTACACGGTCGTTTCCAAGGAGCGGATTGAGGAACTGCGGTTCAACGAGCTCCGCAAGAAGCTTAAGGATCTGAAGTCCGCGTACCCCCAGCTGAGCGAGGCCCGCATCATCCGGGAGCGGAACGAGTCCGGAAAGACCTTCCTGCGGGTCCGCGGGCAATGGGACCGCAAGGGCATCCAGGTCGAGCCGCAGCCCCCGGGTTTCCTGCCCCAGCCCCCCTCGCGCGGCCAGACTACCCGGCTCGATCTCGCGCAATGGATTCTGTCGGGGGACAATCCCCTGACCGCCCGCGTGGCGGTGAATCGGATGTGGCAGGAGTTCTTCGGCCGGGGTCTCGTCCGCACGTCCGAGGACTTCGGCATCCAAGGAGAGACGCCTTCCCACCCGCTCCTGCTCGACTGGCTTGCTGCGGCCTTCCGGACGAAGGGCTGGAGCATGAAGCAGATGCACAAGCTGATCGTCATGTCCGCGACCTACCGCCAAGCCTCCCATGTACGCCCGGAGATTGCGGAGGTCGACCCGGAGAACACCTGGTTCGCGCGCCAGAATCGACTGCGGCTTTCGGCCGAGATCCTGCGCGATTCGACGCTGCATGTCAGCGGCCTGCTTTCGCCGGTCATCGGAGGCCCCAGCGTGTACCCTCCGCAGCCCGACGGAGTTAAGGAGCTGACTTACGGCTGGGACACGGACCGCTGGACGGACAGCCAGGGTCCTGACCGCTACAGGAGGGGGCTCTACACCTTCTTCCAGCGGACCGCGCCTTATCCGCAGATGATGAACTTCGATGCTCCCGATTCGAATCGCACGGCAAGTCGGCGTCGTCGCAGCAACACGCCGCTGCAGGCCCTGAATCTTCTCAACGACGACGTCTCCCTGGAGGCGGCCCGGGCCCTCGCGGTCCGCGTCCTGTCGGAGTCTTCGCCGGAGTGGGACGCCCGTCTCCGCCGCATGTTTCAGCTGACGCTCAGCCGGTTACCGGCCGACCGTGAGGTCGATCAGCTGTCGGAGTCCTACCGACGGCAGAAAGGCATCCTGGATCATTCCCCGACAGACGCACGACGGCTCGCACGGATCGATTTGCGGGAGCATGGCTCCGTGGAGATAGCCGCTTGGATGGGCATCGGGCGGATCCTGATGAATACGGACGAATACATCACGCGGGAGTAACGCGATGACCTTGCAGCAATTCCACGCAATTCAGCGCCGCCGCGACTTTCTCAAGAATGTCGCTTCCGGGATCGGCTTGGCTGCTCTCGGGGACCTGCTCGCCGTGGACGGGCTGACGGCGGCCAATCTGCCGGACGTCAACCCACTAGCCCCCAAGCAGCCTCATTTCCCACCCAAGGCAAAGCACGTCATCTTCATGTTCATGGAAGGCGGGCCGAGCCAGTACGAGCTCTTCGATCCGAAGCCCGAACTGCAAAAGCACCATGGCACAGCTCTGCCCGAGTCGATGACCAAGGATCTGAAGCTCGCGTTCATCAAGCCATCCGCCAAGGTCATGGCCAGCAGGTTCGAGTTTCGCCGGCACGGCCAGAGCGGCATGGAAATCTCCGAGCTGATGCCCCGGCTTGGGGAGGTCGCGGACGATATCTGCCTCGTCCGATCGATGCGAACGGATGCGTTCAATCACCATCCGGGCCAATTGCTGCTGTTCACCGGCCACACCCAGTTCGGCCGGCCCACCATGGGTGCCTGGTCGGTATACGGCCTCGGCAGCGAGTCCCAGAACCTGCCGGGCTTCGTCGTGCTGACGTCGGGACGCGGAACGAGCGGCGGGTCCAGCAACTTCTCGAGCGGCTTCCTGCCCTCGCACTACCAGGGCACGGTGTTTCGCAACACCGGGGACCCGATCCTGTACCTGTCGAATCCGGAGGGCGTCAGTGACGCGCTGCAGCAGGAGACCCTGCAATCTGTCCGCAAGCTGAACGAGATGCGGTTCGAGGCGACGGGCGACATGGAGATCGCCTCCCGGATCTCGTCCTACGAACTCGCGTACCGCATGCAGATGTCGGCCCCGGAACTGCTGGACTTCTCCGGCGAGCCTGCGCACGTGCTCGACGGCTACGGCGTCAACAGCGAGGACGAGGACCAGCGACAGTACGCGACGAACTGCCTGCTGGCGCGCCGCATGGTCGAGCGCGGGGTGCGGTTCGTGCTGATGATGGACGCCAGCTGGGATGACCACAGCGAGTTGAACAAGAATCTTCCCAAGCGATGCAGGAAGGTCGACCAGTCGAACGCTTACCTGATCCAGGACCTCAAGCAGCGCGGCTTGCTCGACGAGACTCTGGTCGTATGGGGAGGCGAGTTCGGGCGGACGCCGATGGTGGAACTCCGCCGGCCGGACGACGCCGACAACGCCGGTCGCGACCACCACCCGAACGCCTACAGCATGTGGATGGCAGGCGGCGGTCTCAGTGGCGGCCAAGTCGTCGGAACGACGGACGACCTGTGTCTCAACGTTGTGGAGGATCCCGTTCACGTGCACGACCTGCAGGCAACCTTGTTGCATCTACTCGGGTTCGACCACGAGAAGCTGACATACCGCCACATGGGACGGGACTTCCGGCTGACCGATGTGCAGGGCCATGTCGTCAACCAGCTGCTGGCTTAGCGAACAGGCGATCCACGCTCCCTGATTGCACCGGCACCGCCGGCAGAACCAACTCTGTGCCGGCGCCCTGATTTCTCCCTTGCCTGTCACCGCCCCTGCAATGCCTCTCGCGCCGAGTGCGGGACGGGGGCGTCAGATCTGCGCCGTCCGCCTGGTGCTTCTGTCTGAGGGGGTGCCCAAATGGCTTGGTGTCGGTTCGGCTGCTTCCGGCTGCACGGAACGGCCGGCAGCTCGTGTCGCCTGCACAGCAGCCAATCGAGCGGTTGGGCGCAATCGTTGGCGGGACCTCGGGGAAGGAGCTTGCGTCGGCCTGTTCGTTCGTCCTGATGGCAGCGGAGCATGCTGCGGCTCAACTCCCGGAGAGTTGGTGATGGCGGCAACATCGGGCCAGCACGGCCGCTCAACGGTCCGGCTCGAACACGAGCTCGGGCACAACCACCTCCCACGCGTCGCATCTCATCGCGTCGCGATACTGCAGTTCCGATGCCTCACGGCTCCACCCGACCACGGCAAACACCTTGGCCGACCGGCACCGCATTCCAGTCGGCGGCTGGAACGATTTCGCGAGACGTCCCACAGAGCGGCCCGCAGGACCCAGCAGCCTCCAGCGTCCGGTCTGCTCAGCCCGCACCTTCAGCGGATCGCCTATCGACAGCGCGGCGATGTCGCCGTGCATCGGATGGCCGGCGTAACGGCGTCCCGCAAACCCGAGGTCGACATTCTCAAGGGGCGTCCGGACATGGCAATTCTCGACCGCTTCCGGACACGGCGGAAGCTGGGCCGCCGCGCGCCGTATCGTCGCGCCATGGCCCATCAGCTCCTGCTGGAAGCTCCGGGATCCTTCGAGCCGGGCCAGTGTGAGCGTCTTGCGCGCGCGGGTCATCGCCACATAGTAGAGTCGGCGCGGCGCGTCCGGATCCTCGTTTCTCCCGACGCGAGCCCAGTCGCCGTCCAGCACGGCCACATGATCGAACTCCAGCCCCTTCGCGCGATGGGCTGTGAGCAGCAGCAGCCCCAGCTGGGCGACGGCGAATGTCGCGGCCCCACTCCGCCAGCCATTCGAGAAAGTGGTCGACCGGAGTCTCCGCGCCGCCGGTCTCCATCGCATGTTCCTCTACGGCCTGCCGCAGGAGTTCGCGCCAGGGATTGGACGGGCGTGCTTCCATCCAGCCGCGCAGGGCCGCGCTGTCCACGATCCGAGGCTCCCGCCCGCGCAGCCAGTCGACGAACTCCCGGGTCTCGCGCAGGCGCCAGAATCTCGGGATGTCGTCGCTCGCCATCTGCACCCGGATTCCGTGCGCCTCGCAGAACGCCCGCACCGGATGCAGATAGTCCCACCTGCGCGCGATCACAGCGCAACGCGACCAGTCCCAGTTCCGGACCAGCTGGGCGAGACGCCGGAATTCGGCCATCACTGCTCGTGCCTGATGGACAGCATCGCGGCCTGCCGGCAGGATCTGCACGCGGCCATGCGAGACCGGATCCCGCTGGGCCCACTCTCCGCCGGCCGGATCCTTGGCACGGGCCCGATCAACACGGATGGAATGCCCGACCTTCATGCGTTCACGCGCGGGCGCGATCACCGCGTTGGCCGCCGCCACGATATTGGCAGTTGACCGGTAGTTTGCGGTCAGGTAGCTGGGTTTCGGTCCGTAGTCAGCCTCGAACTGCCGGATAAACTGCATCGAAGCGCCGCTGAAAGCGTAGATGTTCTGATCGTCGTCCCCGACCGCGAACACGGTGAGCTTGCCCGCATCGTCTTCCAGCGTCCGGCCGGCAAGGGCCGAAATGAGTTTGTACTCATCGGGTCCGATGTCCTGATACTCGTCCACGAGGATCCATCGGAAGCCGGCAAGCAGGCGTTCCCGGCGCTCGTCCGCCTCCTGGGGCGGCAGCCCCTCCCCACGGTGCAGCCGGATCGCGCGACGCATCACGTCCCTGAACATTTCGTCGTCGGGGCGTCCGGCCCGGCCGGCGAAGCTGGCGCCCGCCAGGCGCATGGCGAGCGCGTGACACGTGAGCACCGCCACTCCGCGGGCATCGTCGCCGATGAGGTCCGCAAGGCGGCGGTGGATGTCGACGGCGGCATGCCGGTTGTAGGCTAGGGCGAGGATGCCCCGTGCCTTCTCCCGCGTGGCGCGGATCAGGTAGGCGATGCGGTGCACCAGCACGCGCGTCTTGCCGGAGCCGGGGCCGGCGAGCACCAGCACGTTCGTCTGTTTTCGGTTGTCGGCCACGATGCGCTGCTGGACGGGGTTGTTCAGGCTCTCGACGATGGTCCGCCAGGACTCGGGAGTGGTCTGCCGGCCGATCTCCCGGTCCCGTCCCGGGAGCCAGCGCGCCAAAAACGCCTCCTCCCGCATCGAGAAATAGTCCATGGCCAGACGTAGCGCCTCGCTCATGGCGGCGAGACCCCGCTCGGTGAACTCCATCATGACGTGGATCTGCAGCACCTTGCCTTTGTAGTGAAGGGCAAGCGGTTCGAAGTCGGCTCTGGAAAAGCCGCGACGGTCCCGCCGTTCCAGCCGGATCGTCATGGCGGGGCGAAACACCGTCAGTCCCTTGTTGAGGCGGAGCACTTCCTGCTCGTGGAGCCAGAGCAAGGCCCGGTCCAGCAGTTTGCCGGGGTTCCGGACCCTGCTTTTCAGATCGAGGTCGGACTCGATCGCCTGTCGCAGTCTTCCGAGCGTGGTCTCGGCCAGCAGATCGATGCCGCGTCTTCCCGGAGGCAGGCAGCCAAGCAGATGCTCCAGAAGGCGTGCGGCCGCCGCGCGCCGGATCTTTGCGGTTTCTGCCAGCAACCCCCACTCGCGGTGCAGCGTGATCCAGGCGGTCTCCCGATTCCGGTGACGCACCGACAGGCTGCCCGGCGCGCCATCGTCCTCTCCGCGACCGTCGTAGCCGATGCTTCGAACGATGCGCAACAGCCGTTCCGGCAGCGGGTCGGCCAGGCCTTTGTCCCGCAGCGCCTGTGACGCGACGCGCAGGTGAAGGGGCGATGTCTCTCCCTTACCGAGGTCGGGGTCCGCCTCCCGCATATGTGCGATCAAGGCGGTCTCCACGGCGTCAGCAGCCGCGAGGCGATTCTTGGACGAACGCTGCACGCCCGCATGGACAAACGCCGTCAGCACCGTGTCGTTGCTGGCGATGCCGAACTGTTCCAGATCGTGCAGTGCGCCTCGAACGCGTTCGGGGCTCAGTCCCGAGACCCCCATCAGCTCGTCGGTGCTGACGCCTTCGTCGGCATCCGCTCCGATCAGCGATTCCGCGATGCTCAGCAACTGCCTGCGGTACGCCTCCGTGATGCGCGCCTTGGCGAGCCGTTGTTCAGCCTCCATGACTGAACTCACCCGGAGGGACGAAGGAAACACTCGAACGGAGTTCTCTTCCCGGGTCAGGAGTTCCGATTCCTCCAGCCAGGAGATGGCCGTGCGCACCCTCGTGTCGTCGGTCAGCGAGTCGCGCTCGAACGCGCTGTCCTCGTCCTCGCTGAGAATCTCCCCCGCGGTCGCCACCACGTCCCCGCCGAACCGTTTCTTCCTATCCAAGTTTCGCAGCGCCCTCAGAATGCCGTGGATGTCCCGCCTCGTGAGCCGCGAGCGCGCGGACATGCCGAACTGCCGCTCGGCGTCGTCCGCCGAGTAGAGCAGCACGCAGCGCGCCGCAGCACGGTCTCGCCCGGCGCGGCCAGCCTCCTGCAGGTAGTTCTCCAGCGAGCCCGGAATGTCGGCGTGGATGACCAGCCGCACGTCCGGCTTGTCGATGCCCATGCCGAAGGCGTTGGTGGCCGCGATCGCACGCAGGCCGCCGGCAAGGAAGCGCCGCTGGACGTCCATCTTGGTCTCCGGCGGCAGGCCCGCGTGAAACCGGTCGGCGGCGACTTGCTTCGATTGCAGGTACTCCGCGACATCCTCGGTGTGCTGGCGGGTTGCGCAGTAGACGATGGCGCCGCCCGGGACCTCGGGCGGCAGGCAAGACATCAGGATCTGGTGGATGTCGGAGTGTTTTACGCCCCCGGTTGTCGGAACCACCTCGAACGCCAGATTGGTCCGCTCGGAGCCGCCGTCGAAGACGGTCAGCCCAATGCCGAGCCGTTTCCGGAAATGCCCCGCGATGTCCTCGATGACATCGGGCTTGGCTGTGGCGGTCAGGCACAGCACCGGGGGCACCGCGGCGTCGCCCGCCTTCTCCCGGATCAAGCGGCCCACATACCGGTAGTCGGGCCGGAAGTCGTGGCCCCAGCGCGACAGGCAATGCGCCTCGTCCAGCACCCATCCGCCGATCTCGCGCTGTTCGAGCGCCCGCCGAAGGGGGCGGGATCGCAACTGCTCCGGCGAGATCAGGAGGATGCCGGCGTCTCCCATCCGCACCCGGTCCAACGCGTCGGCGCGCTCCGGCATCGACAGCAGCCCGTTGACCGTCACGCAGCAGCCGATTCCCCGCGCCTCCAGCCCGCCCACCTGATCCGCCATCAGCGCGACCAGAGGCGAGATCACAACCGTCAGCGCGCCGGTCTTGTCGTAGCGCGACAGCGCCGGGAGCTGGTAGCAGAGCGACTTCCCCGTGCCTGTGGGAAGGATTCCAAGCACGTGCCGCCCCGCCATCGATTCCTCGACGATGGCCCCCTGCATGGCCCGACCGTCGGCCGCCGCCGGTTCGGGACGGAATCCGCTGAAGCCGAACCAGCGCTTCAGCTCCTTGCGGGCGTCATGCCGCTCCCGGCACCAGCCGCAGGCGCGATCGCCGCACGGCGTGTCCCTGAGCCGGCGCACCAGCCGCCCGGCCCGCGGAAACTGGTGGCGCACCCAGGGCGGCATCACCGAATCGCCGCCGGCGACCGACAGCCAGGCCAGCGCATAGGCCAGCGACCAGCCGAGTCCGTCAGCATGCTCCATCACCTTGCGCGCGCATGTCGTGCAGGCGGCGTTCTCCAGACGCCGTCCTATCGCCGCCGCGGCCTCGGCCCGCGACGGCCGGCGGGCGTTCCGGATCCCTTGGAGGACTCCGTCGAGCGCGCGGTCGATGCCTTGGAATTCCGGCGTGCACAGACGGTGCCAGGCGACCAGCAAGTCCGGTGAGGCCTTCGCCAGCGCCCCGCGCTCGTCGCCGAAGAGTTTCAGCGCGACACGGGCGTCCAGCTCCGGGTCGTTCCTCCGCCCGCGCTTGAGCCTCCCGTCCTGGTAGTGCTTGACGAGGCTGTGGTAGGGATTGCGGGGAAAGGCGAGAGGGCTGAGACGCAGCGTGTCCACGGCCGGAAGCCCCAGCAGCCGGAGGCCGGGCTTGGCCGCCCTCAGGTGGGGCAGGTCGAAGGCGATCAGATTGTGGCCAAGGACGAATGACGCGCCGTCGGCGAACCGGTCGAGTCTCGCGAGCGCTTTCGCCAGGTCGCTGCCCGCATGAGTCAGGCTGCTGCCGGTGTCCGGCCGCACCGCTCCAATGGCGCGAATGCGGTCGCGGGACGCCTCTAGGTCCACAGAGACGCAACGGGTTGAGAACACCGGACGCGACACCGCCGAATCACGCCGCCGGCGACAATTGCCAACCCCTGATGCGGTTTTCCGTCTCTCCGGTCTGGGCCGGTTCCCGGGCGGAATGGAGCTGAGACCGTGCATCCGCCCCGCCGAACGCCTTGTCGGGGCGGATCGCCATCTCCGGAGAGACGCCCTGACAACTGCTCACGGTCTCCGACCGCCGCTCGCGGCTGATCCCGAGATAGCTCGCTGCCTCCGTCACGCCGGGCTCCAATAACTCCAGCGAGTCGTGGCGCGCGGACAGGCCGGGACCGGACGATTCTTCATGGCCGGCCGCTATCCTCCCGGCGCCGCGCCGACCTTGACATTCGGTTCCCGGATGCAATCCCGTCCACGACGATTGATCGGCGTTTCCTGCATTCTCGCCCGGATCGCCTGAATCTCCGACCGGTGCGATTCATCAAGTCCCAGCCGTTCTCGCCCGGGCGGGGCTCCCAGCAATGCACGCATGACATTCTCGGGGGTGTCGGATCCGGCTTCCAATATACTGCGTGGGCTGTGATCTTCGAGCAACGGGGACACCTTGCGCGGCTGGCCGCCGTCTTGCTGCCGTGCCTGGGCCTCGCCAGACTGCCGCACCTCCCGCGCCGCCCACGGAGACGCAAGGTCGCGGGGCAATCGGGGGGTTCACGGCGCGGCTCGCAGCCGGAGAGCTCGTCAGCACAGATGTCCGCGCCCGGCGGGCGCTCCTAGCAATGCAGGCATGACGCTCTCGGGAGTGTCGGCAGACTTGGGAGGCCTAGCGGCGGCCGACGGCCTTGCCTTCGCCTCCGGCAACCGCTGCGTGCTCTGGCCGGAACAGCCTTCGGATCTAACGCGCTTTCCGAAACAACCGAGGGGAACCCGCCGCCGCAGATGCTGTCTGACGCAGCGGACCGGCGTGCATGGGCGCCATTGCACCCACACTCGCCGGCAGCCGGACAGGCAGCGGCCGGCGGAACCATGTGCGAGTGGTTCGAACGCGTTCGCCGTCGGCCTGCTGTGCGTCCGAATCCGTTGTCGAGCCGGAAACCTTGCCGGAGGCGGGGCGCAGCCACGCCCGGCCGTGCTCCTTCCGGACTTGCTAGCTCGGTCCGGCCTTGTAGCCCGGAAGCCCGTTCTGCTATGTTCAAGTCAGGCTGCGGTCCGAGCCGCAGCACTCCGTCACGTTCCCTCAGCACGCGCGATTCGAATCTCAGGAAGAGACGGTGCCTTTCCGCCCCCGCAATGCCGCCGCAGCGGCTGCGTTGTCGCTGAGCGGGACGGTGCTCGGAGGGCTGCTGCTGGGGGCCTTGGCGGGGGAGCACTGGGACTGGAACCCTCAGGCCGCGGTCATCGGGCTCTTCGTCGGGATTCTGGCGGGATTCTTCAACTTGGCCAAGGCGATGTGGACGCAGAAATGATCTGGGAGATCGCAGGCGGCCTGGCCGGCGGGATGTCGACGCTGGCGGTGTCGGAAGCCGTTCGGCGCGTGATGCCGGACCTGGTGGAGCACAGCGTGTTCCGGGCTTTCGCGGTCGGAGCCGGACTGAGGGCTCTCTGGATTCTGCTGCTGCTTTCCTGGATTCTGACCGCCGCCCCCGGCGACACTCGGGTCCTCGTTCCGTCGCTGATGCTGGGCTTCCTGGCGTCGCGCGTGCTCGAAGGGGTCCGGCACACGAGGTATTTCGGACGGTGCTAGGTACGCAACTTCCGTTCGCCTTCCTCGCCGCTTCCGGCGGGGAGGAGACTCTCTCCGACGTGATCATGCATCACGTCTCCAACAGCGAGGTCCATCTCCCCGCGTGGCTCGACCCCTACCTGCATTCGACCTTCGAGGCGCTCGGCATCACAAAGGCCGTTCTGATGATGTTCATCGCGTCGGCGATCCTGATCGTGCTCGCGACCGTGTTCCTGCGCAGGCCGACCGCCGGCCGGGAAGCGCCGCGCGGCATGGCGAACGCCCTCGAGGTCATCGTCGTGTTCGTCCGGGACGAGATCGCGATCGACAACATGGGAGAGAAGTGGGGGCGCCGGTTCACTCCCTTCCTCCTAACGCTCTTCCTTTTCATCCTGGTCTGCAACCTGCTCGGTCTCGTGCCCGGGGGGTTCACCGCCACCAGCAACCTGAACGTCACCGGTGCCCTGGCCATCGTCTCGTTCGTGACCTTCATGGTCACCGGGCTGATCGCCCTGGGCCCGATCGGGTTCGTCAAGCACATGGTGCCGGCTGGCACGCCGCTGGCCATCGCCCCGGTCGTGGTCGTGCTGGAGTTCATTTCGATGCTCGTGCGTCCGATCGCCCTGATGGTCCGCCTCGGTGCGAACATGACCGCCGGGCACATTGTCATCCTGATCATCCTCGGGTTCATCTTCATGTTCCAGACGGTCGTCCTCGCGGCCATTTCCGTGCCCTTGGCGGCGGCGATCACGCTTCTCGAGTTGATCGTGGCCCTCATCCAGGCCTACGTATTCACTCTGCTGACGGCGCTGTACGTCGGAATGCTCGTGGCAGACGAGCACTGAGGATTCATCGAGTCTTTCCCATCCCCAACGGAGGAATCCAAGTTATGAAAACCACTATCACTACCCTGTTTGCGCTGGCGTTCCTGCTGGCGCTGCCGGCCGTGGCGTCCGCACAGATGCTGGACAAGGCGTCAGGCAGCGCAATCGGCGCCGGCATCGTCGTCGTCGGCGCCGGGATCGGCATCGGCAGGTTCACAGCCGCCGCCGTGGAGAGCATTGCGCGCCAGCCGCAGGCCGCCAAGGAAATCCGCGCGGCCTTCCAGCTGCCGCTGTTCCTGCTTGAGGGCGTGGCGGTCATCGGCCTCGGCGTCCTGTTCGTGGCGCTGCTGTTCTAGGCCCCTGACAGGAGATTCCCATGGCCTCCGAAAACGGCAACGCCCTGCTCCAGTTCGAACCCGGTCTGATGATCTGGACCGTGGTGACGTTCCTGCTCACCTTCCTCGCCCTGCGCCTCATCGCCTGGAAGCCGATCCTCGGCGCGCTGGACGAGCGCGAGGGGAGGATCCGCGAGTCGCTTGAGAAGGCCGAACTGGCGAAGGCCGAGGCGGAGCGCGCCATTGCCGAGAACAGAGCCAACATGGAGGCCTCGCTGCGCCGTTCCCAGGAACTGGTCGTCGAGGCGAGGCAGGAAGCCGATCGCGTGCGGACCGAGGCCCGGGACGCAGCCCGGCTGGAAGCACGCAAGATCATGGAAGAAGGCAGGCGCCAGCTCGAGGCCGAGCGCCGCATCGCGGTCGCGGAGCTGCGGCAGGAGGCCGCCGATCTCGCGATCCGCGCGGCCGAGCATCTGCTGAAGAAGCGTGTGGGCGAACGCGAGAACCGCCGGCTCGTGGAGGAGTTTCTGGAGCAGCTGCCCGACCAGTCGGTGCACTGATGCCGCCTCTCCCCGCTCCGCTCCGGACGGCGCGACGGCGGGCGCTCTTTCCGCAGGCCGCGCTTGCCGCGTGCTGTGCGCTGGCTTCCCAGGCAGCGGCCCAGCCGATTTCCCACGGACCGATCCTGGGAAGGCTCTCTTCGGACGGAATCGGCATCTGGGCCCGCACCGGGCAGCCGGGCGCGTTCCGCGTCCGCTACGGCCCGGCGGCCGACCGCCTGGACAACGTGTCCCGGCCGGTCGTGACCAGCTTGGACCGGGACAACACCGGCTGGCTTCATCTGAAGGGGCTGCAGGCGGGCACGCGGTACTTCTATCGGCTCGAAGCCGACGGCGAGGTTCCTCCCGTCGCCTCGTTCCGCACGCTGCCGAGCGGGAAGGCGCATGTCGACGACCGGCACAATCCCCGCGGACTCTTCAACTTCAGCTTTGAGTTCGCCTGCGGCAACAAGCAGCTGGGCCCGGACCAGCCGGCGTTCCGCACGATGCTCCGTGAGCTGGACGACCGCATCGCCTTCGCCATCCAGAACGGGGACTGGCTCTACGAGGAGGAGCGCGACCACAGCCCGGCCGAGTGGCTGCGACGGTCCGGCGGGACCCGCTATCCGCGCCTTGTGGAGCTCGCTCCGACCATTGCGGGTGTCTGGCGGAACTACAAGCTCTACCTGGAGCGCGGGGCGGACATGGCCGCCTGGCACAGGGAGGTGCCGAGCTTCTTCGTCTTCGACGACCACGAAATCCTCGGCGACGTCAACGGCGCGGGGACCGTGGGCCTGCGCGGCCGGCGGCCGGCGTTCCGCGACATCGGAGTGCAGGGCTGGTACGACTACCTGGGCTGGTCCAACCCCGTGCCGCACGAGCAGGGCATATTCTTCGGAAAGGCGAGACTGGTCGCAGGCAGCTCCGTGCTGCGCGACGAGTCGGGAGGCCTCGAGGCCCTCGATCCGGACCGTGCCGCGACGCTGACCGTTCACTGGGGAGAGCCGGATTCGGGAGTCAATCTGAAGGAGCTCGACGATCGCGGCGGGGATCCGAACGCGGGAGTTTACGCCGTCGAGCGCATCATCGACGACCATTCCCTGAGACTGCGTCCCGCTCCGCGGGAGGACAGCGTGTCTTCGTACTCGATCGGCCGGCTCAGCTTCTGGCGCCGCTCGATCTCCAACACCGAGTTCTTCTTTCTCGACACCCGCAGCCACCGCCAGGTCCATGACGTCAGGGATCCGTTCAGGAAGGGCGTTTCGATGCTCGGCAGCCGCCAGAAGCGCTGGCTCAGGGAGGGAATGCGGTCCAGCGAGGCCGACTTCCTGTTCGTGGTCTCGTCGGTCAACCTGATGGTTCCGCACGTCGGTCCCGGGATGGGCGGTCCGAACAAGGACGAGGCGTGGACGGCGGTCGCGGCCGAGCGGAACGAGCTGATCGACTTCTGGGACGGGCTCGGCAAGCCCGTGCTCGTGCTGACGGGCGACCTGCACAACAGCATCGCGGTCCGGGTCACGGACAACGTGTGGGAGTTCGCGTCGGGACCGCACAGTTCCCGCAACCACCCGCTCGTGTCCGAGGCGGGGCGGCCGGCCAACGGACGCTTTGAGTCCAGAGGCAGGGAGGCTGAGATCCGCTGGTCGACGTTCTTCCTGGACGACTCCGCGCCCGGGAGCCGCAGCCGGCCGGTCTACTGCGTCATCCGGATCAACAACGTGTTCGAGGTGCCGGACGCCGAGGGGCGGGAGCGGTGGGTCGCCTACCCGCGGCCCCAGGCCGTGGTCCAGTACTACGACGGGCTGACCGGCGAGCTGCTGTATGCCGAGGCCGTCGTTGCCGCGGCCTCGGAGGATTGATGGCGCGGACCGCCGAGTACGGCTTCTGGAAGTCCCCGTTCACCTCGGATCTTGTCGCCGGCGAGTCCGTCCGGCTGCACGAGCCGCGCATCCAGGGAGACTGCATCCATTGGCTCGAGGGACGCCCCTCGGAGAAGGGGCGATCGGTGCTGGTCACGCGGCATCCCGACGGGACGACTGAGGACGCGCTGCCGAAACCCTGGAATATTCGCACCGGCGTGCACGAGTACGGCGGCGGGGCGCACGTCCTGTCGGACGAAGCCGTGTACTTTTCGCAGAGCGACGACGCGCGCGTGTTCGTGGCGCGGGCAGGGGCGGCTCCCGAGCCGCTCGTGCCTCGCGGAAAGCTCCGGTACGCTGACTTCGAGCTGGACCCGCGGCGCGACCGCCTCCTGGCGGTTTGCGAGGACCATTCCCGGACCCGCAGCGAGGCGCGCCAGTCGATCGTCGCGGTCGACCTGAACGGTTCCTGCGGGCCTCCCCGCGAGCTTCGTTCCGGCGCGGACTTCTATTCCAATCCGCGTGTCCGTCCGGACGGGAGAGTTGCTTGCTGGCTGGAGTGGCGGCACCCGAACATGCCCTGGGACGGCACCGAGCTCTGGATCGCCCCGCTGGGAGAGGACGGAGCGATCCGGGGCGGCCGGCGCATTGCGGGCGGACCTCGCGAGTCGGTCTTCCAGCCCCGCTGGTCCCGCGAGGGCGTCCTGCATTTTGTGTCCGACCGCACCGGGTACTGGAATCTCTACCGCTGGGATTCCGAGGTTGCGGTTCCTCTCCACCGGTGCGAGGCGGAGTTCGGCCTGCCGCAGTGGGTCTTCGGGATGTCCACGTACGGCATCGCCGCCGACGGCAGCGTCGTCTGCGCCTATTGCGAGAAGGGCCGCTGGAGCCTGGGCATCGTGAGCCCGGGCGGTGCCCTGGAGTGGGTCGAGACGCCGTACACCCTGATCGACGGCGTGGACGTCCAGGGCGCGCAGGCGGTCTTCCGCGCGGCGTCTCCCACGGAGCCCTCCGCACTGGTCCGGCTGGACCTGCGAACCCGAGACCTCCAGATCCTGAGGCGATCGACGAAGTTCTCCGAAGACCTGCGCCGCTGCCTGTCGATCGCAGGGTCCGTGTCGTTCCGCTCCGCTGAAGGGCGGCGGGTCCACGGTTTCTACTACCCGCCGCACAACCCGGACTTCGTCGCTCCCGAAGGAGAGAAGCCGCCCGTGATCATTCGCCTGCACGGAGGGCCCACGGCTGCGGCGAGCGACTCGCTCTCGCTCTCGGCCCAGTTCTGGACCAGCAGGGGATTTGGCGTCCTCGAACTGAACTACGGCGGCAGTACGGGATACGGCCGCGCCTACCGCGAGCGGCTGAACGGGAACTGGGGGGTTGTGGACGTGGACGACACGGTCGCCGCAGCCCGCCACCTCGCGCAGGCCGGCCTGGCGGACCCCGACCGGATCGTCGTGAAGGGCGGAAGCGCCGGGGGCTACACGGTGCTCTGCTGCCTGGCGTTTCGAGACGAGTTCGCGGCCGGGGCTTCCTACTACGGGATCAGCGACCTGAAGGCCTTGGCATCGGACACGCACAAGTTCGAGTCGCGGTACCACGAGACGCTGATCGGGCCGTGGCCGGCGGAAGCGGACACGTATGAGGTGCGGTCGCCGCTCCGGGCCGCCAGCCGGGTGAGCGCGCCAACGATCTTCTTTCAGGGCTCGGTGGACCCGGTGGTGCCCAAGGAGCAGACCGAAGTGATGGTCGACGCGCTGCGCGCCCGGGACATTCCGGTGGCCTACTACCTGTTCGAGGGCGAGTCGCACGGATTCCGGGACGGCGCGCACATCAGGCGGGCACTGGAAGGGGAACTCGCGTTCTACTGCACGGTGCTCCTGCGCAAGGGCGTCCGGTTCTGACCCGGCGGCTCGAACGCCGTCACTGCCGCCGGTCCCTCTCCACCAGCTCCAGCAGCACTCCTCCGGTGCTGCCCGGATGCACGAACACGTACCTGTAGCCCTCCGCGCCGATCTGGATCCGGTCCGTCACCAGTCTGCGCCCGGAATTCCGCAAGGTCTCGATCGCCTCCTCGAGGTTGTCGACACGGAGCGCGACATGATGCACGCCCTGACCGCGACGCCTCAGGAACCGGGCGATGACCGAGTCGTCCGATGTCGGCTGCAGCAGCTCGATCCGCCCGCCGCCCGTTGGCAGGACCGCCGCCTCGACCCTCTCATGCTCGACAACGGTGCGGCTGACGGGATCCAGCCCCAGCGCGTCCCTGTACATCCCGAGGGCCTCGTCGATCGAGCGTACTGCGATGCCGATGTGGTCGATGGTCACGGTTTCCATTGTTGCCGGAGTCTGCCCAGCGCGTCGCGCAGATAGGTGTAGGGATTGAGCTGCCCCGAGGCCACGGCTTCCGCTGCCCGGTCGAGGTCCGCGCCCCACTCGGGTCCCGATGCGAGCATCGACCGCAGCTCTCCGCTGATCCTGCCCAGGAGCAGCCGCTTCCAGTAGGCGGCTCCCGTGCCGGTCTGCCCGGACCTCTCCAGCTCGTCGACCAGGACTTCCACTCCTTCGCAGCGAGTCGCGACCGTGCGAAGGATCGGCGGCTTCGGCTGTCCGTCCGGAATGAGCGAGGTCATCGCCAGGACCTGGCGCTCGAGTTCGTCCGCGCCGGGAAGGTCGGCCTTGTTAATGACAAACAGATCGGCGATCTCCATGATCCCCGCCTTGGCGGCCTGGATGTCGTCGCCCAGCGTCGGAACCAGCACGACTGCGACCGTAACCGCCAGCTGGGCGACGTCCACCTCGCTCTGCCCGACTCCGGCCGTCTCGATCACGACGGCATCGAATCCGGACGCCTCCAGCAGCGCCAGCGCGTCCACGACGGCTGGTCCGAGCCCCCCCAGCTGCCCGCGCGCGGCCATCGACCGGATGAACACGCCCGGGTCGCCGTGGTGCCGCTGCATCCGGACCCGGTCCCCCAGAATCGCACCACCGCTGAACGGGCTGCTCGGATCAACCGCTAGGATGGCGACGGTGGCGCCCTGGCCGCGAAGGCGCTTCGCCACGCAGTCCGCAAGCGTGCTCTTGCCGGCCCCCGGAGCGCCCGTGATTCCGATCCGGAGCGCGCTTGGCTCGGGCGCGTGCAGGGCCGCGAGAAGATCGTCTGCTCCTTGGGCGCGGTTCTCGACTGCGCTGAGGCCGCGCGCCAAGGCGCGCCGGTCTCCGGAACGGATTCGGGCCGCCAGGCGGTTCATCGCCCGGGACCCTGCCCGCCCGCAGGGCGGTCGACCGTCGCCGGCATCGAGTCTGAAAGCGGCACCTCTTGTGATCGTGTCATTGCGCCCGGAACTCCGATTCTAGTTCGCGGGCCGGCTCTTCCGCGCCGGCCCGGCCCCATTGCCTGTCGCCGCTGCGGGCATCGGGATCACGCCTTGCGAGCGCTACACTGAAATTGGTTCACGTGCCAGGCGGGCCATCCAAGCTCAGCGCCGTCATCGCAGAGAAGCCTTCCGTGGCCCTCGACATCTCCAGGGCGCTCGGCGTGAGGAACCGCGGGCGGGGCTATTTCTCGGGCAACGGCAGGATCGTGACCTGGGCGATCGGCCATCTGGTCCAGCTGGCCGAGCCGCACCAGATCAATCCGGAGTGGAAGAAGTGGCGGCGGTCGTCGCTGCCCATGCTGCCCGCCAGCTGGCCGCTGCTGGTCGACGAGGAGCGGGCGGACCAGTTCGAGATCGTCAAGCGGATCCTGACGAGTCCCGATGTCGGGAGAATCGTCTGCGCGACGGATGCCGGCCGCGAGGGCGAGCTGATCTTCCGCCAGATCTACGAGCTCTCCGGATCCGACAAGCCCGTGGACCGGCTGTGGATCTCGTCCCTGACGCCGGAGGCGATCCGGCGCGGATTCCGCGAACTCCGGCCTGCGGGCGAGTTCGACGATCTTGCCGCCGCCGCGCGGGCAAGGAGCCGCGCGGACTGGCTGGTCGGGATGAACCTGACCCGGGCCTACAGCCTGGATCACGACGGGATGTTCTCGGTGGGGCGGGTCCAGACACCCACGCTGGCCATCCTGGTGGAGCGGGAGCTGGCGATCCGCAATTTCGTGCCCGAGGACTACCTCGAGGTCCACGCCCATTTCGACGCCGGCCAGGGCCGGGTCTACCGGGGCGTTTACTTCAAGCTGGAGAAGGGGAAGCGCCGGACCCGCCTGCCCGCTGACGGCAAGGCCGCCGCCGCGGTCCTGGCGCGGGCGAAGGCCGGGCGCGCGGACATCGAGTCGATCAAGAAGGCCCGCAGGAGGATTCCGCCTCCGCTGCTGTACGACCTGACCGAGCTGCAGCGGCACGCAAACCGGCTGTTCGGCTTCAGCGCGAAGCGGACGCTGGAGTTCGCTCAGCGGCTGTACGAAAGGCACAAGGCCATCTCCTACCCGCGGACCGACAGCCGACACCTCTCGACCGACATCGCGGGCCAGCTGCCCGGAATTGCGGAGCGTGTGGCCAGAGGCTTCGACTCCTCCCAGATTGCCGAGGGCACCGGCGCGCGGCCGCTTTCAAGGCGGTTCGTCAACGATTCGAAGGTCACCGACCATCACGCCATCATTCCGACAGGTTCGGCTCCGTCCCTGCCGTCCGGCTCCGGCGAGGCGAAGATTCTGGATCTCGTCAACCGACGGCTGCTGCAAGCCTGGCACGGCGATCACAAGTACTCCGCCACGACGGTCATCACCCGCATCGTGTGCAAGATGGATGCCGACCGGTACCTCTCGGTCGGAACGGCCGTCGATGAGCAGGGCTGGAAGGTGCTGGATCTCAGATCGTCTCGGAAGGGGAAGAAGGGCGGCGACAAGCCGAAGCTTCCGGGAGGCCTGGTCAGAGAGCAGCGCGTCGAAGTCCAAGAGGCCGAGGCGGTCAAGAAGCGGACGCGGCCGCCGCCGCGATTCACCGAGGCGACGCTGCTCACGGCGATGGAGTCGGCCGGCCGCACCCTCGACAGCAAGGAGCTCTCCGACGCGATGAAGGAGCGGGGGATCGGCACTCCCGCCACCCGGGCGTCCATCATCGAGACGCTGCTGAAGCGCGAGTACGCAGAGCGGGACAAGAAGCGCCTGGTCGCGACGGACAAGGGGATCGGCCTGATGGAGGTCGTGCATCCGAAAGTCCGGAGCCCGGCGATGACGGGCGAGTGGGAGTCCAAGCTGCGTGGAATCGAGCGCGGCAACGGCGGCTTCGCCGCCTTCATCGAGGGCATCGAGGAGTTCGTGCGCGAGGTCGTGGGGGGGAATGGAGCTTCGGCTCCCGCCGCCCCGCGTGCGACGCGGAGCACTGGCCCGCCCCCCGGGCCCGGGGGGGGCGCGCCCGCCCGCGGCCCCCCCCCCCCCCCCCGCCCCCCCCACCCGCGCCGCCCCCCCCCCCCCCCCCCCCCCCCCCC
>JAPPMB010000107.1:0-12737 GCA_028819255.1 Bryobacterales bacterium | reverse complement strand
GGGGGGGGGGGTTGGGGGGGTTGACCGGGGGGTTGGCCCCGGGGGGGGGGGGGGGGTTGGCGGCGGAGCCCGGGGGGGGGGGGGGGGTGTTTGGGGACGGGGGGGGGGGCCGGTTGGCCCGGGGGGGCATTGCGGCCCCGGCCGCCCGGGGTGCGACGCGCAGCAGTGCCCCGCCCCCGGGCCCGCCGCCGGCGCCGCCGGGGCCCCGACCCTCAGGAGCGCGTCCCGACACTCGTGCGCCCGTCCGCCCGCCCAGCCCCCCAAGGGGGCCGGACCGCAGCCCGGGAGCCGGCGCGGGCGCCGGCATGCACACCCGGCGCCGGTCCGGGGCGCATCCCGCCTTCGAAGGTGCTCCTCCCGGACCGTCCGGACGGGGTTCCGTCCGGCACGGGACCGCCGCCCAGTCGCTTCCGGCCCCAGGTCCGGGCACGCGCGGCCAGCCCAGCCGTCCTCCCCTGGCGGCGCATTCTCCTGAAAGCGCTGCTGCTCGGGAGCCGCGTCCGTCGCCGGTCGCGGCGCGGGCGTCCGCTGCGGACATGCAGGACCTCCTGAGGCGCCGGTTCGGGCACGAACGGTTCCGGCCACACCAGGAGGAGGTCTGCCGCCAGGTGGTCTCCGGTCGAGATGTGCTGCTGGTCATGCCCACCGGGGCCGGCAAGTCGCTCTGCTACCAGCTGCCTGGAATCGCGAGGGGAGGGACGACGCTCGTCATCAGTCCGCTGATCGCCCTGATGGAGGACCAGACCGAGAAGCTGAGGCAGCAGGGATTCCGCGCCGAGCGGATCCACTCCGGACGCGACCGCTTGGACTCCCGCCGTGTGTGCAAGGAATACCTGAACGGGGAGCTCGACTTCCTGTACATCGCGCCGGAGAGGCTTGCCGTGCGGGGTTTTCCGGAACTGCTGGCCCGGCGCACTCCAGGCCTCGTCGCAATCGACGAGGCGCACTGCATTTCCATGTGGGGCCACGACTTCCGGCCCGAGTACAGGCGCCTGCGCGAGCGTGTGCCCACGCTCCGGCCCGCTCCGGTGATCGCACTCACCGCCACTGCGACGAACCGCGTGCAGCGGGACATCGTCGAGCAGCTCGGCCTCGGCGACTGCGAGCACTCGATCCACGGATTCCGCAGGGACAACCTCCAGATCGAGCTGGTCGAACTCATTCCATCGCTCCGCATCCCCGCGCTCCAGCGCCTGTTGCAGGACGACGCCCGCCGACCGGCGATCGTCTACGCCCCGACCCGCAAGGCATCCGAGGAGCAGGCTGCCGCGCTTGCCGCCGAATTCCGGGCCGCGGCCTATCACGCGGGCATGCCCACCGAGGATCGCGACCTGGCCCAGGCGGCCTTTCTCCAGGGACAGCTCGAGGTGATCGTCGCGACCATCGCCTTCGGAATGGGAATCGACAAGCCGGACGTGCGCACGGTGGTCCACACCGGGCTGCCGGGGTCGATCGAGGGGTACTACCAGGAGATCGGACGCGCCGGACGCGACGGGCTGCCGTCAAAGGTGGTGCTCCTGTACTCGTGGTTCGACCGCAAGACCCACGAGTTCTTCCTCGGCCGCGACTATCCCGAGCCGTCCAAGCTGAAGGCGCTCTTCGGCATGCTGTCTCAGGGGCCCGTCCCGCTCGGCGGGCTCTCGAACGCATTCGCCGGGGATTCGCTGCAGTTCGAGAAGGCGATCGAGAAACTCTGGGTCCACGGCGGCATCTCGGTGGACGCCGACGAGACCGTCTCGATGGTGAGTGCCGACTGGATCCGCAGCTACACGGTGCAGCGGGACTACAAGCTGTGGCAGATCGACCGCGTGACGGAGTTCACGCGCTCGCAGGAATGCCGAATGCTCGACCTCGTCCGGCACTTCGGCGACGTCGGGGATTCGCGCCAGCCGTGCGGGCAATGCGACAACTGCGACCGCGGCACGTGCATCGTCAAGAGGTTCCGCGAGCCCACGGCCCTAGAGGCGAGGGTCCTCAAGGACGTTCAGAAGGCCCTCCGCATGCACGACATGCAATCCGTGGGGAAGCTCTACCGCACGCTGCCCGAATCGCAGAAGCTGGAACGCCAGCCGTACGAGCGGCTGGTTGACGGAATGGTGCAGGCGGGTCTCGGACGGGTCGTCGAGGATTCCTTCACCACCTCGGACGGACGGCACATCCAGTTCCGCAGGCTTGGACTGACCCACCTCGGGCGGTCCGAGCAGTCCCCCGCGAGCCTCGTCAAGCTGCCCGCAGAGGGTGCCGGGCTGGCTCCCGCCAAGAGGAAGCGCAAGGCGAGGAAGTCCCGTTCACCCCGGAAGGCGAGACGGGCAGGCCAGCCCGACCACGGCACTCAGCTGGAGTTGGACGGCATGCCCCCGCGCAGCCAGGCCGATGAAGTTCTGCACTCCGCGCTCACGGCCTGGCGCAAGAGCGAAGCGAAGCGAGTCAGGAGGGCTCCGTTTCTGATTCTGACCAACCGCACGATCAACTCGCTCGTGGCGTCGAAGCCGCGCAGCCAGGACGACCTGGCCCAGGTGAGCGGAATCGGCCCGATCAAATCCAGAACCTACGGGTCCAAGCTCCTGCAGATCATCCGGTCGGTTGCGGACTGACCGTCGCGACCGTCCCCGCCGGCCCGCAGGCCTTGCGGTCCGGCCGGCGGGCCCTGCGTTCGATTCGGAATGCCCGAAGACGCCTTGTCAGACCCTCGTCCGGCCCGTTCACGCGCAATCGCCCGACCGAAGCGCATACGCCAATACAATGAGGGGACAGGACCGTAGTCCGGCCTGCAGGACATCCGATTGACCCCCACGCACTGCACCTGCGGCAGCCCGCTTCCACGGCGAGCCTACTTCTGCCCCCGGTGCGGACGTCCGGTCGCTCCCGGCGTCGGCGAGCCGGCAGACACCGGCGAGCCGACTCCCGGACCCGTCGAGATCGTGCAGCCGCCCGACGGTCCGGGGCGGGACGCCTGGCTTCGCGCGGCGTTCCTTCCCGCCTTGGGAGCGATGTTCCTGAGACTCGCCATGGGCGCGGCCGGCCCTTGGCTCGCGCTCGTCTCCTTCCTCGTTCCGGCTGGAGCCGGATACCTGACCGTCCGAAGGTTCGAGCAGGGGCATGGCAAGGTGCGGAGCCGCTGGACGGCTTGCGGTCTGGGGGCGCTCTCCGGCCTGCTTTGCTTCCTCCCCTCGGGACTGCTGCAGGCTGCGGTCATCGCGGTCCAGGGCAGGGAAGCCGTTCTGGGTCCGCTGCGGGAGCAGGCCGAGGGCCTGCCCGCCGTCGACATTGTCGGGTTCCTGGAGGATCCGGCGGTGTTTGCCGTCGTGGTCCTCTTCGGCCTGCTGTTTGAGGCGGTCGCGTTGATCGGCATGTCCGCCGCGGGAGGCGCAATCGCGGTCAGGATCGCTCGCTGACCCGCCCGTATTCCGCGAACCGCGAGCCGCCCGCGTTGCGGTATACTCTCAGCGTGGAGTCTGCGAAGGCTTCCGAGACCTTCACCCGGGCCGAAATCCGCCGGATTCTCGGCATTAACGAGAACAGTCTGCGTTCCTGGGAGCGCGCGGGGCTTGCCGAGCGCAGGAAGAACAACTACAGCTTTTCCGACCTGATCTCGCTGAGGACGCTCGAGAGTCTGCGGGGGAGCCGGTTTTCGGCCAAGAGGATTTCCGAAGCGGTCCGCCAGATCCGTTCTCGCCTGGCGAACGTGTCGAGTCCGCTGGACGAGCTCAAGATTGTCTCGGAAGGCCGCCGCATCGCAGTTCATCTGCCGGGCGAGAAACTGGAGGCCCTTACAGGCCAGATGTTCTTCGATTTCGACGCAGAAACACTGCGCCCGGTCTCGACCATGGAGCACCCGGATTCCGAGGAGGACAGCGGCGCGGTGTTCAGCGAGGAATCTTGGTTTGCGCACGCCCTCGAGCTGGAGCGAACTGAGGCGCCGCCCGAGGAAATCCTCGACGTCTACCGCAAGATCGTGGACTGCAACCCCCAGGCCTCGGGCGCGTGGCTCAACATGGGCACCCTGTATTTTCGGCAGAGACAGCTGCAGCTTGCCGAGCACTGCTACGAGCAGGCCATCCGGACGTTTCCCGAATACTCGCTGGCGCACTACAACCTCGGGAATCTCTGCGAGGAGACCGACCGGCTCGAAGACGCAACCGAGCACTACGAGACGGCCTTGCGGTACCGCGATGACTACGCCGACGCGCATTTCAACCTCGCCGTGGTCCATGAGAGGCGCGGAAACCTCTTCGAAGCCGTGATGCACTGGCAGCACTACATCGAACTGGATCCGACGAGCGAGTGGGCGACCGTCGCGCGCCGCAAGCGGGAACGCCTTCTTGAACTCGCGGCCAGTGAGGAGCCGCCGGTCGGCGAACTGTTCCGGCAGCCATTGCTGGACGCCGCCGACTAGGTTCGTCGCGGCCGCCCCGTTCGAGCGTTCGCTACCATCGGCATCATGCAACGGGCCCTCGGCGATGTCCGAGCTCTGACATTCGACATGTTCGGGACGGTCCTGGACCTGTCGGGAACCCTTGTCCCCGCCTTGAGGGAGTTTCTTCTGGCCAGGGGCCTGCCCGCGGACCCGGCCGCGCTGTGGGACGACTGGCGGACCCGGCAGCGCATCGAGCAGCATCAGGACACGATTCTCATGCTGGGCCACCGCGGGTACCTGGACTCGGCCCGCAGGGCGCTTGTTCACACCTTCCGGCGGCATGCCGTGCCGCATGACGAGAGCGACGTTCTGGGCCTGGTGCAGGCGTTCTACCGGCTGCGCCCGTTCGACGACGCCCAACAGGGGCTGCTGCGCCTGGGCGAGCGGTACCGCCTTGTGGCACTCTCCAACGGTGACCAGCCCCTGGTCGAGCATCTGGTCGGAAACGGCGTGGACGCGGAATTCCACCAGTGCCTGTCCGTCGATCGTGTGGGCCGCTTCAAGCCGCATCCGTCGGTCTACAGGATGGCCGCAGCGGAACTGGGCCACGAGCCCGGAGAGATTCTTATGGTGGCTTCGCACGCATTCGACATTCTCGGGGCGAGGGCCTGCGGCTTCCGTGGAGCCTACGTCAACCGGTACGGCCTGCCCTACGAGGAATCGAGCCTGCTTCCCAACCTGGAGGCCAGGGACTTCGGCGAACTCGCCGACACTCTCTTCGGATGACCGTTCGACTGGGCCCTGCTTGGCATGGGCCGGTCCCCGGTCGAGGGCACAGACCTCCAGACGGCGTTCCGGTCTGCGGGGAACGCCGGCAGCCCGACCTCGCGAGGCCGGATCGAACACAACGCCGAAGCGCCGGATATGCGGACCAAGCTCCCCATCCGGCCCCGGCGGTCGTGTGAGGCGGGGCGCATTCACCTGCTGCTCAAACGCTCACCCGTTCGCAACCTGAGGCCCGCCGGTGTTCCGTGCCGGCGCGTCACGGGCTCCGGATGCGAAACGAACTGCTGATTGGCTGGGATACCTGCATCCGGATGGACTCCATTCGCAGCGTTCCCGGCTCCCGGGCGCCCGCACGGACTCCGCTGATCTCATAGCGGCGTCGGGACTCGCAGACGGATGCGGCGGCACGGCACGCTCCAGTCGCGGCTCAGCCCTGAGGCGTCTCCCGCACATTCAGGATCTGGCCCGTCTCGATGTCGCTGAGCGTCTGCACGGCCCCGCTCGGCCAGTGGATCTCAACGGTCCGCACGGTGCGGCTCTCGCCTAGCCCGAAGTGAACGCGGCTGTCTGACGAACTCGCGTATCCCACCGCTGTCGAGGCTTGGTTGTGCTGGACATGTCCCGCGTCGTCGGCAATCCTGATTCTTGCCCCGATACCGGACCGGTTGCTTGCCGTTCCCTCGAGATCCAGCGTCAGCCATGAGCCCGCGTCGGACTCGTTGAACAGAACCTTGGCCTCCTCGCCGACTGCCGAGACGACGACGTCAACGCGTCCGTCGTTGTCAAGGTCGCCGAACGCCGCGCCCCGGTGCGGGGCCGCGTCCTGCATCGCCGCTCCCGCCTCGGGGCCGATGTCCCGGTAGGTTCCGTCCGCGAGGCGTTGGAACACCGCGTTCGGAAGGCGGTACTCGACGCTGCGGTACTGCCCCACGTTCTCGCTCACGTGGGAGTTCGCCGCAAAGATGTCCCTGTCGCCGTCGTTGTCCAGATCGAAGGCGCCAGCGCTCCAGCCGGACATCGTGAACGATTCGAGGCCAAGTCTGGTCGCGTACGTCTCGTCCGAGAACTCGCCGTTGCGCCGGTTCAGGAAGAGCGGGTAGGTCTCGCCAGCCAGTGCGGTGACCACGGCGTCCGGGAATCTGTCGCCGTCGAGGTCCCGAAAGTCCACACCCATGCTCGAGACAGGCACTCCGTCGCCGGTGAACGCCACGCCCGCCTGCACGCCCACCTCCTCGAATCGTTCGCCCCTCACGTTGCGGAACAGGAAGTTCCGGACCGAATCATTGGTGACGAACACGTCTTGGTAGCCGTCTAGGTCGAAGTCCGCGACAGCGGCACTCATGCCCTTGCCCACATGCCGGCCGATCCCGGTCTCCGCACTGACGTCCTCGAACGTGCCGTTGCCGCGGTTCCGATACAGGATGTTGGGCAGGCCCTCGTAGTGCGCCGGGGAACAGGACAGCCGCCTTCCCGGATCCCCGCAGACGCGGTTCGTCCGCCAGGACCAATCGAGGTAGTTCACGACGAGCAGGTCGAGATACCCGTCGCCGTCGTAGTCCAGCCAGGCGGCCGCAACAGACCACGGCTTGGACGGAGGAGTCCCGGCACTCACGCCCGCCCGGTCCGTCACGTCCTCGAACCGGCAGGCGCCGGCATTTCGAAACAGGATGTTCCGGTTGACACCGGCGACGTACAGATCCGTCCGTCCGTCGTTGTCGTAGTCGCCCGCGGCAACTCCCATGCTGTAGCCGGCGCCGGCAACGCCTGCACTCTCCGTGAGGTCCTCGAATCTGCGGTCCCCGAGGTTGCGGTAGAGGCGGTTGCGAAACGACGGATCAGCCTTGGAGAGATCGGGGAAACGGGCCCCGTTCGCAAAGTAGATGTCGAGCAGGCCGTCGTTGTCGCAGTCGAGCACCGCGACGCCGCCCAGCGTCGAGTCCGGCATCGGCTTGTCGGCCGTCGTGCCGTTGTTCAGGACGAAGTCAATTCCAGACGGGGCGGACTCGAAGCGGATTGCCCTAGGGCCATGTGTCGGCCGGGGCTCCCGTGCGGACGGCGGGCTGAGCCACACCCAGATCCCGGCTGCGAAAGCGACCGCCCCAGCAAGGAGGGCCAGGCCCATGCGGCCGGCCGATCTGGCCGGTGGGGCCTGCGGCGCCGAGGATGCACTTCGCCGCGCTCGCCGAGTCCCTCTCGAAGTGCGCTTTTTCTTGCTCACGCATCAGGGACGCGGGCGCTCTTCCCATCCCATTGAAAAGAGGTCCGCGCGGACCTGCCGCTGGTTGCGGTCCGAAGGCCGCTAGTGTAGCATGTAGCCTTACGGTGGGCCGGGCTTGGATTCGGTGGGGTTCCTACCTTTGTATCGGTAGGGGAAGATCCAGGGACCACAGGTCATCAGGGGAGGACCGAGTATGAAGGAATTCTTGCAGATTAGGGGATCTGTCTGGTTGCTGGCGGCATGCCTGCTGGCAACAGCACCTGCGCTTCCCCAGAGCACGATCGGCAGTGTCAACGGCACGATCACCGACCTGACGGGGGCTGTCATCCCGGGCACCTCGGTCACGCTCTCGAACGTGGGCACGGGCGTCGAGGTCACCAGCACTTCGAACGCAACCGGGTTCTTCGTCTTTGTCAACGTCCAGCCGGGAAACTACGCTCTGGTGGCCGAGCAGGAGGGCTTCAAGACCGCCCTCCTTCCGACGTTCAATGTCGGCGTCAATCAGACCGTCACGCAGAACATCTCTCTTGAGGTCGGAAGCGTTGCCGAGACCATCGAGGTCATGGCCCAGGCCGAGCTGCTGCAGCAGTCCACGTCGGAGCTCGGCACGGTCATCGGCGTGAAGGCCGTCGAGGATCTTCCCCTGAACGGCAGAAACTTCACCCAGCTGCTGACGCTGACCCCGGGCGCGACGCCCGTGAGCACTGCCCAGAGCAACGGCATCGGCAGCCACGACCTCGCCAACGTCGGCGTTCCCGGCGCGTCCTTCTCGAATCCCTCCATCCACGGCCAGTGGAACCGCATGAACATCCACCTCCTGGACGGGCTGAGCAACACCAACTTCATCGGCAACATGTACGTGATTCCTCCGATCATTGACGCCATCGAGGAGTTCAAGGTGCAGTCCCACAACGACAAGGCGGAGTTCGGAGGTGTCCTGGGCGGCATCATCAACGTCATCTCGAAGACCGGCACCAACGAGTTCCACGGCAGTCTGTGGGAGTTCGTGCGCAACGACGTGCTGAACGCGCGGGATCCCTTCGCGGACGAATTCAACGTGGAGCCTGCCGCCTTCCGCCAGAACCAGTTCGGCGCCGCGGTCGGCGGCCCGATCATCAAGAACCGGACCTTCTTCCACGCCGCGTACGAGGGCTGGCGCTACAGCAACCCCAGGTCGAACCGCTACTACGTCCCGACGGACGCCCAGCTCGGAGGCGACTTCTCGGAATGGCCGACCGGACGCAGCCTGTTCAATCCCCTCACCACCCGTCCGGACCCGGATTCGGGGGAGCTGATTCGCGACCGGTTTCCGAACAACGTCATTCCATCGTCCATGCTGAACCAGTCGATGCAGACTTATCTGAGGGGCTACTACGACCGGCCCAACCTGACCGGCGATCCTCAGTTCAACGTGATCAACGGCGACGCGGCGACGAACGACGCCAACAATTTCCAGGTGCGCGTCGACCACCAGTTCAGCGAGCTGGACCGTGCTTGGTTCCGCTACAGCAAGATCGACGGCGCCCAGCTCACACCCTCGACGCAGTTGATCAACGAGGTCGGCGAGTTCCCCTTCTTCAGCTACGGCGGCGGGTGGTTCCACAGCTTCTCGCCCACGCTGATCATGGACCACAGCTACGGCTACTCCAAGGAACCCTACCGGCAGGGCACGCTTCCGGACGAGGAGATTGGCGACGGGCCGGCGGTCGCTGCGGGCTTCGGCACGATCGACGGGGTTCAGCCCATTCCGCGGATCGCCATCGGGAGCGGAGGCTTCGCCGGCGGCGACGTCGGCGCGCTGCGGCGCATGGAGGGGCCGCTGGAGTTCCACTATGAGCAGTACCACTACACGGGCAACCTGAGCTGGATCCGCGGCAACCACACGATCAAGTTCGGGGCGCAGACGCTGCGACACACGCTGACTCCCGGCTCCACCGGCTCGATCAGCTTCAACTTCACCGAGGTCCCGACGCGCGGCCTTCGGCCGGACGAGGTCGGCTCGACCGGCGACCCCGTGGCCTCGGCCCTGATCGGCGTCCCGTCCCAGGTTTCCGGCGGCCTTCCCTCGAACATCTTTTTCGGCTACCAGACCTTCGGGGCGTACGTTCAGGACGAATGGAAGGTCAGGCGCAATCTGACGCTCAACATCGGCCTGCGCTTCGACCACCTGATGTGGCCTGACGTGGAGTCCGACACGGGCCGCTTCAAGACCAACTACGATCTGGCCACGGGCGACTTCCTGATCGGCCTGGACTCGATGCCCCGGCCGTGCAACGAGGTCGGCATTGCTCCCTGTATCCCGGGGGACGGCCTCGGCGACGTGCCGCACGGGGACAGGATTCGTCTTGCCGGCCACACCAGCATCGGGCCCATTCCGACCTGGGACAACTGGCAGCCGCGCTTCGGCCTTGCCTGGAGCATGAATCCGACGACGGTGCTCCGAGTCGGATACGGGATCGTGTTCGACCAGCTGACCGGCGTCAACCAGTCCTGGCAGGGCAGCGGCGGATGGCCGTCCAACGACGGCTTCTTCGAGCCCACCAACGCGGTCGGCGAGCCCGTCCGATTCATCGACGAGCTGCGGACGAAGCTCGGCAGCCCGCTGCCGGGCCCGCAGCCGTGGGGCGACACCTGCTGGTGCGTCGACCACAACAACAAGAGGCCGATGTCGCACCAGTGGAACGTCGAGCTGCAGAAGCAGATCAGCCAGAACCTCGTGGTCTCCGGAGCGTACGTCGCAAGCGTCAGCAGGCGGCTGCAGATCACCGGCCTCGGGAACACCGCGCAGCCCGGCACCGGATCGGCCGAAGAGGTGCAGGCGAGAAAGCCCCAGCCCCACATGCCCACGGTGTTCTGGGGCGACGACCGCGGACTCGCCAACTACCACGGCATCGAACTCAAGGCCGAGCGGCGCTTCTCGGACGGGTTCTCGCTGCTTGCCTCGTACACCTGGTCGCGGGCGGTCGACAACGGAGCGAGCGGCTTCTTCACCGCAGAGAACGGCCCCGGGGGAAGTTCCTACGTCCAGGACTTCTACAACCTCGAGAGGAACAAGGGCGTTGCGGGCTACAACATCCCCCACTTCCTGTCCGTGTCGTCCGTCTGGGAGCTTCCGGCCGGCAAGGGCAAGCGGGTCTTGAACCGCGGCCCGGCCGCCTGGATCCTCGGCAACTGGCACGCCAACAGCCTGTTCCAGATCCGGAGCGGACAGCCGATCAACATGGTGGTCGGCGGGGATGTCGCGAACATCGGCAACGAGGTGGCCTGGTGGAGCTACATGAGGCCGAACCTGGTCGGCGATCCGGGTTCGGGAGGGCGCTCTTCGGCCCGATGGTTCAACACGGACGCCTTCGAGGTGCCTGCCTTCGGCAGCTTCGGCAACGCGGGACGGGGACACGTCTATTCCGAGACCGTCGCGTTCTTCGACTTCTCGCTGTTCAAGCGATTCGGATGGGGCGAAGGACGCTGGGTGGAGGTGCGCTCCGAGTTCTTCAACATCCTCAATCTGGCGAACTACGGGGCGCCCGACTCGACGGTGCTCTCCCCGACCATGGGCAGGGTCTTCAACACGGTCGCTCCGATGCGGCAGGTGCAGTTCGGGCTGAAGATAATATTCTGAACCCGGCGCCCGGCCCGCCGCCGGGTCGCCTCAAGGAAGCATGACGGGCACTCAGGAGCGCGCGTCGCGTCCCTCGGCCGTCCCTCCGCGGATGGGCCGGGGATCGCGCCTGCTGGCCTGGGCCGTGGTGATCGCGTGCTGCGCCATCCCTGCCGGGGTTCCCGGGCAGGGACCGGTCGAGGACCGGCGCGTGTCCGATGCTGCCGGGCTGGTCCGGCAGGGTGATCTGGACGGAGCGATCCGACTGCTTCAGGAAGCAGCGGAGGCGCGCCCGCAGGATGTTGACGTCCTGCTGATGCTCGGCTCGGCCCTCTCTCACATTCCAAGGCGCAGCGAGGCGGTGCAAGCGCTGCTCCGGGCGATCGAACTGAGCCCCGACGAGGCGCGGGTCCACGCATCCGCCGGGGCGGTCTTCGCGAAGCTGGGCGAGCACGATGCCGCTCTGCAGGTGCTTGAGCGGGCGGTCTCGCTTGATCCCGGGCTTGGCGACGCGCACCTGAACATTGCCCTGATCCTCGCCGCGCGCCAGGAGTTCGACCGCGCCTCCGGCCACCTCTCCAAGGCCTTGGCGATCGAGTCGGACACTGCAAGACTCGCGCGGCTGCGGTTCCTCAACGGCAAGCTGCGAACGGAGGAGGGCAGGCTCGAGGACGCCGTGGAGGAGTTCCGGCTGTCTGTCGCGCTGGATCCCGGAAGCGGGGAAGCCCATCTCGCCCTGGGGCTGACGCTCAAGAGGCTGCTGCGGGAGGACGAGGCGTACCCGGTGCTCCGGAAGGCGGCTGATCTCTCTCCGAATGCCCCCACGGCGCATTACCAGCTGGCGCTCGAGCTTCAGCGGCGCGGCCGACACGACGATGCGGCCAACCACTTTCTCGAGGCACACGAGCTGCGGCCCGGGGACCGATCCGTCGTGTACAACTTGGTTCGCGCACTGCACAAGGCCGGGCGAACGAAGGAGGCCCGGCGGTTCCGGGCGACGCTGGCGGAACTGATTGAGTCCGGCGACGTGGCGCGCGAGAGCAAGCTCGAGACAGCGAGACTGCATCGGGAAGCGGTACGCCTCGATGAGGCCGGCAGCTACGCCGAAGCGCTCGACAGGTACCGGGCGGTTCTGGAGATCGAGCCGCTGAACACGACCGCGCGTCGCAATCTGGCGCTGGCGCTGTGCCGCCTGGGCCGCTGGAACGAGGGAATCGAGGAACTGGAAGCCATCCTTCGCAGCGACCCGGACGATGTGGAAACGGCGCGGACACTTGTGATCGTGGAAGACGAGGTCCGAAGATCCAAAATCGCGACAGACGCTGAAGCTGGACCCGGGAGCCAGCCCCGCTAGCGCTTGACGCCACGGCCAAGTGTCGACGACCACGTTGCGCGACGGTGCCTGCGGGTTCGCATTCCCGGCGCTGGACGACTTGTGGGCGGCCATGCGACTGGCGGCGCACTTCGGATGACACAGGGGTAGGCGGGCTGACAGCCGGACGGGTCATCTAACCCGAAGTTCCCCCCTAGCATAGACCAAGAAACGGCCCTAAGCCCTTTCGAATCAAGGGCTTAGGGCGGATCTCTCGTTGCACCGATGTTCCCATGTACGTGGACATCGTCCCGAACCGCAACTCGCCCCCGGCCGTCCTCCTCCGCGAAGGCTGGCGCGAGGGCAATCGCGTCCGCAAGCGCACCCTCGCCAACCTCTCCTCCTGGCCCTCTGCCAAGGTCGATACCCTGCGCAAGCTGCTCCGCAACGAGCCCCTCGTCAGCCT
>JAPPMB010000093.1 GCA_028819255.1 Bryobacterales bacterium | reverse complement strand
CATCGCGGCGCAGGGGCCTAGCATTAGGTGTCAATAACGAAAATGAAAATCAGTGATCAGCGTACGTCCGTCCCTCCCCCGTCAGCCGTCGCAGGACCGCCCGGTGATATGCAAGCGTGGGTGATTTGGAATACGATCCCCCATCGTTTACGCCATGGCGCGAGTCACTCCCGGCCCATAGGGCAAGGAGAGGCGGGAGACTGCCTCAGCGCTCACGGCCCGGGCAGCCCTGCCTTCTCGAACGCCGACGACATCCGCTCGAAGCGAGGCCGGGCAGTCCCGATCGGATCGTAGTCGGGTTGCTTGAGCACATGCCCGCCGGTCTCGACGCTTACGAAGCCGTCGTGACCGAAGAAAGGATCCACCTCGGCGAAACGCAGAACTCCGACAAGCTTGATGCCCATCAGCAGTACAGCCGGCCAGTCGGGAACATCTTCGTCAGACCGCTCAGCTCCAGCCGGAAAGCCGCTCTCAATCGATAGCCGCGCAGCCTTCCATCACGGACCGCCCAAACGGCCACGGCCCCTGCGGAAGGCACGGCGGCGCCTGTCGCAGCAGCATTTGCGACCGAGGCACTTCCGCATCCTTCAAGAGACTCGATCTTCCGTTCTGCGCTCAATACCAGCGTCGTTTGTCGACGACGTTCTTGAGCGGCATGCCACGCACAAACCGGACGAGATTGTCGAGCAGCACTCCGAGATGGCGCTCTGCGATCTTGGGCGAATGTCCCGCGATGTGCGGCGTGAGAATCGCGTTGTCAAGGGTCCACAGCGGATGGTCCGAGGGAAGCGGCTCGATCTCGTAAACGTCAAGGGCCGCTCCCGCGATCTCGCCCGTTCGCAGCGCAGCCGTCAGATCCGCGAGGTCGACGATGACGCCCCGGCCAATGTTGATGAGCACGGATGTGGACTTCATCCTAGCGAACTTTTCGGCGTCGAAGAGCTTCTCGGTCTCAGGCGTGTGCGGAGCCGAAATCACGACATAGTCACTCGCCCTGAGCAGGTCGTCCAGCCAGTCGACACCTCTCACTTCGTCCACGCCCCTGGGGGCATCTCGCAGCTCGGTGTCCACCGCGATCACACGCATTCCGAGGCAGACTCCGCGTCGGGCGACCTCGGACCCGATCGAACCCAGACCCACGATGCCCAGTGTGGAGCCGGAGAGCGTCGTATGGGCTAGGTCCACGCTGGTCGTGATCGCGGGACCGCTCTGGAAGGCCTGGCCCTCCTTCGTGCCCCCGTGCGGTTTCCATTCGGCTCTCTGTTGCCGCCGGATGTAGATGTGCAGGTTGCGGGCGAAGCACAGCATGCACCCGAGGACGTGGTCGGCGATGTTGTCGTGGAACAGGCCCCGCATGTTGGTCAGCACCGCCGGGTGCTCGACAAGTTCCGGGAAAATGAAATGCTCCAGGCTGGCGGTGGGCGACTGGACCCAGCGGAGGCGCTGGGCTGCCGACAGCATCTCGGGCGTGAGCTTCCCAAAGAAGGCGTCGGCATCGGCGATCTCAACGGCTGCGTCGGCCTCGGATGCGCAACTTGCCACCTCCCCAGGCGAACAGGCGGCCCTGATTCGCTCGAGACGGTCCGGCTCGACCTCGGGATACGTCACCAGCTTCATCGGGTCGCCTCGCTCACCACCACCCCATCGATCACCACTCCCACGCAATGCGAGGTGTACTCGAAGGGATCTCCGTCGAAGAGGGCAAGGTCCCCGTCCTTGCCAACCTCGATCGATCCAACGCGGCCGTCGACACCGAGAATCCGCGCGGCATCGATCGTGATGCTCCGCAGGGCATTCTCGAATCCGAGGCCGTGGGCTGCAGCAACTCCCGCCTCAAACAGGACCAGCCGACTCTTCGGCACGTAGGGCTCGTATCCGCCTTGGATGGCTGTCCGGATCCCTGCCGCGTAGAGCGTGGCCGCCGTCTCGAAACTGAGATTCTCAGTCTCGCCCCGGGAACGCATCATGGTCGGATGGAGGATCACCTGCACTCCGGCGTCCCGGATCCGGTCGACGACCTCGTAGGCCTCCGCCGCGCCGTCGAGGACCATCGGGATTTGGAATTCATCCCGGATTCGCAACGCAGTCAGGATGTCCTGGGCCCGCTGTGCGGTCACCAGCAGCGGCACCTCGCTCTCGATGACCTTGGCCAGCGCGTCAAGGCGAAGGCTCTGCTCGGGCCTCTTCTCGTCGTCGGAGGCACGCTTGGCAATGTATTCCCGAGCCTTGACCAGCTCCGCGCGGAGCAGGGACGCCATCTTGGCGCGCGTACCCGGAGACTTCTTGCCGCTTTCGCGCGCTCCCTCGCCCAGTGTTGCGGCAATCATGGCCAGGGGCTTGACGACGGCCTCGCTCACCGTTCCGCCCCGGAGCTTCAGCACGGCTGTCTGCCCGCTGATCAGGGATCGCGGGGCGTGTCCCGTATGGATCGTGGTCACCCCGTAGGAGCGCGCCCATGCCACAAGGTGCTCGTGCGGATTGTACGCGTCGATCGCCCGGAGTTCCGGCTGGACCGGCTCCGATTGCTCCATCTGGTCTTGGTCGTGCGGCTGGTTGAGGTATCCGCTGAGGCCGATCGTGCACCGAGCGTCGATCAGTCCCGGCGTGACGACCTCTGCGCTCAGGGTCCGGAAGCCATCCGGGATCGCAATCTCGGATGCCGGCCCGACCTCGCTGATCCTGCCGTCCTCAATGACTACCACCGCATCCCGAATCGGCTCACCGGCAGCGGTGTGCACAATGCCACCGCGCACGGCGGTCTGCGCCAGACCGGCATCTGCAGCGATGCAACACCCGAGAACCGACGCAAGGCAGAGAATGCGCCTCATTCGTGCTCCCCCTTGGCTATGCCGTGGAGGATTGCGCCCTGATCGTGGCTGGCGCCAAAGCCTCCTTCCGCGTAGAGCCTGTCCTTGGGATTCGAGCGGTCGAACACCTTGCTGCCGTCCACCCACGTCTGCAGGACCTGCGTGTACACGCTGAGCGGATCCCCGGAAAGCACGATCAGATCAGCGTCCTTGCCGGGCTCCAGGGAGCCGATGCGATCCTCCATCTCCAGCATTTGGGCTCCGGCCATTGTCAGCCCGTACAGGGCTCGCTCCCGAGGCATCCCGGCTCGCACGCCCAGCGCTGCCATGCGGTTGAAGAGGCGCGAATCGGTGATCGAGTCGTCCGAGTGGAACCCCGTCAGCACGCCGGCCGCATCCAGAATCCGTGCGGTCTCGAGCCGGTTGTCCTTGGCCTCGATCTTGCCGCCCGGGCTGTCAATCAGGATCAGTGACGCGCCCAGGACATGCGGCGAGGCGGCAATCTGGTCGGCGACGAGCCAGCCGTCGCTGACATGCTGAAGCACCACCCTGAAGCCGAACTCCTCCGCCAGCCGAAGGACGGTCACGATGTCGTCGTGCCGGTGCGTGTGGAAGTGAACGACCCGCTTGCCCTCGAGGATCTCGACGAGCGTCTCCAGCCCCAGGTCCCGCGGCGGCAGCTTTTCCGGGTCGCCCTCTGCCCGCGCCACTCGGTCGCGATATTCCGCGGCCCTAACAAACCGCTCCCTCACCAACGCGGCCGACTTCGCCCGAGTGCCGGGAAACGGCGGGTCGCGTCTTGAATTCGTCCCATTCGCCATCTTGACGCCGTAGGCCAGCGAGCCGTCCGCGCACCGGATCAGCAGGTCGTCGATCGTCTTGCCGTCCCGGTGCTTGACGTAGAGCGTCTGTCCGCTGAGCAGGTGGCCGGAACCAGGCATGATGTTCGCTGTCGTGATTCCGCCGGCCTGTGCCTTCTGGAGCCTCGCGTCCCTGACGTTGATCGAATCGAGGGCGCGGGCGTCCGGGTGCATGGGACCGCTGCCGTCTCCGCCCTCCACGTTGCCCGCGTGGCTGTGTGTGTCCACGAAGCCCGGCATGATGACCTTGCCGGCGACATCGTGCCGCTCGGCACTGTCCGGCGTCGCAGTCTCGGACGACTCCCCGACGGCGACGATCTTCCCGTCGTGGATCACGACCGTTCCGTTCTCGATCTCGGGTCCGGCAATCGGAATGACACGTGCGCCGATGAAGGCTTGCGGCACATCCTGGGCCCCCGCGAGGGCGGCAGCCAGGGCGATCGCTGGAGGCAACCGGAGCATAGGAAGATTCTAGCCGCTGCCACGCAAAAGGTCCTTCGGCTGCGGGCAGGTGTCCCGACGCCCGCTACATTGGATCCAGTCCGGAATGGAGCGGCTTCTCGTACGCGCGACCAACTGGCTGGGAGACGCCGTGATGTCGATTCCGGCGTTGCGGGAGATCCGACAGGCCCACCCGGGCTGGCATGTTTCGATTCTCGCCCTGCCCTGGGTCGCCGCCCTCTATGACGGCGAGCCGTTCTGCGACGAGGTGGTGCTCTACCATCGCGACGGCCGGCACCGGGGCGTTCTCGGGCGGGAGCGAATCGCTCGCGATCTCAGGGGCCGCCCGTTCGACCGGGCCATCCTGCTGCCGAACGCCTTCGACGCCGCATGGCTGGCATGGCGCGCTCGGATTCCTCAGCGGATCGGCTACAGCACGGACGGCCGCGGGCCGCTCCTGACCCATCGAATTGTCAAGCCCCGGGCTGAAGAGGTCCCTGCCCACCAGCGCTTCTACTATCTGGAGCTTCTCTGTCGGGCGGGTCTCATCGAGCGGATGCCCGAGGACGACTCGGCGAGGCTTGAGGGCGCCGAGCGGCTCCGTCGGATGGGGCGGGATCAATGGCGTCGAAGACGGCTGCCGGAGGGCCCCTGGATCGGAGTCAGCCCGGGAGCCGCGTTCGGCTCGGCAAAACGCTGGCTGCCCGAACGCTTTGCCGATGCGGCGCGCGTCCTGGCGTTGGAATCAGGATCTGCGGTTGCAGTGTTCGGCTCGCCGGCCGAGGCGTCCCTTGCGGAAGATGTGGCCCGGCGCGTCGGCGGGCGATCGTGTTCCCTGGCCGGCAGGACGACCTTGGCCGAGTACCTTCAATTGGCCTCGACATGCTCGCTGTACCTGACGAACGACTCCGGTTCGATGCATGTGGCCGCCGCCCTCGGGATTCCAACCGTCGCCGTCTTCGGGGCGACGGATTTCGAAGCGACGGGCCCCGCGGCGCCGTGGGCCCGGATCGTGCGCGAGCCCGTTGAGTGCGCACCCTGCCTGTTGCGCGAGTGCCCGCTGGAAGGGCATCCCTGCATGACGGGAGTGGGTGCCGACCGTGTTGTCGAAGCGGCGAGGGAACTGCTGGCGGAGAACGATCGGAGCCGAGGGTACGACTTGTAGAATGAACTCGATGGACGGCGCTGTCATTCTGGACAAGCCTGCCGGGATCACTTCCTTCGGCGCGGTGCGCCGGGTGCGGTCGCTGATCGGCGGCGGAAAGGTCGGTCACGTAGGCACACTGGATCCCCTGGGCACCGGCGTCCTGCCCATGCTTGTCGGGCGCGCCACGCGCCTTGCCCGGTTCTACCTGGGACACGAGAGAGAGTATGTCTCAGGGATCCGGTTCGGCTGGGCGACAACCACTTACGACCGGGACGGCGAGGCCGTCCGGGAGCCCGTAGACGTCGACCTGGAGAGGCCTGTGGTCGAGGAGCTGCTTGCGACGTACCGGGGAACCCTTTCCCAGGTTCCTCCCCAGGTTTCTGCGAAGAAGGTCGATGGTGTGCGGGCCTACAAGCTTGCACGGAAGCGCCGCCCGGTCCGGCTTGATCCTGTCTCTGTGGAGATTCGGGAACTGGAGTTGCTGGAGGTCGACGGCTCGCTTGCCGTGGTGCGGTGCCTCTGCTCGGCGGGTACCTATATCCGCTCACTCGCGCATGATCTCGGGCAGGAGATGGGTTGCGGCGCCCATGTCGCGAGCCTGCGCCGGACCTTGGTCGGCGAGTTTTCGCTGGAGAATGCCCATACGCTCGAGTCGCTCGAGTCCATGCGTAAAGCGGGCCGCATCGAGGAGGCTGTGCTTTCCCCGCTCGCCCTCCTGCCGGACATCCCGGTACATCGGGTCAACGCCGTCGAGGCTGCCCACATACGCCATGGCCGCGACTTCCGGATCAGTCCGTTTTCGTCCTGCAGCGACGCAAAGATGGTCAAGGCCGTCGGGCCGGACAACCGCCTTCTTTGCCTGGGCAAGGCGCAGGTTCCGCGCATGTATCACCCGTTCGTGGTCTTCGCCTAGGCGCCGGACGACGGTTCCTGCGCCGTCCGCCGGAGAGGGGATCAGCCGTGGAAGAGGGACAGCGCCAGCTTCCATTTGAGCGCTAGGAACAATGAGTTCGCCGGTGTGGTGGAAGCCAGCCCGCACGGGCCAGTTTCGAACCGCTTTCGCTTGGCCGCCGGCTTCAAATACATTGCCGGACCGCGACCGAGTTGCGATCCCGCCGGGACTGACACGCTGACCAGGAGGGGCACGCTCCAGCTGGCGCCGCGGGTGCTCAGTTGCCTGAGTAGACCGCGTGCCGCGGCAACGGTGACCATCAGGGCGGACGACCCGAGGGCGAGGTTGACCGGCACGTCGAAGAGCTGGACCAGCAGAGCCAGCTCGAGATCAGCGGTCTTGGTGAGAAGCGGCTGGCGAGTTAGGCAATCTGGAAGGCTCCAGTGAATCTGCCGGACTCGAGCGCGAACCCGGCGGTCCAGTCCGCCCGGCCGTTCTCGCCAAAGAGCAGGACCGCCGGAAGCGCGCCCGGGACCGTTAACCAGAGGCTCTGGAAGACAGCCGTGTGACAATCCACGCTAGACGGGATCCGGACCGGTTTGCAGGGAAGTCCGCCCCTTGGCCCAGCAGCAAGGAGCCGATGGCTCCGCCGCCGGAAATGGCGGCCACGATCGGGACGCGCGGAAGCCCCAGTGTGGGCTCGATCGAGACGGTCGCGCCAATCGGCACTAGCGGTTCCGCGGGCGCCTCGGATTCGCTGCGAGCACAGCGCAGGAAAACTAGCGTCGCGAGCGCTGAGGGTGCCAGCACCAGCGATGCTTCATGTCTTCCCTTCTTCTTGGCTCCCGCTCGTCGCGGTGGCTCGTGCAGCGGGGCTCTTGAAGTGCCGCACCGGGACTGGACCGGGTCCAGCCGGAACAACGCCGACACGGGTTGTCCTCCGAACCCCTCTCCCGGATTTTCCGGGGATGTCGGAGGACGGGAGTGGGTTGCAGCTGCGGAAACGCTGTCGCCGGCGCGACGGCCCGCGGCGGGCTCATCGGCCCCTGCTCGCCCCCCGGCGTGCAGCGGTGCCGCTGATCAGACGCGTTGCATAGCGGTCGGCGAGGTCGCCGAAGACACTGCAGACCGCGCGGCTTTCCTCGACTGCCGGCCGGAAACTCACTCCTCCCCAGATTCTGCTGCGACCACACTCGATGCTGAAGTCCGTCCAGGTCGGGATCGTGACCGTGACGTCGGTGCGCGGAGTGTACCGCGGCTCGACGACCGACGAGCCGGTGGGAAACCGGACCGCGAAGCCGAGATGGTCGTCGTCAAGGCGGGTGCGGGCCGCTTGCGCCTGGGCGGCGCACAGGCAGGCCGAGGCCGAGGGGTACTCAGGGTGGCTGGCACCCTCCAGGTAGCTTCGCCAGTGGTTGCCCGGCATGTAGAGTGTCGCCTCGCCCGGGCCTCCCCACGCCAGGACCAGGTCGGTCCCGTAGACCTGCCTGACCGCGCTGAACGGGCGCACCGCGTCGTGACGGCGCTTCTCCTTCCAGGCGAAGATGCCCGCGTCAAACGATGCCATGGCGGTCGTGAACAGCAGATGCACCGTTTGCAGCAAGGGCAGGTCACGCGACTCGGCCGCAAACAGGGCCGAGCGAACGAGGGACGCGACCTTGTTGTCGAAGAGCTCGGCCTTCAGCTTCCGCTCCTCTGTCAAGCCCGCGGAGGACGCGAGGACGTGGTCAACCTGGTCCTTGTACGGCCCGTAGTTTCGATGGTCGCTGCTTGCAGGGGGCACCACCGAGTGCTCGTCGGGCGTCGCATGGGAATAGGGCTCGACCAGTGCGTACTGCGGCGTGACGAAGTTCTGGATCTTGAACAGACCGGAGTACCGGTGCAGAACCAGGGGCTGCCAGCGCGAAGGATTGAAGAGGTCGTAGGCCGTATTGACGGGCTCATAGCCCGTGTAGTCGGAAAAGGGCCGCAGGAGATGCTCTCGCCCTCGCTCGTTGCCGAGCTGGTTCATGCCGTCGTTGGCACGGCCCTCGACCACTCGCAGGCCGGCCACGTTCCCGATGCCCTCGGGAGTGGTGAGGTCTCGGCTCGCATCGTCCGGGTCCAGCCCGAAGTCGAGCAGGATCTGCCGCCACTGAGTGTTTCGGCGGGGCAGCAGGCCTTTGAGCGTGCGGTACGACGCGTGAAGAATGGCGACGTTAAGGTTCCGGACCGTGGCTTCTTCGGAAGGTCTCCGCCCCAGTCGCGAGTAGACGCCGACGGCGGAAGGATGGAAGGGCGCTGTCGCGTCGAACCAGCCATTGAAGAGAATCGTCGTGAATCGCAGAACCAGCGGCGCATCGGCGGCTCCGGGAGAGATGTCCGCCAGCACGAACGGAACGGACCTCTCGATGACTGTGTTGACCGCATCCGCGCGGCTGTCGAGACTCGGGGCCTCGGGTTCCTGGGCGAACATGGCGTGGCATGTCGCGCCGACCACGACGGCGGCCAGCAGCGGAACTGGTCGCAGGCCCGGCGCTTGCCGGGGCAGCGAATCGAGAAGCCGCATCACACTCGCCCTTTTCACCGCCCCTGGCTGGGCGCTCTTGCCGCAGCAGTGCCGTCGATCAGCGAAGCGACGTAGTCGTAGGCAAGGTCACCGAAGACACCACAGACGTTCTGGCTCGCGTCCACAGCCGCCTCAAAGTGCACGCCGGCCCAGACCCGGCTCGTCCCGCAGGCCTCGGCAAAGGCGGTCCATGTGGGGAATTCGACCGCAATGTCCGCGGACGGAGTCGTTCCGGGCTCGATCCGGGAAGATCCCGCGGCGAACTCGATCGTGAGATCGAGCGTGTCGGAACCGAGAAACCGCCGCCCCGCCTGCGCGTGCGCGGTGCAGAAACAGGCCGAAGCCGAGGGGTACTCCGGATGGTCCGCCTCTTCCAGGTAGCTCCTCCAGTCGCTGGCTCGAACCAGACTCCGGCCGTGCCCGGGCCCGCCCCACGCCGCAACCAGGTGGCTGCCGTAGACATGTCGCACCGCGCTGAACGGCCTGACAGCGTCATGCCGCCGCTTCTCCTGCCACACAAAGATGCCGGCGTCGAACGCCGCCACGATCTGCAGGAAGTCGAGATGGATGAGCTCCAGCGTCGAGAACCGCCGAGCCCTTCCCGCGAAGTTTGATGAGAGTCCAAGCGACCGGATCTTGTCGTCAAAGAGTTCGGCCTGCATCTTCTGCCCGTCAGTAAGGCCCGCAGAGACCCTCAGGACCGCGTCGACCTGGTCTCGGTAGGCGCGGTAGCTGTGATCACCGATTTTCACAGACATAATTGGCCCTAATCTGGGCATTTGCGGAAGGCTAGG
>JAPPMB010000035.1:66448-74741 GCA_028819255.1 Bryobacterales bacterium | reverse complement strand
GTGCCGCGCAGGGACTGGGCCACGGGCGGGGAGCGCAGCGAGGCCTGCAGGGCGCGCCGCTGCTCGAGCGCGAACTCGACGTCCGCGGCGTAGCCGGGGGGCGGGACCTGCGCGCCCTGCGCGAGGTGGTGGGGCGGCACGCCGCCGTAGGGGGCGTCGCCCTCGGCGGGCCAGCCGAGGTCGCGCACGACCCCCCGCTGGCGGTCCAGCTCGCGCTGCTGCGCCTCCGGATCCTCGCGCGCCGCGCGCTCGGCCTCCAGGGCCACCAGGGCGGCCGCCTCGGCCTCGGCGCGCTGGACCGCGGCGGCGTCCTCCACCGCCGCTCCCGCCTGCAGGACGGTGCCCTCCGGATCCCCGCTGACCTGCGGCGGCGGGGGCGGCGGTGCGGCGGTCGAGTCCTCGGACGGGCCCAGCGCCAGCCACACCGCCATCGCGGCGGCGGTGCCGGCCAGCACGAGCGCGGCGGCGCGCCGCGTGGGAATCGCCCCCTCCGGCTCCGCGGCCGACGTGCGCCAGAACTTCATCTCCCCCATGGTAGGCGGGAAGGCGGGCGGCCTGCTATGATCCGCGCATGACCCTCGCGACGCCGTCCCGCCTCCTGCTGCTGGCCGCGGTGGCGGCCGCCCCGGCCCTGGCCACCACCGCCGGGACCGACCCCTGGTCGACGGCGGCCGCGAACTTGAGGACGCTCTTCACCGGGCCGATCGTGACCGCCCTCTCCGTCGTCTGCGTGATCGTCGCCGGGCTGACCTGGGGATTCGGCGAGGGGCAGTCGAAGGGCCGCCTGGCCGGCATGATCTTCGGCCTCGGCATGGCCCTGGCGGCGGTGCCGTTCCTCAACTGGGTCACGCCCGCGGCCACCACCGTGGGCGCGGCGACGATCGAGTTCGCGGCGGCCGCGGCGTCGGAGGGGGAGGCGCCGTGAGCGCGGCGGGGGACGCCGGCGTCCGCACGCGCTGGCTGGCCTGCGGAGCCCTCTCGAGGCCGCTCACCATCCTGGGCGTCGAGCGGCGGATCTTCGCCCTGGGCGTCGTGACCGCGGTCAGCATCTTCAACGTGACCAAGCTGCTGCTGCCGGCCCTGACGGCCTGGGCCGTGCTCTACGCGGCCGGCCGCTGGCTCTCGGCGGCCGACCCCCGCGCCCTGCGGGTGCTCGCGGGCGCCCGCGGCCGGGCCCGGCGCTACGATCCCGGCAAATGACCGCCCTGGCACGCCACGCGCGCAGGACCTGGCGGGCCGCCGGCTCGCTGGCCGGCGAGCTCCCCTGGTTCGGGTTCGCGGACTCCCGCACGGTGCTGACCCTCGGCGGGGAGGTGCTCTCGATGGCCCTGCTGGCGCCGCGGGCGGCGGCCGGGCGCTCGGTCGCGGAGCTGGCCGCCGACGTGGAGGACTGGATCCGCATCCTGGGCCAGGCCCCCCTGGGCTGCCGCCTGTCCCTGCACGCCATGCGGCGGCCCTGCCCCGTCCCTCCGGACCGCGGGGAGCGGGAGTTCCCCGCCTCGGCCTGGGCGCGGCGGGAGAGGGAGGTGGCGTCCCGCTGCGGCGACCTGCGCGTGGTCGCCTCCTGGTGCCTGGACGCCGGCCTCGCCGCCGACGGCGGACTGGGGCGCTCGCGGCCCTCCCTGCGCGGCCTGCGCGGCCTGGCCGGCAGGCTCCTCGGTGGCGGGGAGGCCGGACGGGCCGAGGTCTCGGTCGAGGCCGCCTGCGGCCGCCTGCGGTCCGTGGTCGACGGCCAGCTGGCGCTGGTCGGGGACGGGGCCCGGCTGCTGGCGCCCGCCGAGATGTGCGAGGTGCTGGCGGACCTGGCCAACCGTCCCGGCACGCCCGCCCCGGGGCCGGGGCGCGGCGGGGACCTCTCGAGGCGGCTGGCGCTGAGCGACATCGAGGCGCGCAGGCGGCGGCTGGAGATCGGCGGCGAGTCGGTCGCGCTGCTGGCCCTCGTCGAGCCGCCCCCCGCGGCGGGGCCGAACGCGCTGCGCGAGCTGGCCGCGGGGCTGGACGGGGCCTGGACCTGGCACTGGGAGTGGCGGCGGCTGTCCACCGCGGAGGCCCGCCGGCGCATCAAGACGGCCCGGGCCCACTACTTTTCGCGGCGCTTCTCGATGCTGGCCCACGCCCAGGACGCGCAGGGCACGACGCTGGCCATGGAGGACCTGGCCGCCTCGAGCGAGGCCGAGCGCATGGGCGCGGCCTCCGAGGAGCTGGAGGCGGACGGGATGCCCTACGGCGAGGTCGCCGCCGGACTGGCGATCCACGGGTCCGCGGCCGGGGTCGAGCGGCGGGCGTCCGAGGCGGCCGCGCTGGCGGCGGGCGCGGACGCCAAGTGCATCCGCGAGACCATGGGCCAGCTGCCGGCCTGGTTCGCCCGGCTCCCGGGGGCGCCGCGCTCGCTGCAGTTCCGCGGCATGCTGGCCTCGGCCGGGGCCGCCGCCTGCCTGGCCCCGCTGTGGGGCGAGAGGCACGGCCACGACTCCTGCAGGCACCTGCGGTCCGCGCCGCTGGCGGTGCTGGAGACGCCCTCGAGGACGCGCTTCCGGTGGGACCTCTTCGCCGGCGGCGACGTGGCCCACACGCTGGTGCTGGGCGCCACGGGCTCGGGCAAGAGCTTCCTGCTCAACTTCCTGCTGACCAGCGCGCTGCGCTACCGGCCCCGCATCTGCGTGCTCGACCTCGGCGGCGGCTACGCGCCGCTGGCCCGGCTGCTCGGCGGCGGCTATCTCTCCCTCGACCCCTCCGCCGGCGCCGGAGGGGTCTCCCTGCGCCCGCTGGACCTGCCCGACACCGACCGCTCCCTGCACTTCCTGTGCGGCTGGATCGCGCAGCTGCTGGCCCACGGCGGCTACGAGGTCGCCGGCGACGACCTGGGCGAGATCCGCCAGCGGGTGAGGAACACCTTCCGGCTCGATCCGGACCGGCGGCGGCTGGGGGCGCTGGCGCAGGTCCTGCCCCCGCGCATGCACCCCGCCATGGCGCGCTGGGTCGGCGGCGGCGCCTGGGGCCACGTCTTCGACGCCGAGGGCGCGGCGCCGGTCGTGATGCACCCCGACTTCCAAGTGGTCGACATCAGCGGCGCCGAGCGCCACCCCGACCTGTGCGCGGCCGCGCTGGGGTGGTTCCTGGAGCGCATGCGCTCCGACATCGAGGACCCCGCGGAGCTGGAGCGCTTCAAGCTGATGGTGGTCGACGAGGCGTGGCGCTTCCTCGGCGACGGGGAGGCCGGGGCCTACCTCGCCGAGGCGGCCAAGACCTGGCGCAAGCGCAACGCGGCGCTGGTGATGGCCAGCCAGTCGGCCGGCGACGTCCTGACCTCCGAGGCGGCCCCCCGCATCCTGGAGTCGATGCCCAACCGCATCTTCCTCTCCAGCCCCGACCTGCCCTCCGCGGCCGCGGAGGCCCTGCAGCTCTCCGACGCCGAGATCGCCGCCGTGCGGCGCCTGCAGCCCAAGGGCGAGCTCTACCTGCAGACGCGGTCCGCCACCGACGCCGGCGGCATCGTCCTGCGGCTGCAGGTCGGCGAGCGCGAGCGCTGGCTGTACACGTCCTCACCGGCCGAGGCGGCCGAGCGGTCCAGGGCGGTCGAGCGGCTGGGGAGCATCGAGGCGGCGGTCGAGGAGCTCGCCCGCGAAGCCGGCCCGGGCACAGGCGGCGGCGCGCTGCGCCGGCGGGAGAGGGAGGGGCGGCTTCACGCCGCCTGAGCCGCATGCTCCGGATCATTGCGGCGGCGGGCGCGCTCTCCCTGCTGGCCGCTGCGGCCCCCCGGCTGCCGGGAGCGCAGGGCGCCGTCACGGGCTTCGTGGCCGTCGAGCGCGGCGGGGGCGCGACCCTGGTGGGACGCGGCGGCCGCGTCTGGCGGGTCGACGACGGGGCGGCCCTCGCCCGCTGGGCCGGACGGGCCGTCTCGCTGGCCGGGAGGCTCAAGGGGCGGCGCTTCCTGAGCGTGGAGAGCGTCGTGGCGGTCGGGATGGCGCCGCGGGCGGCGAGAGCCTTCCTGCGGCGTCCCCGGCCCAGGCGCGGGTTCCTGCGGCCGCTGCGGACGGCGCTGCTGCCGCTCCGGCTGCTCGTCCGGACGGGGGCCGTCGCGGCGAGGGCCTGCCGGGCCGCCGGCCGCCTCGCGCGGGGTTCGCGGTCCGGGAGGCGGGCGAATAATTATCCGGCGCATTGAATGCTCCGGGGCCCGATCGGACGGGATCTCGCCTTCGAACCCGCTGCGGGGCTGCATGCCCTGCATGGATATGCGGCGGCGCTGCTACACTCGCCGGCATGAGAGCGGCACCCCTCCTCGCGCTGGCCGCGCAGCTTCTTCTTCCGTCCGGACCCCTGCAGGCGGCGCCGGGCGCCGTCACCGGCTACGTCTCCGACGAGGCCTGCGCCCGGGACGGCGGCGGTCCGCCCGCCTGCGCCAGACGCTGCATCGAGGCCGGCTCCGTCGCGGTGCTCCTCACGCGGGGCGGCAGGATCTACCGCGTCGACGACCAGCGGCGGATCGCCGAGTGGGCCGGCAGGACGGTCTCCGTCAGCGGCGACATCCGCGGGCGGCGCATCGTGCGCATCGACTCGGTCGCCGAGATCCGCGTGCGCAGGCGCTGAGGTCCGGACGCCCTACCGTCCGCCCGCCGGGGCGGGCACCGCCACGAACGTCACAGGCAGCTCCAGCGGCGCCTCGGGGCCGGCGGGTCCGCGGAGATCCAGCCGGAGCGTCCCCTCGTGGGTGCCGGGCGCCAGCAGGCCGCGGGTGCGGACCGACAAGGTCGCGGCCTCTCCGGCGGGGACCGTTCCCGCGGGCGGGTCCGCCGCGAGCCACATGGGGTCCGGAGCGTGCTCCCAGTGCAGCGGCGCGTCGCCGTCGTTGTGCAGCTTGAAGGTCTGCGGTGCCGGATCGGACCATGCCTCGGCGACCAGCGTGAAGGCCCGCGGCCACGCCCTCGGTAGCGGCCTGCGCGGGGCGGTTCCGCTCGCCTCGATGCGCAGCGTGCCCTCGGCTGGCCAGCCGTCCGTCGCCAGTGTCACGAAGTAGACCGCCTCCGGATCCAGCGGCGGATCCGAGGACGGCGAGATCTCGATGCGGTGCGGGCCGGTGGAGGACGCGGAGACGAACGCCGCCTCGTCCCGCAGCCGGCTGGCGAACACGCCGGACTGCGACCGATGCAGATAGGACCACGCCCATGGCGGGTGGTCGTACGGGCTGCGCACCGCACCCACCCACACCTCCGCGGCCGGAGAGGAGAAGTCCGGGGAGAACTCGACCGCGAGCGCACCGGCGGACCTCGGGAGTAAGTGGACTCCCGGGGCGTCCCATTGCCCGTCCGCCCTGACGGTCGCGCCCGGCCGCAGCTCCCGCGTCGGGCTGAACCACGCGTCGACCGAGCGGCCGCCGTCCATGCGGACCCGCGCGTCGCCATCCCCTGCGGCGTCGCCCTGCCAGCGGACGAAGCTCCAGCCCTCGCTTGGCGTCGCGGAAAGCGCCACCTCGGCGCCGGCGGCGTGGTAGCCGTCCTCGCCGGGCGGCTCCGCGGACACGGATCCTCCCTCTCGCGGCCGGACGGCCACATCCAGCAGGTGCTCCTCCAAGAGATGCGCAGACAGGGAGCCGCCCTGCGCCGGAACGTCGAAGTCCCGCTCCGCCCTCGTGGAGCCGTCGCTCCAGCCTTCGAAGCGGTAGCGGGTTCTGTGATTGCTCCAGGCGTACTGGATCTCTTCGATGCGCAGCGAGACGCGCGTGCGCCGACCTGTGCCGAAGAGCGACAGAGGACCGGCCCGCTTGCTCCCGTCCACCCAGACGGAGAAGGGCGCCGCCGTCGCCCCGATGCGCAGGTGCGGGGTCGGGCTGAAGTAGGCCGCGGCGTCGAGCCCCTCGCGTCCGACGCGCAGGAACCCCGGATTCTGAGCGTCGCCGCCCGCCCTCACCGACCAGCCCACGAACCGGAGGCCGCTGCCGGGGCGGGGCTGCGCCTCGATCCGCACCGTCGACCGCAGGGTGTGCCACTCCCCCGGCGGCGACACGGTGACCGTGCCCTCCCCCGGGCGGTGGGGGCGGCCCGTGACGCGGCGCTGCACGATGAAGTTCGCCTCGATCCAGGTCCGCTCCGGCGTCGCGGTCACCGTCCGCACGCGGGGGGCGCCGTCGTTCCAGCGTCCGAACAGGTAGCGGCTGTCGCCGTCCGTCTGGGGCGCGGTGCGCACCTCCAAGGTGTGGACGCTCCCCGGCGGCCAGTCGAAGGTCTTCGGGGCGGTCGTTGCGACGCCGTCGACGAGGACCTCCAGTCCGGGAGGGTTGGTGGCGATCACCGTCGCCGACGGCGGCTGCCCGTACAGCCTCGCCACGCCGTCGATGTCTCCCGCCGACAGCCCGGCCGAGAGCAAGTTGATGCCGGGGGGGATCGTCTCCATCGAGGTCATCGAGTAGTGCATGCGAGAGCGGTAGTCGTAAGGGTTCCTCGTGCGCGCGTTCGCCGCCACCCATTCGGTGCCTTCGCCGTGCAGGTCCCGCCGGCCGACCATGAGGCGCCCGTCGCGGTCCGCGCGCTGGTGCTCGTGGTCCAAGCCGACGGCGTGGCCGATCTCGTGGACCATCCCGGCCCCGCCGCACCCGTCTCCATCCCGGCCCGACCACACCTCCTGCTCGCCGCCGATGCGTCCGAGGTAGGACCGGCATTCGTGGGACGGGACGAAGCGCAGGTAGTCAGCCTCGAAGGTCCTCTCGACCAGCGTGACCACCGTTTTCGCGTTCCACTCCGCGATCGCCAGGCGCACACTCTCGGCGGCACCTTCCGGAAGCTCCCCGTCGATCACGTACGGCACGACTCCGCCCGGCCACAGATTGGTCTCGGACCAGGACCAATGCAGTGCGACTTCCCTGCGGCTGCCAGTTCCGGTCTCCCAGTGGGACCGGTCCGCTTGCCCGGCCGGGCCGAGCACGATGTCGCCGTCGTGGACCGCGAGTCCATCGACCACCTCGTAGGGCAGGCGGACGGACGCCGGGCCCGCTGCCGCTGGTGCCGCTGCCGCTGGGATCGCAGCCAGGGCAGCGGCGACGGCCAGGGCGGCGGCGGGAACCCTCTCCACGATGTGAGAGACGCTTCCGGCGGGGGCGCGGTTTCCGGCTACGGGCTCGCGGCGAGGGCCTCCTCCTCGGGGATCGGCTCCGGCGGCGGCGGAGGGCCGACCGGTGGCTGGCGCGTCACCAGCCTTGTCCACTCCGCCCTGCGCCTGCCGAGCTGGAACCAGCCGTCGCTCAGCACGCGGCGCACGACGTAGAGCCCGTCTGGCGTCAGGTCGTAGGACACCAGCGAGGGCGCCCCGTCCCGCTCCTCGTACAGCGCCGGCGTCTCGTCCGCCAGCGAGCGGGCGTAGGTGAAGCGGCCGTCGTGCCACATCGCGGCGATGTGGAACGGCTCCTCCAGCGCCCTGCGGGAGAGGCGGTACTCAAAGCGCATCAGCGTCGGGTACCCCGCGCGGAACTCGTCGACCGCCGACTGCACGCGCTGCTCGGCCTGCACCCAGGCGTCCCGCGCCCGCTCCGTCGCGGCCTTCGCGGCCGCCTCGTAGTCCGCCACCTCGTCCCGCGACACGAACTTCGGCTGGTGCGGCGGCGGGGCCTCCGCGGCCTCCTCCCCCTCGGGGTCGGGGGCGTCCACGTAGACGTGGATGTCCGGCTCGGCGTCCCCCTCGCTGACACGGAAGAAGAAGATCCGGCCCGCCTCGGTCACGAGCGTGACGTTGGTGCGCGTGTCCTCGACCGAGGGCTTGACGTAGGCGATGTTCGCCGCGCCCGTCACCTGCCACGTGCCGGCGTCGCCGGTCACGAAGTCGAGGATGCGCTCCTCGAAGGGGAGCACGATCGTGGTCGTGAAGCGGATCTGGCAGGCCACGTCGACTACCTGGTCGGGGCGCTCGAGCGTCACTCGCTTGGCGGACAGCGGCGCGGCGAGCAGCGGCACGGCTGCGGCGGCCAGCAGGCCGCGCGAGAGACGGGCGGTCATGGAGTCCATCCTAGCCCGCCTGGCCCGGCTGGTTCAGGAAGGGGCAGAACAGCCTGCCCTGGCACGTCTCGGCGTCCCGATCGGAGGTGTCCTTCGGCGGCGGCGGCGGCGTGCAGTCCACCCTGGCGGCGGCGGCTGCGGAGTCGTGCTCGCTTCCGTCGCAGGCCGTGTGCTTCGGCGGCGGCGGCGGCGTGCACTTCACCCTGGCGGCGGCGGCGGCGGAGGTGTGCTTGCCCCCCTTGCAGTCCGTGTACTCCGTCGGCGTGCACTTCACCCTGGCGGCGGCGGCGGCGGAGGTGTGCTTGCCCCCCTTG
>JAPPMB010000035.1:32344-66348 GCA_028819255.1 Bryobacterales bacterium | reverse complement strand
CAGTCCGTGTACTCCGGCCTCGGCGGGCACGACTGCGACACGGGGATCACCGAGCCGTCCCAGCAGGTCTTCGTCCTCTCCGGACACGATGCGCCCACCGCCACGGTCGAGCCGTCCCAGCAGGTCTTGGTCGCGGGCTGCTGCTGCTCGGTCTTCTTCGGCGTGGTGGTCGTGGCGGTCGTCTTCTTCGGCGTGGTCGGCGGCGGGTCGCAGAAGCCGGGGAGCAGGCAATCCGTTGGCGTCGTGGTCGTGGGCGTCGTTGGCGGAGTCGTTGGCGGCGTCGTGGTCGTGGGAGTCGTTGGCGGAGTCGTTGGCGGCGTCGTGGTCGTGGGAGTCGTTGGCGGAGTCGTTGGCGGCGTCGTGGTCGTGGGCGGCTTGTTCGTCGTCCTCGGGGGCCTCGCCGGACACGACTGCGACACCGGGATCACCGAGCCGTCCCAGCACCTCTTCGTCGCGGGCGGATTCGTCGTGGTGGTCGGCGTCGGCCTAGTCGGCGTGGACGGAGGCGTCGTGGTGGTCGGCGTCGGCCTGGTCGGCGTGGACGGAGGCGTCGGTTGTTGCGGCGGGCCCGGGTTCTGCAGGCACCCGACGCTCCCGCCGGGGCGGGCCCATGCCAGTCCCGAAGCACGCCCCAGGTGCGACTCCAGGTCCTTGCGGATCAGCTCCAGAGACTCGTCGCGGCACTTCGCCACCTCGGCCGTCGCCAGGGCCGCCACCGCCGCCGGGGACGGATCCGGGACCTGGGGGGTCGCCAGCACGTTGCGCGCCGCGGTCGCGATGCCGTCGAGCGTCGCCGACGCCATCAGGGCGTTCCACTCGGCCGGGTCCGCAGCCGGGTTCCGCCAGGCCGTGTTCCCGTAGCGCGTGTCGGCGGGCGAGGGGTCCCTCACCTCCAGCGGCGTCCCGACGATCTCCCGTCCCGACGCCGAAGCCTCGTTCCACGCCCCGACCGAGGGGGAGGTCGCCGCGCGCGGCTGCCAGTTCGCCTCGTAGGCCGCGCGGGGGCCCCGGGCCAGACGCTCGGCCGCGAAGTTCAGCTTCGGCGCGTGGCCCCTGTAGTGCGCCAGCAGGGCGTCGGCCAGCTCCGCGATCTGGGCGCTGGTCGGCTTGGGCCCCCGGCCGCTCGAGCCGACCAGGAACGGGCAGTCGGCGGCCAGCCCCGCCCCGGCGGTCCCGCACAGCTCCGCGAGCGGAACCCGCTCGACGCACGCCAGCGTCCTGGCCGCCGACGAGGCGGCGCCCAGCTGCGGGTCCGCCAGGCATCCGTAGGAGCGGTCCGGATCGAGCGGGGCGGCGGGGTCGTAGACGATTTCCACCAGCACAGGCGGAGCGCCTGCGGCGCCGAGAGAGGCTAGCGCGAGCACCGCGCACGCGAGGAGAAACCGGGGCTGCGGCATACGGCCAGAGTACCCCCCGGAACCGGCGGCATGCTGCGTTCCGGGACGGATCGGCGCGTCGCGGCGGCGGGCGTCATGGACCCGGGACGGTCTGCGCAGTCGGCGGCCTGCATGCGGGTCGGTGGACGATCTGGCAGGTCTCCAGTCCGCGGATCCGCCAGTCCGGGCAGTCGGCGGCGCGGGATCCCCGGGGAGGCGGTGATGGCGGTCCGGCGGCTAGCAGATCTCTCTCAGGGCGCGCAGCGCGCCCACCTGTGCCTGCCCTGCACCCCTTGGCGTCGGATGAGGCCAGCGCGCGCGCATCCTACAGGTAGTACTACAGGGAACTATAGGTAGCTACAGGCTTTCCTAATACATAAGGGGGCGTCAGTGTTTCAGCGGAAATCCGTCAGCGTTTCAGCGGAAGGGCGTCAGTGTTTCAGCGGAAGGGCGTCAGTGTTTCGGCGGAGGGGCGTCAGTGTTTCAGCGGACGAAAAAAGCGTCAGCGTTTCAGCGGACGGTCCGGGGCCGGCACGGCCTGTTCGCGAGTGGCGACAGGGTGCCTGCGCGGTTTGGGGAGGAGCTAGCGGCACCGCGAGGGTGACTGGTCGCGCAGCGTCCGGCGCGCAGCCTTGGCTGCGGCGGGGCGTAGGCCGAATTGGCGTTCGATCCTGATCCTGGCGGCGCGGTGTTTTTCCACGCGCTCGCGAATCGCGGCGCGGACCCACTCCGCGACGGTCTCGCCTCGCCGCATGTAGTAGCGGCGGATTTCGCGCTCGTGCGAAGCGGGGATCCGCACCGTGACGCGCTTCATGCGGCCTTTGGTCCTGACCTCTACGCGCTGCGGGGGCGATGGCACGATGCCGTGGGCGCGGGCGGCCGCGATCTCTTCGACCGTGCGCATCGACATGCGCTGCCGCACGGCGGCGCGGACCCACTTCGCGACGGTCTCGCCTCGCGGGCCGAACGTCACGTGGCGGCGCAGCTCGCGGTCCAGCTCCTCGGGGATCCGCACCGTGACGCGCTTCATGTGGGCTTCCCGGGCGGTCTTTGGCCGTCGCCTACTCATCGGGCGGCCTCCTCGCGTGTGGGGTGTGGTGCTCCAGCCAGCTCAGGACCGACGGTGCGGAGGGGCGCAGGAGGAGTCCGCGCAGTCGAGGCTCGGCATTTACGCCGGGCCAGAGACCGGTGATCTGCCGTAGGCGGCGGCGAAACTCGAAGCGGAACTGCCTCGGTCTTCGGTAGTCGCAGCCCAGCTGTCGCTCCAGCGCGAGCCACGGGATCACGGTCTCCTTCCTCAGGGTGCTCACCCGCCACGTCAGCCAGGCATAGACGTCCAGCGCCAGCGGCGAGCGGCGCAGCTTCTGGACGATTTGAGCGTCCAGCGGCACCGAGGATGAGCGGGCCATGTCGAAGAAGGGCGCACTCAGGGTGACGCGCATGCCCGCACCGGGGCGGCGATCCCACTCGTCTGCGAGCAGCATGCCGCGCCAGCGGTCTCGGCTGCGGCGAGAGCTTCGGGACTCCCATGTGAACGCGGTGCTGGCGAGCCTCCGCACCTGGGCGCGGGCGCGTGTTGCGCTGCCCCGGGGACCGCCGCTGTCGTTGATGCCGAGCGCCGCGAGAAAGTCGGTGGCCGACTCGCCGATCAGCAGGTGCCGCCGACCCTCGAGCACGGCCCGGGCCGTGAGGTGCATCAGCGCGAGCCTCGGATAGGTCCCGTACGGCAGGCCGGGCTTGCGGGTCGCGACGAGCGACATGGTCATGTCGCCGTTGGTGCGGACGAATTCCTTCCCCTTCACGCGGCGGTGCGGCAGCGTCGTCGACACAAGCCGCGACGGCATGTAGAGCACCCGCTGCCTGGGCCGGCCGGAGCGGGCGCGCAGGCGCTTCCGGACCGTCTCGAGCACCAGCTGCCGCAGGCGCTCCGCGAGGCCCAGCCGATGCACCTCCCAGCTGGCCTTGAGGAAGGCGGGACCGGCAGCGTTTCCCGCTTCGGCCTCCGTGGCGTACTCGATGACGATCTGATTCGCATCATCGATCCCGACCGGACGCTGCGCCTGCAGCAGGTCCAGCTCTCCCGCGGTGAGATCCCCCTGCTTCTGCAGGGACTCAATGGCCTGCCCGAAGCGGACCTGGGCCTGGTGGCGGCTCTCCTTCGAAAACCGGATTGTCTCCATGCCAGCCTTTCCGGCTGCTCGGCACCTCGATCCTTCGGCCCGGCGGCGGGCCGCAATATGTAGTCACTTGGGAGACGAGTGCCTGGCGGTGCTCGAGACGGGCCGGAAGACGCCGTACTTCTATTCCGCGCACGCGGGCGACATCGCGCACGCGCTGGTGATCGGCGCGACGGGCTCGGGCAAGAGCTTCCTGCTCAATTTCCTACTGGCCCAGGCGCGCAAGTACGCCCCCCGCGTCTGCATTCTCGACCTGGGCGGGTCCTACCGGAGCCTGACCGAACTCGTCGGGGGCGCGTACGTCGAGCTTTCGCTCCAGGAGGGCGGCCTCACCTGTCCGCTCAACCCGTTTCGGGCACTCGAGCCGACTCCGGACAACCAGCAGTTCCTGGAATCGTTCGTCCGGCTTCTCCTCGACATCGAGGGGAAGACCTGCGACGCCCGCGAGCGGGCGGAGCTGCGGTCGCAGATCGCGGCGATCTACGAGCTGGAGCCGGAGGCTCGCACGCTTTCGTCCCTGCAGGGCCTGCTTCCGGCAGGTCTGGGCGCCCCGCTGGGCGCGTGGACGCGAGGCGGGGTCTGGGGCCAGGTCTTCGACAACCCCGAGGACAGACTGGAGCTGGCCGACTGGCAGGCGCTCGATCTTGCCGGCGCGGCCGGCAAGCCGGAGCTCGCCCGGGCGCTTCTCTACTACCTCCTGCACCGGCTCGGCTCGGCCGTGGCCGATCCCGCGGAACTGACCCGCTGGAAACTGCTGGTTGTCGACGAGGCGTGGCGCTTCCTGGCCGACCCGCGCATCGGCGCGTATCTGGCGGAAGGCCTCAAGACCTGGCGCAAGTGCAATGCCGGAGTCGTGCTGGCGACGCAGTCTCCCGGCGACGCCGCCCGCGATGCGGGCCTGTGCCGGACGGTGGCCGAGAGCTGCCTGACCAAGATCTTCCTGGCGAACCCCGAACTGGACACCTCGGAGTACGTCGAGGCGTTCGGACTGCGGCCCGCCGAGGCGGAGGCGGTCCGGGCGCTCGTGCCGAAACGGCAGCTTCTGCTGCACCGCCCCGGAGCGGCGCAGGTGCTGGAGCTGAACGTCGACAAACGCAGCTACTGGCTGTACACCACCAACCCCGTCGAGGCGGCGCGGCGCCGGGCAGCCATCCGCAAGCTCGGCTTCGAGCGCGGCCTCGACTCCCTTCTGGAGGACTGAACCGATGAGAACCACATCCAACCTGCTTGCCGTTTGCGCGCTGGCCGTCGCCGCCGCCGCCCTCGGACCCGCCCGTCTGGAAGCGCGCAGGGTCCAGGCCGGACCCGACGACGTGGTCGAGGTGCGGGCGCGCCTGCGCTACGCCACCGCAATCGTGCTGCCCGAGGGCGAGACCATCCTGGACTGGGTCTGCGGCGACCCGGAGTACTGGAGCGTGCAGGGTGCCGCGAACCTGGCGTTCATCAAGCCGAGCACCGCCGCCGCCGCCACCAACGTCACCCTCGTGACCGACAAGGGCAGCGTGTACACCCTGCTTGCGCGCGAGATCGGGGACGGGGCGGGCGAGCCCGACCTGAAGCTCTTCCTGGAACCGCAGGATCCCACGGAGGCGGGGCCCGCCGGGCTCGAGCCGCTGCAGTTCGAGCCCCGCGGCGCAGCCGCAGCCTTCGAGGTCGAGGCGGAAACGGCCCGGCAGGAGGCCGAGGAGGCGGAAAAGCGCGCCCGGCGCGTGATTGAGGCCGAACGGGAGCGGTTCCGCGCCGAGTATCCGCTGACGCTGCGGTTCGACTACCGGATCGGCCGCCGGCCGCTGCGGGACCCGTTCCAGGTGCGGGCAATGTGGCGCGACGACCGCTTCACGTACATCCGCGCGGACCCCGAGGAGGCCCCGGCGCTGTACGAGGAGCGGGACGGCAAGCCGTCGCTCGTGCCGTACGACTTCGAGAACGGCCTGTACGTGACGAAGCGGATTCTGGGCGACGGCTGGCTGCAGATCGGCAAGCGCCAGCTGCGGTTCCGCCGGGTGCGGCGCTGACGGGGGGCCGGCGATGAAGAAGATCCTGGATCGGATCCCGCGGCCGACGGGCGCGATCCCGGCCCGGGCGCAGATGTGGCTGCTGGGATGCCTCGCAGCCGTCATTGCGATCACGCTGGTGTCGTTCCCCGGGGGACCGGACCCCTCCGCCGATCCCGGCTCGGAGACTCCGGACCCTGCCCGCGCCGCCACCGGCGTGGAGGTCAGCTCGGTGGAGGGCGCCGCCCGGCGCATGCGCGAGGAGGCGGTGCGGGATGCGGAGCGGCGGGTTCGAAGGGAGCTCGGAGCGCGCGAGCCCCGTCCGGACGGACTGCCCCAGGCGCCTGAGCCGCTTCCCGGCACGGCCGGGCGGCACTTGGACCCAGCGGTTCCGGCTTACTACTCCGCGAGTCCGGAGGAGGAGATCGAGCGCGAGGAGCGGCTTCGGCGCTACCGGTCGCTGCGCGCCCCTCCGCTGGTACAGTCCGTCCGGGACGTTCCCGGCAAGTCTTCCCCGCCTGGCCGGGCGAATCCTGCTGCGGGCGGTCCCGCGGACGCCGCGCCGCCGGCGCCCGGGGCGCCGGTCGTCGGCCGGCCGGACCCGCCCGCGGCGCCGAAGCCTTCGGCCGAGGGCGTCGCCGACACCTCAACCGAGACCTACGTCCTTCGCGAGGGCGAATTCCTTGAGGCCGTCCTGGTCAACAGGCTGAGCGGCGAATTCACCGGACCCGTGGTCGCCATGGTGTCGGCCGACGTCCATGATCGCCGCCGACTGCGGCTGCTGGTGCCGAGGGGCGCGCGCGCGATCGGCCGGGCGGACCGCGTCGAGGAGTGGGGACAGTCGCGGCTGTCGGTCGTCTTCCACCGGCTCATCCTGCCCGACGGAACCGCGGTCGAACTGGGCCGCAGCGAGGGCCTCAACCAGGTCGGCGAAACGGGCCTCAGAGACCGTGTCCAACGACACTATCCGGCCAGCTTTGCCGCCGCCGGGGCGGTCGGGATCCTGGCCGGCCTTTCCCAGGCGGGAGGTGCGCCCGGGATCGCGGGATCGCGGCTCGGCGCGACCCGGCTCTCGGTCGGCTCCGGCCTTTCCCAAGCCGCCGAGCGCGTTCTGGACCGCTATCTGAACCGGTTGCCCCGGATCACTGTGCGTGAGGGGCACCGCGTTCGCATCTACGTGACGGAGGATCTGGAACTTCCCAGGTACGGAGACCCGCGAAACCGCGGGAAAGGAGAACTGCCATGACAAGAAAGCTCGTTCCGCTTCTTGCACTCGTGCTTCTGGCGGCCGCGCCCGCGCGTCCGTTCTGGGGCTCATTCGTTTCCGCGATCGGCAACGCCGTCGGCAACGCCATCGGCCTCGGAGGCGGCGGCTTCAGCCTGGCCGGCCTGATGCCGGTCAGCGTGAAGGAGGCCGCCCCCGTGGTCGCGGCCGCCCAGGAGCGGCTCCGCGAGCTGCAGGACATCAACGCCATCGCGACGAGCACGCTCGACCACTACGCCGGCGCGGCGGGGACGCTCCGCAGCCTTGGCCCGCTTGGCCGATTCCGGGCGGACGCCACGCCGTGGCTTCAGAGCGTCGCAGCGGACCGCCACGGCACGAGCGGGGACTGGACGCGGGTCCTCAACGGCGCGGCGGTGCCGGGCGGCCCCGTCGCGGCGTACGGCCGGGCGGCCGAGCCCGTGCCGGACTGGACGCCGGTCCTGCCCACCCTGCCGCCCGAGGTCCGGGACACGGTCCGGCGCGGGCACGCGACGGTGGAGCTTGCGGACGCCGCCTCGGTGCGCTCGATGGCCGTGCTGGGCGAGCTGCGCCGGCTGGCCCCGCAGCGCCGGCGCGCCCACGACCTGCTGGAGCGGGACGCACTCGACCCGGGGAATGCGGCACAGGCCCTGCCGGCCCTGCTCGGCAAGGTCTCCGTCGCCCAGATCCGGCAAGTCCGCGGCACGGAGCAGACCAACCAGCTGCTCGACGCGCTCCTCGAGGCCGAGCTCGCCGGGCTGAAGCGCGAACGCGACCGTCTGGCGCGCTCGATGGCAGCCGCCGCCGAGTATCGCGCCCTCGTGGCGGCCCAGCCGCCGCCGAACTGGCGCATGCCCTGACCCGAAGACAGGAGAAACAACGTCATGCAGATCCTTCCCTCTCCCCCGCCCGTTCCGCCGACCGACCCGACGGAGTTTCCGCTCGTGTGGGCCTTCGCGGCGATCGACCAGGCGATCGACAGCCTTGGCCCGCTCTTCGTCGGCGAGGGCCTGCTGCTGTTCCGGGCGCTCGCAGCCCTCACGATCGCCTGGTTCGGGATCCAGACGGCCCTGTCCGGCGAAGGCGTCCCGTGGTCCCGCTTCGCGCCGCTGGTGCTGGCGATGGCGCTCAGTCTGACGATGCTGCGCTTCTACGTCCGGGACGTTCCCGGCCTCGGCATGCCCTTCTCGACGCTGCCGATCCGGGCCGGGGACTTCTATTCCCGCCAGATCGACGGCTTCATCACCTGGGGCTTTGCGCAGTCGTTCCACGACGGTTGGCGGAACCTCTCCTCGGGGAGCTTCTTCGACTTCTTTCGAGGGGCCGGCGCGATGGCGTGGACGTTTCTGATCCTGCTGTTCAACACCGCCTGCACCGCCCTGCTGATCGCCTCGGTCGCCGCGGGGCGGGTCGCGGCCGGGGCCTGCGTCGTGCTCGGTCCGCTGTTCATCCCGTGGCTGTTCGTGCCGAAGATGGACTTCCTCTTCTGGGGCTGGCTGCGGTCGTACCTGCAGTTCTCCTTCTACACGGCGGTGGGGTGGACCTTCCTGGCCCTCTGCTCGTTCATGCTCGACGGGCTGTGGAGCACCGTGCCCGCCCGGCTGGAGGCGCAGGTCGTGTGGTTCTTCTACTCCGCGACGGTCCTGCTGGTGGCGGTGCTCGCCATGTTCAAGGTGCATGCGCTGACCCATTCGATCTTCCACGGCGCCGGCAGCTTCGACACCGGCGTGATCGGAGTGATCTCATCGGCCGCGCGCCGGGCCGCCGGATAGGGAGGGATTCATGAAGGACCTGAGAAAAGCCTATCCGGAGATCTGGGCGGAACTGCTGGCGGCCAACCGCTATCTGAGGCTCGCAGTCGGGGCGCTTGCCCTGGCATGCGCCGGGCTGGTGGTGCTGTGCTGGCGGACATTCGACCGATTCGAGCACCTTTCGCCGCTGGTCGTGCGCATCGACGAGGTGGGCCGGGCGGAAGCGGTGGACTACAAGGCCGCAGCCTACCGGCCGGACGTGGCCAAGCCCGAGGTGAAGTACTTCCTGCGCCGGTTCCTGGTGCTGCACCGGGAGCGCCGGCGCGGCGGCGCGCTGGAGGCGTGGAAGAACTCCCTGCTGTTCCTGGACGGGCCGCTGGCACGGCGGCTGATCGAGGAGCAGGAATCGACCGGCGAGCTGGTGCGGTTCGCGGGCGGCAGGGGCCTCGGGATAGAGGTGGAGGTGGACGCGGTGCAGGTCCAGCCCTCCAGGGAGGAGCCCTACCGCGCCCGGATCGACTTCACGGAGAGCCTGCGGGACGCCACAGGGCGGCCGGCGGGCCGCAGGCGCTGGACGTCGGAGTTCGAGTTCCGCTTCCTGCGGAACACCCCCCGGGAACTGCTGGAGGTGAATCCGCTGGGGCTGGTGATCACCTACTTCCGCAGCGACCGGATCGCGGACTGAGCGATGGCGAGAGCGGCGTTCGGCCTGTCCCTGTCGATTCTGGGGGCGACTGCATGGCTGGCCCTGGAGGAGTTCCGCTACCTGGCACCCTACCGCGACGCAATCGCGACACGGTACGGGGCCGTGATCGCCGCCTACTGCCTAGCCTTGTGGTTCGACCTGTTCGTGGTGCTGTACTGGCTGGCACGCCGTCTGGGCCTGGGCGACGTCGGCCGGAAGCTGCGGCTGCTGGAGGGCGAGACCCGCAGCGGTTCGACCTTCGACGACGAACTGGCGAAGCGTCTGCGCGACCAGCAGGAGGGCCGCGTGTGACCCGCGATCTCGATCCCGACCCGCGGAAGCGCCCGACCGGGCCAGCGGCCGGGCCACGCGTCCTTCGGGGGCGTGAGCCGAAGCCCGCGCGCAACCGAGAGCCGGCTCGGCGCGACGTGCCGCCGCGCATGACGAAGCCCCGCGCCCGACGCCCGAACCGCTCCCGCGAGGTTCTCGTGTCCGTCCCGACCGGCCGGGTCGGGCGTGGCGGTCGCGGAACCGCCCGCTGGGGACGGCACCGCCTTGCCGCCGACAGCGTCGAGGCGCTCAGGACGACCGGAACGTTCGGAGTCGTTGACGGCGCGGACCTCGCCCGCTCGTTTCGATCCAAGCGACGGGCGCGAACGGCGATTGCGGAGCTGCGCGATACAGGGCTGCTGCGGGTCGAGCGCTTCCACGCCGGCCGCCGGCGGGTGGAAGCGGTGACCCTGACCCGCGCAGGCAAGCGGCTCATGGAGCGCCATGTCGATCCCAGGGAGCCTGGGGACGAACATGCCCGGACCTACCGGGCCGGCCCGGCGAGGCGGGCCCAGGCGCTTCACGACACGGCGGTCTACCGGGCCGTGCGCCGAGAGGCGGAGGCCATCGAGGCGCGCGGCGGGCGCGTCCTCGGAATACAGACGGAGGCGGACCTCCAGCGGCTGGCGTGGCGCCGCATCGATCGCGCCGTGAGGGCCGGCAAGTGCAGGCAGGACGCCAAGGCGGCCGCGGCAGCGGAGCTGGGACTGGGCCTGCACGCCGGCAAGCTGGCGTTTCCCGACGCGCGCGTCGAGTACGGGGAGGAGGCCGGGGCAGGCGGCGCGGACCGCTGCCTGCATCGGGACGTGGAAGTCGTGACCCGCGACTACCGCGAACCCGCGCTGCGGGCCAAGCAGGCGGCCGGATTCCGGATGCATACCATGCAGCCCGACGGCAGCCTGCGGGCCGGAGGCGAGCGGTGACCGCCGCGGACGGCTCCATGCACATGCCCCGCCATGGGGTGGGCGGCCCCCCGGAGACCGTCCGCGAGGCGCTGCGCGAGCGGTCCGCCCCGCTCACGGAATTCGGATACCGGCCCGTGGACGCCGAGTTCCTCGCGGCTGCGGCGCTGCTGGGCGGCTACTTCGTACGCCGCCAGTATCTGTCCTACGTCGGACGCCGGCAGGGAGGGGCGGACGACAGATTCCTCCGGGCGGCCAAGTCCGGCGGCCACGCCGCGGCGGTCGTCGGACGAAGCCTGTTCCGGCTGAAGGGCGCTTCCCTCTACAGGTCGATCCGCTGCGAGGAGGGACTGGCCCGGCGAGCGGCGGGCTGGGCCACCGTCAAGAAGAGGCTCCTGGCCCTGGACTACTTCCTGGAGGCCCGGCCCGAGGGCACCTGGCTCTTCTCCGTGAGCGACAAGGCCGAATACTTCGCCTCCATCGGAATCCCTGAGGACCGGTTCCCGGTCGCAGTCCGCCGCGGGAAGGGGGCCGCGCGGGCATTCGCCAACGGATTCCCGGTCGTCGCGGCGAGCGGGGAGCGCCCAGAGGTCTCATTCAGCTTCGCCCACACCGGTGCAACGGCCGCCGGACTGCGCCGCCAGCTGACACTTCACGAGCCTCTGGCTGCCGCGCTTGCGAGCCGGGGCGTGGGCTGCGAGTGGGTGATGCTGGCCGACAGCCCGGGACAGTTTCCGAGGCTGCGGCACGCCTGGAGGCTCTGGCACGACAGGACGCGGCGAGACTGGCGGGAGCTTGAGTTCTTCGCGCTTCGCCAGAAGGTGGAGCAGCGCAACTGGAGCGGCCTGTCCCGCGCGTGCGTCGAACGCTACGCGGCCCTGCTTGCCGCTTGCAGCGGCAAGGGCGCGGATGCTCGCTATCGCAAGTGGCTGGAAAAGGGGGCGCCGCCAAGAGGACCAGAGGAAGACTTCGCCTCCCTGTCGCGCTATCGGGAAGTTCTTCTGGACCATGACTACTCCATCGCGGACAGGGTGATCCGATGATGCAGCCCGCGACCAGGTCCGCATCCCTCGGGCGGAGCCGGCCACCCGGCCGACGCGGGAATCGAGGACCACGAGGGTGCGGAGTCCCACTGCACGGCTCGCGGACTGATTCGGAAATTATCCCGAGAACCTGCGATCTCCGAGAACTTCAAGTCACCAAGTGACGAACTTGGGGCAAGCCATCTCTTCCGCCACAGCGTCAATCCCGGTCCCGCGCGTGATCGGGCGCGCGGACGCCAGCCGCGGACCGGGCCGGTCGGGACGCCCGTGGCGTCACTGAATCAGGTGGGCGCTGCCCGTCCGCATGATCCGGATCTGATCCAGGAGCGGCCGCTCTCCGAGTCCGTAGGCTTCAAGCAGCAGGCGGTCGACGGCCGTCACGACCATGCGGCCTGCTTGCGCACTGTGGAAGCTTACGTTCGGCCACCTGGATCGGCCCCGCCCTGTGTGGACAACCTTGCACGCATCCAGCACGCTCGTTGAGACAAGTCGCCTGCTCGTCTCTTCGGTCCGGGACCGCAGAGACTCGTCCTTCCATCCGGCAGGCGGCTCGATCGCGGCGAACTCCGTCGCTGTGACGTGGAAGGCGTCCCCCGTCATCAGCCAGTACGCATGAAACAGATGGGAGTTGTAGAGGCCGATCCACGGCCAGAAATACTCGTCGTCGTTTAGACTGTGCAGCTTCGGGTTCCTTAGCGGAGACAGTTCGGAGGGGAGGCATGTCACGAAGTACATGCCGGTCCGGGGGAACGCGACGGTTCTTGCGGTCGCCGTCTTCCTCGGCTGCACCTTGGACTCCCGCCACATTCTCCGGAGGAGTTCAACGGTCTCGCGGGTTGGGGCGTGTGTCCACTGCCGTCGAAACCTCGGCTGGGCGACCGCGCGACGGTCGGCGCGGAGAATCTCGCCTCTGTTCTCAGCGTCGAGCCGTATCAGGCCGCAGCCGAAAACGTTCTCTTCGGCCGAGGTCCCTTTTCGAACGGACAGAATCGTGACCCTCTGCCGGCTCTCGACCGATGTCCGGTGACCCTTGATCCAGGGGACTTTCGGGAAGACCGGCTTGGGCCTGTTGTCGTAAGTGCGGATTTCGACCCCGTCCGCGGCACTCTCGATCACCTGTCTCAGCTTCCTGTACGAACTTTCGCGCCTGAACACGATCGAGTGCGGCACTACGAGAGTCACGCATCCGTGTTCCCCGGCCACTTCCAGCGCAGCTTCGATGAACATCGTGTAGAGGTTGTGCCGCGCACGATAGCCCAGCCGGTCGCCCCGCTCGCGGTCGCGCTTGTCGCTGCGCTGGTACGGCGGGTTTCCAATGACGATGTCCCATCCGCGGGGGGCAACAAACTGCTTTCGGACGTCGATCGAGCTGGGTCGCTCGGCGGCTGCCAGGAATTCGACGTCCAGCCAGGCGGAGTCGTACCCGGGGCGCCATTCCGCAAGGTGTTTCAGAACTCGCCTTGCCTTCCGCTCTTCTCGCAGCGCGTCGGCCTTGTCGCCTTCGGAATGCGCACGCACCCACAATTCCCGCGATGCCTGCCAGTCCCCGATCGCCTTGTCCCATTCGTCGCTTCCAAGCTGCTGCGTCTGGCCGCCGTCGGACAGTTCAACGCACAGGGTGTCGGCTGTGCCGCAGCGGGTCTCCAGATTGGGGAGGGCGCCCACCTGCCCGTCTCTCCCGCTCCATTGCGCATCCACCAGAGCGAGGAAGAGCCTCAGTCGCGTGATCAGTACGGCGAGCGGATGGATGTCGGCGGCATGCAGCTGTTTCTCGACGATCCATTCCAGGCTGCCGGGTCCGACGGCTGGCGATCTGCCGTTCCCCAGGCGCCGGTGTGCCCGCAGCAGAGCCTGCAGCATGCCCACGGTGAAGGCGCCGCTGCCGCAGCACGGATCGAACACGGTCACCTTCTCGAGCCGGGCCCGCACCTCGTCCTTCCGGGACCGGCCCCATCGCTTCCAGTTAGTGTCTGCGGGGATCGGGTGGACGAGATTACGAACCTGCGCGGGCCCTAGTTCGCGAATCTTCCCGCTGAGCCAGTGCGCGATGGCGTCGGACGTCATCTCGTCCACCAGGTCCTGAGGGGTGTAGTACGATCCTCCGGGCATCCTGATGTTGCCGCCGGCGTCGACACGCGGCCCCTCGGCGCTGAGCATGAGCCTCTCGAAGAGTGTTCCCAGCATGCTCGGATCCAGAGCGGATTCTGTTTCGTAGCCGGTCTGTTCGCGGAGCGTCCAGTCATACCGGCGCAATATCCTGAACAGGCCGGGCTGGCCACCGACCGCCACATAGAGCCTGTTGGGGAGGGCCGTGGGCTCTTCTCCAGATGCGAGCGGAGTATAGAGCGAACCGTTCAGGAACGGGACGCGCCTTCCTGGCCACCGCCTTGACAGGCTTGCCGCGTCGTCAGGATGTCGCTTCCGCTCTTCGACGGCCAAGATCCCGGAAAACAGCCATTCGAGGTGGGAGTGGATTTCCATGCCCTCGGCTTCCTGCACCTCGCTCGGGTCCCAGAGCGCAGTGTCCGGCAGGACGCCCCGTTCCTGCAGAAGCCATGCGAACAGGATCCGGATCATGTGACGCAGGTCGTTCCTGCCTCTTGGCGTGCGGCGGAACCACCTGTCGACTTCTTCGTAGAACTCCCTTCTCAGCTCGTTGCCGCTGAGCACGTCGCCGGCGTCGTCTAGCGATCCGACTCGGGCGAGATCCCTGATCTGCTTGGCGCCGCGGAATCCGGGAAAGTGGGGGTCGAGTGCGGAAGTCGTCGAGATCGCGCCACGCTCCCACAGGAACCCCCGGCACCGCGTTTCGTCCTCCAGGTCCTTCCAGTACGCGATGCCGTAGACCCTGTACGGTGATCTGGCCTCAATGATCGGCCGCAGCTCTTCGGTGATGTCGGGCGGAGCAACATGTCTGTCCGGCAGGTCGATCTTGAGGCAGGCCAGCCAAACGCTTCGCCCCCAGAACTCTCCTTCCAGGGCGGGAAGTTCCGTGGTCCGAGCCAGCGCGTGCTGCCGCTCCAGAATGATCGCTTCGGACCCGTCCGGACGGGCCTCGCGGACGAATTCGGTCGGTGTCAGGTCGGGATTCTGCAACAGATCCAGCCAGTTCGGGGATTCGGGTTCCTCCAGCGGAAGCATTCGCTGCACGCGCTTCCGCCTTGATTCCCTTATGGGTCTGAGCATCCGATCGACATCGGCCAATCCGTCCACACGGGCCGATGCCAGCTGCTCGACGTCCTGGCCGACACGTCTCAGGAGGATCCAGTCTTGTCCGTTCGTGACTGTGCCCCAAGTGCCGTCCCGGGCAATCGGGTATCTCTCGAGATAGCGGGTGACCTGCCCGTACGGGCTTGAATGCCAGGCGGACCGGGAGGAGAGTCGCTTGGTCAGAGGAGTATCCAGGTTCTTGACCTCGATGATCACTTCCGCTCGGCCGTCGGCCCCACGACAGACATAGTCCGGACGCTTCCGGTTCATCAAGGCTTCGGCATCAACGTCCGCTGGCGGGTATTGAAGGACTTCCTCGATGCAAGGGACGACCAGATTCATCGAGACATCGGCCTCCGAGCAGCGATTCTCGGCCTGCTTGTGCCGCAGCGCGGCAAGGCCTCTTGCAAACCAGTCCCCGGTGTCCGTGACGCTAGTGATATCCGCTGCCACCGGTCCTTGGAATTCCGCCAAAATGAGTTGGCTGCTTAGGCCCTCGGTGACAGCTGGTAGTTCCATTCGCCATGGAACCTGTCCCGCGTGATGGAGAGGCTCGCGATTTCGCCGTCCGCCACCTTGCGTCCCAGCGGATACGCGTCCTTATCCAGAGCGGACCGCACTGCCAGCCCCTGCCGCGTGGTGGCGGCTCCGATCAGATTCACCACAGCCTCGCGACTGACCGGGGGCCTGCCGCGCCGGTTCTGCGTGATGTGGCAGAACATCCGATGTTCGACCTTGTTCCACTTGCTCGTCGCTGGCGGGAAATGGCAGACCGAGACCAGCAGCCCCAGCTCGTCCGACAGCCGCTGCAGCTCCAGCTTCCACAGCCGGCTGCGGCGCCTGATTGAGCCGCCGGCGTCCGCCGTCACCGGCAGCCGACGCACCCCGAGGTAGGCCGGCCCGCCCATCTCCCGCCAACACCGCCGCCGCGTCCGCTCGTCGAGCGCCGGTCGCAGTGCCTCGAACTTCTCGCGGATCGCTGCCGAGGCGTCGCACATCGGGAACCTCAGGGGGGATGAAAACATTTAAAGAAAGAAATGTTTCCAATCGAACGTATTCAGCATAACGCGGGAGACCGCCCCGCTGCGCCGGTGCTTACGCAATACGAATCCCTCTGGCACTCCGATGCGCAGCCGCGGCACGGCCCGGTTCTCGCCGCCATGCACTGCCCGCCCGACGGGCGATCGGCCGAGGCCCCGGCCGGCGCCACCACCCGCTGCGAGGTGGAGATATCGGAGCTGAGTGTCCCGGCAACATCCACTTCAACCGGAATGCGTCCTATATAGCCTGAGAGATCGATTGACAGAGATATTCGTGTAGAGATATAATACTCTATATGAAGAGTTCGCGGTGTTGCTTCCGGCCACGGGGGAACGTGTCGTGAGGCTCGCCTCCCAGCCAGCGTTCCGCCTGATCGCTCCCTTCCTCAAGCCCGTCATGGGCCTGCTCGAGGACGAGTCCGTCTCGGAAGTCATGATCAACTCGAACTCGGTCTACATCGAGCGCGCCGGACTGCTCGAGCCCGTGAAGGGGATGGTGCCCGACGCTCTCGGGGTGCGGCGCGCCGCGATCGCCATCGCCCGCGGACTCGGCGACGATGTCAGTGACCGGCGTCCCCTGCTCGACGCGCGCCTGCCGGACGGATCGCGCATCGCCGCCGCGCTGCCCCCGTGCAGCTTCGGCGGCCCCGTCCTGACCATCCGCAAGTTCTCCCGGCGCCGGCTCTCGCTCAACGACCTCCAGCACCTTGGCAGCCTGTCGGAGGGCGTGGCCCGGGTCATCCGCGACGCGGTCGCCTGCCGGCGCAACATCCTTGTCAGCGGCGGAACCGGCAGCGGCAAGACGACCCTGCTGGCGGCCATCGCGGCCCTGATTCCAGAGGACGAGCGGGTCATCGTCATCGAGGACACCGTCGAACTGCCGCTCAGAAACCCGAACCTCGTGCGCTTCGCGGCACGAAGGGCGACCGAGGAGGCTCCGGCGGTCACGGTCCGCCACCTGGTGCGGGCCTCCCTGCGCCACCGGCCAGACCGCATCGTGGTCGGCGAAGTCCGCGGCGGGGAGGCCTGGGACCTGCTGCAGGCCCTGAACACCGGCCATGACGGGTCGCTGTCGACGCTGCACGCCAACTCGGCCTACAACGCCCTGAAGCGCTGCGCCTCCTGCGTCTTGCAGTCGGGCGTGGGGCTGCCGTACGCGGCCGTCCAGGACCTGCTCGGAGACGTGATCGACCTCGTGCTGCATTTGGAGCGCCGTGCGGGACACCGCCGTGTGCGAGAGGCCCTGGCCGTCTACTGCTTCGACCCCGCCAGCAGGAGCTGGGTCTGCGAGACGGTCGCCGGAGACGAGGGCGGCGCGGTCTTCGGACAGGGAGCCTTCGAGTGAAACGGGCGGACCGCATCGTCCGGGCTCCGGGGCGCGGGTTCGCGCTCCTCCGCCGCGCGAAAAGCCCTGACGAGGTCGGGCGCTCGCTGGAGCCCGGCGTGATCGTGGAGACGGACCTCGAGACCGCACTGGCCTGCGGGGCGTGGTTCGAGGACGCGGAGGCCGCCGAGGAGGCGTTTGAAGCGACCGAGGATCCGTCCGACTTCCAGTGGGGAAAGGGACGCGGCGATGGCGAGGGCTGATCGCCGGTCGCGGGTCGACGACTTCTACCGGCGGGTGGCCGAGACGCTGATCGAGCGCATGCAGGAGGGCAAGGCGACCTGGACTCAGGCCTGGGAGCCCGGTGCGAATTCCCTGCCCTACAACGTCAAGACCGGCAAGCCCTATAGGGGCGGGAACACGGTCTGGCTTGCCGAGAAGGCCGCGAAGCGGGGCTACGGCGACGCGCGCTGGGGAACCTTCAAGCAGGTGAAGGACCTGGGCGGCCACGTTCGCCGCGGGGAAAAGGGCTGCCCGATCCTGTTCTGGCAGTTCGAGTCCAAGCGGCTGGCGCGCGAGAAGGACGGCCGACCGGTTCTGGACGACGAGGGGCAGCCGGTCTACGAGACACGCGTCCTTCCGTCCCCGCGGGTGTATCCCTATACGGTGTTCAATGCGGAGCAGTGCAACGGCCTTCCGGCCCGGACCGTCCGACGGAGCGCTGAGACATGGGACCGGCACGAGGACGCGGAGCGGGTCTTCCGGAACGTGGGTGCGGTCGTGCAGCATTCAGGGGACGACCGGGCCTACTACGACCTCGCGCGCGACCGGATCGTCCTGCCGTACCGAGACCAGTTTCCCAACGCCCCTTCGTACTACCAGACCGCGCTGCACGAACTGGGCCACTGGACGGGCCACCCCGACCGGCTCAACCGGGAGACGCTCGTGCGGGGCACCGAGGCCGGATTCTGGTCCACTCTGTACGCCCGGGAGGAACTGCGGGCGGAAATCAGCTCGATGATGACCGGAGACCGGCTGAACCTGGGGCATGACCCCTCGCGTCACGCCGGCTACGTCCGGTCGTGGGTCAGGGCACTGCGGGACGACCCGCGCGAAATCTACCGGGCCGCCAGGGACGCCCAGATGATGAGCGACTACCTGCTGGACAGGGATCGCGGGCGACAGCAGGAACGCGAGAGCCGCATTCGATCCGCCGCGCACGACCAGCCTGGCCCCGGATCGCGCGTCACAGACCGAGTGGTCGGGAAGACTGGCGAAGGAAGGATTCCCGCCCTGCCACGCAGTCGGGCAGTCCCGTTTCCCGTGTCGGCGCCCTCCCGTGATCGGATGCGGGAAGCGGGGCCTGAGCGGTAGCTGGTTGGAGCCGGCGGAGACGCTTCGCCCGCGGTGGGGTGCTAGGGGTCGCTTGGACGAAACCTGCCCGTTTGATGCGGAATGGCGGTAGCCCCTGGATCTGGCGCGACGCGCGTACTCGAAAGGCCCTCGCGGATGCATGTCGGCTGTGCCCTGACTTCAAACGAGGCACCTTGCAAGGCTCCACTCGGTTCTGGATCCCTAACAACAGCACTGGTCAGCGCCCGGAGGCGCTTTCGTGACGGAGCATAGTTCTGGGCTCTGCATCCCCCCTCCGGTCTAGGAAAGTGATGATCCGGCCGGGCATTTGCGTCGTACCCAGCGGGCGACGCAGGCCCGCAACTATCAAGCGGCGGAGCGGGACGGGAAGATCGTCATCGCCCTGTGCCCCGGTCTTCCGACCACCTGCCACCTCCGCTCCTCTGAAGTCTCCACGAGCACATTGTGACTCCACGAAGGGATTCTTGCATTACGCACACTTGAACAGATTGTTCGGCGGCTTCGCCGACTTCAAGCTGATCCATGGAGACGAAGTGCCCGTTCTCATTGTGTCGTTCACGGTTTGTTGCTGCCACCGCAACAGGCTCAACCAACGCTGCAACTGTATCTTCCGCCAACGCCTGTGGTGGTCACGTGAGCCTCTTGCCTTGCCTTGCCACTTGTCCTGAAACAACTCACTGAGCGCGAATTCCACAGCCGCCATAGGCGTCACAAACGGACTCGGCAGCCGGGGAATCGGGATCCTCTTCGGGAACGGGTTGTCGTAGCGGTCACCAAGGATCTGGAAGTGGAAATAGCAGCCGGGAGAGTCATCGGCGCCAAGCTCAATTCGCCACATCGCTAGCCGGCACGACGCGTTCTCTTTCTCACGCCAAAGGCATCCAGCAGGCCACAGCTCTACCACGGTGGAGGCGGAGCCACTGAAAGCGATCAAGCGGTTGGGACGTTTCTTGCCGACCGGTCGCACTTGCCATGCTCCCGTCAGGCGGGCGTACACCTCCGAACCACCGGATCGGGAGCCGGGCTCGTAGGCGCGGGTTGGACGAGTGCGAAGGGGTTGCAACTCGAGCTTCCGGTCGCATTCGGCTGATTTCTCGCCGATTCGCTCCAAGTCCGTGGCAAGGGCACGAAGCGGGCCATCCGAATAAAGCAGGTCCGCGGCCATTCTCCTGAGCGCCGCAGTTTCATCAACGAGTTCCCGGCACGGAAACCGAAGTCCTGCCACGCCGCAGCTAACCATCAGTCTCGATCCGGTATTGGTCCAAGGGCTCTACCATCGCAGCCAGTTCCTCTTCGCTCCGTACCGTGTCGATCGCCATCCACGCCGCGTCTGCGAACGGTGGCCAGTAGTCTGGACGAACCCTGACTGCGTCCTGCGGAGACGCGACATCTGCGGGTCGGAAGTCTCGATTCAAGCAGACGACCGGATCATGTGGACCTACCAGTCTGAGATCCTCCCCGGCCTTTTCACGGAGCTGATCCTCGAATTCTCCCGACCTGCCGGACGAACCACCCCCAAGCTCCCAAATGTAGTCGTCAATCGCCACGCGCCACCAACGAGGACCGAGGAATCCTTCGAGGATGCCGGTGTACTTGAACTGTTGAAGGTCCCGTGCCAGGTCGCAGCCCGAAGCCCTCAGGCGCTCAAGATCTTCCACATGTAGGCGGAGCCGAGCCGCTACCGAATTGATGTCCCAGAGGAAGCAGGGATACGGTAGGACTTGGTGTAAAAGCCAGCGCAGGAAGAAAACGCCTTGGGAATGTCCAGCCGATTGGTGAATGGGCGGCTGGCATTCCCGAACCTCCCGCCAACTCCGGTCGAACCACTCTGCCTCCGGGTCCATGCGAAGCAGTTCTTGGGCTCTGGCTTCGGACGCGTTCGAATCAGGGGGCCAGACTCCGTCAAGGTGCTGTGCGGTCTTCGCCAATTCGACAATCTGATCGAACCGCTCCTCGTCGGTCTTCTCGAAGACCCACTCCAGATTGTTCAGACGCGCCACGACATGTCTTGAATAGGGTGGCCGAATCCGGCCGCTGGCCTCCGCGAGATGCCCTGTGTGCAGCGCCACAGCGGTGAGGCGATCGGCGCTCGCCTCGTCGGCGGATTCCCGCACGATCGTGGCAAGGGCCATGCCGGTTCGGACATTAAAGGCGGCGCACTGTGAATCGCGTTCCGGCCAATCTTCGAGTCGGTAGTCCATCAGGACAAGCTGCGCTTCTTCGATGTCCTCTGACTGGATTCCCGATGGATGCCGAACCGTCACCCTTGCTCGGTCCCCGAATCTAAGCACCATGCCACGGTTCATTTGTTCGGCCGCGTCATCAACCACAAGGATGACCGGCTTCTTGTCGTGTCTTGACGTCATTTCGGAAAGGCCATTTCAATCGCGGTGTCGTAAGCGGGATCCGGATCCACAAACGTGACCGAAACGCCGTAGTAGTCGAGTATGCTCCGCGTGATGGTGAGGCCAAGACCCATGCCTTGGCCGAGAACGGGATCAACTTCCTCGGTTGTGGATTCGAACGGCTCGAACCACCGCTCTGCCTCCTCGAGGTCAACGGCAACTCCCGTGTTCTGGACACGAACTCGCAGGGCACCGTCGTCGTTGGCGGCCAAGGCCTGGATTCGCCCGTCTTCCCGGGCGCTCTTCACGGCATTGGTCAGCAAGTTGGCAAAGACGGTTGTCAACTCGGCAGGAAACATCGGCAGCGTCTTGGCGTCCGGCGAAATGTCATTGTCGATTCTGACCCTGCGTCGCTTCGCGGAGTGATTCACCAAGCGGACGGCCGCGTCGAAACGGGCGGCGAGGAGCTGGCGGGAGCGACGCCTTCGCGCGTCCGGCGTGGTCACGTCCACGAGGTAGGAGGCGTGACGCTCGATCCACTGAGCCAAGTCGACGGCAGCAGCCCATGCGAGCCTCACCCGGCGTCGCTGAGTGGCTGAGAGTGCTTGGTCATCGAGGACCATCCTGAGCCCTTCACGCAAAGTCTGCGCCGCACCCAGCAGGGCGTTCATCTCGTGGGCGAAAGCAGCCATTTGCGTACCGACCGAAGCCAGCACGCGAAAGAGAGCACCTTCGGAAATCACGCTGTCGGCTCTCTCGCGCGCCTCCTCCATCGCCTCAACGGCTTCACGCATCTTCGGTTGGGCGGCATCGGCGTTGCCTTGGCTGACAAGCCGGCGGGCTTCGCCAATGGACGCTCCGGCTTCGGCTATCAGATCCGGGAGAGAACTGCGATCCAGACCTTTGTCGGTGGTGGGCGGATCCATACCACCCTCACTGGCTGACTCCACCTCGCGCCTCTTCCGGCGCTCCTTGCGTCGTCTCAGTCGCGCCTTCAGGTTGCTGGCAGCGCGGACCCGGGTGCACAGGTCTACGCCCGTGCGAACCAAGCTGACAAGTGTGTCGAACCCGGACTCCGGCACGAAGCCCTCCCGGTTTACCAGAACCCTGAGGGTGGGCGCACGCTCCTGGGTTAAGAACACTCCGCCGAAATAGTTGTTGTGAGGGAGACGAACGAGTCCCTCGTCTGGATCCGCATCCTCCAACTCTGTTGCAAGGGGCTGATTCTTGAGCATTTCGAGCTGTCGAGGACGCTGGGCGTAATCGGCGTCAATGGACAGCCAGTCGTCGTCGCCGTAGGGCAGCACGCGAAACCCCTCCAAGTAGACTCGAATTCCGCTCGCCTTGGCTGCCCAGCTACGCCGTTCACGGGAGCCCCTGCCCTTGATTTGGCCCTCCCGGACCAGGATCCGGGCGTCGAACGAGGGGCCGTGCTCTGGGTCGGGGTGTTCAATCGTTGTGGAGTACGCTCTCGCGTCCGAATTGTCGTCCAAAGTGCGGGATGTCGGGACGACACCAATGTGAACCAGTCTGCCATCCTCTGCCGTGCGAATCTCAATGACCCACGCGGCCAACTCGGCGATCACCCCCCAATAGTCGTCGCCAGCCTCCAACTCACCTTCCAGGAGCACCTCAAACCCTCCATGCCCCTCTCCCGCGACGCCCCCGCTAGCGTCCCGGAGTATGGGGCGCTCGAATAGTACGGGCTCGGAGACCACCGCCGCGGGCAACGGTCTCGTGATGAAGTCCGGCGTTTGGAAGGCCTGAACCTCTGCGAAAAATCTGGCGCGTTCCTTGGAGGTCCACGGTCGCCTGAGGCTCGACAGGGTCAGTGCAGTACCAACGACGCTTCGACTGAGCCGATTCTCGCTCAGGGTCACTACATCGTCGGGAATGTCATCCAACGTTTCGTACGCTTCAATCGCGTCCCAGTCCAAGACGGCGTTGAGTTCTGTGGTGTGTCCGTCACCCAGTTCGTCTTGATGGACGCTGGTGACCTCCAACCGCTTGGCCAGCTTGTGTGCTGCCAGCCGCCCGATTCCCTTGACGCCCGTGAACCGACGCCCAAACTCGGATGAGCGTCTTGGACCTTGGTCTTTCAGACGTGATGCAATCCGCAGGAAGCCCTTCATGAAACGGTCCTTTGTCATCCCGGTTCCATTGTCCAGAATCACTATGCGTCCCTTGCGTGGATCGGCTAAGCTCTCGCCGTGAACGATCACTTCGGTGGCATCCGCATCGTATGAGTTCTTGATCAGCTCGATCAACGCAGTGGAATCGCGGCCCACGAGGAGTTCGCCCAGTTCCCGAAACAGGTGGGTATCGACCGTAAACCTAGCCATGACCGATGTTCCCCCTTGAGGGTCGACGCCAATCCATGAGCTGAGAGCTAACGAAGCGCAGACACTCTATCTCTTGGTCACTCAGACCTATCCCCTCACGTAGAACCCGATCGTCGGCGATTCGCCTGGCTTCTTGCTCTCTCCCATTGCGAAGCGAACGATCCAGAACCTTAAATACGTCATCTGCCCCATCCACCACAGGTATCGGCGCACTCTTCAGTGTGCCGGGCTCGATCTTCAGCACACCACCACCATAACGGCGACCGCTGAGTTCGGCCCAAGCGGCGACCGCGCTCGTCAAGAACCCGACGGCCACGGCTTCCGGATCGCCCGCGAAGTCAGGCTTCCAAGTCACACTGTGGATGGCGTTACTGTTTTGGCACGCTGCACGATTGAGGACAAGCAGAGGCCAGCCTGTGCGTGCACAGGTAGCAAAGGCGTCGGGTGGTGTCGGTCTCTCGACACGAAACCAGTCGTCTCGAAGGGAACACTTGTATCTTTCGGCTATACCCTCCTCGAATCCCTCTCGAATCCAACGCTGCACGAGCCGGTCCTCGTCGGGGTCCTTGGGCCGTACAAGAAACGCCGCTGCCTTGCCATTCACGAATTCGTCGTGGTCCTCCTCAGTGAACTCGAGACCCCTCAGCCAGCGGGTTCGCGACACGATGCGATGTCGGACGCTCTCTGGAAGCCCTAGGGCATTGAGATCTCCCCGAGAGCGAATAAAATGCTGGTTGGCACCGGTGACGACCCCGACTCTGATCGCCGCCACCTCGCCGAAACGCCTGACTTCGGAGGATCCGTCGATTCGACCGAGCAAGGTGACCGCTTCGCGTCCGGTGTCACCCACGCCAGGCGGAAAGCGATACGACGGTGGCCTGCCCCTTTCCGAAGCCGTCAGCACAGAGTGAAGATCTCCTAGCGACTCAACGCACAGCGTCTGGATTTCCCCCTTTCCACCAAAACCGGAGCAAGCAGCGACGACCACGGCCTCATCGGTACCGACGAACATGCGGTCGCGAACGTGAATCAGACGGCTGCTCGTGAATTTGTCCGCAAGCAACCTGCGGAGAGGAGCAGCGTAGTCCGCTTGCAGAATGGCCTCCGGCACCAGCATTGCTAGCCGACCGCCCGGGGAGAGGAACCGCAGGGAATGGAGCAGAAAGTAGGCCCAAAGGCTGGCAGTCGCAGGAAGATTAAGAGTGGATTCCGCCGCCGCCGCTCGGGCCGATTCGCGTTGACCCACGCTAATCCAGTGATGTCGCACATAGGGCGGGTTTCCGACGATTGCTGCATACGGGCTGCCGGGAAGTTCATCAGGCGACACGCTTAGGAAGTCACTCTCAATGCAATTGGAATCACTGAGCTTCTCGATGAGTCGCACAGTCTCGGTGCAACCGGGGTCGATGTCGACTCCGTAAACTTGGGTTTCCGGTCTGGCAAGATCCTTTTCCGAGAGGATACGCACTGCAGCTTCGAGAAACGCGCAGCCTCCATAGCTTGGGTCCAGCAGCGGCCCCTTGCCATCGGCCAATGCCCACCGGACCAACACCGTCGCAAGGTCATCGGGTGTGTAGTAGGTTCCGAGCAGGCGACGGCGGCTTACGCCAGACAGAGCCTGGCATTGATGGGGCGAGACGCCAAGGGGGGCCATGATCCTCCTTTGGTGGCCGAATTCTCCGAGGACCGGCGGGTCCGTGGTGGGTTGGACTGCGATTCAATATACCTTGCCGGAGAAGGGATGGTGTGATCGGGGTTGAAGCAGAACTCTTGGGTGCTCTGAGCGAGACATCTTTGCACGTCCGCCAATAGCGGCTATGTAGACCGCTCCCACCGAATGATGCCCGTTCCACTTCGAGCGGCCGGACCGCGACAGGGATAGCCGACCGGTTCTGGACGGCGAGGCGCAGCCAGTCTACAAGACACGCTTCCTTCTTTCCCGCGTGTGGACCCCTATGTGGTGTTCAATGCCAAGCAGTCCGCCGGCCTGCCGGGCCCGGACCGTCCGACGGAGCGCTGAGACATGGGACCGGCACGAGGAGGCAGAGCGGGTCTTCCGGAACGTGGGTGCGATCGTGCAGCATCTAGGGGGCGACCGGGCCTACTGTTACCTCTCGCACGACCGGATCGTCCTGCCGTACCGCGACCCGTTCCCCGACGCCCCGTCATACTACCAGACCGCGAGACACGAGCTGGGCCACTGGACGGGCCACCCCGACCGGCTCAGCCGGGAGACGCTCGTGAGGGGCACCGAGCACGGCTTCTGGTTCACGCTTTTCGCCCGGGAGGAGCTGCGGGCGGAAATCAGCTCGATGATCACCGGGGACGAGCTCGACCTGGGACATGACCCCTCGCGTCACGCCGGCTTCGTCCGGTTGTGGGTCAAGGCATCTTGGGACGACACCCGTGAGATCTACCGGGCCGCCAAGGACGCCCAGATGATCAGTGACTACCTGCTTGACAGGGGTCCCGGGCGGCAGCAGGAACGCGAGAGCCGCATTCGTTCCGCCGTGCGTGACCGGCCTGGACACTGATCGCGCGTCTCAGGCCCCGCGATCAGGCGGGGTGGCGAGGAAGGGAGCGGTGCCCAGCCACGCAATCAGGCAGTCCCGTTTCCCGTGTCGGCAGTCTCTCGCGACCGGATGCCGGAAGCGGGTCTCGTGCGGTAGCTGGGCGAAACCGGCAGAGACGCTTCGCGGGCGGTGGGGTATGGGTGGTTAGATCATCTCTGCAAGTGGTGGTCACGCCAATCCGGCGGAAGAGAAGGCCAAATCTTGGTCGCCGGAGCCGTCCCGTGGACCCCGCACCTGGATCTCGATCCGCTCGCTAACCTCCTCACCGTTGCGACGGTGGAGCTACCTGCAGTCCACGCACCGCACTATTGGCGGCCCGCCTCTGGCTTATCCACTGCAAGCCCAGACCAGTCGTGTGCAATAGCCAGCCCACACGGCTGCCCTCGTCGGGGCCGGTTCTGCCCTCACTCTTCACATTCCGCTTCCCGAACGGTAACCGAAGCAGATCCCATTCTCCTGCCGCAGGCCCTCGTTCTCCGGCTGTAACTCCTGCACCTGCTACCGCAACTCCCGGACCTTCTCCACCGCAGCTGCCAATTCTCGCTTCGTAGCCTGCCGCTGAGCCTGCCGAATGTGCAATTCACTCCTTCGCCCGCGCGTGCTCGCTCCAGCGGCACTGCGCTGCGCACTTCAACACCACCAAGTCCGCCAAGAATGGCTGGCCTCGCTCGCGCAGTCTACTCGAGCACGCCCACTCGAAGCCACGTTCCGCTGGGCTGCCGACTGCATATTCGAGAGCCTCTCAAATCATATCCCCTCCCTCACGTTTTGGGACGCCTCTCGTGCCACTTGAACGCTTACCTTAGCTAAACAGCAAATCGCCGTCTGGTCCCGCCCAGATCTGCTAGGATATCAACCTCATGACTCGCTTCTCATTGGTATTTTGCGCTGCCTTCGTCGCGGCGGCAGTCGTTCTCTCCGAACCCTGCATTCTGCATGCGGGAAACGAGCTACTTCCGCGACCCGTGTCGGCCACTGCTCCAATATCTGAGATTGGATCCACTCCGCTGAGTACCAAGCAGCGATCACCATGGGTTAGACGCAACCAAATGCATCCGTCACGGGAGCCAAGGAAGTTGACTCCGGGGACATATGGCATTACGCCTTTGCATTGGGCCGCCGCTGAGAACGACAGGGAAGAAGTGGAATCGCTTATCGCAGAAGGGGCGGACGCGAACGTTCGCGAGAGTTGGTGGGGAGGCGAAACACCGCTTCACTGGGCTGCATTTGCCGGAGGGACAAGATCGCTTCGCGCCCTCCTTGCAAGTGGTGCCACTGTTGACGCAATAGATTCTGCTGGAGAACCAGCTCTCCGTGAAGCATTACGCAACGATGAAGACGATACGGCACTACTGCTGGTGATCGCTCTTCTGACGTCAGGAGCCGACCCCAACCTCCGGAGCCAAAACGGCAGCTCCGCATTACATGAAGCAATCGGATCGGAGAATATAAGCATCGTTTATGAGCTGCTCAATGCCGGTGCCAATCCTAATCTCAGGAATCAGTACGGCGAGACTCCTTTACACTTAGCGGTATGGTATAGTACTAGCAACGTCATCTATGAACTACGGGTCGCGGGGGCAGACACCGGTCTCACAGCTGGAGACTTCCTCTCCACAGCGCTCCACCATACCGTTACAAGCAGACGAGATGACTCTGTAGACAAGATTTACGCACTAACAGATGACGATCGGTTGCTCGGACAAAGAGCTGATCCAGACGCACTAGATTCCAGAGGATTTTCAGCTCTTCACTGGGCAAGTGGGATTGTAAACGGTGCGTCTGATGATGCGGACATCGTTCGAGCATTGATTGTGCGAGGTGCTTCCGTAAACCTCAGAACGCCCGACGGCGAGACGCCCCTTACAATTGCAATCAACAATGGTTTTACCGAAGTCGAGGCTACCCTGAGAAGCTTCAGAGCGGTTCGGTAGCTCCATATGCTGGACAACTGCCTGCAGAAAATCGCAATGCCAGAACAACCTTCTAGTCTACCTTCAACACTAAGAGTCCGTCCATCGTGGTACTTCATTTCAGCGATAGTGTTGTTCTTGTGTCTGTGCCAGCAGGGGCAATCTCAAGGAATTCCTGAATCTGCGCACGTGAATCTATATTTCCCTCACCTCGCGTATGGTGGGGATTCGTCAAGTCACTGGGAAGTCACGATCACAGCTTCAAACAGTTCGCGAAGTGAAGCAGACTTAACATTGGGTTTCTACAATGACGAAGGTGTATCGTTTCCAATTCACTTTCCTCAAGGATTACGCTCTAGAATGACCGTGAACTTAATGCCCAGCCATACGACGTCATTCACGAGCATCCCATCGCAACATAAGCGAATCACTGGATGGGCTTATGGCTACTCTGACGTGCCGGTCTTGGTCCATATTGTTCTTCGGCAACTCCGTAATGGATTACCGATCCAAGCGGTGACAATCAGCCCCACTGTGCCCGCTTTGAGTCACACATTTCAAGTAGGGCCGAAGGCAACCTTGGTTATTGCCAATGTGGCTACGGAAACAGCGATTGACGTTCCCGTTGCTCTCTTCGACGCGAAGGGAGATTTGGTAGGTTCACATTTAATTCAGATTACGTCCAAGGGGCACCATAGTGAAACTATCCACTCACTATTTCCCGCGGTCAAAACGAGTGAGTTGGAATTCATGGGACTAATTTCGATTGGTCCGTCTGCCGTCATTGGCTCACTCTGTCCGAGTTGTAACCCAAGAGGCATTGATTTGCGAACACACATTGCATGGGCATATGAGTCGGACGACCGAGAAATTCTCACAGGTTTGCCCAAAGGGGCGGTGTCATTTCCAAAATCGCATCATGATGAGATCTGGCTGGCATTTCATCAGACACTCCGGAGTTCTAACAACTTCACTCAGGAGATCCCAAGTAATCTTAAGCTGACCATAAGCACTGATCAAGAGGTCAACGCATTCGCACGGAATGGCAATGAGATTGGCATAACCTTGGGGCTTGCGGAGTTGCTCGGTGATTCTCCAAGCGAATTAGCATTTGTAATAGGTCATGAGCTTGGCCATATTTATCAACAGCGAACACAGAGTAATGCATTTGACGAGAACAGGGAGCATGATGCGGATTTCTGGGGAGTCCTATTATCTTTGGGTGCAGGATACGACCCATACGGCGCTGCTGGTGCCTTAGCAAAGCTGGCAATGGCCACAGGCAGAGCTTCTCTTACGAACCAGTTTTTCGAAGATGTGCCAATTGCAAATGCTCATCAGTCATTCAATACGAGATTATCTAAGCTCTTCGATAAAATCTCCTTTGCTTGTACTTCTAGCGTAGATATGGCCCAGTTCTGTAGTGCCTATAAGACGATAGTACATCCACATCTCCCCGATGTTTCTCCGTTGACCATCAAAGACAGAATCGAGTGAATTGTGAGTCAGTAATGCTGTATCAGGCGTTCCTTTGGTCGGCTCTATACTACTATGAGAGAATAGCTGTGCGGTTTCATTTCTAGGACGTAATGTTCCTCTCGCGCTCCGAGCAAGGGTAGGGCAAGTGGGCCGTTCGATATCTCGCTGCGGTCCATCGTCCGAGGCCTAACACCCAAGATGAACCCCGATGTGCTCCAGTAAGAGTTCGGTACACTCGTGGCGGACTGCCATACCGGGAATGGTTTCATACACCCCACGGGGCAGATCCTTCATCGCATCACGACAAGTAGAGGCACGGTCATAGAGATTTGGTGTAAGAGCGCAAAGATCAAGAAATGATCGTGTTGGATATCGCAGTGGTCTGGGTCATTGACGCAAACGGATGGAGCATTGATAGAGTAGGTATTGGAGTACCTGTTAGAAGGGTATCAGCAGGTGTCGGATTTCCGGTCTTCCTAGGCTTCACTGCATGTTGATATCGTGTCTGCCAAAGATGAGAGTACGCCGGAAATCCACATTCCTCCGGCCTTTGAGTGCATTGCCGCTGTGCTGTCAGTATACGGTGTGGACTTATTCCTAGCATAGCGTGCGGATTTGCATGTACAGGTGGAGGAGATAGGCCGAAACCGGGTAAGTGCGTGCGTGGTCACGGCGGGCTGCCGTCTGAACTCCCGGCCGTTCCAGCAGCATCGTCCAGATCGGGTCGCACGCAAGGCACTTCAGCTGGTTCTCCACATTCTAGGTCCAGATGTTACTGCGTCCGCGGAATTCCGGAACAGGGCTATGCAGTTCGCTCCATACACCACTATATGTTGTATTACGAGGCATGCATGGGGATCGCCCGCGGACTCTGAGCGGGTTCGCGTCCGAGCGGGCTTGCCGTGCATACTTGGCCCAACTGTGCTGGCCCGACGGTTTCGTATGCCCGCGCTACCAAGCTGGGCCGACCCATGCCAGCGCGCTGGCCGCAATATCACAGACCCGCTCGGCCGCTGGGAACAGAGCCGGCACGTAGCCGCGAATTGCCCTCAATACAATATATGGTGGTATGTGGAGTCTGCTACCGATCACAACATATAGTGGTGTGTGGAGCGAACTACATAGCCCTGTTCCGCGAAATAGCGGTTCAGATACCGTTGGTCTTTGAGATGGAAGGCCCGTGCGGCCCGCGCCTCAATGGCACCCAGAGCGACTCGATCTCGTATCTGTGGATCTTGCCACGTACTTATTCTCCTGCTCACTTTTCGTGTTCGAACCCGACCAGAGAGGAGGCACTCTGACAAGACGCCCCGGGCATCCGACCAACATAGTCCGTCCGCCTCCATGGTGCCGCAGGTGCCGAGGGCGAATGGTGCCTAGTCGACGCGCAACGGAAGGAGCCCCGGCTCCGGCGCGACCCGGATACTCATAAGGCCCTCGCGCATGCATGCCTCGTGGGCTCTGACTTCGAACGAGGCACCTTGCAAGGCTCCACCCGGTGCTGGATCCCGATTCGCAGCGGCCTTGGTCCGCCCACGGAAACGCCTTTGAGGCAAAGCATGGTTCTGGGCCTTCTGCTGGGCCTTGCATCGCTTGCGCCGGCCCAGGCAAGCAATGATCCGGCCGAGCATTTTCGCCGTGCCCAGCACGCGATCCAGGATCGAGACTACGAAGCGGCGGAGCGGGGCTGGAAGACCGTCATTGCGCTGCGCCCCGACCTGCCCGAGGCCCGCAGCAACCTCGGACTGGTCTACCACCTCCAGAAGAACTACGTGGATGCGATCGAGTGGTTCCCGCTGGCGGAGCGGGACTAGGAACGGTCGCTCGCGGCGTTTCGTGCCGAACTGAAGAGCGACCCCTACTCTCTGGCCGCCCTTTCCTGGATGGGTGAAGTCCACCTGCTGACGGGAGAGATCAGTGCGGCAGAGAAGACTCTGCGCCGGGCAATTGCCATCAACCCAGCCGCCGCGGTGCCGCACAAGACCCTGGGGAGGGTGTACTTCCGGAAGCGCGAATACCAAGTGTCCGTGGCGCACCTGCAGTCGGCGCTGCGCCTTGGCATCGGGAGCGACGAGGACCTCCACTATCACCTCGGACGCGTCCACCAGATGCTGGGGAACCGCGACGAGGCGGAGAGGAACGTTGCGATCGTACGTCAACTGAAGGCGGCTCGCCAGTCGATCACCCAGGAACGCCTGGAATCCGCGGTCGGTGAGCCTGCGGGCCCAGCGACCAAGTGAAACCGGCCCAGCCCCTGCAGCAGGCTTTTGAGTCGCGGGTCCGGCTTCCGGCTCGGGAAGGTGACCATCTACGAGAGCAACGAAGATCCCGGAAGTCCCGCGGTGTCCGCCACATGCGGGACCGTGCTTTCGGAACCGGTGGACGGCGCACCTGTATGGGGCTCAGAAGCTGCTCGCGGGGCCTCATCGAAGGACGCCAGGCAAGGACATACGATGAATGACGGGCTTGCTGCGCCGCTGAGATGACCATCCCTACACCGGGACAGTCCTTGCGAGGGTGGACATGAGAAAGGAATGACACCTAAACGATTGTTGCTGGTGACCGGAGCAAGCCGTGGCATCGGTGCGGCAACCGCGCTCCAGGCGACGGCACGCGGCTACTTCGTATGCGTCAATTTTCGGCGGAACGTCGACGCAGCTGCCACAACACTGGATCAGATCCGAAGACGCGGGGGAGCTGGCATCGCTGTTCAGGCGGACGTCGGGAGGGAGAAAGATGTAGCGCGGCTGTTCGAAGCGATTGATGCCCAGCCGGGAAAGCTGGTCGCGGTCGTCAACAACGCCGGGAAGTTGGCACCCGCCTCGCGACTGGAGGACATGGAAAGCGCCCGCTGGGAATCAGTCTTCAGGACGAATGTCCTGGGAACGATGCTTTGCACACGGGAGGCCATCAAGAGAATGAGCCTTCGTCACGGCGGGGCTGGCGGTGCGGTCGTTAACGTTTCGTCGGCCGCCTCTCGAACAGGCTCGCCCAACGAGTACGTGGATTACGCGGCATCCAAGGGTGCCGTCGACAGCTTCACAATAGGCGTTGCGCGCGAGGTGGCGCAGGACGGAATTCGTGTCAACGGCGTCAGGCCGGGATTCGTCCGCACTTCGATTCATGCGGAGGGGGGCGATCCGCATCGGATCGACCGACTGCGGGAGTTACTGCCAATGCGACGTGGCGGTGAACCGGAGGAAGTGGCTGCGGCGATATTGTGGCTCCTGTCGGAAGAAGCGTCATATGTGACTGGCTCGTTCATCGACATCGCCGGCGGCTTGTAGGTTGCACGGACTTTGTGGCTTCGGCATCTTCGAAGGCGGCCATGGAACGCGCTCTGTGACGCCGGCTCACCTCGGATCCCGAGGCACCCTTTGGCTCCCCATCACCAACTCAACTCCGTCCCTCTCCCCTGAGAACCGCACTTCGTGCCCATCCTCCACATCAAAGAACATCGAGTCGCTGAGCGGCCACAGGAGCGCATTGCCCCCGCGCCACGTCAGCGCCAACCCCCGACCCTCCAGTGCGACCTGGAACTCGACCCCCGTCTCGGCGACGACATAAGTCCCTACATATTGCCCCCGCACATCGGCTGGCAGACTCACCGGTACCCTTTCCGCGGTACGAGGGCCGGACCAGCCGTACGTCTCCGCCACAGTGACCGCGATCTCGTCCGCCAGCGGGGACCCGGCATCCGAGTTCGTCATCACGAAAACGCCGTGGTCGCCATCGATGTACGCGGCGAAGGTGGAACGGAAGCCCGGGTTCGAACCGCCGTGCTGGAAGCGTTCGCCGTCCTCGGAGATTCCGGGACCCAGCCCCCAGTTGTCCTCGTCCGGCGTCAGCATCGCGCGCACGAGCGCCTCGTCAAGCACGTGGGACGACTCGCCTCTCCACGCCCGCTGCACCTCGCCGGCGTAGAGGGCCAGTTCGCTGGGCGTTGTCCACAGCCCGGCCGCAGCCTGCTCCGGGAAGGTGTGCCAGCCACCGGAAACGGGTGACCCGTCGGAGCGGTAGCCAGTCGCGACGTCGTCGTGCCGGTCCCGCGGAATCGGCTGCTCGTATGTCGAGCGAACCATGCCGATCGGATCCAGAACGCGGCGGCGCATGACATCGGGAAACGGTGCGCCGCGTACGTCTGTGATCAATTGCTGCATCACGGTGTAGCCGCCGCCGGAATACAGCCAGCGTTTTCCCGGCGATGACACTACGCTCACGGGTCGGGTGTTGCCGCGACCTTCCAGGACTCCCAGGGCATCCGGGACCAATTCGTCCGGTCCGTAGCCGGGAAACCCCGACACGCCGAGCCCGGCGCGATGCGTGAGCAGCCCGCCCAGGGTCACAGGAACCTCGGAGGTGTGTTCGCTGGCGGGCACGCGCCAACTGGTCAGGTAGTCGTTGACGTCGGCGTCCAGCGCGACGAGGCCTTCCTGCACAAGTTGCAGCGCCGCGAGCGCGGCCACGGGCTTGGAGATCGATGCGGCCTGGAACAGCGTGTCCGTGGTGACGGGCCGCCTGGATTCGACGTCGGCGAAGCCGTAGCCGCGCGCCCACCCGATCTCGCCGTCAACGAGCACGGCAACGCTGACACCGGGCACGCCGAGTTCCTCCATCCGGTCGGCGAGAGAAGTGCGGCGCGTCGGCTCGCCGCGGATGACGAAGGTCGGGAGCAGCGCCGATTCAATCTGTGCGGTGGGCGCGTCGATCGCGACCTCGCCGCAGGCGGCCAGCGCAGAGAGGGCAAGGGTGAGGAAACGTTGATGGATCTTGACCGGAGATCCGGGCTGATGCTCCGGCGCTGGGCGTGGGTGCTGGCCGCCCCCCCGCCGCAGGGGGGGAGAAGGGCGGGATTTAAAATAAAAGGCGGAGCGGCCGCTCCCCGCCCGGGTTTTATAAGTTG
>JAPPMB010000035.1:13277-32334 GCA_028819255.1 Bryobacterales bacterium | reverse complement strand
ATGTGTGGGCATGGGTGTGCAAACTTTTTTGTATCTTGCCGGGAGAGCCGGGCTTAGGCGCCGGCGCGGCCCTGGCGACGCATGGCCAGCCGGGACGATGGTCCGATAGCGCGTTCGAATCTCTTCGAAGGCGAAGCGGACGATCCACGGCCGGTTTCTATCGCTTGACGCCACTGGCAACCTCGAGGATCGCGGCGAGACTCCGCTCGACGTCGTCGCCGGTTGTCGCCCATGACGACACGCTGATGCGCATCGCAGTCCGGCCTCTCCAGCGGGTACCGCCGCACCAGCATGTCCCGTCGCGCTGTACGCCCCGAATTACTTCCGACGTGGTCCGATCGTCGCCGAATGAAACGAGCACCTGATTGAGCACCACGTCATTGAGGAGTTGATAGCCAGCGGCTCGCAACCCTTCAGCGAAGCGCCGGGCATGGCGGCAGCTGCGCACCACGAGCGCCTCTACACCATCGCGGCCGAGCGAGGCGATCGCCGCCCAGATCTCGAGCCCCCGTGCGCGGCGGCTGGACTCGGGGGTGTAGTCGAACGGATCGCGACCCGCGCGTTCGGGGAGATAGTCCGCCTGCAACGACATCGCGCCGCGCAGAGCTTCGGGGTCGCGCACGATGGCCAAGCCGTTGTCGTAGGGCACGTTAAGCCACTTGTGGGCATCGGTTGCCCAGGAGTCGGCGCGCTCGATTCCATCCGCAGCATGGTCAAACCGACGTGAAGCCCTCGCCCAGAGGCCGAAGGCCCCGTCGACGTGGGTCCACACATCACCCGCCTTCACCGCATCGCTGATCGCGCCCACTGGATCGAACGCTCCCGTGTTCACGTTCCCAACCTGGGTACAGACGATGGCGGGTCCGGTCAGGCCGGGGAGGGCGTCGGCGCGCATGCGGCCCTGCACATCGGCGGGGACCCGGATCACTTGCGCACGCCCAAGGCCGAGCAATCCGAGCGCCTTGAAGAGGGTTGCATGGGCCTGCTCGCCCGCAAGGACTGTGATCTCAGGCGCTCCTTGAAGACCCTGCCGATCGACATCGTACCCGTGTGCGATCAACACCGACCGCCGCGCCGCCGCGAGGGCCGTTAAGTTTGCCATCGTCGCTCCGGTCACGAACGCGGCTCCCGCGGACGCTGGCAAGCCCAGAATCTCCAGAACCCAGCGCAGCGCGACAGACTCGACCGCTGCACCGATGGGCGAACTCGTCTCGCTGAACGCGTTCTGGTCCCATGCCGCGGCGAGCCAGTTCGCGGCTATTGACGCGGGCAGGGCACCGCCTGTGACAAAACCGAAGTAGCGAGGGCCGGGGCTCGCGACAGTTCCCTGGGAGCCGATCTCATCGAGCTGCGCGAGGATTTCCGAGGCAGGCCGCCCCACATGCGGCAGCGCGCCGCCAAGCGCCTGCGCGAGATCGTCCGCGTTACGCGCCGCTGCGACGCGGCGCTCAGGCAAGGATTCGAGGAACCGTGCCGCACGCTCGTGCGCCTTGTCAAGCAGTTCGCGAACCGTCTTCCACGACTCGTTAGTTTCAACCCCCATTTCCCACCCATCAGTCCTTGGCGGCCCAAACGGTCAGACGCTACTCCTGTCGGTCCGGTCGTTCAGACCGACTCCCAAGGCTGGGAATGGTGCCTGTGCCCCGGGGGTGCCTCGAGCACCTTCCGCTTCAGCACCCTTCGTACGAGTCCCTCAGCATGACAGACGAGTCTGGCTGCTGATTCCGCCGCCGCGCCAACAGCCCTCTCCTGTTGGCGGCAAACTACGCTCGGATGCGCGCAGCCATCCCTCGCCTCGGCAACCGCACACCCATCCTCAGATTCCGCTGAAACTGCCAAACCTACGTGTTCTTAACGAGCGCGGGAATCCAGGCCAGAAGAAAACCGGTTCACTGCCTGGTCGAAGCGTCCGCGCTCAGATTTCCCGACTCGCAAGCGTATGGACTGCGTTCCGTCCTTGATCTCGAAGTAGGGGTGCTTGGCCCTTGTCGCTGCGATGACTGCGGAAATGGCTACTCCTACAAGAGCCAGGCCTGCAACCGCCTTTCCGTTGAGCTCGCGAACGGAGAACTCGTCGGACGACAGGGCGGTCGCTCCCGCTGTGAGGCCCCAGCTGATTCCCCAGCTGAGGCCGAAATTGACCCCTGCCTTCGAGCGGCGGCGCTTGCTCATGCCACGCTCCACCTGTCCCGGCGCGAACCTTGCCACGAGAACTCGGCCCCTGCGGCTGTAGACCTCGATCGAGTTTTCCTCAACGTTGATTGCCGCGGAGCGCCATTTCCCGTCTGGCGTCATGTATGCGGCGTTGCCGCGTTCAAACCACTCGGACCGGACAGGCACCGCGAGCAGAAGGAGGGCGAACGAGATTGCGATGATTCGCACGATAGCTCCCTTGGATCGTACTGCAGGAAGGCCCGACGCGTGGAGGCCTGCGTGAGGAACCATAGCATGGGTGAGCGTCGTCAACCGGTCTTGCCCTAGACCAGCTCGCAGCAGGCCAGAGGATCGGCGCTGAGGATGCGGAGCAGCGTCTCCCGGACCATGTGCTGGTTGATGCGGTCTGTGAAGCGCCACTCCATCTCTGCCATAGAGTGATCGTAACCATTCAGTGTGGGGCTGGACAGCCGGAGGCCAGGGCGATCAATCAGCCTCGATGGGCGGTGCAGCGAGGTCAAGTGCTGTTGTGGCAGGTGGAAGCCCCGTGGGCGGCATCCTCGGCTTGCCGCAGCAGTTCAATCGGGCAGGCACACTGGGCCGAGCAGTGATCTGAGAGCCCACAAGCGCAACCCTCGGGGGGCTTCGCGGCCGCGTGCGGCGGATGGAAGCGGAGGACCGGAGATGCCGGGGCTCTTCCTGCTGACCGCTGGCGCGCGTCAAAACGGAAGCAACGGGGAGCTGCGACAGACTCCGTCCCCGTCCGGACTGCGGCCGGCGCGGAGAGGGCGGCAACGCAAGGCCGTAACGCAGGCAGGACGGACGGGAGGACGTCTGGAAGGGCAGGCGGCGCGCCAGCCGGCGGCGGATTCCGGGCCATGCCGCGGCGTGCTCCGGAACGGCGAATGAGATGGAAAGGACGCGCGGACAGGCAAGCCGGGACCGGGCGAGGGCCTCCGGACTCAGGGGACGGCAACGCGGTCATGGGGATGGTGCCGGCCGGGGTCCGGCTGCCTAGCAAGCGGGGCGGTCGGCGCCGCGTTTGCGAACGGGGCCGCGGAGTTCCCGTTTGCGGTCCTCGTCCGTCAGCCACGGCGGCCACGCGTTCAGCCGCCCCGTCGGCCGCCCGCGGCTGTCGGCACAGGCGCCGAGACAGTCCGGCATCCAGGTGTGGGGATTCGGCCCGGGCAGGCGCAGCGTCGCGAACGCGCCGAACATCAGCCCGGCCACGCGTGCGCCGTCCGGGCTGCCCGATCGACCCGAATCAATGTCCGTGTCCACAGGGGCTGAGGATGCAGGGCCTCTGAAGCCGCTCAGGTGCGGTCCGCGAAGAAAACCGCGCCCGGGCCGGGCGCTTGGAGCGAAGTGGCGGCTCGCCCGACCCGTGCATGGACTCACCGCGATGACTTGAGCCGCTGCTCGAATTCCGCCAGGCGCTCTTCTGCGGCCAAGCGCCTGCGGGTCTCCTCATCCGCACGGATCTCGGCATTCTCCGCACGGGTCTCGGCCTGCTCCGCACGGGTCTCGGCCTGCTCCGCACGGGCCTCGGCCTGCTCCGCACGGGCCTCCGCCCGCTCTGCGCGACCCTCGGCCTTGCGCCGACACGCCTCCGATTCCTCCGGCGACCAAAGGTTCTCCCCCGTCGCCGCGTCCCGCATCCGCAGGTCCCGCCCTTCGTCCACCCACAGGTCCAACCCCAGCACCCGGCTCCGCACCGCCAGCGGCTCCAGCCCCGGCATGGGGCTGTACGTCCCCCAGTCCAGCCGGTACCCCTGGAGCATCGGCTGGATGAAGTCCCCCGTCGGATCGAACACGAAGTACTCCTCCACGCCCAGTCGCGCATATGTCTTCCGCTTGTCGAGATCGCGCTTCCAAGTGGACGGCGAGAGCACCTCCAGCACGAAGTCCGGGGCCTTGCCCTCCTCCCAGGTGCGGTAGCTGCGCCGCCGCCGCCGCTCCACCCCGAAGGCCACCAGGATGTCGGGGGACACGTTCTCGGACAGGTTGGCCCGGTTGAAGTAGACGAAGATGTTGCCGCTGACGTACACGTCAGGGCGGTCGCGAAAGTGGGTGCCGAGGAAATGCCGGGCGTTGATGATGGCCCAGGCTTGGAAGTCGCTCTCGGACATGGCCACCCCGTCCGAGTAGGGGTATTCGATGTCCGGCAGGTCGGCTTCGGGGGCCTCGACGGGTTCCGCGGCGATCTCCGGCTGTATCGCGGTCTGCATCCGGGACGCTCCGGCCTCAGCGTAGCATTCGCCGGCTCCAGCACGGTCGCCCGTCTCGACGGGCGGCGCCGCCCCTGCGCACTGGCCCGGATTGTACAAGCGAAACCTTGGAGACATCCTCGGAACTCAACTTCGCCTGTTCGTTTTCAATACACTCCAGAATCTTGTGTGGCGTTGTCGGGCTGAACAGCGCGCCTTCCGTAGCGTCGCACTGACTTCAGCGCCAAGCGGGACTTCTTCGCGCTGGGTACCGCCACTGCCCTTCCGCCATCCCCTGCCCGGCCGGCGCCCGGCCTTGCCGTGCGGACTGCACCTGTGGCTCCTTGGGCACAGCCCCGTCCCCACCGCGCCAGACAGTCCACGAAACTGTAGGCCCCTCAGGCGTTCGAGAGGACCCAGGTGTCGCGGCTGCGGGACATTGCGCTCAAGATCGCGGTGTGGGCGAAGGCTACGGTGAGGCGGGTGGTCCTGCGTCTGCCGCAGGGGGCGCCGGCGCCGGCGGAGTGGCTGACGAGTGCCCGCCGGCTGGGAGAGTGTGGCCGTCCGAGGCGGGCGTTCGAAGGTTCCGGAAAGGCGGGGAGCCGCCGACCGGCGGGGTCGGGCAGGACAAGTCCGTGTGCTGGACGGCCTGGAGCCGGAACCGTTCGACAGAGCTGTGAACACTGCCTGACTGATGTGGGCGGAGCGGAAGCAGGCCCTGAGGAAGCGACGCGCTTCAAGGCAGGTTCCCAGGATTCGCCTCTTCCGGAGAAAACTCCGAGCCGCTGTGCTGCAACCCTCAGCCACGCGGGCACTGTTGCGACGCAGATCCCGTCCCCCGTCTACCCCCACACCGATTGACTACGGTTGATCAATGCTCTCGGCGCTGATCTTGTGCGAGGCTCGGACGATGGAGCCCTTGGACGTCGGCCACACGTGGTGGTCAGACTACCCACAGTCCGCTGCACGATCGCCGATCGGCTTCGGTTGCGAACGACCGCAGGGCACCGCCGGCCGCTTGAGAAGGCGTAGGACGGAACAGTCGTCGCCCTATGGCCGGGGATTCCGTCTCGGATCGACCGCGAACTGATGCAGCCAGGAAATCAATTCCGGCGCCCGCGCTTCCGAGAGAATTATGATGCGAGCCACCTCGTACAGGGAGAAATTGCCGCGGCTGAGCATTTGTGCGCAGTGACCGGGGCGAATGGTCTCGAAGATGTTGTAGAGGGCTCCGATCCTAGGGGAGGAAGAGGCGGGAGAGCGAATCCAGGCAGCGAGCTCGCGGGCCGTTGGCCGGTTGGGGTAGCCGGCGAGCTGGATGGCAATGACTTCCTCGAGAAACTCGATGCGCTCCCGAATGGTCGTGGCGTCTTCGGCGGGCTGGAACCAGACCGTGCGCGCCTCGGGGTAGTCGAACCATTCCAGCGGCATGGGTTCGAGTCGCAACAGGCGCTCGACAGGGCGGCCGAGGAAGGTCAGTGGTTTGCCCGGCCCTCCGATCAGCGAGCCGTGTTCGCCGACGGCGCGGACCGCGGGGTCGATCCCGAACTCGCGGTTGACCTGCAGACAGATGCGCTGGTGCTCGGCGAGCACCTCCTCGCGCGTGGGAAGGTGGTCGGGCGGGCTCGGCAGGGACGGGCCGTGGAAGGCCTTGCGCACAGCGTCGAAGTCGATCGGCATGGAATCTATCGCTCCTGCGGGCTGTGGGTCAAGGAAAAGCGAGAGACGACGTCGTCGAGCATGTCTTGTACGGCGCTGTCTAGCAAGTCGGGGAAGCGCGGGTTGGCCACCGGCTCTTCATGACGCTCTATCCAGCCTGGACTGAAGCTGCTGAGGGCAGCCGCCAGAACTTCCGGATCACGAACCTCTCCGGAGGACCAGACCGCATCCAGGAGGGCCGGTTCGAACCGTCTCGCATAGGCCAGATCGTAGAGGTCCCGAGGAACGATCCGGCCATGGACGATCATCCGCCGGTGAAGCTTCTTGGCGAGGATTTCGAGGCTGGTTTCAAGTGCAATGCTCGGACTCCCCGTGCAATCCACCGAACGGCTCGGATGGGTGAGGGGCGGGAAGCTGAGAACCTCGACTTTTCCGCCCTGCACATAGAAGGCGCAGCCATCCGGGCCGAGCATGGCGATGCGACCGGCACCCAGCTCTTCCAAGCGAACTTTGAACTGGGCTCTTTGGCGATAGATGGCCTGAGTAAACGTCGTCCGGGACGTGAACAGGTCGATGTTGAGGCTGTCCCGGTGCTGCCACCGCGCTGCAAGCGTTGTTCCCCCTCCAAGAAGCGACTGTCCGGCCGGGATGAACTCGAGGACCAGCGGAAGGCCTTGATCGAAGATGCGACGCGATCCCTCCGGTAACCCCAGTTTTCTACAACTCGCTGCCATCCGACACAATCCGAGCGCGGCGTCCCTTGGCTTGCGCCATCAGGCATCGCTGGGACGCAGCCGGAACAGGCGGGTCCGATCCGCCTCCAATGTCAGCATAGGGGTCGCGTCAAGGTAGTCTGTCGGGAACGCCAACCAACACCTCGCTGACTGGGAGAACCGGTGCGCACTCGCCGCGTTCGGGGCATTCCATGCCGCCGGCTATGACGATTCGACATGGCGTGCTGCTCGCGCTCCAGGCGGGGACGGCTGTGGCGGCTTCCGTTGTAAACGCAGGGAGCCGTGCGTTCCGTATCGATTCGGCCTGACGAACATCGAACCGACACCATGGGACAGTTCCGCCCGGTCGCGGGAGGCCGCGTCGCGATCCTACGGACCTGAATTTGTCCTTGAGATCGAGCTGTGGGCGAGACTCACAGCCCGCTCAAGCTTTCCGTCCAAGGCTACGGCGTCGCGTGACGGCTCCTTCGCAGCCCCTCCGAACGCGGACGATGGCTGATCGGCGGACGGTTTGCAGGAGCTTCAGGGAGGACACGGCAACGCCCCCTTGTTGTGCGGTGTGGGTCGAGGGCCAGTATGAGTTGGCTGGGGACTCCGGTGTTAGTTCCGCCTTCGGCCCGCCGCGCAATCGCTGCCCTCTAACGGCAGGCTGAGCCGGGGCTCGGCGGAGTCAGTCTCGGTTGCCAATGACGTTGGTTCGCTCAGATTCCGTAGTGGCCTAGTCCGCCGCGGCCGGACGAGGCACGGCGTTCGACCCAATTCGGGCACAGAAGCTCACTCCCTGCGGCTTGCGCACAATCCGCACTGCGCGCAACGCCCCGCCATCCGGCAACTCGCGCGACGGACGCAGTCGCATGTGCGGGAACCCCTTGATGCGCAGCACGTGGCCGTTCTTCCTCCGCCGCACCATCCCGCCGCTGACCTGCACCACGTCGATGCACTGCATCCGCTGCAGGGGCCGGAAGCGGGGGAATCCCGGGGCCTGCACGGACCGGCAGCGGCGAAAGAACGACCGGACGGCGTTGTCCAGGCGGATCAGCATGCCCCGCTCCGCGCCCAGCGCCAGGGCCCCGAGTCCCTCGGCACCCGCCTGCCGCAAGCCGGTCAGCCACTTGAACTGATCGAATCGTGTGATCGACTCCCGGCGCTGTTGCCAGGCCAGCTTGCGCTGTTCCAGCGCCGCGTTGTAGAGCCTGTCCAACATCCTCCGAATCGCATCCAGGCGCCTGTACCCCGCGGGACGCGACTTGGCTCACGCAACGATCGTGGTGATCGCCTGCACTGCCTTAATTGAAATTGATTTCTACTTTGTTTGTGATTTATTTCCTCTCGCCTTGGGTACTCAGGCAGGTAGTTTCTAATGATATCCCAGTAACCGCTGGGAAGGCGATGCCAGTCCCGTCGATTCTTGATACTCAACACGGAGAGGGTCAAAGGCGGCTGAGTTGCAAGTCGATCCAAATTCGCGGCGTGTCCGTGGTATGGCATCCTGTAGTGCTCATGCGTTGCAACGGTCCGGTCGCACGGCGCGCGTGCGAAGCGGTCGCCCTGGGTCGATCAACCTTGCACAGATCCACCAATGCCCGTAGTTGACGTCTCAGGACTGACCTTCACATATGCGGCTGGGACAAGCCCCGCCATCCGGAATCTCTCTTTCCAGATCGACCGAGGCGAGATTTTCGGATTCCTCGGACCGAATGGCGCGGGCAAGTCTACCACCCAGAAGCTCCTGGTACGGCTGCTAAGAGGCTACGAAGGCACGGTCTCCGTTCTTGGTCACGACCTTGCTGAGTGGGGGGCCAAATACTACGAGGAGATCGGCGTCTCGTTCGAGCAGCCCAACCACTATCTCCGACTAACAGGCTCCGAAAACCTAAGCTACTTCCGGAGGCTGTACCTCGGACGGACCCGGCAGCCAGACGAACTGCTCGAAATGGTGGGGCTGGCTGGTGAAGGAGATCGCCGCGTCGCGCAGTATTCCAAGGGAATGAAGACGCGCCTCAGCGTGGCTCGCGCACTGCTGAATGACCCGCAATTGATCTTCATGGACGAGCCGACGGCTGGGCTCGACCCGGTCGGCGGCAGGCGCATCAGGACCCTCATTCGCGAGTTGAAGGAGGCTGGGCGCACAGTCTTCCTAACGACGCACGACATGACGGTGGCCGGCGAACTTTGCGACCGGGTGGCCTTTCTCGTTGCCGGAGAAATGCCGATCGTCGGATCGCCGGCCGCCCTCAAGCTGGTCCACGGCTCACGGACGGTCGCGATCGAGTACCACCTTCATGGCAGCCCCGGGCGAAGGGAATTCCCACTTGACGGGCTCCATGCGAACGCCGCTTTCCTCGCCCTGCTGCGTGACGCCACGATCAACACTCTCCACACGCAGGAAGCGACCCTCGAGGACGTATTCCTTCGCGTCACCGGCCGCGGCCTGGGGTAAGCGAGTGCGAAGGCTGGCCGCGACCTTGCGACTGGATCTCCAGCTGCAGCTCCGAAATGGCTTCTACTACGCCGTGGCCTTCGTGCTTGTGTGCTGGTTCGTAGTCCTAAACGGCCTTCCGGCGGTCGACTGGGGCTACGTGCTGCCTGCGCTCGTTCTTGGAAACCTGGTCATGGTCAATTTCTATTTCGTAGCCGGCCTCGTACTGCTTGAGAAGGGCGAGGGGACGCTGGAGGCCCAAGTCGTGACTCCACTGTCCGACTGGGAGTACCTCACCTCGAAGACTGCTACGCTGGCTGCGCTCTCGCTGATCGAGCAGATGATCATCGTCTGGTCCGCCCATGGCGCCGGCTTCGCGGGCGCAGCGCTGTTTGCCGGGATTGTACTGGCCTCGACCTTATATACGTTGACCGGCTTTCTCCTTGTCGCCCGTTACCGGTCCATCAACGAATTCCTGTTCCCCTCGGCCCTGGTTACGGTCGTGCTCTCGCTCCCGATACTTCACTACTTCAGTCTGTGGGACACTTGGCTGCTCTACCTTCATCCCTTCACGGCGCCGCTTGTACTCCTCGGGGCCGCGTTCCGTCCGATTTCCGGATGGCAGTGGGCGTACGGCTTTCTCTACTCAGTCGCATGGGCCGGGCTCCTCTTCGTCGCAGCACGGAGTGCGTTCGACCGATTTATCGTCGAGCGCGAGGGGAGCCGCTGATGCCTGGGCTGGCGACCGTGATCCGCGCACTCGGCCCGATTGATGTCAAGAGCGTCGGCAGGGACAGCATGCTGCGGTGGTTGATTGGTATGCCGGTGGTCTTCGCCCTGGCCTTTCGGTGGGGGATCCCGGGTCTTGACAGCTGGCTCGGCGAGCGCTACGGGTTCGATCTGGCACCGTACTATCCGCTGCTAATGAGTTTCCTAGTGTTGATGGTGCCGACGCTGATGGGCTCGGTAGTCGGCTTCCTGCTGCTTGATGAGCGGGACGACCACACCTTCAGCGCAATCCAGGTCACGCCGCTGACGGTGGAGGGCTACCTTGCTTACCGCATCGCTGTCCCCATGGTCGTGAGCCTGCCTGTAATGGTGGCGAGCATAGCGATCGCGGATCTGGTGACGATGGAGCCCGGACTGGCGCTCGCGGCAGCTACCCAAGCGACGCCCGTCGCGCCGCTCTACGCGCTGTTCGTTGCCTCGTTCGCCTCGAACAAGGTCCAGGGCTTCGCGCTGCTGAAGGGGGCTGGCATCTTGACTTGGCCGCCGTTGATCGCCTGGTTTGTTTCCTCCCCGTGGCAGGTGGCGTTCGGCGTCGACCCGCTCTACTGGCCCGTCAAACTATTTTGGATGCTCGAAGCCGGCGATCCCGGCGCTTGGCTCTACTTCCTCGCCGGCCTGACCTACCAGTCGCTTATGGTCGCAATGCTGATCCGACGCTTTAAGACCGTAATCTCCCGCTAAGTCTCCGACGGCCAGTCTGCGGGGCACGGAGATCTACTTGCGGAGCCCGTTGTGACTGCCGGCCAATTGACTTCGCCTGCAATCGACCGCTCTGCCACTCCTTGGCCTCGTCCGGAATCACCACGGTGACGCCGTTGGTTCAAGCTACTCAGTCTCTTGATGAAATAGAGATCAATACGATGGGTTACATTCCATATTCTTCGATTTTCTTCTGATACGTCAATCGAGTTTCCGAACCGTGCGACATCGGAGGAATGCGGTGTACTTGCAGCGCGGGAACGACAGACTCAACAGCTGGGGTGGACCGGCCCCCGCTGTAACGGCACGCGTTGGCCGAGCGCGATCCGCTGGCCCGCCGGACGTTGGCCACAAGCAGCCTTCCGCAATTGCCGATTGCATTGTCAACCAAGACGCACGGCCGCAACCGCTGATCGACTTGAACCGCTTTGCACAGGCTTGTCCAGATGCCTGCCGAAGGTCGGCTCCGGAGCCAATTTCGCTCTGTGTTGTACATTGGACGTATCGCGCTCGTATCCTCTCGCAATCCATGCAACTAGAAAAGGCCTATGACCCGTCGCGCATTGAGCCTGCGTAGGCTGATCGGTGAGTCCGAGAAGGCCTCTTCCGGGCCGACGAGACCTCCGAAAATCCAGTCTTTTCCCTAGTGAATCGTCCGCCGAACGTGACGGCAGCACTGCATATGGGCCACATGTTCGAGACGTCCCAAGTCGACTTCACGATGCGCTGGCAACCCATGAAGGGCAAGAACGTACTGGGGCTTCCCGGAACAGACCATGCGGGAATCGCCACCCAAATGCCCGTCGAGCGCCACTTGGCGAAGGACGGCATCGATCGCAGGAAGATCGGGCGCAAGAAGGTCCTGGAGCACGTCTGGGCCTGGAAGGAGGAGTACGGCGGCAGGATCGTCGGCCAGCTGAAGCGTGTCGGCGCCAGCTGCGACTGGACTCGGGAGCGCTTCACAATGGACCCGAGCCTGTCTCGAGCAGTCACCGAGTGCTTCGTCCGCCTGTGCGAGCGCGGTCTCGTCTATCGCGGCGAGTACAGCGGCTTGTACGGCACCTACCATCACTTGAGTGGGCAGCATCTGCGGCGCTACCTGGCCGAGTTCACCGGTCGTCACAACGTGCGGGACCTAGGCACGGCGGAGCAGATCGGGCGGCTGGCGGTGGGCCTGAACGGGCGGCGACTGCCCTGGAAGATGCTGGCGGGGGCGGCCAGACTCCCGGCGGCAGCTTGATTGAACGGCGCAGAATCCGGAACCGGCTCACTCCGCACCGAGGGCGGAGAACTGTGCGGGCAACGCAGTAAATCGCAGTGGCAACGCGCTCCGGCACGCGTGTGCAATAAGTGGCCTGGAGCCCACACGTGTGGAGTCTCACTTTGACCCGTGGGATCGCCTGCGGATTATTCCAAAGACCAGGATCCGGAATTCTCAGCAAGATTCGTTCCTGCAGGAGCGGATTCACAAGGTTTCAGAATCGTAAGAGCCTTGTTTGGATCGACTAATGGCCTCTAATGGCACCTCTACCGATTTCAGAATATTCCCCTCTCCGAACTATTCGTCCCACACTAACCCACACGCGATCTAACGATTTGATTTTGGATACAACAACACGGAGCAGGAATAGGCTGCTACCAATTCAGTTGCCGCTCACCCCTATATGTAGTATGTCGTCCGCGAGCCCTACCTCATCTGCGCTTTGGGCACTCAGGTCAGTAATCCCCTTTGGTAAGGGGGCTCCGAAGCCGCAGCCGCAAGATACGGCAGCCGGGTGGTATCCAGCCCGCTACGTCCCGGCCTGATCATCGTGCTTCCGATGACGTGTCGATGCGTGCCTCCGGAGACACCGTAGCGCCAGCACTGCCCCTTCGCCCGGAAGCCGGCCCGGAACACCCCCCAGTCGAACCCCGCGTCGAGTATTCCTCAGGCCCGACGTCTGTCTTCTCGATCTCCTCTCCGTCTTTCTGCACGCCCGTCTGGCCCTGAATCGAGGCGGGCTGCAAGAGGACAGGCCTCCTCCGCCCTCCTCCAAGGGCCGGAATCTCCCGCAGGCCGACGCCGCGCCTCCGGTTCACGACAGCCGCTAATGAGGCGGAACAGCAACTTGTCACTGCGTGCTCCGAACTGTCCGACGGGGATCGAACCAGGGACTTCAGGCTGACGGCATGGGCTCTGCCACGCCAGCCCCATAGTGAGGACGGAGAAGGTCGCATGGGGGAGCACAGGTACGTTTACACCCCGACGGAGGGAAGGCCGATCTACACCTGGACCAGAGGAGTGCCGGTCGAGGACGTGGCGTGGCAGCAGCTCCGGAACGTGCCCTCGATGCCGTTCATCTTCCGCCATGTGGCGGCGATGCCGGACGTGCACTGGGGATCGGAGCGACGGTCGGCTCGGTGATTCCCACGGTGCGGACGGCGATCCCGGCAGCCGTGGGTGTGGATATCGGATGCGGCATGATGGCGGTTCCCACGGGCCTGGATGCGGCCGACCTGCCGGAGAGCCTCGCGGGAGTGCGCGAGGCGCTCGAGCGGGCGGTGCCGCACGGACGCACCCACCATGGCGGGGCAATGGATCGAGGATCCTGGAGGGAACCGCCAAGGCGGGTGACAGCCTTCTACCAGGACCTGAGCGGGGACCTCGACGGGATCGTTGCAGGCAACCGGAGACTTGAAAAGGCCCGGAAGAGGGCGCTGCGGCAGTTGGGAACGCTCGGCGGCGGGAACCATTTCCTCGAAGTCTGCCTGGACGAGTCGGACGGCGTCTGGGTAATGCTGCATTCCGGGTCGAGGGGGATCGGCAACGCGATCGGGTTACACTTCATCAAGCTAGCGAAGCAGGACATGAAGCGCTGGTTCATCCAGGTGCCGGATCGGGACCTGGCGTACCTGCCTGAGGGGACGGAGCACTTTCGCGAATACATCGCGGCGGTGGGCTGGGCGCAGCGATACGCCTGGGTGAACCGCCAGACAATGATGGTGTCTGCCATGGAGGCTCTCTTCCGTGCCCTCGGCCGGCCCGCGGGCGGAGCAGAGACGCTGGTCCGGGCCGAACGGGCTGTCAACTGCCATCACAACTACGTCCAGATGGAGCACCACTACGGTCGGAACATCTGGGTGACCCGCAAGGGAGCGGTACGGGCGCGCAAGGGCGATCTGGGCATCATCCCAGGTTCCATGGGGCCCGGTCGTTCATCGTGAGTGGCAAGGGCAGCCGGGAGTCGTTCTGCTCGTGCTCTCACGGCGCCGGGCGGGCTATGTCACGGAGGGCGGCGAAGCAGCGGTTCACGGTCGAGGACCATATCGCGGCGACGGCCGGCGTGGAATGCCGCAAGGACAAGGATGTACTGGACGAGACGCCGGCTGCATACAAGAGCATCGACGCCGTCATGGCGGCGCAGACGGACCTGGTCGAGGTGGTTCACGAACTGAGGCAGGTGGTCTGCGTGAAGGGCTGAGCCGGGCTTCGCGACCCCTGTCCTGGAAATGGCACGGAACCGGATCGGATGGTTCGGCGACGAGAGGCGCTGACCGCACGCAATGAGATTGACGATACGCTCCTAGCGGAAGCCATGATGGAGCGGTGCATGCCAGACTCGCGAGCAGTGTGGCGTGCGGAAACCCTCGCGAGTTCCTTCTGTACCTTCCACAATTGGGCCGAAGCGTCCTCGTGAGGAGTATCGCGCCACTGCGCTATGCTCCGTGTCCGCCAGATGCGTTGGAATGTCAACGGGCAGGTTTCCGCATCAGGCGGCGCAGCTTGCCCGCCGACGGGCCTGGGCGAGGTCGTAGGCGGCCTGCAGCCTTACCCACAGGTCAGCGGTGGCCCATCCCAAGGCTTCCATCCTGACGGCCAGATCAGCCGCTATGTCGCTTCCGCCGGCAAGGATCCGTTCGAATTCAGGGCGGGACAAGTTGAGCTGTTGCGCCGCCTCGGATATGGTCGTCGATCCTAGGCACCCTGCACGAACGAGGCCTCCGGGGTGCGGAGGGTCACGGCGCAGACGCTCCACGGCTTCCTGGATCTGCTTGGCGGGAACTAAGCCGTCAATAGCATCCATTGCTAGCTCCGGCGGTATTCCACCACTTCCCCAATAGGCATCACCTGCCTCGAATCGGAAGATGAGGCGCCATGTCGCAGAGAGTTTCAGAGCGAAAAGCTCCTTGCGGTCGGTCTTCAGGGCGTGCAGACGAGCCCCGGGTCAGGTCAGGGTCGGCAAGCGCGTCCGCTCGGTCCGAGACGTTCAGAAGGGCCTCGATTTTGCCGACGAGCTGGGATGGCAAAGCCCGTCGCTCGCGGCAAACGAAGCGCTTGGTGCGGCGAGCTCCGTAGGAGCGAATGGCCACGAGGCCGTGCTACCCGAGTTTGCCGAACATCATCAGGCGACTCGGAACACGCATGGTGAGGGTGCTGGGCAGCGTCCAACCCTCTTTGTGCCCTTCTGCCGGTCGTGATTCCGATAACGTTCCGGGCCGTTCCGCCAGAGAGACCGCAACCGCAACACCGCCCCTTTCCCCGAAGACCGGCTAGGAACATCTCCTTGTCGAAAGCAGCCTCGATTGTCCGTCCTTGCGGCGTGTGACCAGCCAGCCCGGAGCCCGTCAAGCAGGTTCGCGATTCCGTCACCTACTCGACATGGGGCCTGAACCGGCGGATATCACGAAGCGACGGATCCGTCCGCGGGTCGGGTCTCTGCGCTCCGACAGGCAATGTGGGCTCTCGAATTCGGGCACTCCGGCCCCGTGCAGGACCTGCCGATGACGACGGCGTTTGAGCCGTTCGACTCAACCCCTGTAAGCCCGCTCGGCTTCGGCCTGGAATTCCTCCAATGCGGATCGGCTGAGTTCGACGCCGAGGCCAGGCCGCTCGGGCAGAGGAATCCTCCCGCCCACCATCCGCAATTCCTCGCGGGCCAGACGTTGCCGCAGGGACGAGCCGCACAGATCGGCTGGGAGGAATTCGATGAACGGGCAGTGAGGCGTCACGGCCGCCATGTGGGCCGCCGCCGCGATCGAGATCCCCGTCTTCCAGATGTGGGGCACAACGGTCAGTCCGCGTTCCGCGGCAAGCTCGCACACGCGCATCGTTTCGGTCAGCCCTCCGACGCGTCCGACGTCCGGCTGCACCACCGACACGAGTCCGCGGTCCATGAGGTCCAGGAACTCGAAGCGCGTGGTGAGCCATTCCCCTGCTGCGATCGGGATCCCCTGCTCGCGCGAAAGCCTCGCATAGCCCACCAGATCGTCCGCAGGCAGCGGGGTCTCGAGGAAGAAGAGATTGAAGTTCTCCCACTTGCGGATCGTGTCGAGGCAGGTGCTCGCGTCCGGAAACGCGTACTGCACGTCGACCATGAGAACGAAGCCGTCTCCCACCGACTCCCGGACCGCGGCGATCACGTCGCCCATGCGCTCGCGCGACGCACGAAGGCCCTTGTGGGCGTACGGGCCGGAGGGAGTGATCTCGAGCTTGGCCGCCGAGAACCCCAGGTCTTTCGCCCGCAAGGCCCAGTCGACCATCGAGGAGATGTAGGCGTCGAAGTTGCTGACATCCGGCTGGAGCGAGGCGTAGGGAGTGATTGCCTCCTTGCAGGCGGTTCCGAGAAACCGGTGGCAGGGAGCCCCGGCGGCCTTGCCGCGGATGTCATGCAAGGCCATGTCCAGTGCGCCCATCGCACAGATCAACGCGCCCCTTCGCCCGTTCATCGCGGATCCGACGTAGAGCCTTTCCCAGGTGCCCTCGATATCCAGCGGGTCCGTGCCGACAAGCATCTCGGCCAAACCGAGCCCCATGGTGTGAGTGCCCGGGGCCTCGATGCAGGCTTTGGCGATCCACGGATTCACATCCGTCTCGCCGATGCCAACGACGCCGCTGTCGGTGTGCACCTCCACGACCAGATCGTCCTGTGCCGAGGACGTGGCCCCGACGTCAAAGCCGGGGTCGAGCAGTACGTGGCAGTCAATCCGAGTGATACGCATGGAATCGCTTGCGCCCCGATGTCTCAGCAGAGGGGTCTTTGGAAGCAGCGAGCTGTCTGCTGCCCCGTTTCGGAAGCCTGGAAACGCGATCGTTCACGGAACCGCGTAGGCCATGTCTGCGATTGTCAGCCCCCGGGGCCACTTTCTTCCGGAGAGTATCTCAAACGCCACACGCCGGAAACCGAAGGTTGTGCCGGGCCGGCCCGTCTCAAGGGACGAACGGGAGCGCCGCCCCTCCCGTCTGAGCGTTGGCGTGGAGACGTGGTCCCAGGAGCCGACCGCAGACGCAGAACGGTCGCGGGTCTCGTCCCCGATGCCTTGGCTGGACAGTCGGCCGCCGACCATCACGACGGGGATTCTACCGGGCTGCCGTCAATGCCTTCGCCGAGCACGTCCAGGTACTCGTCGTAGGCATAGAGCCGACCGCGCACACGGTTCGTGATCTCCCTTACGATTCCGTTCTCAACAAGCACATTCGTCGCCGAGGACGCCGCCGGGTATGACAGTTGTGTCTCGCGTGCCGCCTGGGGGATCGAAAGAATCGGTCTTCTCTTGAAAGCCTGGTGCAGTCGAACTGCCGAACCGGCGCGCCGTCCCGCGACTGCCGCGATCCTGCTCTCGTTGCGTCGAAAAACCTGCGAGAGACGCTCCGCGGTCGAGACTGCGCTGTCGGCAGTGGATTGAACTCCTTCGAGAAAGAAGCGGAGCCAGGCTTCCCAATCGCCCGTGCGGCGAACCTCGTTCAGCAGCCGATAGTAGGTGCTCCGGTGTGTCTTGAAATGGAGGCTGAGGTACAGCAGGGGCTCGCGCAGCACCCCGGCATGGCAAAGCAGGAGCGCGATGAGGAGCCGGCCTACTCTTCCATTGCCATCCAGGAACGGGTGAATCGTCTCGAACTGCACGTGCGCCAGCCCCGCCCGGAGCAGGACAGTCAGGCCGTCCCCGTCAGCGTGCAGGAATCGCTCCAGATGGGACATGCAGTCATGCACTGCGACATGCGGCGGGGGGACGAATACGGCGTTGCCGGGACGCGTCCCTCCGATCCAGTTCTGTGAACTGCGGAACTCGCCAGGCGCCTTGGAACTGCCCCTTCCGCTTGACAGCAGCACCGAGTGGATCTCACGAATCAAGCGGTTTGACAGCGGAAAGCCTTCGCGCAGCCTCTTCAGGCCATGATCGAGCGCCGCGACGTAGTTCAGCACTTCGCGTGTGTCGTCGATCGGGGCGCCTGGCGCCTCGTCCAATTCAAGCAGGAAGAGGTCCGACAAGGAAGACTGCGTTCCTTCGATCTGCGAGGAGACCACTGCTTCCTTTCTCACGTAGGCGTAAATGAAGAGCGCTTGGTCGGGCAGAATCGCTGCAACACTGTCAAGGCGGCCCAGGGATAGTGCTGCCGACTCAAGCGCCTGTTGCATCGGGCCGTCCAATTTCAGCGGAGGCTTTGGAGGCAATGGCTCAGGCACGAACGCATTCACCTGCTCTCCGCCTGCAACCGTGATTTCGTAATGCCCCGTCTCCGCTCTTCGCATGTCTCCCCCTCGCGTGCACAGCGCTCTGCTCACGGACTTTCGCAAGTTCCGTGGTTGGATTCCCAGAACGGCGTCCCCTCGAAACCTTTCCCCACTGCTGGATCACCGCAAGTTCTACTCCGATGGGCAACCCTGCCGGGCCGGGCCCCGAGAGCCGTCCCGTCCGACGTCCGGGACTGTTCCGGTATTTCGGGGACAGCGTTCCTAAGGTGGCATCGTCCTGGGATTCCGGCCAGCACACTCCATCTTATTCAATCTTAGGGATCTTGTTTTAATATCGCTTTCCGCTGTTCAACAAAGTTGAATAGCGGTCCTCGTTGCAGACGGCCTCCCAACGCTGCCAAATTCGGCTCCCGCCGGATCTCCGTACGGCGCGGCCGCCTTGTGGGATGCGCTGCGCTACGACGCCCGTTTTCCAACCGACTTGGATTGCCGGCACACGTTCCAGGGAGCGCTTGATGCCGGGACTTCCGGGATGCCCGCTCGCACACCCGCCAACCGTCTGCGGACGGTGGCTGTCGCCACGCGGCCGGATAGCCGGATCCGGCTGGCCCGGTTCCCGTTGCGGTCCGGGCTACTCTCTGGATCTCTGGAACGCACCCCGGCGAGCGGGCAACTGATCCGTGCCTCCCGTGGACGGCGCGAAGATCTGCGCTCGCCCTTATTAAGTCTTAGGCCCTGACGTTTCATAACCTTCCGGCATGTTCAGGAAAGTTGAATAGCGCGACCTCGTCGTCCGACGTTGGATCAGTTCACCGATGATCAAACCGCCGTCTGGGTTGAGCCCGCGATTCCCAGTTCGTCAGACATCGTTCCTAGGGTGGCGTCGTCACGGGATTCCGGCCAGCACACTCCATCTTATTCAATCTTAGGGATCTTGTTTTAATA
>JAPPMB010000035.1:0-13177 GCA_028819255.1 Bryobacterales bacterium | reverse complement strand
TCGCTTTCCGCTGTTCAACAAAGTTGAACAGCGATCCTCGTTGCAGACGGCCGCCCAGCGCTTTCAGATGCGCCTCCCACCGGATCTCCGTACGGCGGCCGCCTTGTGGGGTGTGCAGCGCTACAACGCGCGTTTTCCAATCGGCTCGGAACATCGGCACACCTTCCAAGGAACGCCTGATGCCGGGACTCCCTGGATGCCCACTCGCACACCCGTCAACCGCCTGCGGACGGTGTCTGTCGCCACGCGGCCAGGTAGCCGGATCCGGCTGGCCCGGTTCCTCTTGCGGTCGGGGCTGCTCTCTGGGACGCACCCCAGCGAGCAGGCAACCGATCCGGGCCTCCCGTCGACGGCGCAAGGATCTTGGCTCGCCCTTATTAAGTCTTAGGCCCTCACGCTTCATAACCTTCGGGCATGTTCAGGAAAATTGAATGGCGCGACCTCGTCATCCGACGTTGGATCAGCCCACCGCTCGGGAAAAGTACCGTCTGGGCTGAGTCCGCGATTCCTGGTTGGAGCCTCAGATTCCGCCACGCGCCATCTGCACCGGACCGCACTTCCGCTCAATTGCGGCTCTCATCGACCGAAACCCTCACACAACATTCCTAACAAGTACCGCCACAGGCGCGAGCCTCACTCCCCCAGCCGCTGGCGACTGCCGGGCTCGGTGCCGAGCATCGACGGCTCCCGATTCTTCGACCACGACGCAGGGCGCGGCGGCGTCGATCTGGTCATGAACACCTACCGGATGCCGGGGAACCGTGGTCAGAAATGGTGATCATCCGTCGGCCAAGGGGAACTCGCCAGCCGATCGCCCGGAAAGTCCTAGCTCCGCGATCGACGAGCCTCCCGTCCGGGCCGCCACACGCACCCGGAACGGCCCGCTAGAGCGGGCTCCTCATTCGCGGATCCAGCTGCTGTGCCCGGGAATACGCCTCCCTGGCGTCGTCGAGGCGGCTGGCCTGTTGCAGGCTCCAGCCGAGATGGAAGTGCGCGATCGCCAGCTGGGGGTCAAGATCCACGGCCCGCTCGAATTCCGTCATCGCAGCCTCGAGATCGCCCTTCATGGCGTATGCGACGCCGAGATCGTCATGGCACTTGGCTGCGTGGTCGTTCAGCTCCAGGGCCATCCGGAAGTCGGCGATCGCTCCGTCGAGATCTCCCTGTCGGGCTCGCACGAGGCCCAGCGTGTAGCGCGCCTCGAAGTAGTCGGGGCGCAGTTCCAGCGCCCTTGCGAGCTCCTCGACCGCAAGACCCATCTGTCCGCTCCTGTATCGCGCGACACCGAGAAACTGACGGGCCTCGGCCGAGTCGGGAGCCAGCTCGACCGCCTTCTCGAATTCTGCGATCCCGCCGCCAAGATCTCCCGCCCGGACCTTTGCCAGACCGTCTTCAAGGTGAGCACCCGACTGCAGCCTGTCGTCCTTCCGGTTCCGGATGGAATCGGCCTTGCGGAACTCCTCCAGGGCCTCCTCGCGGTTGCCGGTCTGGCTGAGGGCCCTTCCCAGCTGGTGGTGGGCGGCCAGCAGGGAAGAGTCGAGCTGGAGGGCCCTGCGAAGGACGGCGATGCCCTGCTCCGTCCGGGAGGCCTTCACGAGCGCGCTTCCCAGCAGCAGCTGCGCTTCCGCGGAGTCCGGCCACATGTCGGCGGTCTCGGCATGCACCTCGATCGCCTCGCCGACCGTCCCGACCGACTCGAGCGCCAGGCCGAGCCTCCGACGGGCGTCCCGGTGTCGCGGCTCTTCCGAAATGACCCGCCGGAGCTCGGCAGCCACTTCCTCGAACCGGCCCTTCTCCTCGTGGGCAAGCGCCAGGTTGTACCGCGCCTCCACGGACTTCGGGCGCAACTCGAGGGCGAGCCTGTATTCGCCCACAGCCTCGTCGATCCGTCCGAGTGCGACCAGTGCGACTCCCAGCTGATTGCGGGCCTCGAAGAAGTCCGGCCGGCTGCGCAGGGCCTCCCTGAAGGCGCCCGCGGCCGACTCGTAGTCCTTCTCCTGCAGGCGCACGCCGCCCACGTGGTAGTGGGCGAGGGCGTAGTTGGGTCGCAGCGCAAGGGCGGCCTGAAATTCGCGAAGAGCCCCGGCCAGATCGCCGGAGGAGGCATATGCGACCCCCAGCGAATCGTGAGCTTCGGGAAAGTTGTCCCGCAGCTCCAGGGCCTTGCGGAACTGCGCGACGGAACCCCCGATGTCGCCCTGACGACCCAGAATCGTGCCGAGATGGAACCGCGCCGGCGCGTGTTCCGGGTTTAGGCGAACGGCCTCCTGGAGCGAGGCCAGGGCCGACGGCAACTGCCCCAGCTCCGCCAGTGTCTCACCCAGGGCGGAATGCGCCTCGGACGAGGACGGCCGCAGCGCGAGGGCCTCGCGAAACAGGGCTGCGGCCTGGTCGAGGTTTCGATTCTCCCGATGGGCCAGGCCGAGGCTGTGGCAGGCCTCGAAGAAGTCGCTTCTCAGCTCGAGCGCACGCGCCAGTGACGGGACTGCCCGCCCGGAGGAGCCGTTCCGCATCAGGGAAACGCCGAGGTAGTAGTGGGCCTCCGGCCAGTCCGGGGCCGACTCCGCAAGCTCCTCGAAGATCGACACTGCCTGGTCAAGCTCGCCCTCGCTCAGCTTCTGCCGGCCAAGCGACATCCTCATGTCCGCGGCGGTGGCTGCGAGCTCGGACCGGGTCAGCGCCTCCACCTGCCGCTGCTGCTCGCGGGCCGCCTCGGTTTCCCCGGTCCTCCGCAGCACGCTGGCCAGAAGCCGGCGCGGCTCCACAATCTCCGGATCGAGCTGGATGGACCGCTGCAGTTCCGTCGCGGCCTCGCCGTGGATGCCGCGCTTGAGCAGAACGCGGCCCAGATAGTAGTGGGCCGTCGCCGAGCTGTCGTCCAGGGATACGGCATTGCGGAACTGCTCCGTGGCATCCTCGAGGTCGCCCGTTCGCTCGAGGGCCTTCCCGAGATTGGCGTACGCAAGGGGCGCGCCGGGCGCCAGCCCGATGTATCGGCGCAGGCTCTCGATCTCGCTGTCCGGATCGTCGATGTTGCGGTAGGCCACCGAGAGGTTGAAGTGCACCGCGGCAAACTGAGGGTCCAGATCCAGGGCGCGCTGGTAGTGCCGGATCGCTTCGCGCGGATCTCTCCGCACGATCGCGACAGCCAGCGAGTTGTGCGCCACGGCCCACTCGGGCCTCAGCCGAACCGCTTCCCGCAGCGATGCGATGGACTCCTCGGTTCTCCGGGCCTGGGCGAGGACCAGGCCCAGGTTCCTGTGCGCTTCGGCATGGTCCGGCCGGATCCGTATGGCCTCTCGAAAGTGGAAGATCACTTCGCCGATGTCCCGGCTCTTCTGCCCGAGCACGAGGCCGAGAGCATTGTGTGCCTCGGCAAAGGCCGGATCCTGTTCGACCGCCTGCCGGAGACTCTCGACAGCCGCATCCAGATCGCCCGTGTGAAACCGTACAAGCCCCAGCGCGTAGAGTGCGGGCGGGTGGGCCGGCCGGAGCCTGAGGGCTTCCCGCAGGGCCGACACCGCTTCCTCGTTCAGCCCCAGTTGCGCCAGACCGGCTCCCAGACCGTAGTGGGCGTCCGCATCCAGGGGAGCGTCGAGGACGCGCTGCCGAAGCGGCTCCAGCGCGGTCGAGGGCGCCGCACTGCCGGCCGGGGAAACGAAGCCCTCTGGGGCGGGCTGGCCGAGCGCCTGTCCGACCAGCCCGGCAAGGCACGCCATGGCAGCTCCCGCCAGGAGCCGACGGATGCCGCCTGATCCGCGATGGGGAGGCACGGTCACCACGGCAATTCTACTCGGCAGGGGGGCGCCAAGGGACGTGCCAGCCAGCCCCTCGGGCGCATTCGACGTGCGCACAGCGGTAGGAACGCCGCCCTGCGGCGGGCCGGCACAATCGACCGGCCGTCAGAAATGGATCTTCAGGGCCAGCTGGATCACGCGCGGCAGGTTTTCCTGCACCGTCACCTGCCCGAACGAGGCGCTTCCGAAGGTCATGTTCGGCGCCTGGAACTGCGGCCTGTTGAAGGCATTGAAGAATTCAGCCCGGAATTCAGCCCTCAGCGTCTCCCTGATCGGAATGTGCTTCACGATCGTGATGTCGAAATTCTTCATGCCGTCAATGCGACAGCCGTTGAGTGTGCGGGGCGTGTTTCCGAAGGTGTAGGGATCCGGGGCGGCGAAGGCGTTGGGATTGACCCACTGCGCGATCTCTTCGCCGCGGGGCCGGTTGGTGGGCAGGCACGGGTTTCCGACCAGGTTGGACCGGTTGCTGCCCCCGAATGCGCCCGTAAGGTCCGGCGTGATGAAGTTCCGTCCGATCGGGAATCCGCTCGAGAGCGACATGATCCCGCCGAGTTCCCACCCGCCGAGAATCTTGTCCGCAACGGCATTCATGGTCCTCCCGATGCGCTTGTTGCGCCCGACGGGCAGTTCGTACACCCAGCCGACGACCGCCCGGTGCGTGACGTCCTCCGCCGAGAGCGACTTCTCGCCTGCGAATGTGACGTTGTTCTGGTAGCCGACAGACGGGCCCAGGAAGCCGGACTCGAACGAGTCCGAATTGGTGATGTTCTTGGAGAAGGTGTAGGCGAGGGACAGGGTCAGGTCGCCCGTGACCTTTTTGTAGGCGAGCTGCATCGATTCGAACGCGCTCTGGAAGTCGTCGCCGTTCGGGCCCTTCCAGGGAGGCAGGGTGTTGAGCATCCCCACGTACTGCGGGTGCTGCAGCAGCAGCTGTCCGAACTGCACTTCGGGGAAGCTCAGCACGGAGGTGGGGTCGGTGATGATGCCGTGGAAGGGATTCGGCACGGTTTCGAAGACCCTGTCCCCGAACCTCGAGAAGTCCTTCTCGGCGATCTGGTCGCTGCAGAAGAACAGGGCGCAGGTCAGGTTCCGCGCCCGGCTTCCCGCATAGGCGAGCGAGACGATCGAGTCGTCGGGCATCTGGTACTGGAAGCCGAGGTTCCACTGCCACTGATAGGGCGTCTCCGCCACGCCGTTGGCGCTCCCGGCCCAGATTCTCTGGCCGAGGGCGGTTCCCAGTCCGTTCTTGTCGAACTCCGGCTCGTTGAAGCCGTTCGGCCAGGGGTTGTCGATGGTCACGTTCGGGTGGATCCCGTCGATCGTCGCCACGATCGGCGTGGTCGCGCCGTTGCCGGGCGGACCCACGGCGGCCACCGTCGCGGCGTTGGGATTCAGGCCGTAGATGCGCGCGAACCCGCCCCGCATGACCAGCCTGTCAGTGAGACGGTAGGCGAATCCCAGGCGCGGCGCGATGTTGTTCCTGTCCGTGGTGTCGATCCCGCGCCCGAACCCGGCGACGCCCGGCCACGCAATGCCCCCGAGGAGAGGGCGCCCGACCAGGTCCATGAAGTACTCGTCGAGCGTCCGGCCCCCCGTGTTGGGACCCGTCGAGCCGGCGATCGGACTCGGCACCGTCCGGGAAAGGCGCGAGAAGCGGTCGAAGCGGTCCTCGAACGGCTCTTCGAGCTCGAACCGCACGCCCAGGTTGAGCGTCAGCCGGGGAGTGACGCGCCAGTCGTCCTGAAAGTACATCCCGTAGTAGTAGTTCTTCGTGGCGGTCGTGAATCCGGCGTCCATGGCGCCCCCGCCCGGCAGTCCGAGAATCAGGTCGGCGATCGAGTTGCCCGTGTTGGCGGAGGGAAGGAGCGGGTCGGGCCCCTGTGTGAACCGGCCGGTGAAGTCGAAGGCCCCGCCCGACCCGCCGAAGGCCCTCTGGTTCATTTCGCGGCGGTTGACGTTTCCCCCGAACTTCAGGGTGTGGGAGCCGCTACTCTTGATGAACCCGACCTGGTAGGAGTAGTTGGCCGCCGGCTCGTCGATGATGTTCGCGATGAAGTCGCTCAGGGGGCCGTAGCCGCTGGGCGAGATACTGGGAAACGCGGCGCCGCCGCCCCACTCGTTCAGAAATGTGATCACGTCGGGGTTCTTGAACGGGCCGCCGAGGGAGGCGACGTCGAAACCCAGCTGGCCCTCCACGCGCGGCGTGTAGTCGCGGAACCATGTGTGGTTGAACGCCTGCGTGATCATCAGCGTCGGCGAGGCCGTCCAGGTCCAGGACAGCACCGCGTTGAGGCCGGGCTGCTGGTCGTTGCGGTTGCTGAGCCGGGTGGTCTCTCCCGGGGTGTTGTAGACGCGGACGACCGGCAGCAGCAGCAGGCTCGAGGAATAGCGGCCCATGAACTTGTGGTTCTGGTTCATCTGGTAGTCCGTCTTGACGTCCCACCGCCGCCAGTCAATCCTGCTGGCGCCGCCGATGTTCAGGTTCGCGATGTTCGTCCGCTCGCCGTTCGGCCCCCTCAGGCCGGGGTTGTTCGGCTTCGCCCAGAACGGACCGAGCCCGGGACCGAACGGATGGATCAGCGCAGCCGGAACCCGGTTGTTGGAGAACGGCCGCCGCATTGTGCGTCCATTGGCACCCTCGCTGGTGTCGAACGGGTTGTAGACGGTGATCGGATCTCCCGCAGTGGTGTACAGATCCGAATAGTCGCCCGCCAGCTCCCGTTCGTCGGGCATTCGGGAGACGATCGTCAACGCCCGGGCCTGGACCATCTTTTCCCAGTCGGCGAAGAACCACAGCTTGTTTTTCTTGATGGGCCCACCGAGCGTGCCCCCGAACTGGTTGCGCCGCGCCTCGGCCTTCTCGACGCCCGCACGGTTTAGGAAGAACGCGTTTGCGTTCAGGTTGTCGTTCTGGTGGAACAGGTACCCGCTTCCGTGGAACTCGTTGGTCCCGCTCTTGGTCACGTAGTTCATGACCACGTTCGCGCGTCCGAACTCCGCCGAGTAGTTGTTGGTCATGACCTGGAACTCCTGGGTCACGTCCGGCGTGAGCACGATGGGCACCGAATTGAACGCGGCGTGCGTGAACGTCACGTCGACGCCGTCGACCATGGCGTTCGCCTGGGCTCGGACGCCTCCGTTGGCGGTGAAGGTCAGGCGACCCTGGAATGACAGCCCCGACCGGTCAAGGCCGCGCGTCTGCGAGCGGTGGTCGGCGGTGACGCCGGGCACCAGGTTGACCAGTGAGCTGGGATCCCTCATCAGGAGCGGCAGCTGCTTGACGGAAGTCTCCGCGACCACCTCTCCGAGCTCTGACGTCTGGGTGGAGAGCACGGCAGTGGTGGCCGTGACCGTCACTACTTCCTGCACGGCGCTGGGACTGAGCGAGATATTGATGTCGGCGGTCTGATTGACCTGGAGGACGATGTCCTCCACGGTGTTGATCGTGAAGCCGGTCAGCTCCGCGGTGAGCGTGTAGGCGGCCGGCCTCAGGAACGAGAAGCGGTAGTAGCCGACCTCGTTGGACTGCACGTTGACCGAGACGTTCGTGTTCTGGTTCGTCAGGGTCAGCTCGACCCCGGGGATCACTGCCCCGGTTTCGTCGGTGACCTGGCCCACCAGTGTCGCCGTGGCTCCCTGTGCCTGGCCGTAGGCAGGCAACTGGGTGAAGAGAATTGCCGCGGCGCCGGCTGCGACAGCAGCCAACAGCCTCATCCGGCGCGAATTTGCAGGCATAGGGCCCCCAGATTGTTCTTCGGCTATCGATCTCCCTTTAACGCTCTCTCCCCCGTCAAACCGGTCCGAACGTATCAACTGGGATGCCCGGTGTCAACGCGCAAGGGCGGGAGTGTCGCAGCAATGAGGGCAATTTCCATTTCGATTCGGCTCGAAATCGCTGCTGCGCTTCCCGATTCTCAATTCCCGGAAGGTGATCGAAAAACCGTCCCTCGAACCCAGAAACCCCCGGGCCGGGAGGGAATCCGGCATGCGTACTCCAGCCACTTCCAGCTCCTGGAAGCACCGACAGGAACCATTCCGCGTCCATGCAGGATTGCAAGAAAGGCATCCCAGTCCAGCAGCTGCTCGAACGCGCGGGGCTCGGCCGCCCGGTAGGCATCCATCATGGACTCGATGGCGGCGATCTCAAGACGAACCGGCATCCGGCCGCGGCAGAGAAGCCGGCTCGCCGCCCGTGCAATGCGGTCCGCACCGTCGGGCAATGCGCCGCCGGCCGCCTCGGCTCCGTCCAGCAGGGAATCCAGAGCTGCCCCGAGGGCGCCGGACGGAAGGGGCGCCGCGCCCGGCCCGCCCGCGCTCTCCTCCTCGAGAGCGACACGCAGAAACCCCCGGGATTCCGGTTGAGACCGGAGTTCCCGGAAGAGACCGATCCGGACGAATCTGCTCGCCATGCCCTGCAGCGCCGTCCGCTCCCGCCCGGGGTCCTGCCAGGCGAGCCCCGGGCCGCGTCCGACCGTATCCGCAAAATACACTGCGCCTCCCCGTGCGGCGAGGCGGGACAGGATCGTGGCGTGATCGCTGGAGGCGAAGGCGCGAAGGTCGCTCCACAGGTCCCTGTAGCCGCGCCACTGTCCGAGTTCGCTGCCGAACTTCTCGTGCAGCAGCTGCGCCGTATAGGTGCTCGGATACCGCGCGAGTTCGGAGAGCACCAGCGAGGAGACGACGAGGTCTGCCTGGGGCAGGTCCGGAAACCGCCGCAGCGTCTCGATCGAGCCGTACAGCGATTCCAGCTCGGCGTGGGCCTCGGAAACGGTTTCCGCCCCGTCCACGATGCGGGCTGTGGCCTCCATGAGCGGCTCCGCGAACGAAGTGACGTCTGAGACGCGGATCTCGACGGTGCGCCGCAGCGTCTCGGGAAGGCGCTCGACCGCCTGGCTCATGCTGGCCTCGTCCAGATCCGCCAGCACGACCCGATCAAACGTGCGGGCGAGCTCCGTCAGAGGAACCTCCCAGCAGCCCCCGGCGCCCAGGACCAGCGCTGTGCCCCGCCGGGAAGCAAGTCGCGCCGCCTCCAGGATCCCGCGCCGGCTCTGCTCGATATGGGGTCTCCAGTACTCATCGTACTCGTTCCGGGCCGCGTCAATGTTGCGGCCCGCAGCACGAAAGAACCCGGGGAGGTCGCTGCCCCGTGACCGCGCCCTCGGCGTGAGCTCGCCGGGCGAGCGGGACCGCAGTTCGGCCCACGTCCTCGGCCGCCACTGGCTCGCCAGCCGCTGCGCCTCTGCCGCCTGGTCCGTGGTGAGGGTCCTGGCGGAGAGGTCGCGCTCGCGCGCAACCTGGACCCGGCTGCGGTCCGGCGCATTGCGGGCGGCGAGAATGAGCCACATCTGGCCTCGAACGGGATCCGTGATTCCGCCGCGCCCGTTCCGGTAGAACCTTCCCAGGAAGCGCTGGCCCTGAGCCGACCCCTGATCGGCGGCGAACAGGTACCAGCGCAGGGCGCGTCCGGGATCCCGGTCGACGCCGAGGCCGGTCTCGTAGAGCCTTGCCAGCACGACCTGGGCGTCGGGGAGACCCTGCGGCGCAGCACGCCGAAGCCAGCCGGCCGCCGCCCCGTAGTCCCTTTCGACGCCCTCGGCGCGAATCAGTGCTAGGGCATAGGCATGCTGTGCTTCCGCCAGCCCTCGGTCGGCCGCCCGGCGGTACCACGACGCGGCTTTCGGGGCATCCCTGGAAACGCCCGCGCCGCTGGAGTAGAGGCCGGCAAGGTTGAACTGGGCGGGGGCGAAGCCCTGCTCGGCCGCCCTGTGATACCACTCCGCGGCCCGGGCCAGGTCTCGAGGAACGCCGTCGCCGAGGTAGTGGAGCCGCCCGAGGTCCGCCTGGGAGGCCGCATGCCCCTGTTCGGCGGCCCGGCGCAGCCATCGGGCCGCCTCGGCCGCATCCCGCGGAACCCCGGCCCCCCTGTGATAGAGGAGACCTAGGTCGGACTGGGCCTCCACATGCCCCTGTTCGGCGGCCTGCCGAAGCCAGTGCACTGCTTCGCTGGAGGCCAGCCCGGCGGATCGGCGGGTCGCAAGATGAACGGCCAGATCGTACTGCGCCTGGGCGTCGCCCCGGTTCGCCCTCTCGACGAGGACGCGCATCGTCTCCGTAGACGGCCCCGAGCCGAAGCCGGGCTTGAGGATGTCCTGCGCGGCGGCCTGCCCCGCCACCAGCAGCGTCCCCGCCAGGACGAGGATCACCACTCCGCCCCTGTCGAAACCAGAGAGACCCGACCGCTTGCGGGCAGGCTCGCCGGGGGAAATGCGGGAAGCTATTCCCGGCCGAATACCGCGCCGCCCGGTCGAGCGCATGACCCCTCGCCCAAGTGCGAGCGAGGCCGGAATTCCATCAGGAAGGGTCGGTGCGGGCGTGGTTGTCTTCCCAACGGAACGATTGTACACTCGGTGCCGAGGTCGCCGATGCGGCCTCCAGTGGCGACTCGGGCCCCGCCTAATCGGTCGATTCCCAAAGGAGATCCATTCCATGCAGAGACGGGAATTCCTTCGCGCCGGCGCCGTCACCGCGCTTGCCTCCCAGCGCGTTCTGGGAGCGAACGACCGCATCGGGGTCGCTCTGATCGGCTGCGGCGGACGGGGACGCGGCGTCACCGCCTACATCCCGAAGATCGGAGGCGCGGAGGTGCGCGGGGTTTCCGATGTCTACGTTCCGAGGCGTCAGCAGGCAGCCGAGCAGTTCGGCTCGACGGCAAGGCCGTTCGACGACTACCGCGACGTGCTGGACGACAAGGACATCGACGCCGTGGTGATCGGGACGCCCGACCACTGGCATGCGCCCATGACCATCGAGGCGGTGGAAGCCGGCAAGGACGTGTACGTCGAGAAGCCGGTCACGCACCGCCTGGAGGAAGGAGACGGCCTCGTCAGGGCCGTCGAGGACTCGGGGCGGGTCGTCGCAACCGGAACGCAGCAGCGAAGCTGGAAGCACTTTCTCGAGGCGAAGGATCTGATCGACCGGGGTGTTCTTGGGAAGATCACGTTCGTCCGCTGCCACTGGTCGCAGAACTACTCGAGATTCGGGTCTGACCCCGCGCCCGAGGTCGACCTCGGCCAGCTGGACTGGGACCAGTGGCTGGGCTCGGCGCCAAGGCAGCCCTTCGACAAGACGCGATTCCGCTTCTGGCGCTTCTTCTGGGACTTCGGCGGAGGCAGCATAACCGACCTGATGACGCACTGGATCGACGTCATCCAGTGGTTCATGAAGAGCCCACAGCCGACAGAGGTGCATGCCGCCGGGACCACCTATACGCAGGACTGGCTCGAAGCGCCGGACACGGTGACCGCCACCATGCTGTTTCCGGAGGGATACATGGCAGCCTACGAGGGCAACATGACGTTCGGCCTGCTCGGAGGCGGCATCGTGTTCCGCGGCGACAAGGCCATGATGAAGCTGAGCCGCCTCGGCTACGACGTCTACGAGGAAGGCGCGAGACCGTTCGAGGCCGTCAGCCTTCCGGAGCCGATCCGCCACTTCTCTCGCACCGAAGACACCTCGACGTTGGAGAGAGTCGACGGAATGGGCACCTACGACAATGTGCGGAACTGGCTCGACTGCATCCGGGACCGGAGCACGCCCAACGCGCACATCCGGGCGGGCGTCGAAGCCGCCGCCACCTCCCACTGGGCCAACAAGGCGCTCCGGCAAAAGAAGGTGCTCCAGGTCACGTGAGTCGCCGGGCAATTCGAGGCCCTTCGGCAGGTCGCTCGCGGCGCGGGGCCTCCGCATCGCCGCAGCGCCAGGCAGTTCTCGACGGATGAGGTTTCCCATGAAGATCCATTTCCAACTGACCGCGCAGATTCTCGCTCTGCTGGTGATCCCCACTGTCGCGTTCGGGGCCGAGACGGGCTTCGAGCCGCTCATGACGAGCCTGGAACGATTCCACGGGGACAAGGGGACGTGGTCGCTTGGGCGAGACGTTCTCAGCGGAAGGCTCGGGGCTCAAGACCCAGGCGCAGGGCGAATCCTGACGGTCGAGCGCTTCGGGAACTTCGTGCTTCGCTTCCAGGCCCGTGCAGATTCCCATGGCGCCACGGTGCTCGTGCGCGCTGCAGTGCATCCCATTGAGGTCCTCGCAGGCTACGAATTCAGGCTCGGTCCGTCACGCGGGAGCCTGTCCTTCCTCGACCTCCCGGACTTTCGGAAGCTGGCGGAGGCACGAGCCAAGGGCGTCCCGTACGACAACGCCATGGCCCTTCACGCATGGGACCCGCCATCCGAGCGGGAAGCCGACTGGACGGACTTCGAGCTGGCCTGCCTCGGCGACCGCCTGACACTGACGCGAAACGGGGAGCCCGTCGTCCACTACCGCCACGCCGGAGGACCGCTGGAGGGGTCGATCGGCTTCGGCCTCGACCCGGCGGGTCACGCGGAGTTCAGAAACCTCCGGATTCGCCTGCTCGGAAGAGTGCAGTGGCCGACAGAACCTCCCGAGGGAGTCGTCGACGACCTGTCGGCCAGCGGCTGGACAGCCGAGGATTCGCCGTTCGAACGGATGCGGGAGCAGGAGTGGGCGAATGAGACACGGCAGCTGTTGCGGCGGGCTCGCGCATCACGCGGATTCCGCCCGCTGTTCGGTGAGGGCGCGTCCGGCGAATGGAAGGAATCGAGGAGCTTCTGGACTCTTGAGGACGGAGTCATCCGAGGGGAGTCCCGCAATCACTTTCTCGTCTCCGCACGGGAGTACGCGGACTTCATCCTCAAGGCCCAGGTGCGCCTGACGCCGAAGACCGGCAATTCAGGCATTCAGGTCCGGAGCCGACTCTCGGAGACGGGGATGGAGGGCTACCAGATCGACATGGCCGTCTTCGACACCGGGAAGGGAATGCTCCCCTGGTGGGGGCAAATCTACGGCGAGGAGGTCAATCGCGGCTTCCTGTTCGGCATCGACGACCCCGCCAGGCGCCTCGCCCTCGTCCGGCATGGGGACTGGAACGACGTGGTCATCGTCTGCAAGGGGAACCACCTGATTGTGGAACTGAACGGCGAGGTGACTGCGGATCTCGTGGACTATTTCGGGGACAGGAGCGGCAAGATCGGCTTGCAGGTCCATGTCGGCCCCCCGATGAAGGTCGAATTCCGCCATGTCGTGATCCTGGAGCTCTGAACCCAGCGTCTTGCCCACCCGTGGCGGCCCGCGCCCAGGCGCTTCGACACGGGAGGATCGAGTTTCGGTAGAGGGCGCTCAGTCAGGTTCGCGCCCTGATCGGGCAACACAGGTGCGATGCGACGGCCGCGTCATGCGGGACCGAAAGGATCGATCAACGCATCGCGGTCATGCGTTGCGAACTCCCGCACGCGCTCCACCCAAGTTCGCCACTTTTGTAGAGGCTGAGCTGCCCGGCGGTGGTTTTTGGCGT
>JAPPMB010000142.1 GCA_028819255.1 Bryobacterales bacterium | reverse complement strand
AACCTGCAACCAACGGATTATGAGTCCGCTGCTCTAACCATTGAGCTAAGGGCCCGGCCCGAAGCGACTCGCGTGCCTACTCAGCATATGCCGAGTGGCGAACAGACGGCTCACGTCCGGTAGTCCGCATTGATGGAAATGTAGGATTGCGTGAAGTCGCACGTCCAGACCACGGCTCGGCCGGGCCGCCCGCCGTCAAGACGGAACCCGATCGAGACTTCGTCCTTCTCCATCGTCCGCTGCACGCTGGGCTCGTCGAACTTGGCGCGCAGTCCGCCTGCGCAAACCCGGACGCCGTTCACAAACACATCGGCCCTCTCCGGGTTGAAGGGAATCCCGGCCTTTCCGGCGGCGCCGAGGATGCGGCCCCAGTTCGGGTCCGCGCCTGCCAGCGCCGTCTTCACGAGCGGCGAGTTCGCGATCGCCATGGCGATCGTCTTCGCCTCCCGGTTGGTGGCGGTTCCCTCCACCGTGATCTCGGCAAGCTTCGAGGCTCCCTCGCCGTCCCGGGCGATGTCCATCGCCAGCTCCCGCGTCAGCCTGTCGAGGGCAGCTTGGAACTCGCCCGCGTTCCCTCTACCGATCCGCACGCCGGAAGCGCCGTTGGCGAGCAGGAACACCGTGTCGTTCGTTGAGGTGTCCGAGTCCACCGTGACGCAGTTGAAGCTGCGGTCCACCGCGGCGGAGAGCATGCTTTGGAGCAGGCCCGGCTCAATGGCGGCGTCCGTGAAGAGAAAGGACAGCATGGTTGCCATGTCGGGCATGATCATGCCCGCGCCCTTTGCCATGCCGGCAAGCCGCACTCCGGTGCTTCCGGTCCCAGCCGAGCCGTAGCGCACCTTGGGCACCGTGTCGGTGGTCATGATCGCCCTGGCGCAGTTCTCGAACTGGCTGCGGTCAAGTCCTGCCCAGAGACCCGGCAGCGCGTCGGGGATGGCGGATTCGCCGAACGGCTCTCCGATGACGCCGGTCGAGGCGAGCAGCACGTGATTGTGGGGAACGCCCGCAAGCGAGGCGGCGCGACGGGCGGTGGCCTCCGCAACTGCCCACATGTTCGGCGTTGCGCAGTTGGCGTTTCCGGCGTTGGCAACGAGCATTCTCGCCACGCCGCCGGTCTCGCGAAGGAACCTCGCGCTCGAGTCCACGGGCGCGGCTCGCACGGCGTTTCTGGTGAACACGCCCGCCGCGTGTGCCCGGGTGTCCGAGACCATCAGCGCCAGGTCGTCCGCACGGACCTTGCGGATTCCCGCGTATCCCGCCGCGAAGCGATAGCCGTGTGGGAGCTCTCCGGAGCGCACTTCACCCATTTCCAAGAACCTCCTCAGGCGCGGGCCGGAATCCCCGCGCGAAGTCCAGCGCGGAGATCGACTTTCGCCCTTCGAGCTGGACTTGCTCCAGAACCAGCCGCCCCGCTCCGCAGTCAACGCTGAGTTCCCTGCGGGCCGACCGGAGCCGTCCCGGCCGTCCGGGGGCGGCCGCGGCCGGCTTGGCCGCCCGGATGCGAAGCCGCTTGCCCCGGAAGTACGTGTGGATCCCCGGCCACGGGTCGAATCCCCGCAGCCTGTCGTAGATGGACTGCGCCGGCAAGGACCAGTCGACCAGACCGTCTTCGCGCCTCAGGAGCGGCGCGCGCGTTGCGGCGGCGTGATCCTGGGGGACGGGCCGCAACGTCCCCGCCGCCAGGCGTTCGAGAGTCTCGGAAAGCAGTTCGGCCCCCATCAGTGCGAGGCGCCGGTTGACGGCGGAGGCCGTCTCGTGGGGTCCGATCTCGGTTTCCCTCGCGAGCAGGATGTCGCCGGCGTCGATCTCCTTCACGATCCGCATGGTGGTCACTCCGGTCCGGGTCTCACCGCGCGCTACGGCCCAGTTCACCGGGGCGGCCCCCCTGTACTTCGGCAGGAGTGACGAATGCACGTTGACGCACCCGTGCGGCGCGAGGTCGCGGATCCGCTTGGGGATCATCTGGCCGTAGCCCACGACCGCGATCGCATCCGGCCTGTGGCGGGCGATCCGTTCGCAGGCCTCCCGCCTCCGGATTCCGGCTGGCTGGTAGACCGGCAAGCGCAGCTCCAGCGCTGCCTGCTTGACGGGCGGCGCCTGGAGCCTCCCTCCGCGACCGGCCGGACGATCCGGCTGGGTCACCACCTCAGCGACTTCGTGGAGTTTCGCCAGCAGCCTCAGCGACGGCGCGGCGAAGGCCGGTGTCCCCATGAACACGACACGCAACCTAGTCCCACTCGCCCCGCTTTCGAAGGTTGCGGATCTTGCGCTTGATGATCTTGCGCTTGAGCCTGCTGACGTGGTGGAGGAACAGAACGCCGTTCAGGTGATCGTTCTCATGACAGATCGCCCGCGCGAGAAGTTCCTTGGCCTCGAGTTCGAACCATTCGCCGTCCTCCGTTCGGGCTCTCGTTCTGATCTTGGCCGGACGCGCGACCTTCTCCTGGAATCCCGGAATGGACAGGCAGCCCTCCTCGCCCAGCTGCCGGCCTTCCTCCGAAACGATTTCGGGATTGATCAGCACGTGCCTCTCGCCTTCCCCTTCTGCCGCGGTGCAGTCGATGACGGTCAGGCGCTTCGGAATTCCTACCTGGGGAGCGGCCAGGCCCACGCCGCGCGCGTCGTACATCGTCTGGAACATGTCCTGGACCAGGGCGTGCAACTGGGGACTTCCGAACTCGCTCTCGGGAACCGGGTCACACACGGTCTCGAGAACGGGATCACCGAACTTGACGATCTTGCGGACCATGGAGTCCTTGATCCCTATTCTAGCCAGCCGGCCGGAGCCCGGGAACCGCCCCGGATCTGATCCAGAGGGGCTTCGGCGGGCATCCGGCACACGACACCCGCCGCCAGCCGGCGTCCGGTTCCCGCCCGGGACGGCCCGATCTTCCGATACAATCTAGGCCCATGATCCGGCTACTGACTCTCCTGCTAGCGCTCTGCCCCGCCTTGGTCGCAAGCCCCTGGGCACGTCATGCGATCGATTCCTCAGAAGGCGGCGCAGACGGCGTTCGCGTCGACGACGTCAACGGCGACGGGCTGCCGGACATCGCGACGGGCTGGGAGGAGGCGGGAGCCGTGCGGGCCTACATCCATCCGGGAGCCGCCAAGGTCAGGCAGCCCTGGCCGTCGGTGACCGTCGGCGAGGTGGCCAAGCCGGAGGACGCCGTGTTCGCGGACATCGATGGGGACGGCGTCATGGATGTCGTCAGCTCCACCGAGGGCGACGAGAAGACGATCTACATCCACAGGGCACCCGCGGAAGGCTATGCGGATCCGCAGGGATGGGAGACCGTGCCGGTGGTCCGCTCCGAGGGCAAGGGACAGTGGATGTTCGCACTGCCGATGGACGTGGACGGCAACGGCTCGATGGATCTTGTCGCCGGATCGAAGAATGATTTTGCGGCGATCGGGTCATGGCGCTTCCCGACGTCCCCCGGCGGCAGGGCCTCCTGGAGCCGCTGGTACGGCGCAGGCTGGGTGATGTCCATCGCCGCCCACGACATGAACGGCGATGGCGCGGTGGACATCGTCGCGAGCGACCGGAAGGGCCCGCGGAGGGGAGCGCTGTGGTTTCAGAACATGCCGGGTAGCGCAGCCTGGCCCGTCTACCGCATTGGGCCCGAGGGCGAGTTCGAGGCGATGTTCCTCGACATCGCGGACCTCGACGGCGACGGCACAACGGACATCGTCATGGCGGTCAAGGACGGTCCGATCCAGTTCTTCCGCGGGCTGTCCAGACGGGGCAACAACTTCCGGACTCACGCCATCGACATGCCGGACGGGTTCGGCTCCGGCAAGGCGGTCGCCGTGGGGGATATGGACCTGGACGGCGCGCTGGACGTGGTGTTTACCTGTGAGCACGCACAGGGCGAGCTCTCGGGCGTGGGGCTCCTGCGGCACGGCGGCGATCCCACCGAGTCCGAGTGGGAGGCCACCGACATCGGAGGGCCGGAGGGGACCAAGTTCGACCGGATCGAACTGCTCGACCTCGACGCCGACGGCGATCTCGACGTGCTCACCAGCGAGGAGACCGACGGCCTCGGCGTCGTCTGGTACGAGAATCCGGCGAAGTGAGGCGGCCCGGACCCGGACGTCCTCCGCGGAGCGGACGGGCCGGAGGCCCGCCCTCCGATATATCGTGAAGACATGCCCGAGATCGCATCCTCCGTCCCGGACGAGCTAGGCCGCTTCGGCGACTTCGGGGGGCGCTACGCTCCCGAGATTCTCGTCACCCCCCTTGAGGACCTGGACGCGACCTACCGGGCGGTCCGGGACGATGCCGGGTTCCAGGCGGAGCTCGCCACCCTGTTCCGGCAGTATTCGGGCCGTCCCACGCCCCTCTTCCATGCCCGGCGCCTCAGCGAGCACCTCGGCGGCGCCAGCATCTACCTCAAGCGCGAGGACCTGCTGCACACCGGCGCGCACAAGATCAACAACTGCCTCGGCCAGGCGCTGCTCGCGCGGCGGATGGGCAAGCGCCGCGTCATTGCGGAGACCGGAGCCGGCCAGCACGGAGTCGCGACAGCGACCGTCTGTGCCCTGTTCGACCTCGACTGCGTGGTCTACATGGGATCGGAAGACATTCGCCGGCAGGAGCTCAATGTCTTTCGCATGCGCCTGCTGGGGGCGGACGTCGTGAGCGTCGAGGCCGGCAGCTGCACCCTCAAGGAAGCCATTTCCGAGGCCATGCGGGACTGGGCGGGCAGCTTCGAGACGACCCACTACATGCTGGGATCGGCCTTGGGCCCGCATCCGTATCCCCTGATCGTCAGGGACTTTCAGCGAGTCATCGGAGTCGAGGCCCGCGAGCAGTTCCTCGCGGCCTCCGGCGGATCGCTCCCGGACCTGCTCATTGCCTGCGTCGGGGGCGGCAGCAACTCGATCGGGCTCTTCCATCCGTTCCTGCAGGACGGGGACGTCGCGATGGTGGGCGTGGAGGCTGGCGGCCGCGGCCCCGGCCTGGGGGATCACGCGGCACGATTCTCCGGAGGCCTGCCCGGCGTGCTCCAGGGCACCAAGAGCTACATCCTGCAGGACGAGGACGGCCAGATCGCCCTGACCCACTCGGTGTCCGCCGGTCTGGACTACGCGTCGGTCGGACCCGAGCACGCCTGGCTGCGCGATCTGGGCAGGGCCAGATACACGTCTTGCACCGACACGGACGCGCTCGACGCCGCCAGTGTCCTGTCGCGCTACGAAGGCATCATCCCCGCCCTGGAGTCCGCCCACGCCGTTGCGGAGGCGATCCGGCGCGCCCCACAGGCCCCCGGCAAGACGTTCGTGGTCAACCTCTCGGGCCGCGGCGACAAGGACATCGGGATCCTTCGAGAGAACATGCCCGAGCTCGGGTAGGCGGAGACGGAGGCCGGTTGCGGAGACCTCCGTGCGTTCAGGCGCCGGCAGGGCGCCTCAGGAGATCCTCGCGCCGACGCAGGAGGCCGTCCTCGATCAGGACCGGGAAGGAACGCTGGGGCTGCGGCCGGAGCAGTTCCGCAGGGAGTTGCGACAGCTGCGCCCTGCAGCGGTCCCGCGCCCGGGCCAGGGGTTCGGGCTCCGCTACGGGCCGCCCCGCCCGCAGCACCGGTCGCAGGAGGTCCTCGTGGTCTCCCCCGGGCTCGACCGGCGGGCCCTCCCCTTCCCGGCCGAATCCGGTTCCGGCCCACCGCCCTTGAGGGGGATGCGACTCGTCGTAGACCAGATCCGCCCTGATGGCCGCGCCGGCGCTGTAGCGGCGCACCTGCAGGATCCCGGGCGTCGAGGCCTTGGCCGCGTCCTCGGACCTCTTCGCCTTCGCCTGCCAGGTTCCGGTCGAATCGCGCAGGAGGGCCAGCTTGTACACGCCGCCCAGGGCGGACTGGCCCTTTGCCGACGCGATGCTTGTGCCGACGCCCCAAACGCCTATCCGCGACCCGCGCGCCTTGAGATCGGCGATCGCGTGCTCGTCCAGGTCGTTTGAGGCCACGATGGCCGCGTCCTCAAGCCCGGCGGCATCAAGAATCCGGCGGGCCTCGACGGACAGGGCGGCCAGATCGCCGGAATCGAGCCGGATGCCGGTCAGCCGGAATCCTTGCTCCCGCAGTCTGCGTCCGACCTCGGCCGCACGGCGGATGCCTTCGTGCGAGTCGTAGGTGTCGACCAGCAGCACGCAGTTGTGAGGCATCGCCCTCGCGAACGCCTCGAACGCCTCAGGCTCGCTGTCGAAGGCAAGCACCCAGCTGTGGGCGTGCGTTCCGCGCACGGGAATGCCGTAGACCTTGCCGGCGAGGACGTTCGATGTGGCGGCACACCCTCCGATGAAGGCGGCCCTGCTGGCACTGAGCCCGCCGTCGATGCCTTGGGCCCGGCGGAGCCCGAACTCAAGGACGGCATCGCCGTCCGCAGCCCGGCAGACCCGCGCGGCCTTGGTGGCGATCAAGGTCTGGAAATTGAGAATGTTGCTCAGCGCGGTCTCGGCCAGCTGGCACTGCAGGAGCGGCCCTCGGACCCTCGCGACCGGCTCCTCCGCGAACACCGCGGTCCCTTCTGCCATGGCGTCGACATCGCAGCGAAAGGCCGTCGCTCCAAGGTAGTCGAGAAATCGGGGCTCGAACAGCGGCAGGCCGCCCTGGCCCCTCAGCCCGGCAAGGTAGGCCAGGTCGTCCTCCTCGAATCGGAGGCTGCGCAGCCATTCGAGAGCGGTCTCGAGGCCTGCCGCGATCGCATACGCGCCTCCGAACGGAGCCTTCCGGAAGTAGTGGTAGAAGACCGCCTCGCGCTCCGCGAGTCCTTCCTTCCAGTATCCGCTGGCCATCGTCAGCTGGTACAGGTCGGTCAGGAGGGCGAGCGACTGGCCGTAGGGGGCGATCACTGAAGGTCCTTCAGCCGCGGTTCAGGTTCCAGACAAGGCGCAGCCCCTCAAGCGTCAGTCCGCGGTCTACCGACTGGATGTACCGAGAGGCGGGCGCAAGGACCTCCGACTGGCCCCCGGTGGCGACCACGGCTGTGTCGCGACCCAGCGCGTCAAGCATCTTGTCCAGAATTCCGTCCAGCATGCCCAGCATCCCGAAGTAGAGGCCCGACTGGAGGCTGCCTACGGTGTTCGTGCCGATCACCGTCTCGGGCCGGCGCAGGTCGATCTGCGGCAGCTGCGCGGTTCTGCGGACCAGGGCCTGGGACGAGACCTGGATGCCGGGGCAGATGATGCCTCCCAGGTATTCGCGGTCCTTGGAGATCGCGTCGAAGGTGATCGCCGTCCCGAAGTCCACGGCGATGCACGGGCAGCCGTAACGCTCTGCAGCGGCCACGGAATTCACTATGCGGTCCGCCCCGACCTCCTCGGGCTTGTCGACGCGGAGCCCCAGCCCGGTGCGGGTGGCTGCCGTGACCTTGAACGGCTCGAGACCCAGATATCGCTTCGCCATGCCGCTGATCGAGGCGTCAAGCTGCGGCACCACCGAAGAGAATACGAATCCTCGGACCGTTCCCAGGTCGAGCCGTGCCAGCGAGACCAGGTTGTGGAACAGCGCGCCCCACCCGTCGACCGTCTGCCCGGGGTCGGTCTTGAGCCGCCAGGCCGCAAGCCGCCGCGAGCCGTCGAACAGGCCTATCGTCAGGTTCGTATTCCCGACGTCGACTGCAAGCAGCATCCTCCTACATTGTGCCCACGTCAGGCCGGACGCTCCCAGCAAGCACCGGCGCGACGACTCCGTGCCCGTCCTCGACCAGAAGCAGTCCGGCCGGCGAGAGTCCTGCCGTCACGCCCCGAGTCGATCCCGATGCTCCATCCGGCAGGCCCTCGATGACGACGCGCCGGCCGCAAGCGTAGCTGGACGCCTGCTGGAACGCCTCGATGATGGGCTTTGGGCCGCGGGACGCAAGCAGGCCGTAGCAGGAGTGCAGGGAATCGAGAAGCGGGTCCAGAATCGAGGTCCGTGTCCAGTCCCTGCCGGTCTCGATGCGCAGAGAGGTTGCCGTTGGGGCAAAGTCGGCCGGAAACTCAAGCTGGTTGAGATTGATGCCGATGCCGACGACCACGTGGTCGACAGTCTCCCTGCTCGCTTCCATCTCGACGAGGATGCCGCAGCACTTGCGCTCTCGAATGAGAATGTCGTTGGGCCAGCGGATGTCGCACGGCACACCCGTCGTGCGTTCGAGAGCCTCCTTGACGCCGAGTCCCGCCACCAGCGTGAGAAGGGGGGCCGCTTCTGGGCTGCAGGCCGGGCGCAGGACCAGCGAGAGATAGAGGCCCAAGCCTCGCTCGGAATACCAGACGCGCCCGTGTCGGCCCCGTCCGCCGGTCTGCTGGTCGGCCGTGACGACTGTGCCCTCGGGGCAGCCGAGTCGGGCTCTTTTCGCCGCGACCCGCATGGTGCTGTCCACACAGTCGTAGTGGTACCGGGGCCGACCGTATCTGCGAGGCATTGCCGCTGGCATCGACTCTGGGCTCGACAGCACCGTCGCTTCAGATCATTCCACATGCTGTGGATCGGATTCCCGGCAACTGCCGATTCGAGACCTTGCCCAAGTCATTCAGATCGGCCTCCAAGAACGGTTCCTCCAGAGCCGGCGCCCCGAGAATCCAGTGCCGGATCGAGCCATCAGCGAAGCCCGGTTTCCGATCGTGGCGTCGCGATTCTTGCACTCGTCGTTTGCGAGACGGACTATGTACTTCTTCGTCACCTGGTCCGTCGCCTCGCCCATACCAGGTGAAACGTAACCTGCTTCAAGTCGGATGTGACGAATCCATAGTCACCGCAGGAACATAGTGTGCGTCGGGAGGTCGACGTGTCAGGGACAGTGCCGAGCGAGTCTTTGCGCTTTCGGCAGGTTTCCCCGCAACGTGGGACGAAGCGAACCAAGTCGGCGGCGGACGCTTGACGATGGGTGCGAGACAATCGAAGCATCTTGCTGCGTGCTGTCGGGCAGCCTCCGCTGCCGGCTCCGGGCTGCGGGCCTGTCTCGCAAGGGCTGAGGCTCCGGCCGTGCGCCGAGTCCAGGATTACGCTCGGCGCTCGGCACTCGTTCGACGAAGGCCGTCCACGGCGGATCGGAGCGGGCCATGCGGACCGGCCTGCCGGGGCCGACCGGCAGTCGGCAAAGGGCTCGGGGCGGATGGAATTGGCCCTCCTTCGCGAAGCGCACGGATCGCTCCCCATCCGCTGCCGCGGGTCATTTGGAGGGCAACGGCCGAGCCACCTGCCCAGATTGCCGGTCGAGAACGAAAATGTCAGCCGGGAGCCGAACCGGCCCGGCCCCGACCGCATTGTGGAACACTCGGCAACCACCGTCCAAGGCGGGACACACCGCTGAGTTGCTCGCTCCCAAGCGCCGGTTTTCGAGGCCAGCCGAGCCGCGAATCTATTTGATGTGGGGATACTGTAACTAAACGTCAATTGGGGCCGTCTGAATAGGCAGCACGGAGAAGATGAATGTTGAAGAAGACCAAGGAACTCCCGGCGGGCCGAGACCGCTACATCCTCACACTGGTTCGAACCGGGCTGAATCGCGACGTGGCCTATACTCTTGCTGACGACGTCAGCGCCATGTCACAAGACAGCCTCATGGACAAGATCGATGCGCAGAACGAGGCGATCAAGGCGCAGTCAGTCAAGATCGATGCGCAGAACGAGGCGATCAAGGCGCAGTCGGTCAAGATCGATGCCTTCCAAGGCACACTTCGTGCCTATGGCCGCTCCCTTGACATCGTCACGTCCACTTTGATCGAGCACGGGAAGGAACTCCGGGAGCACGGGAGGGCGATCCGGTCCTTGGAGACCCGCCACGCGGAAGCGCTGAAGGCGTCGGAGGCGCGTCAGGCGGACTTGATCAGGGAATCGGAGGCGCGTCAGACGGAGGCCCTTCACAATTTGGATGCGCGGCTGAGCGAGGCCCTACACAATTCGGAGGCGCGGCTGACCAAGTCAATCGAAAGCTTGGATGCGCGGCTGACCAAGTCAATCGGAGGCTTGGATGCGCGGCTTACCAAGTCAATCGGAGGCTTGGATGCGCAGTTGAGGCGGTTTCTCGATTACCAAATCAAGCTGTTCTGGATCGTGGTCGGGACAGGTGTCCTCGGAATGCTCGGGGCAATCGCCAAGTGGGCGATTGAGGCTCTCCGTCTCTGAGACCGCCGTATGGCCGTCAAGGCCCGCTGGTGAGGATTACTGATTCCACGCCGCAGAGGCGGAAAGCGCAGGTCCAGCGGACGAGAACGGTCCGGCCCGGGTAATTAGCCCGAACTTACACCCCCCAGTTTCTGGCCTCACGGACACGCTCGCACTGACTGGAAATCTGCGTAAGGTGTTGATTGAGTGGC
>JAPPMB010000136.1 GCA_028819255.1 Bryobacterales bacterium | reverse complement strand
GACCGCACCCCCCGGACGATCGCCGCCGGCGGCGAGATCCGGTCCAGGTCGGAATTCGCGGTTCCAAGTTGGAGGCAGTCCGCGGGCGGCGTCTGCAGAATCGTCTCCGGCTGCGTCTTCGCGGAGGGCAGGAAGAAGCGGCGGCGGCAGAGGGCGGACCGGGGCCGTCGCAAGGGCGGAGCGGAGGACGGTGCGCAGCCGAGCGGGAAGAGTTCCGCGCGGACGATCGGGATCCAGGCCCCCGGCTGCAGAATTTCCGTCGCCTGCCGCCACCCGACATGGATCCGCGTCCGCGACCGGCGGCACTGTGCACGGGGACCGGGCGACGGACTTCCAGCGGGAGGGCGGAAAGCCGGGGGAGGGCCGGGTGCGGAGCGTTCGGGGAGGGCGGCCGCCTTCAGGAGAGGATCACTCGGAGAGCGTTGACTCTCATTCTGGATTCCCACGCACACGTGCGCGCGAGGGATATAAAGGAGCAGCAGCAAGCGGATCCCCGGCCGGCTCAGCGAGGAGGCGGCGGCAGTGCGGGTAGACCGGCTGCCGTTCCAGCGGGCGGAAGTTCCGTGGCGGCATGCCGCCACGGGCCTGTCCGGCACGCGGACGGTGCGGCCCGGCGGGACGGGAGCCCGGACGCAGGAGCCTCGGGAGGCCGCGCGGCCGCGGGTCGCGGAGGCGTGGCCGTCCCGGAAGGGCCGCGGCGCAAGCAGGCGGATCGGGCGCCGGAGCCTCTCGCCGCACGAAGTCCGACAGGGGGAGCGCGGTCTCGGGGATGCCGGGGGTCCTGCCGCATTCCGACGGCGAGGGTCGGCAAAGAGGGGACCGGGAGGCGCGCCATGGGAGCGTCCGGCGCGGGGAATTCCGGCAGGGGCGGCCCGGGGCGGAGCCGGAACTGCGCTTTACAGCGCGGAGGGCGGGGACGGAAGACGTCCGGGCGCGGCACGCGCGCCGGCGCCCCACACGGAGAAAGCTGCGACGGCCCCACGGGCAAGCGAGTTCCGGAGGGCGGCCGGGGGCACGCGGGACATCCGGCGCACCGCACGGCGGGGTCGCGGCATGCAGCCTTCAGAACGGCCGGGGGCCCGGCCGGCCGTCTTCCGGGGTCGACGGTCCGGCGGGGACTTGCGCATTGCAGGGGAGTTCCACGGAGATCGCGCGCCCGGTGCTGGCGATTCCGGCGTTCGGCGGCCGCCGGGGAGCTCCCGCATGGTATGATCAATCCGAGGCCAGCCACGGCTCACAGAAGGAGACAGGAGAAGGGTCGCGCTCCAGAGGGGTGCAGGACGGACTTGAAAACAAAACGTTCGGGTTCCGCTTGACACGCGCCTGCGGGGCGTGAGATCCTTTTACTGATTCCGACTGGGGGTCCAATTGGGCCTCAGGTCGGCCCGGCTTTAGGGAGGCCGAAAGGTCTTCCGAGGGCCACAGGAAGGAAGCAAAGGAGAAAATCAGCATGATTCGCAATCGAGTCAGATGGGGCTTCGGCCTCATGGCGCTGCTGCTCGCACTGACCACCGTCGCATGCGGCGGTGACGAGCCAGCGCCTGTAGTGCAGCCGCCGGCACCCCCGCCGGCACCCCCGCCGTTCCAGCCTCAGGCCGTTGAGGTGGCGCTCGGGGAGAGCGGAAACGTGACACTGATGACCACCGAGGACGGTGGCTTCACACTGAACGGCGAAGCGTTCGAGAGCGGCGGCACGGTCGCCGCGGAGAACGGCAACATGTACCTCCTGACCCTCGCGGACGGGAAGTGGAGCGCCGCCTACCAGGCGTCGGAGGCGATGGTCACGCTCGGGATCACCGAGGAGATGGTCACGCTGACGAAGAACGAGGACGGCAGCTACATGATCGGCGACATGGCCGTGACGAGCGGGGAGACGACAGTCACCGCGGAGAACGGCAACATGTACACGCTCTCGATGGACGAGGACGGGATGTGGATGGCCACATACGTCGAGCCCGTGCAGAACGTGATGCTGGGCACGCACGGCGGGTCCACGATGATCAAGAAGAGCGAGGACGGCAGCTACTGGCTGGGCGACATGACCGTGATGAACGGCACAGTCGTCTCGGGCGAGGGCGGCCGCGAATACACGCTGATGATGGGCGATGACGGGATGTGGATGGCCACGTTCGTCGAGCACGTGCAGACCGTGATGCTGGGCACGCACGGCGGGTCCACGATGGTCAAGAAGAGCGAGGACGGCTCGTACTGGGTCGGCGACATGACCGTCATGGACGGCTCCACGGTCACCGGCGAGGGCGGCCGCATGTACACGCTGATGATGGGCGACGACGGGATGTGGATGGCCACGTACGTCGAGCCCGTGCAGACCGTGATGCTCGGGATGTCGGGCACCTCGGTGATGATCAAGAAGAGCGAGGACGGCTCGGACTGGCTGGGCGACCAGACGGTGATGACCGGATCGACCGCGACGGCGATGTACATGGGCAACACCAACACCTACTCGCTGACGAAGGACGCGGACGGCAACTGGTCGGCCACGTACGTGCCCGCGATGGGCACGGTGGCGCTCGGCGCCAGCGGGATCACGATCCCGGCCATGCGCGCCGAGGCCGGCGCCTGGTCGGCGACGCATCCGCAGACGGGCGAGACCGTCATGCTCACCGAGGGCGGCATGGTCACGGCCATGAACGCGGCAGGCAACACGAACACCTACATGCTGTCGAGCGACGGCATGGGGATGTGGACCGCCTCCTACCAGGCGGTGATGGTGTCGGTCATGCTCGGGACGAGCGGCAACAACGCCATGCTGACGAGGGCCGAGGACGGCTCGTACTGGTACGACGGCGACGCGTTCATGAGCGGCGACGAAGTCCATGCGGAGAACGGCAACCACTACATCCTGACGATGGCCGCCGACGGATCCTGGTCGGCGATGTTCGAGCCTATGTCGATGGAGATCATGGGCGCAGGGATCATGGCCTACAGCCGCGAGGACGACGACATGTACGACGTCGAGTCGGCGGGCAGCGGGATGACGCTGCCGGCGACCGGCACGGGCAACATCACGACCTCGGCCGGCGCGATGTACCGCGTCCGGATGGACGACGGCATGCTCACGGGCGTGCGGTACGACGGGGCCCCCAAGGGGGACACGGTGTACATCACCGTCGGGCTGGAAAACCCCGATCTGGACCCCGACGTGGAGGTGACCTACATCGCAGACGACCGCGACACGGCCGCGAACGAGGCCGGAACCAAGCTCACGGTCGCCGGCGAGAACATCGCGCTGGGCGACCTGCTCGGCACGGGCATGGCGTCGAAGGCGGCCGCGGCGGCCGACGGCGCGGCGGGCGAGTTCGTCAAGGCGGCCGTGGAGACGCTGACGGACCTGCTCACCGAAGCCGAGCTGTACGCCAAGTACCAGGCGGCGGCCGACGACGACGCGGGGCGGGGGGCATTTGACGGCCGCCTCAACAGCATCGCGGATCGGGCGCAGGGCGCAGTCAACATGATCTTCGGCGACGTCGGGCCGGGTCACAAGAAGGTCGACATCATTGACCAAGGCACTCTTCCCGAGGAAGATACGGACACGGACACCGACGGTAGGCAACTCAGTGACACGGACTATATCCGGGCCACCCAGACGGTGCGAGGGCTCAACCGCCTGCTGGACGCCCTGTCCTCGGCGGACGCCTTTGTCGACGCGCTCGCCAAAGGCAACAACGGCGTCTTCGAGGACGCGCTCGACAACGACGAGAACGCCGCCAGGAAGGCATTCTCGGCGAACAAGAGCGAATACGCGGTGTATTTCGGCACCACGCAGAACACGCGCTACGGCGCGATCGCGCTGAAGCAGCGGCTCAGCAATGACCCTGACATCACCACGGCAGCAGACGGCACCATCACGAACGACCCTGACGCCAACGTCAATGCGGAGTCGGCGGCGATCTACGATCTGCGGTACGCGTTCGACGGCGCTCCGTCCGACGAAAACAACGAAGATGTAGGACGGGTCGGGGCGTTCTCGTACGCGAACGTCAACGACACGCTGCGGGCCCGCAACCTGCCGCAAACCGGGGGTGCCGTCTACAGCGGCGGCACGGTCGCGGTCACGCCGGCCGGCACGCTGTACAGAGGCGACATGCGCGTCGACGTCAATTTCCGCCAACAAAGCGTCTTGGGTCGGGTGTCCGACCTCAGGGATAAGGACAACAACCTGTGGAAGTACCTCGACAGCGACGTCGCGACGATCTACCTTCCCAGGCAGGACTACAACAACCTGACCCAGTTCGGCGGAGCAAATAGCGCATCGATACCGACCGGCTCTCAGGAGGACGAAAACCGCGTGGGTACCGGCCCGTTCGGCATGGCGACGGTCGTCTACGCGGATTCGCAGGGCTTCTCGTCCCCGACCCAGACGGACACGAAGGCGCGCTTCGCCGGCCGGTTCATCGGCACGGACGGAGCCGAGATCACCGGCACGTGGTCGCTAGGCCAGCCCGAGGAAGGGGGGACCGAAGCCGCAGAGACCCCTCCCCCAGTGAGCAATCCCCTGGACGTGATCTACGGCTCCTACGGCGTGACGCGCCAGGACGGCGCGGGGGGCTCCGTGGGCCCGGCCGACGGGACGGCCGGGGGCGCGGCCAAGACCACGGTGGTGATGCCCGAAACTGTCACCGGAACCTCGCTTGGCGCCATGTTCGCAGGGGACACGGACGTTGCAGGCATACTGCGGCTCGGGAAGCGCAGCACGGGCGGCGGCAAGGATGCCAACAACGACTTCGATCTCACAAACATCTTCGCCAGCCCCGGCGCGGATCCAAAGAAGACGGTCAGCAACTCGCCGAAGCACGTGGCGGTCGTGGTCGAGCATATCAAGGCGCAACGGGCCATCTACGTGATCTACGCCGAGGAGGTGGGCGGCGACTCCGCCGACACAACAGATCTTGCCAATGTCGGCCGGCAGAACGCATGGAAGAGCATCAACGACTTCGTGCTGGATCACATCTTCGACAATCCACTCACGCTTGCCGACACTGACGAAAGCGACGGCCTAACCGTGACGAACGTGGAAGACCTGTCCACCCCGCTGGGGTCGTACATGTACCCGACAACGCGGACCGGCAGGCCGGACGACCAAGAAGCGCTCGACCGGATCGACGCGCTGCTGGCGGCATTCGACAACGTGTTCGCCTTCGAGGATGCGCTGAAGGATGACGGCGGAGGCGTCTTCGATTCGCAGCCCGTTCTGGATACGTTTAGCGCTGCCGAGGCCGATACATCGAATGCGATAGGCTGGGCGAGGGACCCATTCCCCTTGAACGACGAGTTTCACGCCAACGACGAGGGCATCGCCGAGGTCTTCAACAGAGTGTCGTCCCAGACGCAGCTGTTCTCGCTGTCCACGGACTACACGCGGTTCGGAGTCTGGTACCGCAGAGAGACCGCTTCCGCGGTGCATGACTGGAGCCCCAACGAGTCGCCAGCCGAGGATCGGAACGACCCTGTCACTCCTGATGACACCACGGACGACACAGACACGGGTTCCACGTCGCCGGGCAGCTACGCATACAGCTGGCTCGACCAGTCGGCCTACCGGACCGACAGGCCGGTCGCCACCTACCCGAGGAACGGACTGGCAACCTACGAGGGGAAGACACTAGCGCTGGTGAAGAACACCCACATTTATGTGGGCGACGCCTTGGTCCGGGTGAACTGGGAACCGCTTGCTGACGACGACTCGACGAGGTCGACGGTCCTGCCGATCTTCAGCAACTTCCGGAAGTGGCACGACAACAGCCTGGACCGGCTCCTGCACGTCACCGGTACCGGCGACGACCAAGAGGTCAGGGTCGTCGACGAAATCGTGTTCGGAACGCTGAGTGTGACGGAGGACAAAGGGAAGCTTCAGATCGCCTCCCCCGATGCCGGGCTCGCGCTCACCGTCACCTTTACTAACGGGACCACGACCACAATTGCGGCGACAGCGGCTAACGCACTGAACGCGAAGTTTGTGGGCTCCAGCGGCGACGGACCGCTCGGCATTCTAGGTGCCTGGTCGGCAACGGCGATCAACGTCGACCTTGGGAACACGGACAATGATCCCATGATCGGGTCGTTCGGTGCCGACCTGACCAGCTTCGAGACGCTCCTGCCCTAGGCGCAAGGCTCGCGAGCCCGTAGCAGGCCCGCACGGACACAGGGGAAGCGGGTTTCCGCTTCCCCTTTTTGCCTCCTCCGCAAAATGTGTGGGCTAGAAGCGGGTTTATCCTTCTGGCAGTAGCGCTCTCTCTCGCGGGCGCACGCCGCCGCCTGCGCCACTGTGGTTGTGGTGTCGCGTTGAGACTCAGGCAGGATAGGAAGGGCGCGGCGTCAGCCGGGGGTTCTGGCTGGGGCGGCAGGAGGTGACTCAGGCCGAGTGGCAGGCGGTGATGGGCTCGAACCCTTCACACTTTTCCGGGTGCGGAAGCTGCCCGGTGGAGAGTGTTTTCTGGGATGGCGCGCAGGCGTTCATCGGGCGGTTGAACGAGTGAGCTGGAGGGCAAGGTGCCGCCGACCGACGGAGGCGAAATGGGATTACGCAGCGCAGGCGGGGACGAGCGGGGACCGCTATGCGGCGATCCTTGACGAGATCGCGTGGTGCGGGAGCAACAGCGGGGCCGTACGCATCCAGTAGGTCAGAAGGTGTCGAACGCGTGGGGCCTGCACTACATGCTGGGCAATGTCTGGGAATGGGAGCACGACTGGGTCGGCGCCTTTCCGGGCGGCTCGGTGACGTATCCCCGGGGTCTCAGTTCAAATTCGGTTCGGGTGATTCGGGGCGGTTCGCGGCAACTACCCGCTTGAGCGAGGAACTGGCCGCCCGGCCTGCGGGGGCACCCGGCCGGGGCGAAATGCCCAAGAGACGTATGCACGCACGCTGGCACGTGTAATGATGTCGCGCTTTTATCCGTGGCTTGAGGCCTTCGACGATGGGCCCCTGCAGGAGTTCACCAAGGTCAGGGAAGTCTTCGAGATCCGCGACCATTTTTCGTCCGGAACGAGGTACCGTACCTGGCGGTCCTTGTCTCGTGCAGAATGCGGCCGCCCATCGCCCGTGACGTGCCGCGGAAGAATCCCCGAGGTGTGGGGCCGCTTCCTTGCTGGCCGCTGCGGGCCCGATGCCGGTGACAAAATTGCCCTTGGGGGAGAGTGACCTCGACGACGCAAGCCAGGTCGTGCGGGCTCTTGGTGAGGGTGTAAGAGTCCTCGATGGTCTCGCAGGAGACGACGAGTCGCTTCGACAGGGCGCGGACGTCGCGAGAAATCTCGTGTTGGAGGACCTCCAGCGCGCTGGCGACGCCGTCGCGGAGTTCGGCGGGGCGGTCGTGGACGAGGATCTGTTACCCGGCCAGCTCCTCGGGCTCGGCCGGGGTGCGGGCGCCGTTGGCGAGCCGCTAGGCAGTCGACTTGGAGGTACTGTGCTTTTTGACGGCCCCGGTGGGCTCGTGTGCGACGGCGTCGCCGGCAAACTCGACACGGGCTTCTTGGTTGCGGTTCCAGTCGCCCTTCACCCGCGGATTTTTCGCGTGCTTTGCGGGGTTGGTCGAAATATCCAGACAGTTCGGGATCGTAATCAGGTCAGAATGCTGGGCCAGAAAGGAATTCTCTCATGAAACAGCTGTTGGGCGCGGTACGGGATCACACCGGAAAGATGTGGAGGTCAGTGGTCGGATTCACCAAGGAATGTTGGCGGCGCATAAAGAAATTCGGAAGAATTGTGACCGTCGTGGTGGTGGGTGTGGTTGCAGTGTGTTTCTCGGTGTTTTTCGTAAGTGCAGGATGGTGTACAACGAACATTCTGGAGTCGGCTCTTGGGTCTGTTAGGGATTGGATTAAGGTTCCGTGGGATTCTGTGCAGCAATTTCTACAGGGTCGTCTCGATGATGGGGTGATTGCCTGTCCGGTGGTCGCAATCATGGCATTCCTGAAAAGGTGCCTTGAAGAGACAGGGGAGGCGTGGTCGTCCCTTAAGGAGGGTTTCGAATATGCTGATGACTATATTGAGGGAAACATTTCAGCTTCGAGGATGAGAGAAGCGATGTGGAACAGTTCGTTCCATCTGGCACTTCCCTTCATCGTCGCGGGTATAGCTGGGAGTGTGGCCGAATTTGCTGCCGAGAAGGGAGTTTCGGAGCTGGAGCTGAAGGCAACCCTCTCGATGAGTGAGGTCAGCCTGAAACGGCCGTTTGACAAGCCCCGACAGGCGGATGTCCTGATGGTGGTGCAAGTGCAGGTGCATGCGTTGAAAAAGGAGAATAGGAAGCGGTTGGACGACGAGCACGGCGTAGTTTGCGGATACGTCGGTCCTAATCAGGACGCAGTCAATGACCTGCGAGCGACTGCAGCGATGCACTATGGATTCAAGACGGATAATCCAGTCAGCACGCTGACGATGCTCGTCGAGAAGGACACCTACTGGAGGATCGGTCATTGCGTGGAGAGCGATGAGCAAAATGAACAGAAGAATCCAGAAGTAAAGGTGCGAGCCTACAGGCTGGGTGTCGATCTAGAGAACCTGGCCGGAAAGACCGCATCGGTGGAGGACGCGGCACCCGCAGGGTCCGGCTAGCCCTCCCATGTAGCCATAAATATGCTGAACTACGCACTTCGCCTCAGCCCTTGTCTCGAAGGACATCCTGATGGGCTGCTAGGCACGTCTGGTGCCCCAAAGTCGCTTTGGCGAGCAAATCGTATCCCATCCACATGATCTGGCAACCCGGCTCCGGATCGTGCTTCCGCCCAGGCACATTCGATTGTCCTGGTCTGAGGCTCCTGATGGCGGTCGGTAGCGGCTCGCACGGTTTGTGGAGCAGGTGGTTGGGGCCCGCCTTGCATGGCAAGGAGGTGTTGAGCCGAGATTCCGGGCAGCATGGACGGGGAAGCGGCCAACGCGGACACAGCGGGACCTGACGCCCGGCAAGGCGTGGTTCGGCACACTGGCGGGTCCGTTGCATGTCTATCCAGGCGGGTCCAGCAGCAGGGCGAGAGCCTCGCCCGTGCGCTTTGCGAAATGGCGGTTGGTCTGCGGCACGTAGCGGAACTGGGGCTGGCAGCGGATGATGGAGATCGCCGTGTTGGTCAGGCATGCCAGATTGCGCGGCAAGTCGCGCACGTACACGCGGCAGCGGTCTTCGTCGTACGTGAAGTCGCGCACGTAGTGGACCCGATTCTCGATATGCCAGTGGTTGCGGATCAGTTCCGCGAGCTGCTCCGGACTGGCCTCCTCGGCTCCCAGCGAAGTGAGTGCGTAGCTGACTTCCTTGCTGGTCTTGCCGGTCTTGACCGCATGCCGTTCGCGTTCGATGCGGATGGCCTGCCTGCGTCCGTACAGGCTCGCATAGCCGTCCCATTCCGGGGCGCTGATGTCCTTGACCCAGTAGCGGCGGCGCTCGATGCGGCCATGCTCCTTGCCGAGCGTCTCGACCATCGGGCAGTCGTCGAAGTCCATGCCGAGCAGGTCCTCCCGCATCGTCGGCTGATTGTCCTTGATGGCCGTGATCACATAGTGGGCCCGGCAGTCCTCCCGCAGGCAGCGCGCCGTCTCGTGCTGGGCATGCAGGGCGTCGAAAGTGACCACGCACCCGACGAGGTCGAGCCGGAGGGCCAACTCGCGCACGGCGGGGATCTCGTTGGTCTTGCTGTCCACTTCCAGCTGTCCCAGCACTTTGCCCTGGCCCTGCTCCACGGCCGCGACCAGCATGCGGCGGCCGTTCGCGGTCTGCTGCGAGGCGCCGCGCACATCCTTGCCGTCCATGCTGACGCCCCGCAGACCGCGCTTCCCGCGACGGCGCCTGCGGCTCTTTCGGGCTGCCTTCCGCGCGGCCCTTCCCGCCTTCCGTGAGGCTTTCCGCGCAGGCTTCCTGTCTGCCTTCCGTGCCTCCCCAGTGGCCTTGGACAAGTCCGTATCCGCTTCATTCTGCGGAACTTGCGCGCTCTCCTGCGAGACCCATTTCGCGATCGCCTCCTCCAGCGTGTCCGGCGGCAGCGTGGCGAGGATGTTGTGGAACGTGGTGATCGAGGGTGCGGTGTAGCACTGTCGGGTGGGACTGTAGAAGCACTCCACCGCCCGCCGCTGTTCCTGGCTGAGCAGGCCGGCGAACTGCGCGAAGGCCGTCACTCCGCGGTAGCCGGCCAGCCGCGCGGCCACCGCCAGCACCAGCACGCTGCGCAGGCTGTAGCGCTTGCCCCGCGCATGGCGGTATTCGGGCACGCTGCCGAGGCACTCGAACAGAGAGCGCAGCCGCGGCGCGTCGGGGGGCGCGCCAAGCAATGGCATTAACTTTGCTGCGGGGGCGCATTAACTTACTTGGACAGGGAGGGAT
>JAPPMB010000062.1:39869-75220 GCA_028819255.1 Bryobacterales bacterium | reverse complement strand
CGTCGAAAAGGGCGAAATTCCGCCGAAATCGCCCATCAGCTGACAAACTTGGGCTGGGTTCGCTCAAGCGGGATCCCGTCCAGCCCGAGCGCTGTCCGCTCCATTCCGAGCGGTCGAAAGAGCTCCTGTTCCAGGAACTCCGGAAACGCGCGGCCGGTGATGCGCTCGGCGATCTCGGCCAGGAGCAGGATTCCCATGCTCTGGTACGAGTACCTCGTGCCGGGCTCGAAGAGCAGGTCCGTGCGGATCGTGCGTTCGACAAACTCGCTCAGCGGGGCGTTGCGCTTCCGCAGCTCTACGTTCTCGGGAAGCTGGTCGGGCAGCCCCGAAGTGTGGGTGAGGAGGTGCTTGACGGTCACCCGCGACCGCGCTCCCTCTCGGAACTCCGGGATGAACCGCCGTGCGGGGTCCGCAAGCCGGAGCGCGCCGCGGTCGGCGAGCAACATCACCCCGGCCGCCGTCATGGGTTTCGTGATGGAGGCCAGCAGGAAGATTGAGTCCATGGAAGCGGCGGTCCCGAACGACCTGCCGTAGGAGCCCGCATCCGTCCGGACATCCAGCGAGGCCCCGAGCACCCGCCCGCTCTCGACGTGCCGGCCGATCAGCTCCGACGCGGCCTCGAGGCCGCCGCGCTCAGCGGACTTCGAGACCGAAGCCGCCAACCCGCTGGCCAGGAACACCCGCCGATCCATGTCCGGCAATCCCGTCACTGCTGCCGCGGGTCCCGCCCGGCATCGGAGCGAATCTTCGCGAGCAGGTTCGGCAGGTAGGCCCGGAACCGCGGATTCTGCCCCGGCACTTCAGCCGGCAGGGCAAGAATCCTGTCGAGTGCAGGGTCGCTGCGGCCGTCCATGTAGTCGATCGCATTCAGGGCGGCCATCGCCACGTAGATTCCGTGGCGGCTCCCGTCGGCCAGGTCCAGCAGCACGGGCAATGCCTGCCCGGCGTCGGCATCGCTTCCGTAGCGGCCCAGGGCCTCGCCCGAAACGACCCGCACGGCGGGGTCCTCGTCCGCGAGCGCCCTGCGCAATGGGCCCGCCAGTTCGGCGACGGCGTCGCTGCCTCGGACCAGCGCGCCGGTTGCAGCCCAGTACCGCACCGCGCTGTCCGCGTCCCCGAGACCCACCCGCAGTTCGTCGATCCCTGCGCCGCGCGCCGAAGTCGCGGCTTCGGCCATGGCCATGATGCGGCCCATCGGGAATCGTGCCGGGTCGGAGGCCATGGCGTGGGGCGCGTCGCCGGCGGACCGGGAGTGGATCATGCTCTCCGGCAGAAAGCCGAGGTCGCGGATCGACAGGGACCACTCGCGACGCGCGTTGCGCATGCGCTCCAGCACCTCCCCGTGGGCCGGGTCCGCCGCCAGGTTCCGGGTCTCGTAGGGATCCTCATGCAGGTCGTACAGCTCCTCGGCCGGCTTCGTCTCCCAGAAATGGGTCCGGGGAGGCGCCAGCCGGCCCTCCCCGTACATCCGGTGCCAGACCGCCGTCGTAGGCGTCTGGAACATGTACTGGATGAACTGCCCGTAGATCCGGTGCGGCATGAAGTTGCGGATGTAGATGAAGCGTTCGTCCCGAACGCTGCGGACCATGTCGTAGCGCTCGTCCATCCGGCCCCGGAAGGCATAGGAGTACGGCGGCCGCGGCGTCTCGTGCTTCCCCGCAAACGCATGGCCCTGGAAGTGCTCGGGCGGTCGAACGCCCGCGAGGCTCAGAACGGTCGCGGCCAGGTCCACGAAACCGACGAGCCGGTCGCTCTCCCCGCCCGCCGCGTACTCGGCCGGCCGCAGATCCCCGAACTTGTCCGGCACGTAGAGAATCATCGGCACGTTCAGGCCGGAATTGTAGGTCCACCGCTTGCTGCGCGGCATGCCGGGGCCATGGTCGGCCCAATAGAAGACGATGGTGTCATCCTCCAGCCCGTCCTCGCGCAGCTGGTCAAGGACCCTGCCCGCCATGGAGTCCATCTCGGTCATCTTGTCGTGGTACTGGGCCCAGTCCCGGCGGCTCTCGGGCGTGTCGGGATGGTATGCCGGGACCGTGACCCGTTCCGGGTCGTGCACGGCGTCGTGCGGACGGCGGCGGATCTGCGACTCGTGGGTGACGGTGAAGTTGAACACCGCAAAGAACGGCTGTCCGGGAGCCCGCTTGCGCCAGTGGGCTTCGCGGCTGGACTCGTCCCAGACCTCACCCGTCAGCTCGAGGTTGTAGTCCTGCTTGGCGTTGTTGGAGGCGTAGTAGCCGGCGTCCCGCAGGTACCGAGGGAACATCTTCATTGGCGACGGCAGCCTGACCATGGACCGCATGTGCTGCGAGCCCGTGGAAGGCGGGTACATGCCGCTGATGATCGTGGTCCTGGCGGGCGCGCACACCGGCGCGGTGGACCATGCGCTGCGGTAGATCATGCCCCGGCGGCCCAGCGCGTCGAGGTTCGGCGTCGTGGCGTAGGAATCGCCGTAGACACCTAGGTGTGGGCCGTTGTCCTCGGAGCTTATCCACAAAATGTTGGGCGCCGCAGCGGTCAGCACCACTACCGAACCGGCGAGCAGCAGAATCGTGCGAAGCAGCATCCCCCGAGTATAGCCGTCAGGGGGTTTGCGCTAGAATCGATTCTGGCTCCAGAACCCATGCGCTGCCCGTTCTGCTTCCACCTCAAGGACAAGGTCATCGATTCCCGGATGAGCAAGGACGGGCACTCGATCCGCCGGAGACGCCACTGCGTCAAGTGCGGGCGGCGCTTCACGACGTACGAGCATCTGGACGAGATCCCCTACATGGTGATCAAGAAGGACGGACGCCGGGAGCGGTTCGACAAGAAGAAGGTCCTCGAGGGCCTGCTGCGCGCCTGCGAGAAGCGCCCCGTGACGATGGCCACGATGCAGGAGATGGTCGCTGCCGCGGAGAACCTGGTCATCGAGTCGCAGGACCGGGAGTGCAGGACGAAGGCCATCGGGGAACGTCTCATGCAGATGCTGCTCAAGGTCGACAAGCTGGCCTATCTCCGGTTCGCCTCCGTGTACCGCGACTTCAAGGACCTGGACCAGTTTCTCCACGAGACGCGCCAAATCCGGAATCTCTGACCCGTTCCGGGCCGGCGGACGCGTTCCGGCCTAAGGCCCTCCCGGTCAGTTCCGCTCGTCGAGCAGGTAGGCGCGTCCCCTGCCGTCGCCCTTCCAGGCATAGAAGAGCAGCAGGTCGTCAAGCACCCCGCCGCGCTCGCCCCGGACGAACTTGACGCTCTGATACCGGACGCCCTCTTCCGGCACAAGGCTCCGAACCCGGCGCCAGCGGGCTCCGCCGGCGTCGGAAGTCCATTCCTCCACGCGGTCGCCCCAGCCGTAGCGGTTCATCTCCCCGGGCTCGTTCGCCTCGCCGTCACCGGCGATCAGGAACGCCCGGAACGAGCCGTCCGGACGGCGGAGCAGGTGGGTCGAGTTGAAGGGATGCCCCGTTTCCGCGAGCGGGACGCTTTCCCAGCCTTCGCCCGCCATGCGGATGAAGTGGAACGTGGACTTGTACGGCGTCTCGTCGGAGACTGGCAGCAGAAGGTACGGCTCGCCCCGGGCTCCAAGCGCGATGGAAGGGCCGACCGAGGCGCTCCCTCCCTCGGTGTCCCACACGAGGCAGTCGGCCTGGGCCGCGCCGAAGTCGACCGGCCTTGGGAGTTCCTTCCCCTGCGCGCTGAAGACCTTCCCGGTTTTGAGGTCGAGGCGGACGTAGTAGAGGTTGTGGCGACGGGTGTAGTCGTGCATCACGCCCCCGTATCGGCTGCTCCGCACCGGCTCCTCGACCTTCCAGACGAAGGCGATGTGCAGCGAGCGGCCGTCGGCGCTGACCTGGGTCGTCTGGTAGGAGCCGGCATGGGAGGCCAGGGGGGACCGGTGGGGAGGAGCGTCCATGTCGATGACCGGCGATCCGGGCCCCTGCCAGGTGCGGCCCCCGTCGGCGGACACGCGGTACGTCCAGAATCCGAGATGCCCGCTCTCGCGGAAGTAGACAAGCGTCCTGCCGCCGGCGATCCGGTGCACCTGGGGATAGGAGACGGAGTGGGATATCGCCGGCAAGAGCTCCCAGCGCCCGATGTCTCCGGGGCGGGAGGAAGCAAGGTGGTAGCCGGGCGTCCGGTGGAATCCGAACGCCACGTGCAGGCGGCCGTCGGACTCGGCCCACACCACCGGAGCATAGTGCTGGTCCCTCCGGAAGCGTTCGGCGTCGATCTCAACGTCGAGCCCGTCCAAGAGCATCCTCGGCTCGGAGAAACTTCTGGAGCCGAGGTCGTAGGCTCGGATCCAGGGCAGGCCCCCAGACCCCCGCCAGACGATGTAGACGTGGCCGCCGCTCTCGACCGCCTGGGGGTACATGCGGTTGTCGTAGAGCATCTTCAGGGCGCCGTCCTCCGCGAACCGGACCGCGCCCCCGGACAGGACGGAGCACATGGCGAGCATCGTGACAACCAGACGGCACATGGATCCTCCTAGGATAGGCTGGCCGGCCCGGTTCCGGCGGAACTCCGGTCGGTGCTTTGCGGTCCCTGCGCCTGTGCTAGGCTGAGGTCTTGAGGGGCTCCCGGCGCGACCGGCTCCGGAAGGCGCCCGACAGCAGGAGCCGCAGATGCCGAAGAGAACGTACCAGCCGAACCGGCGCAAGAGAGCCAAGAAGCACGGCTTTCGTGTCCGGATGAGGACTCCGGGAGGACGGCGCGTGATCGCCGCCCGCCGTGCCAAGGGACGCAAGCGACTTAGCGTCAGCGACAAGTAGGAAACGGCTGGTCCGGGTGGCCTTGCCCGCGCTCGGATTTCCACCGGAGAGGCGTATTCGGAAGCGAGCCGACTTCCGCGCGGTCTATGATGGAGGGGTCCGGGTGGGAACCAGGCTGTTTTCCGTGTTCGTCCGGATCACCGGCTCCGGGCAGCCGGGGCGCATAGGTCTCACCGTCACACGAAGACTGGGCAACGCGGTCGCGCGGAACCGGTGCAAGCGCCTCTTGCGGGAAGCTGTCAGGAAACACTGGTCCCTGGTCCCCGACGGCGTCGACATGGTCTTGCACGCCCGGCCGGGACTGGCCGGAGCACAGTCGGGAGAGGTGGAGAATGCGATTGTCCGGATGCTGCCCAAGGCCGTCAGGAGACTCGGCCGAGACCGGCGGACGCCGTGAGCTCACGTTCCCGCAGCTCGCTGCACTGGCGCTGCTCGGCGTCTACAAGGCCTTCATATCCCATCTTCTGATGACCAGCTGCAAGTTCCACCCCACGTGCTCCGCGTACGCGCAAGAGGCGATCAAGCGCCACGGCGTCCTGCGAGGCTCCAGGCTGGCCGCGGGGCGCATCCTGCGCTGCCGGCCCTTCGCCCCGGGAGGGATCGATCCCGTTCCGGAAAGGTTCGGTGCGACGGATGCCTGACCGGCTCAACGACGACCAGTTCATCCAGCGCAGAATGCTGCTGGCGGCGGTGCTCTCCGCAGTGGTCATGGGGGCGTACATGTTTCTCGTGCCGAGGCCCGAGGCGCCGCCGGTCCCCGACACGGCCCCGGCGCCCGCCGCCCCGGCCGCCGGCGCGGAAAGCGAGCGTGCCGACGCCCCCCCGACTCCGGCGCCCAGCATTGCGCCTCCGCCGGAGGGAGAGGCCATCGAGGCCGGCTCCGAGCGGACGGTCACGGTCGAGACCGAGACGTTCTCGGTGGAATTCACCAACCGCGGGGCAGCTGTCAGGAGTTGGAAGCTCAAGGAGTACAAGGACGCGCGCGGAGAGCCTCTGGACCTGGTCCACCGGCAGGGAGCCGCCCGGCACGGCAATCCGTTCCGGCTCGTCCTGCCCGGCGGGGACTCGATCCTCGGCGCCGACGAGGCCCTGTTCTCTGTCAACTCCGGCCCTCCCGTTCGGCGCGCGCCGGAGACCGTGGTGTTCGAGTTCGCCAAGGACGGTCTCCTGATCCGCAAGTCGTTCGAATTCGAGGCCGAAGGCTACCTGGTCCGGGTCGAGACCGAGGTGGCCGAAGGGGGAAGGCCGCAGCGGCACCTGATCGCCTGGGGCGGCGGCTTCGGGGATACGGCGCAGGCCGGGAACTCCGCCTTCAGCCAAGTCTTCTACCACGACGCGGGAGAGATTGAGCGCGTCGCGGCCTCGGACGCAGAGGACGAGAAGGTCGCCCGCTCCGGCTACTACCTGTTCGCAGGACTCGAGGACCTTTTCTTCGCCGCCGCCGCCATTCCCGAGGCGGGCGCGGATCTCAGCATCGAGGCCGGCGCGGTCGAGATCGAGCCGGCCAACGGCGAGGCCGGCGATCTCCAGACCTATGCCGCGGCGGCGTTCGGCGGCGCCCCGAGCAACCGGCTCAGGTTCTACGTCGGCCCCAAGAGCAGGGACGCACTGTCCTCCGTCGACGGACTCGGCCGGGCGCTGCCCAGGATCGTGGACTTCGGCTTCTTCGCGTTCATCGCCGAACCTCTGTTCCTGATGCTCCGGTGGGTCTACGGCAGCGTCGTCGCGAACTGGGGCTGGAGCATCGTCGTCGTCACGATCGTCATCAACACGGTGCTCTTCCCGCTCAAGTACAAGAGCACGAAGTCGATGCGGAAGATGCAGCAGCTGCAGCCGCTCGTCAAGCAGATCAACAACCGGTACAAGGGCGTGTCCATGCGGGACCCCCGCAAGTCGAAGCAGAACGAGGAGCTGCAGGCGCTCTACAAGAAGTACAAGGTCAATCCGATGGGCGGATGCCTGCCCATCCTGCTCCAGATGCCGTTCTTCTTCGCGTTCTACAAGCTGCTGACTGTGGCGATCGAGATGCGCCAGGCGGAATGGCTCTGGGTCAGCGACCTCTCCAATCCCGAGACGCTGGCGATCCGCGTCCTGCCACTCGCGATGGTCGCCACGCAGTTCTGGTCCCAGGCGCTCACGCCCACCCCGACCGCCGACGCCATGCAGGCGCGAATGATGAAGTTCATGCCCCTGCTGTTCGGCTTCATCTTCTACCAGTTCCAGGCAGGGCTGGTGTTATACTGGCTCACCAGCAATTGCGTCGGCATCGGCCAGCAGCTGCTGCTGAACCGGCTGCCCCAAGAGAAGCTTCAGCTTGATACCGGGCGTCCCCGCGGCAAGCGCAGGAAGCGCAGAAGGTGACCGGGCCGGGACCCGACGCTTTCAGCCTGCCTGTTGCCTCATGCCGGAAATCGAGTGGACGGTCGACGGAATCGCTCCTCGAATCGAAACCTTCCTCGACCCGCTGCTTGATGCCGCGGACTTCGATCTGGACTACGACATCTTCGCGGTGAACGGTCGCGACGAGGCGATCGGCCCCGAGATCGCCGTGGACTTCGACGGCGGGGACGCCGGTCTGCTGCTCAAGAACCGCGCCGAAGTCCTGCTTGCTCTGGAGCAGCTGACACTCGAAGCGCTCCGTGTTCCGCACCACGACCGCTACCGGCTGATTTTCGACGTCGACGACTATCGCCTGGTGCGGATCGAGGAGCTGTGCCGAACCGCCGAGGCGGCGGCCGACCGCGTCAAGCGCACGGGCGGACGATTCGAGTTCCGCCCGATGACGTCGCGCGAGCGCCGGATCATCCATCTCGCTCTGCGGCACGAGCGGGAGGTGACGACGCACTCGGAAGGCACGCCGCCGCGTCGCTACACGATCGTCGAGCCAAGCAAGGGGAGACCGGCCTGACCCCGGCCGGAGCGCATCCGGCAGGGGCGCGGTGCCACCTCTCGATCCCAACGTCGCGGGTCTGGCAGGCGACACGATTGTCGCGCCGTCCACGCCCGCCGGCCGCTCCGCCGTCGGCATCGTCCGCCTCTCGGGACCGCGCGCGGAGGAGATCGCCCGCGGGCTCGTCCCGGGGAGCCGGTTCCCGGTCCGCGCCGCGACGCTGGGCGCCCTCGTCGACGCGGAGGGCGCCCTCGTCGACCGCGTGCTGACCACGCGATTCCCCGGGCCCCGCAGCTACACCGGAGAGGATGTCGTCGAGATCTCCTGCCACGGCTCGCCTCCCGTAGTGCGCTTCGCCGTCGAGCGAGCGCTGGAGCTCGGAGCGCGACTGGCGGAGCCGGGCGAGTTCACTCGCCGCGCCTTCCGCAACGGGCGCATCGATCTCGTGCAGGCCGAGGCGGTGCGGGACCTCATCGAAGCCTCAACGCTGTACCAGGCGCGCGTGGCGGCGCGCCAGACCTCGGGGGAGCTGTCGGAGCGGCTGGGCGGCGCGAAGGCGCGGCTTCTCGAGCTGATCGCGCTGCTGGAGGCAGGCATCGATTTCGCGGAAGACGACGTCGAGGTGGCCCCCGCAGCGGAGATCCTGGCGCGTCTCGGACCAATCCGGAGGACCGTCGGCTCGCTGGTCAAGGGATCCGCGGTGGGCAGGGTCGTGCGCGGAGGGCTGCGCCTGGCCATCATAGGATGCCCCAACGTCGGGAAGTCGAGCCTGTTCAACCGCCTCCTGGAGCGCAACCGGGCCATCGTCAACGCCGCTGCGGGCACCACGCGGGACGCGATCAGCGAGACGGCGTCGTTTGACGGCATTCCCGTCGAGCTTGTCGATACGGCGGGGATCCGCGCAACCCGGGACCTGATCGAGTCGGAGGGCGTCAAGCGGACCTGGCAGGCCCTGCAGGAGGCCGACTGCGCCATCGTCGTGGTGGACCTTTCGGAAGACCCCGCGGTTTCGGACGAAGAGCTCTGGAAGCGGGCCGGCGAGGCCTGCCCCGCCTTGCTCGTCGGCAACAAGAGCGACCTGCCCGAGCGGTACCCGGCACGCGCGGACATGCTGCGGGTATCCGCGAAGACGGGTGACGGCATCGACGTGCTGCGAGCGAGCATCCGGGAGCGGGCCGTGCCCGGAATGGACGCACTGCGGGAAGGGGCCTTCGTGACCAGCATTCGGCAGGAGCGCCTGTTGCGCGAGGTGCGGACGGCCCTCGACGGGGCGGAGGGGGCGGCGCGAACCGAAGTGCCGCACGAAATGCTCCTGCTGGATCTCTACGAAGCCCTGCGGCCACTCGACGAGATCACCGGGGGCACCGCCGTCGACGACATCCTCAACCGGATCTTCTCCACGTTCTGCATCGGGAAGTGAACCCGCCCCGGAAGGAAGCCTCCCGCCCCGCGCATATAATGTGGCGTGCGGGCAATCATTCAGGTGGCGTTCAAGAAAACGGTTCTCGACCCCCAGGGACGGGCCATCACGCAGGCACTGCAAAGCCACGGCCACGAAGAGATCCTGGGGGTTCGACAGGGCAAGTTCTTTGAAATCGACCTCGCCCCCGGCACCAGCCGCGAGACGGCGCGGTCCAACCTGGAGCGCCTTGCCGCCGAAGTGCTGTCCAACCCGGTGATCGAGGACTACGAGGTCACCGTGCTGGAACCCTCGTAGGCCGAGCAGCGAACCATGGCCGGAATCGTCGGATACGTCGGAGACAAGCAGGCTGGCCCGATCATCCTCGAAGGCCTGAGAAAGCTCGAGTACCGCGGCTACGACGCGGCCGGAATGGCGATCGGGTCGCCCGGGTCGCTGCGGTCGTGGCATGCGGAAGGGAAGCTTCGGAACCTTGAGGCGGCAGTGCGCCTGGAGTCGGTGGAGGGCACGTTCGGAGTCGGGCACACCAGCTGGGACACCGGCGCCCGCCGCTCCGGGCCCGGACGCCGGGGCAGGGCGGCAAGCGACGGCATCGCGATCGCTCTCTCCGGCAAGCCCAGCAACATCAAGGCGTTGCGGGCTCGCCTGGGGGTCGACGCGGGATGCATGGACGCCGAAGTCGTCGCGCGCCTGATCAGCAGCCACAGCGGACCATGGGCGGCGCTTGAGGACGCGCTCGGCCAGGCGACCCTCGAGATCGAGGGCAGGTGCGCCATCGCCGCCGTGTTGCGAGACGAGCCGGACAAGATCGTGGCGGCGCACCTCGGGCTGCCGATGGTGGTCGGTCTCGGCAAGCAGGAGAACTTCGTCACATCCGACATCCCCGCCATTCTCAGCCGGACCCGCGAGATCATCCGCCTGGAATACCAGGACCTCGCCGTGCTGACCGCCAGCGAGGTGCTCGTGCTCGACACCTACAGCCGGCCGGTCTACCGCCCGGTCCACCATGTGCTCTGGGACCCCATCATGGCCGAGAAGAGCGGGTACAAGCACCTCATGCTCAAGGAGATCTTCGAGCAGCCGCGGGCGATTCGCGAGACCGTGCTCGGGCGCATCGACGTGGAGACCGGCAAGGTCTTCCTCGACGAGCTCGGACTGACCGCCCGGGAGCTGGTCCGGATCCGCCACCTCAACGTGATCGGGTCGGGCAGCTCCTGGAACGCCGGCCTGGCCGCCAAGGCAATGATCGAGCAGATGGCCCGCATCCACGTCGAGGCGGAGTTCGGGAGCGAATTCCGCTACAGCGATCCCGTCGTCGACGAGCATGTGCTCTCGCTGGTGATCAGCAAGTCCGGAGAGACGGCGGACACGATTGCCTCCCAGCAGCTTCTCCACCACAAGGGCTCCAACACGATCGCCGTGTGCAACTCCGTCAGCTCCACGATCGCGAACAGCGCACGCGGCGCGATCTACACCAAGGCCGGTCCGGAGCTGGCCGCCGCCTCCACCAAGTCGCTTTCGTCGCAGCTCACGGCCATGTTCCTGTTTGCCATGTGCCTGGCGCAGGTGCGGGGACTCCTGTCGAAGCAGGCGTCCGCGAACTGCGCCCGGGACCTGATGGAGCTTCCGGGCCTCGTGGAGTCCGCGCTCGAACTCTCGGGAAAGTGCAAGAGCCTGGCCCGCACAATCGCCCACGCGGGCAAGGTGCTCTACCTGGGCCGGGGCGCGCACTTCGCGATCGCGCTCGAGGGAGCGCGCATGCTGAAGGAGCTGTGCAGCATCCAGGCCGACGCCTGCGCGGCCGGGGAGATGCGGCATGGCCCGACGGCCCTGATCGACGGGGACATGGTGGTCGTCGCTCTCGCCACCGTCGACGAGCGGCACCGGTCCAGTGTGATGCGCTACGAGAAGACGCGCGCGCAGGTCCAGGAGATGACGGCCCGGAAGGGACGGGTGATCTGCATCGCGAACGAAGGCGACGACCGGCTCGAGGGCCACGCCCACGCGGTCATTCACGTGCCGCAGACGCGGGAACTGCTGCAGCCGGCGGTCGAACTGATCCCGCTACAGCTGCTGGCCTATCACGTGGCCGTCTACCTGGGCAAGGACGTCGACCAGCCCAGGGATTTCAGCAAGACGGTGATGTCCGACTAAGCGGCCGTCCGGGCGTCAGCGACGCTTCAGGGTGGGCCGCTCGTCCTCTTCCTCCTCCGTCGACTCCACGTCGATGTCGTCGGTGGGGATGGTGCCGCCCGCGCTGGTCCGCCGCAGCCGGGGCTTGTTGGGATCCTCGGTCGTCTCCTTGCGGCGCAGCACCAGTTGCGCGAGCCTTTCCTTGACCTGCAGGAACTCGGAAGTGTTGACCACGTACTCCCGCTTGCCTGGCAGGAGCTCGTTGATCGTCTTCTGTGTCTTGCGGATGCGCGATCCGTGCGGCGGATGACTTCGGAAGAGCTTGGACATCGTGCCGGGCCGCCGCTTCTCGTCCGCCAGCATCTTCTCGAAGAAGTCGATGAACGACGTGGGGTCGTAGCCCGCCTTGTAGAGGTACTGCACCCCCAGGAAGTCGGCCTCGGACTCCATGCCCCGCGAGAACTTCAGGAACGTCATCGGGATCAGGAAGCCGCTCGCCTGATAGATGCCGTAGCCCGTCCAGCCGCCGATGAACAGCAGCGGTATCGTCGCGAACTGCACCAGCTGCGCCTTCGTGGCCTGCCGTGTCCCGTGCCGGGCGGCGACATGAGCGATCTCGTGCGCCATCACGCCCGCGAGCTCGGACTCGCTTTCGGCGCGCATCATCAGTCCGCTGTTCACGAAGAAGAACCCGCCCGGCAGCGCGAACGCGTTGACGTCGGCGCTGTCGATGAGCTTGATCGTGAACGGAACCTTCGCATCGGAACTGCGCACCAGATTCTGCCCGACGCGGTTCACGTACTCGGCAATGACGGGGTCGTCGACGATCTTGGAGTGGCGCTCCACATCCTGGGCGAGCCGCTTGCCGAGGGCGATTTCCTTCTCGATCGACCAGAAGTTCGGGCCCCTCGCCACTTGGCGCTCGCCAATCGCCTCGACATCCTGCTTGGCGTTCTTGGGTTTCCGCTTGCTGGAACCCGGATCGTCGTTCGCGAGGGCGGAACCGGCCAACACCAAGGCCAGGACCAAGGGGAGTGTTCCGCGGATTCGTGTCATGGGAATCGCCTCCGTACTCTCCGCCGGGCGCTTCTGCGGACCGCTCCGGCATGCTTAGTATATACGTACCCCCGAAGCTGGCAAGACCCTCTTGCGTGGCGGCGTCCTGGAAGCGAGGCTTGCCGAAACCCCGGCGCGGGCCGGCGGGCCGGCTTCCACAGAAGCCAAAACCGTGCTCGGATGTTTCCTTGTATCATCTCCCAGCCCGCCGGCGCCTGTGGGATGATGTACTCAGGTCTTGCGGAAAGACGTGTGGCGTTGCCCCGATCCGGTGGGACAGCCGGTCTGGAAATTGTGGGCCGTCTGAGGGAAGTGGACATGCGAAGAGCGACCATGAGATCTCGCAATTCAAGCGTCTTTATTGCGCTGATTGCGGTTCTTTTTCAGGCTGCGCTCCCTTCCGCAGTGGCCCAGCGGACGGAACCGTGCCTGCAGGTCAGGATTCTCGACCCTTCTTCGGCATTCATCCAGGGTGCGACGGTCACCATCGGGACTCGCGAGCAGACGACGGACAGTGCAGGCACCGCCACCATCTGCGGCCTTGGCCCGGGGCCACACCGGGCCAGGGTGGAGGCCGAGAACTTCGAGACCTTCGAAGGCACCCTCGATCAGTCCGAGGGCATGGTCAGCTTCGCTCTTGAGCTGCGCCTTGTGAGCACGGAACTGGTGGTGGTCGGGAGCCGCGCCCAGCCGCGCTCGGTGACCACCTCTCCGGTCCCGATCGACGCCATCCCGCTGCAGGATGTCGCTCGGCAGGGCACCACCACGCTCGACTATCAGCTGCGGACGCTGATCCCCTCGTTCAACGTGGCGACGCATCCGATCAGCGACGCGGCCACCCTCGTGAGGCCGGTCAGCCTGCGGAATCTTGGCCACGATCACACGCTGGTCCTCGTGAACGGCAAGCGTCGCCATCGCTCCTCGGTCATCGCCTGGTTCGCCGGTGTGACGGACGGCGCCCAGGGTCCGGACATCTCGACGATTCCCGCCATCGCGCTGCAGCAGGTGGAGGTGCTGCGAGACGGCGCTGCAGCCCAGTACGGCTCGGACGCCATCGCTGGTGTGATGAACTTCCAACTGAAGGACGCTCCGACCGGTGGCAGCCTGGAGTTCCACACCGGCACCTACCGGGAGGGCGATGGCGATTCCTACACGATCGCAGGCAACGTCGGCCTGCCGATCGGCAAGACGGGGTTCGCCAACCTCAGCCTCGAGTACGGCAACTCCGACCCGACGAACCGCAGCGTCCAGCGTGCCGACGCGGCTGGCCTCATCGCGGCGGGCAACACGGCGGTGGCCGATCCCGCACAGATCTGGGGCAACCCGACCATTGACAACGACGTGAAGTTCTTCGGCAACTTCGGCCACCTGTTCTCCAACAACGTGATGCTCTACGGCCACACAAACTATGCCAACAAGAGGGTCACCGAGGGCTTCTACTTTCGAAATCCCAACAACCGGGCCAACATCTACAGCCTCGACGACGGCGAGACGCTGATGGTCGCAGACGTGCTGGACGCGCACGACGGCGTCCTGGACGGATCCGCGAACTGCCCGACGGTCCGGATCACCAACAACGTGCCGGACCCGGCGGCCCTCTCGCGGGTATTCAACGACCCGAACTGCTTCTCGTTCCGGGAGATCGCCCCGGGCGGATTCACACCCCGGTTCGGCGGCGTCGTCAACGACCGTTCGGTCGTGGGCGGCGTCCGCGGAGTCCTGGCCACCGGCATGACGTGGGATGCCAGTGCCAGCTACGGAGCCCACGAGTCCGACTTCTTCATGGAGAACACGGTCAACGCCTCGCTCGGACCCGAGACTCCGCGGGAGTTCAAACCGGGCCTCTATCGGCAGGAAGACGTGAACCTGAACTTCGATGTCACCTATGCCCCGACCGACGTGATCCACATCGCAGCCGGCTCCGAGTGGCGCAACGAGCGTTTCTCGATCGGCGCCGGAGGAAGACCGTCCTGGGAGGTGGGACCGTACGCCGCGCAGGGATTCGTCTCCGGCTCCAATGGCTTCCCCGGCTTTCCGGACTATACGGCCGGTTCGTGGAATCGCAGCAATGTGGCGCTATACGGGGATCTTGAGCTGCGGGACCCGGTTGACCGGTGGACAGTGGGCGGCGCCGTGCGGTACGAGCACTTCGACGTCTTCGGATCCACGACGAACGGCAAGCTGTCGGCCCGTTTCGGGCTGAGCGACGCGGTCTCCGTGCGTGGCGGCGCCAGCACCGGGTTCCGTGCACCGACTCCGGGCCAGCAGAACACGCTCAATGTGCAGACGACCATCGATCCGGACTCGCTGCAGCTGGTAGACAGCGCCAATGTGCCGTCCACGTTTCGGGCGGCGGAACTGCGGGGCGGCAGGCCTCTAGAGCCCGAGACATCGGTCAATCTGACGGCAGGACTTGTCGTCGACACAGGAAACTTCACGCTGACCGCCGACTACTTCCGCGTCGACCTGTCCAATCGCCTTGCCCTGTCGCAAACGTTCACGCTGACCGATGACGAACGCGCGCTGCTCGTGTCGGAAGGAATCGCCTCCGCAGGAACGCTGGCCTTTTTCCGGTTCTTCATCAACGACTTCTCGAGCCGGAACCAAGGGATCGACGTGGTCTCGACGTACGCTCCCGCCTCTCTCCGCGGCAACACGGTCTTCACCTCCGCCCTGAACTACACCCACACCCAGCTAACGAGACAGTCGGACCTGCTGAGCCCGGGCGACGTGCGCGGCCTGGAGTTCGGAGTGCCCCGGTTCCGCTGCAACGTGGCACTCAACCAGAAGCTGGGGCGGCGAGTGAACGTTGTGGCCCGTGCAAACTACTTCGGCTCGTGGGTCGACCACTTTGACGCGCGGTTCGTGCGCGGCAAGGACGCACCGCTCCTGGACGGTCGATTCATCTTCGATCTGGAGGCAAGCGTTTCGCTGACCGAGCAGGTGACACTCGCGTTGGGCGGCCAGAACTTCATGAACACTTTCTCCCAGCGAATGGACCTCTTCGCCGAGATCTTTGGCCTCCCCTATAGCCAGTTCACCCCGTGGGGGCTGAGCGGCGGATACTACTACACCCGACTCAGCTACTCCTTCGGAAGCTGGTTCTAGGATTCGTTCCGGGGCGGGCGGCAGTCGGACGGACACGGAAATGGTCATGCATCAGGGCGGACGCGGGGGTCCTCCGCGAGATGCATGGCGTGCCCAATCGCCGGATCCGCGTTTCGAGAGCCCGAAGGGCATCCGTGCGATGCGAGAGCAATTCCCGGTAGTCGCCGAATACGCCTATTTCAACCATGCGGCGATTGCTCCGCTGCCGAAACGCACCGCCGAGGCCATGCGAGCCCAGGTGTCGGACGCCATGCGTCACGGCGTGCACGGCTTCGCGCGCTGGACCGAGGAGTGCGCCGCCCTTCGACGGGCTGCGGCGAAGATGCTCGGCTGCGGACCGGACGAGATTGCAATCCTGAAGAACACGTCGGAAGGGCTCTCGGCGGTCGCCAACGGCGTGGCGTGGCGCCCGGGCGATGTCGTTGTCGGACTTGAGAGCGATTTCCCGGCCAACTATGTCCCGTGGCGCGCCCTTTGCGAACGTCGGGGCGTCCGCTTCAGGAGCCTGCGGCTCCGGAACGGCTCGCTCGATCTGGACGACCTTGACCGGGCCTGTCGCGGTGCGAGGCTCGCGGCGCTGAGCTACGTCCACTACCTGACAGGATTCAGGTGGGACCTGGCGGCCGTCGGCGAGATCTGCCGGCGGAGAGGATGCCTTCTCGTGCTGGACGCCGTCCAGGGCATGGGGGCCTTTCCGATCGACGTCAAGCGATGCGGCGTCCACGCGCTGTCCGCTTCCGGCCACAAGTGGCTGCTGGGGCCCGAGGGCTCGGCCGTGTTCTTCGTGGACCGGGACTTCATGCCGGAACTCACTCCATCGGAGCTGGGCTGGGCCAGCCTGGCCGGGTTCGAGGAATACCGCTCGGACGGGGATCTGCACCCCGACGCCAGCCGATTCGAGTGCGGCACCCTGAATGCGGCGGGTTGCGCGGGACTGCGGACCTCCGTCGAGTTGCTGAACGGGGTCGGCGTGGCGGTCACGTCGGAATCGATCCACGCCCTCGTCGAGAGGCTCGCGGATACCGCCGCCGCCAAGGGATACGAACTTGCCGCCGCAAGGCGACGCGCCACCGGTTCCGGGATCGTCTCGCTGCGGAAGGAGGGAATCGACTCTGGAGCGACGGTCCGCAAACTGCTCGAGAGCCGTGTCTCGGTGGCGGACCGGCACGGATGGATCCGTTTCGCGCCGCATTGCTACAACACGACGGACGAAGTGGACCGGTTGGCCGAGCTGCTTCCCTGACAACGGTCGCCGCGCCTTGCCGGGCCGGGTATGATGCTGGGCAGGATGCGCGGGTGTCTTGCGCTGTTTCCGGCCTTCGTCATCGCCATGGCCCCAGCTGCGTTCGCGCAGACCGCGACATACAAGGAGCCGTACCGCCCGCAGTTTCACTTCTCGCCGGCGGTCAACTGGACCAACGATCCCAACGGCCTCGTCTATCACGACGGCGAGTGGCACCTCTTCTATCAGTTCAACCCGTTCGGCGATCTCTGGGGCCACATGAGCTGGGGGCACGCCGTGAGCGAGGACCTGTTCCGGTGGAAGCATCTGGACGTCGCCATTCCCGAGGATGGGGACGTCATGGCCTTCTCGGGCAGCGCGGTCGTCGACCGGCTCAACACAACCGGATTCGGTCGCGGCGGCGAGGCGCCGATCGTTGCGATCTACACCAGCCGGACCGAGGCCGACCAGACCCAGTCGATCGCGTACAGCCTCGACCGGGGCAGGACCTGGACCCAGTACGGAGGCAATCCCGTCCTGGACGCTGAAGACCCGGGATTCCGCGACCCGAAGGTCTTCTGGCACGAGCCGACACGGCACTGGGTGATGGCCGTTGTGCTGGCGAACCAGCGCAAAGTGAGCCTGTACCGGTCGCCCGACCTCAAGACGTGGGCCCACCTGAGCGACTTCGGCCCCGAGGGAGCGCATCCGGTCAGCAACTGGGAGTGCCCTGACCTCTTCGAACTGCCGGTCGAGGGCGAGCCGGGAGAGACGCGTTGGATCATGCAGGTCGATTCCGGCATGGGCCACCCCTGGCTCGGATCGGGCTGCCAGTACTTCGTCGGTTCGTTCGACGGCACCCGGTTCACCAACGAGAATCCGCCGGAGACCGCGCTTTGGCTGGACTGGGGGCGCGACTTCTACGCCGCCCAGTCCTATTCCGATGTGCCGGCGGACGACGGCCGGAGGATCGTCATCGGCTGGATCAGCAACTGGATGTATGCACGGGACAAGCCGACCTCGCCGTGGCGCGGCGCGCAGTCCCTGCCGCGCGAATTGCGGCTGCGGCGCTTCCCGGAAGGCTTGCGGCTCGTTCAGCTGCCGGTGAGAGAGATCGAGAGCCTGCGCGAGACCAGGTTCAGCCTGAGCCGGGCGGGCATCACCGAGACGAACGAGCGGATCGCCGACGCCGGCTTCCAAGGCGAGAAGCTCGACATCCTGGCCGTCATCGAGCCGGGCAGCGCTCAGGAGGTCGGGCTCCGCGTACTTCAGGGCAAGGAAGAAGAAACCCTGGTCGGCTACACAGCCTCACCGGCGGAAGTGTACGTCGATCGCCGAAAATCGGGCGAGGTGGACTTCCACGCAACATTTCCCGGCCGACACTCGGCCAGACTCCGCGAGGAGGACGGTCGCATCGAGATGCGGATCATCGTCGATCGTTCGGTGGTCGAAGTGTTCGCCGGCGGTGGCCGCGTGGCAATCACGGACCGGGTGTTTCCGCATCCGGACAGCACGGGGCTGTCCCTGTACTCCCTGGGCGGCGAAGCCCACGTCGATGAGCTGGAGGTGTGGAAGCTGCGTTCGGCGTGGGAGTGAGCTCCCGGCCAGGTCCCGGACCGGACCCCAGTTTCCCGACGTTTCGAGCGTTCCAACGCCCTGGGCCGAACCTTCCGCACCTCCGAGACGGGCTGACAGCCGCCACCCGGACCCGAGCGAACGGTCTCCGACTGAGTGTGCGAACAGCTGAAGCGGGACGCGGGCCATCTGACATCCAGAGCCGATCCCAAGAAAGGAATCCCGGTTGGTTGAGGGCCGCCCGCCGGCCGCGGGAGCCTTCCACTTGCTCTCGACGTTCCGCAGGGCCGGAACCAGCAGCTTGCTCACCGCGCAGTCATACGGAAGATGCCCCGGCGCCGTGACGATTCCGCAGGTTCAGGTTTTCGATGGCGTTCGTCGTGGACAGCGGGCGGCGCACTTCGGGGACAAGGGCGGACACCGCAACCACCTCCGCCCTGTGGTTCCGCCAGCTTGCAGGCAACAGGGGACGGCGCCTTCCCCATTGGTCCTCCGCGGCCTCCAAGCTCCCGGCACGGCAGACGGCCCCCATATCCCGCGCCAACTTCCTGCGATCCCTGTGCGAGCAGAGGACCAGCCCATGGCGCATCGGGTGCGCAACGCAGGTCTGGACTGTGCAGGCGCTTGCGGAAAGACGGGGTGGCCCCCCCGTGGAAATCCCCCAGGTCCATCCGCCACCGTAGTCAGGTCGGCGCCTCACGAAGCCGCCTCCAGCGTCTCTCGCGGGTTCCGACCCGGCGGGGCGAACGGATTGAGGACGCGGACCGTGTCAAGAACCTGCCCGTCCTGCAGATCCTCGGTTAGCAGAATTCGGCACGCACTTGCCTGGGCGGCGCCGACGATGAGCGAATCCCACCACGAGATCCGAAAGCGTTCCTGGATCACCCAAGCTCGCTGGAGAATGGCGAGGTCCGTCCGAATCGGTCTCCAGACCGCTAGCGCCTCTACGATCTCCCGCGCCTCGGAACGCGGGAAACTCGGCCCCCTCGTTCGAGTGAGCGTCGCAAACAATTCCTGGAGGACCTGATAGCTCAAGCGGCCCATCCGGGTGCTCGCCAGCAGGTCGATCCACCGTTCCGCGAGCTCCTGCTTGACCGGATCAGACAGATCGTGGCGGTAGACGAAGACGTTTGTGTCAACGAAGACCGGGCCGCTCATGCAACTCCTCGCGCGTCGGCCTGCGACCAGCGGGCCAGCGCAGGTTGCGCGGCTTGATCTCCAGGTAGCGTCTCATCGCGACCTCGTAGCGGTCCTCGCTGAATCGCATCCCCTCGAGCAGCTCGGCAAGCCATCGGGACACGCTGCGATCCTCTTCCGCCGCCTTGACGCGAAGCCATCGCGCCAAGTCCTCGGGCAGGGCAATTGTTACGTTTCTCATAGCGGACGACGCACCGAAACCTACACGAAGGCAGTGTAGCACGGTAACCGTGCCAAGGGGGGACTGCTTGACGCGCCCGCTGAGGGCTTGCCGGCGCTCACTCTGGGTCGGGACGTGGGAGCAAACGCCGAGCGGCGTCTGCTGGCGGACACTGGCACCGATCCGCAAGGAGCGGACGAGACTGCTTGCGGAGTCAGGTCGTGCCGCCGCGGGAACCGGTCCGGGTGCGGCAGATGAACATGTCCCCGGCGCGACACGGAAAACACGGAGCGTCAACCCCGACTGAGCTCCCACGGCACTGCATTGCGGACTCCGGGATGCTCCCCCAACAGATTCAACAACTTGCCCGCCGATGAGGCGAAACTGGGCCGAAATTCCCCATCAGCGGAAGAACTCGGGTTAGACTCACAGCAGCAACCTCCCTGTGGCGGGCGAACTCGCTGGGTTGGGGGCGGCACGGGCCTTTCGCAATCTGTCCGAAGCGGACGCGTCAGCCTCGGCCCCGGAGACAAGCAGTTGTCTGCCCTGGCAGATGCCGCAGATTCGCCGAGACCGTGGGAGGCCGAGAGGGGGAACCATGACGTTCAGAAGCACGCTTACAGCCCTTGGGCTGGCGCTTTTCCTGGCGGTCGGCGCGTTCGGCCAAGCCACGGGCCTGATCCTCGGAACGGCGCAGGACGGGTCCGGCGCGGTCATTCCGGGTGCCGACGTGCTGGCCATCAACGAACTGACGGGCATCGAGCAGTCCGCCCAGACGGATGCCCAAGGGCGGTTCAACTTTCCCCGGACGCCGGTCGGGACGTATCGGGTGGAGGTGCGGAGCGATGGATTCCGGACGTTCTCGTCGGGCACGTTCCGCCTCACAGCGGACCAGAGCCGCCAGGTGACCGCAACGCTCGAGATCGGCCAAGTGACCGAAGTGGTGACCGTCGAGGGCGCGGTCGCCCAGGTCGAGACCTCGAACGCCACCCTGACAGAGATCATCGACGAACGCCGCATTACGGAACTGCCGTTGAACGGCCGGAACCCCATCCAGCTCATCATGCTCGTTCCAGGCGTCAACACCGGGCCCGGCGGGGTCATTTCGCAGTTCGGAGGGTTCAGCGTCAACGGCGCCCGGGCTCAGTCCAACAACTACATGCTCGATGGCGGCGACAACAACGACCATCAGGGCGGCGCCCCCATGATCGTGCCCAATCCTGATTCGCTGGAGGAGTTCAGCATCCAGACGCAGAATTTCTCGGCCGAGCACGGCGGAGCGATGGGCGGCGTAATCAACGCGGTGACGAAATCCGGAACGAACGAGTTCCATGGCAGCGCCTTCAACTTCCTGCGAAACGACGTGCTCGACGCCACCAGCTTCGACGCCAACCGGACCGGCGTGAAGAAGGGCAAGCTGCGCCGGAACCAGTTCGGCGCGACGCTCGGCGGCCCCATCGCCAGGAATCGCGCCTTCTTCTTCTATTCCTTCGAGGGCACGCGGACGCGACAGGCACAGGCGTACCTTCACAATGTCGCGACGGACCTCGAGCGGGGAGCCGACTTCTCCAGGTCCCGCAGGCCTCCGAACGACCCGGACACCGGGGAGGCCTTCCCCAACTCCGTTGTTCCCATGGCCCGCTGGAACCACGTCGCACCGAACTATCTGCAGGCCCTGATCCCCGATGCGAATGTCGTCAACACCCGAGGTGACGGCACGCTGCTGGGACGAATCGGCTTCAACCGGCCTGACAATCCAGACCGCGACCAGCACATCGCGAGGGTCGACCACCAGGTCACGGACAAGCAGAGGGGAACGTTCCGGCTGTTCCGAAACGTCGACGACAGGTTTCGGGCGGCCAACGTGCCGACACTGACCCAGAACGAGGGCTTCAAGAACTGGAACCTGCAGGGCTCCCACACTTGGACGATCTCGCCCACCCTGCTGGGCGTCGGAAGGTTCACGTGGAACGAGGTCGACCAGTTGCGGGGAGGGAACCCGATCATGTTCGAGGGCCAGATCGCGACCTACGAGACCCTCGGGGTCAATGCGGTGCGGGCCGCGCCGTTCAGCCCGGAAGAGCAGGCCGTCACCTGGCGCGGCTCGGTCCAGGGCTTCTGGAATCTCGGTCAAGTGAATGTGCTCGACACGGATCGGCAGACCTACCATGCCGTGTATGACTGGTCATGGACCAAAGGCGGCCACATGATCAAGTTCGGCGGGGACTACCGCTGGTCGAAGAGCGACCGCCTGACCAACAACCGAGTCGACCCGCAGTTCACTTTCAACGGGAACAGAAGCGGCAACGCGCTGGGGGATTTCTTCCTCGGGTACCCGTCCCGTTTCGTCATGGGCTCGCTGCGGATCAATCGCATCCGAAACATCGGATCGAACCTGTATTTCCAGGACGACTGGAAGGCGCTCCCGAACCTCACGGTCAGCATGGGACTTCGCTGGGAACCCTATCACCAGTTCTACTCGGCCGACGACGAACTCTCTGTGTTCATTCCGGGCCAGCAGTCGCCGTCCTATCCGCAGGCCCCTCCGGGGCTGCTCTACGCGTCCGATCCGGACATTCCGCGGGGCGGCGCACCCAAGGACTGGAACAACTTGATTCCCCGCGTCGGCATTGCCTGGCAGCCGACGGCGGACGCCAAGACGGCCGTCCGCGTGGGATACGGCCTTTTCTACGACATGCCGACATTCCACTCACTCAGCCAGTTCGTCAACAACCCCCCGTTCTCCATGCAGTTCGACAGGCGGCAGGCCGACCTCAATTCCACCGGAGCCACATTCGACGAGCCGTTCCGCGGACGCGTCAATCCGTTTCCATTCAGTCCGCCGCGGACGGACGAAGAGCGCCGGGCCTTCAACTTCGTGACGCCGATCCTGTTCGGAAGGAGCGTCAGCCCGAACCTCGTGGCGGGCTACAACCAGCAATGGAACGTCAACATCCAGCAGGAACTGCCATACAGGATTCTGCTGACCGCCGCGTACATCGGCTCGAAAGCTTCCAACCTCCCGATGGTGCTTGATGTCAACGTCAGGCCGGCACGCAGCAGCGGGCGTCCCAACGTCCGGCCGCACTCGGACTTCACGGCGATCCGCGAGTACCAGTCCGTCGCGTACAGCAACTACAACGCGTTCCAGTTCACTCTCAACAAGCGCATGAGCGGCGGGTTCTCGATCCTTGCCCACTACACCTGGTCGAAGACCATGGACCTGTACGCGACGAACGGCCAGTTCAACCCCCAGAACATCGAGGACCTCGACGCCGAAAAGGCACTTGCGAACTTCCACCATGCCCACAGGATGGTCGCATCGTTCGTCTGGGACATTCCGTCTCCGGTGAGGGGCGGTCCAGGGAAGTGGGTGCTGGGAGGCTGGCAGGTCAACGGGATTTACTCGGCCCAGACCGGCGATCCGGTGAACATCTTCCATGGCCGCGACATCGCCGGCACCACAATTGGAGGAGGGCAGCGACCCAACCTTGTCGGGGATCCGTTGTCCGGCGTCAATCGCAGCAGGGACAACATCGTCAACGGCGGGCCCTGGTACAACGTGGGCGCCTACGCCCTTCCGGACCGCGGGTACTTCGGGAATCTTGGCCGCAACACGATGATCACTCCGGGCGACTGGAACCTGGATCTCGGGCTGTTCAAGAATTTCGCCGTCTCCGAAAAGGTGAACCTCCAGTACCGCTGGGAGATGTTCAACGCGATGAACCACGCCAACCTCACCAACCCTGTGGGGCGCATCATCAGCGGCACCGCCGGTGAGATCAACACCTTGACGGGACCGAGAATCATGCAGATGGGACTGCGCATCGAGTTCTAGCTCTCGTCACCCCCTCTCGAATCGATCCGTCCGTTTCGCCTCCGCACCACAGGGAACGGACCTGGAGACCTGACGGACAACTTTCTCCCGGATCCGCAGGAACCGTGCTCACGGCCGCAAACGGGCTTCGGGGAATTCGCTCTCCCTCGCCCGAGGGCGGTGCCTTGATCCGCAACACAATCGCGAGAAAGGCTCGGGGCCGGATCCCGTCACTACCCCCGACCGGGTTGCCGGACTCGTCGCTGGCCGTCAGGCGTCTCGCGACAATTCACGCCCCCTCCGTGCGGACGGACGACTCGCAGCCGCCGAATTAGCTCGGGCAGGCCGGCGGAATCCAGCCATGTCTTCCAAGGCAGACCCTGGGATGCCTGCAGCTTGTCCGGTTCCGCGGATGCTTCCGGAAATGGCGGAAGTTCCGTGCTCCGACGAGCCGCGAAGTCACTTGAGGCTCGCGGGGCATGGCCCGCGGTAAGGCATCGTAGGGCGTCCGCTTGGATGCGGCGTTCGGGTGCCGAGGTTGCCTCCTTCGGAAGGCCGCCGCTTCGTCGTCCGGCGTCAGCGAGATTCTCACTGGGACAACACTGTGGCGGAGGCGCTTCGCGTCACGTCCCGAAACGGCGTGTCCCGACGACTCGGGCAGGTCCCCCGCGTCGGTCATGGCGCTTCGAACGCAACTAGCGCGCGAGCACGCGCAGGTCGCGGTCCAATTCCACGACTGCGGTGCCGAATCCGTTCCCGGCCCGCCACGAATAGCGGACGTCGAAGATCGACACGCGATGACCCTCCTCGGTCTCCTCGACACGGTAAGCCGGGAATCGGATCCACGCGACCAGCCCTCTGACCTGAGGTGCGGCGAGCGCGGCCTGCACGATGGGACCTTCGCCTCCCCGGTCGACGGGCGGAGCGACGGTGCGAACGGGCTCGGCCGACAGCCAGTCGACTTCCAGGAGGCGATAGCGCGTTCCGTCGGCGGCCACGATGTTGCGGCGCAGGGGATTGCCCGGGACAGGGCTCGCCATGACCTCCTCCGGAGCGTTGCCGCGCTGCACAAGCCACTCGGCGGCCTGTCGCTCCGCGAGATGCGACCCGGCGGCCATGACCGCCAGGAAGAGGCCCGTTGCCGAGATGCAGAGGGTGGCGAGCGGAGCGGTCCGCTGTCGCCAGCGTGTGGAGAGGCGCAGCCAGACAATCGCGGCCACCCCTGCGCACCACAGCAGCTTGGGCCCGACGGGAAGCCCCTCGAACCCGACGACGAGCCATGTGGTTGCGAGTCCGAGCAGCGTCCAGGCAGCGCATCCGAACAGTGTGGCGCTACGGCCGAGGACCACCGGCGCACCCAGCATCAGCCAGACCCAGGCGTCGACGATGAACAGCGCGTCGCCGTAGAACCACGTGCCGTCGAACGGCATCAGCAGGCGGACACCGTACGTGTTGAGCCAGTCGAGCGCCGGGTGGGAGGCAACCGCCAGAGCACTGAGTCCGAGCAGCGGGCCTGCCCGCGCCCGAGCCTCCTGTCCCCGCCGGCGTGCAAGGGAGCGATCGAGCAGCAGCAGGGCGAGTGTGAGGACGACGGGCAGGACCGCCACTGCCAGCACCCCGTGGGTCCAGCCGCGCCGGACTGCCAGCGCCAGATCGCGATCCACCAGCATCGCGACCGCGTCGATGTCCGGCAGGTTGCTGCCGAGGATCAGGGCGGGAGCGGCCAGCGGAGTGACGTTGCCGAGCCGAGTCTCCGCGAGCGCGGCACCCGCAAGTGTGTGGGCAAGTGGGTCCATGGGTCGGAGGAGTGCACACGCTTGCGTGCGCGGCACGCAGGCCGATCGGATCGGGTTCGATCTTCAGGATAGGCTCTCGCGACCGATCCGTCCGCCCCCGAGGAGTCCTTCGCTGTCCTGCAGTCGCCCCGGCGGCACCGTCCGGCGAAGCACGGAGTTGCCGACCGCCGCTGCCGGCCGACCGGTCGCTCGAACAAGAGCCGCCCACACCTCCCTGCTCAATGCCGACCGACCGACGTCGCAGCCGCCTCACCTGCCCGATTCCCCGTCAAACAGACCCTCGGCCGTCCTGCATTCGCACTCCCGTTCGGAGAATCGCATCTCCGTGGCGGGCGCGGAGTCCGGCCAAGGAGCCTGGATCGGCTGTGCTACATTGATGCGAAGCCGGCCCCGCGCTCCGGCAGCTCTATGCTTCTGGAGCTAACAGCGATACGCAAGAGCTTTGGTGGAGTCCACGCCCTGCGGAACGCCGAGCTGAGCGTCGAAGCCGGCGAGGTGCACGCCGTCGTGGGCGAGAACGGCGCGGGCAAGTCGACGCTGATGAAAATCATCGCCGGCCTGGAGTCCCGCGATGGCGGCGAGATGCGCTGGAAGGGTCGTAGCGTGAGTTTCGCCACTCCAGGTGAAGCGCGCTCGCTCGGCATCGGCATGGTGCATCAGGAATCGCTGCTGGCCCCGCACCTGACCGTGGCCGAGAACGTCTTCCTCGGGCGCGAGCCCCAGCGGGGCGCGTGGCTGGACGGGGCCGCAATGGAGCGCCAGACCGCGCGCATCATCGAGTCCAATCGATTCCCTCTCAAGGCCGGCTGGAAGGTCGAGCAGCTGAGGCCCGCCCAGAAGCAGCTCGTCGAAATCTGCCGCGTGCTGCACGGGAATCCCTCGCTGCTCATCTTCGACGAGCCGACTTCGTCCCTGTCCCAGGCTGAGACGGCCAAGGTGTTCCGGACGGTGCGAGAGCTGCGCGAGAGGGGCATCGCGATCATCTACATCACCCACAAGCTCGTGGAGCTGATGGATGTCGCCGATCACATCACGATCATGCGGGACGGCGAGAGCGTCCACACAGGGCGGATGGCGGGCATGACGGTCGACGAGATCGTCCGCCACATGGTGGGACGCAGCATCTCGGCGTTCTTCTCGCGGAAGAAGTACCCACCCGGCGAGGAGCGCCTCAAGGTCGACCTGCCGGGCGTGCAGTTCCATGTGCGGGCCGGGGAGATCGTGGGCGTGGCCGGTCTGGTGGGAGCCGGGCGCACGGAGGTCTGCGAAACGGTTTTCGGCATCTCGCCCCCCCCTCCGGGCGCGGTCAGCGTAAACGGTCTGCCCCGCGATATCCAGAACCCGAACGACGCGGTCCGCGTCGGGATCGCCCTGGTCACCGAGGACCGGCAGCGGTCGGGCCTTGCTGCCGAGCTTGCCGTGAAGAACAACATCACCCTAGCCAACCTGGGAGCGGTTTGCGCCGCGGGCGTGGTGCTGTCCGCAAAGGAGAGGGGAGTCGCCGAGGACTATCGCGCGAGACTCAAGATGCGGACCGACTCCGTGGATCGGGAGGCGCGACTGCTGAGCGGCGGGAACCAGCAGAAGGTCGTCATCGCCAAATGGCTGTTCCGGAACACCGAGGTGGTCCTGTTCGACGAGCCGACCCGCGGAATCGACGTTGGCGCCAAGGCCGAGGTCTTCGCCCTGATGGACGAGATGGCGCGGCAGGGAAAGGCCCTGCTCATGGTCAGTTCCGAGCTCACCGAACTGCTGCAGGTCGCTGATCGCATCCTCGTCATGCGGGAAGGCACACTCGTGGCCGAGCTGCCGCGCGAGACCACGCAACGGGAAATCATGCACCATGCGGCCGTCGGCGAGCAGCGTGAGGACCGGGCGCATGCTTAGCCGATCCCGAGCCCTGCAGAAATTCCTGCCATTCATCAGTCTGGCGGTCCTCTTCGTAGCGCTCTCCATCGCGTCGCCCTACTTTCTGACGGCGACCAATCTCTCAAGCGTGATTCGGCAGACAGCCGTGATCAACACGATGGCCCTCGGAATGACGCTGGTCATCGTGTCCGGGGGCATCGACCTGTCGGTCGGCTCGATTCTCGCGTTCTCGGGCGTGATGGGCACGATGACGATGGTGGACAGCGGGTCGGTCCTGATGGGCATCGCGGTCGGAGTCGCCTGCGGCGCGTTCTGGGGGTTCGCTAACGGCCTCATGATCTCGGCGCTCCGTATTCCGCCGTTCATCGTCACTCTCGGCACGCTGGGAATCGTCAGGGGCATGAGCCTGGTCATTTCCGGAGGACTGCCTGTGGTCGGCTTGCCGGAGGAGCACAGTTTCCTGGGAGAGGGCTCGATCGGCCCGGTGCCGTTCGTTCTGGTCGTGCTGGCCGGCTGCGCCGTGATCATGCACTTCGCCCTGCATTCGACCAAACTGGGGCGCTACACCTACGCCATCGGGAGCAACGAGCACGCTGCCACCTACGCCGGCATTGCGGTGGGGCGGTACAAGGTCGCGATCTACGCGCTCTGCGGCTTGCTCACCGGTCTGGCGGGGATGATCGAGACGTCACGCCTGATGACCGGGCAGCCGACGGCCGGCGTCTCGTACGAGCTGCAGGTGATTGCGGCGGTCGTCATCGGCGGGGGAAGCCTGGCCGGTGGCGAGGGCTCGGTGATCGGGACTCTGATCGGGGCTTTCATTATGGGCCTGCTCTCCAACGGAAGCGATTTGCTCGGCGTCAATCCCTACTGGCAGCAGGTGATCATCGGGGCGATCATCATCATGGCGGTGGCGGTCGATCAGGCGCGCAAGCGTCGTTTCGCGACATAGGAGCGGCTGCCGCGCCACGAATCAGCCTCCGAGCGGCAGGGCCGACGCTCTGTTCGCTGTCCGCCGGAATTGTCCCAGTGAACTGATCCGTGGGCGGGCCCGCATCGGCGGCAACGCATTCCCCTTCCGCCCGGTGACTGCCTGCGGGACCCAATTGCGGGCGATGCAACCGGCGTCCAACGAAGAAGGGGGGTGGCTAGGATATGAGATGTGAGCAAGCCGGGATTCCTGCCGACTGACTTGCGCTCGCGGTGCGGAATCCATCTCGGTCGGGGGTTGGCCCCGGCGCTGCTGGGGGCGGTGCTCGTCCTCCTGCACCCTCCCGAACTCGCCGCGCAAGCCGGTGCGACGACCGGCGCCATTCGGGGAACGGTCCTCGATCCAGCCGGCGATCCCTTGGCGGGCGCAACCGTCTCGGTCCAGCACTGGGAGACGGATCTGCTGACCTCGGTGAAGACGACCCCGTCGGGTACGTTCGTTCGCACGCTCCTGCCGCCGGGAGCCTACGACCTCACCGTGACTTCCGGAATCCCCGGCTTCAGTTCCGAGCGCATCGAGGGTGTGGCTCTCCGGGTCGGGGAGATGGTCGACTTGACGGTCGAGCTCCGGGTCGTGACCACCGAGACCGTCACGGTGGTCAGCGATCTGCCGCCGACGCTGGACACCGGGGATGTCACGAGTTCGCAGCGCATGCGCGACGACGTCGTGTACGGGCTGCCCAGCAACGGCCGGAACTTCGTGAACATGACCCTGCTCACGCCGGGGGCGTCAGTCTCCCAAGGGCCGGACGGCGACGAGCTGAACATCAGCGGCCAGCGCGGCATCTTCAACAACTTCATCGTGGACGGTGCGGACTTCAACAACCCGTTCTTCGGGGAACAGCGCGGCGGGCAGCGGCCGGCGTTCACGTTCAATCAGGACGCCATCGAGGAACTGGTAGTGGTCAATCAGGGTGCGACCGCCGAGTTCGGCCGCTCGGCGGGCGGCTTTGTCAACGTGATCACCAAGTCGGGCACCAACGAACTGGCCGGCACGGCCCACTATTTCGGGCAATGGGACGACATCGCGGCCCCGTTTCCCGCGGCGCGCGGAGGCGGCCGTCCCGACTTCAGCCGCAATCAGATCGGCGCGACGCTGAGCGGCCCGCTTGTGCGGGACCGGGCATTCTTCTTCCTGGCCTACGACCGGCAGGCGGCGGGCGAGACCAAGCAGGCGACGCGACGCGTCTCCGATCCGGCGAGCCTGCAGAGACTCGAGGACTTCCTGCAGTCACGGTGGCCGGGCTTGTTCGACGACGAATTCGGTCCCATCAGCCGCACCGACGACGCACGTGCCCTGCTGGCCAAGCTGGACCTGAACATCGACGGCCGGCACCAGGCCTCGGTCAAGTACAACTACACCTGGTCGGAGCAGGTGAACGGCACGTTCGACGTCGATTCCTGGGGCGCATCGGCGAACGGGATCGAGGGGGACCACTCGCACGCCGTCAACGGCAGCCTTCGCTCGCTGCTGTCCAACGCGCTGTCCAACGAACTCCGCGTGCAGGTCGCGCGCGAAGACCGGCCGCGCCGATATCGGGGACCGCTGATCCCCGGCGGGAGCTTGCCGGGACAGCCGCAGTTCGCTGCGATCGGAGGCCGGCCCTTTCCGGATATCGCGATGGACTTCGCGGACGGATTCCGGATCGGGCTGCCGTTCTTCCTGCCGGTCGATCCATCGTTCGACACGCGCCTCCAGGTAGTTGAGAACGTGTCGTTCGCGACGGGCGCCCACCTGGTCAAGGCCGGGGCGGAATTCAATCTGACGAAAGCAGAGCAGCAGTTCATCGGATTCGCGAACAGCCGCTACATATTCGATTCCGTCGAGGGCTTCATCGGATTCGTGGAGCACGGCAAGAGCCATGTCACCTGTTCGGACGGATCCTCCAGCGCCATCGGCGCCTGCCCTCCCGGATCCTCCGTCAGCGGTCCAGTCCTGGTCTACCTGCAGTCCGCGACGGTCCCCGGCGTCCCGCCCGAGCAGCTCGGAATTCAGCAACTGCCCGTTCACGAGCTGGGTGCGTTCGTGCAGGATTCGTGGCATCCGCACAAGCGGGTGACGCTGGACCTCGGGCTGCGGTGGGACGGAACCTGGCACCCGAGGGTCTTCGTCGAACCCGAGGACACGTTCTTCGCGCCGTACCTGGACGATCCCCGGTTTCCCTCGAACGGCCGCATTCCGGACGACCTCGACAACCTACAGCCTCGTCTCGGGCTGGCGTGGAACCTCGCCGGCGACGACCGCACGGTCCTGCGAGCGAACGCAGGATCGTACGTGGCACGGATCCCCGTGCTCGTGTTCGCCCAGCACAGAGCGACCAACGGCGCATTCCAGCAGACACTCTTCCGCAGCAGCACAGCCCCGGAACTCGGCCCCGTACCCCCGATTGACCGCCAGATCGATGCCTCGTCGTCGGCCCCTTTCCTGCCCGACATCCAAGTCGCCGACCGCCGCCTGGAACTGCCTCGAACCTGGTCCTTCAGGGCCGGCATCGAACGCGACCTCGGTCGCGGGATCGCCGCCAGCGTCACGTACATACAAGCCCGCACCGACAACCTGTTCCGCTTCGTCAACCGCAACGACGCGGCCTTCGGGACTCCGTTCGGGATCGGAACGCATCCTTCCGGCGGCGGCATCAACACGCTGACCGTCGCCGAGAGCAGCGCAAGGTCACGCTACCATTGCCTCTCGGCCGGGCTGCGCGGCCGAGGCAGCGTCCGCGGGCGCCCGGTGACTTTCGAGGCGCACTACACGCTGGCGTTCGATCGCTCCGACGACGACAACGAGCGCGATCCGTTCGTTCTTCGCTACGCCCACGCCGGCGATCTGGCCCCGGAGTACGGATGGTCGGACCGCGACCGGCGCCACCAGGTCAGCGGATACGTCCTGACCGCTCTCCCCTCAGGGCTTCAACTGAGCAATGTCCTCCGATTCCTGTCGCCTTCCCCCGTGTCCGAGCAGTGCGCCAACCGGGGCGTGCGGGCCACCCAGCCCGCGGACAGGATCTGCGATGACGGCTCGATCCTGCCCCGCAACACCTTGCGGCGGGAGAACGAGTTCTTCTCTTGGGACCTGCGCCTGTCGCGGCGACTCCCGCTTGGCGACGGCGTCCACTTCGAGCCGGTGTTCGAAGTGTTCAACCTTACCAACGCAGACAACTTCGTCGACCCCGCGATCGGTTCGCTCCTGTTCAACTTCGACGGGACGCTGCGGAGCGGACTCGGGGACACGCGCCGGGCACAGGTAGGACTCCGTATCCAGTTCTGAGCCGGCTGATGCAGTCGAGCTGCGGCCGCTTCCGCCCGCGCGGCACTGGCTGCCGCCGGTCTTCGGCCTTCAGCCGGGACCTCACCGAGTTCGGCCGGGATGGATTCGTAACATGTTGATCCTGTCGAGGCAGTGCTCCGGCCCGGCGAATGGCCTGAGAGGCTCCGTGCAACGTCGGATCGAATTCAGCACTGGCGGTTCTTCCTGCAACCCTGTCCGATTGCGAAGGCTCTCCCGATTGGTTCGCTGAGCATCTGGCCACCGACGAAGAAGAACGAGTGCGTGCAAGAAGGGGGAATCCAATCGAGCTGGCAGATCCCCCGGGGTCATCGGGCGTGCTCGTGTTTCCGATTGTTCGACAATTGGAAAGTGAACCGTCGAGTCGGCGCGGCACCACCGCAGGCCGACGGGCGCACCTGAGATCGGATGGCCCCTGACGCAAGCATGAAGCCCGGCCCCACACAGGAATCCAGCAACGGCGGCGGCTCGCCGGTGCCCGGACGTCGCGTGAGCACCGCCGCCGCAACCCTCGCGGCAATCGCTGCCGCGCTGGCACCCGGCCAAGCCATGGCCGAGATCCCGGGATCGACGCTGGCAGGCACAGTCAGCCACTCGACCGGTTCCCCGCTTTCCGGTGTCAGCGTCGAGGCACGGGCGGCGGGCGGCGCTTTGGCCCGAACCGCCGTGACCGACGATGCGGGCTCGTTCGCGCTGGCCCCTCTCGAGCCCGGCACGTACGAGGTGACCTTCGAGCTGCCGGGCTTCAGGCCCGTCGTGCGGGACGGCGTGGTGATCGGACGCGACGGTGGGACGGTCAGGATGGAGGTGGCCCTGTCGCTGCTGGTGGACGAACAGGTGGTCGTCGTCGGCAGCCGCGCACAGCCTCGGTCGGTGACCGCGTCCCAAGTGCCGATCGACGCAATCCCGTTCCGCGATGTCATGAGCCAGGGCGCCGCCTCGCTCGACTACCAGCTGCGGAATCTGGTCCCGTCCTTCAACGTCGCCACGCATCCCATCAGCGGCGCCGCCTCGCTCGTCCGTCCGGCCAGCCTCCGCAATCTCGCGCACGACCACACGCTGGTTCTTGTGAACGGCAAACGCCGCCACCGCTCGGCGATCCTCGTCTGGTTCGGCGGCGTGACGGACGGCACGCAGGGCCCGGACATCTCGACCATACCGGCAATCGCCCTCCGGCAGGTGGAGGTGTTGCGCGACGGCGCGTCTGCCCAGTACGGATCGGACGCCATCGCAGGCGTCATCAACTTCCAGCTCAAGGACGCCCCCCGGGGCGGAAGCCTCGAGATCAAGACGGGGACCTACCGGGCCGGCGACGGCGACTCCTACACTGTCGCGGGCAACGCGGGCCTGCCTCTCGGCGAAACCGGGTTCGCCAATGTCAGCTTCGAGTACGGCAATGCCGACCCGACGAGCCGCAGCGTGCAGCGGGCCGACGCGGCGGCTCTCGTCGCGGCCGGGAACCCCGCGGTGGCCGATCCCGTGCAGGTCTGGGGGGACCCGAGGATCGAGGACGATGCGAAGGTGTTCGGCAACTTCGGCCACCTGCTGGACAACGGCCTGCAGCTCTACGGCCATGCCAACTACGCGAAGAAGACACATACGCAGGGCTTCTACTACCGCAACCCCAACACGCGGGCCAACATCTACAGCCTGGACGGTGGCGAGACCCTGCTTGTCGGGGACGTGCTGGACGCGCAAGACGGCGTCGCGGACGGATCGGCAGGCTGTCCCACCGTCCGGGTCAGCGGCCACAGGCCGGATCCGGCGGCACTTGGGAAGGTGTTTTCCGACCCGAACTGCTTCTCCTTCCAGGAGATCGCGCAAGGAGGCTTCACTCCCTGGTTCAGCGGCGTCGTCACGGACATGTCGGCGGTTGCAGGCCTGCGGCGGGCGATGGCCAGCGGCCTGACCTGGGATGCCAGCGTCGGCTACGGCGCCCACGAGGCGGACTTCTTCCTCTTCAACACCGTGAACGCCTCGCTCGGCCCGCAGACGCCGCGCGACTTCGACCCGGGGCTGTACCGGCAGGAAGAGGTCAATCTCAATCTCGACCTCTCATACGCCGCAACCGACATGCTCCACTTCGCCGGCGGCGCCGAGTGGCGCGACGAACGATTCACGATCCGCGAGGGGGAACGCTCGTCATGGGAGGTCGGGCCGTACGCCCAGCAGGGCTTCGTCTCGGGGTCGAACGGCTTCGCCGGGTTCCCCGACTACACGGCCGGCACCTGGACGCGCGGGAACGTCGCCCTGTACGGAGACGTCGAGCTCAGAGAGCCGGGCGACCGATGGTCGGTCGGCGGCGCTCTGCGGTTCGAGCGATTCGACATTTTCGGCACCACGACGAACGGCAAGCTGTCTGCCCGCTTCGGACTGACCGACACCTTGGCCGTGCGGGGAGGCGTCAGCAGCGGGTTCCGCGCGCCGACTCCAGGCCAGCAGAACACGTTCAATGTCCAGTCGACGATCGATCCCGAGACGCTGGATCTGGTTGACAGCGCAACCGTGCCGTCCACCTTCCGCGCAGCGGAGCTGCGAGGCGGCCTGCCGCTCGATCCCGAAACCTCGCGCAACGCCACGGCAGGACTGGTCATCGACACCGGGCCGTTCACGCTCACCGCCGACTATTTCCGCGTTGACGTCTCGAACCGGCTTGCCTTGTCGCAGAACTTCACGCTCCGCGCGGGCGAGCGCGCGCTGCTGCTGTCCGAGGGCATCGCGTCGGCTCGAACCCTGGCCTTCTTCCGATTCTTCATCAACGACTTCTCGACCCGGACACAAGGGGCGGACCTCGTCTCGACCTGGGCGCCGCCGAGTCTGCGCGGCAACACGGTGTTTAGCATTGCCATGAACTACACCGACACGGCGGTGACGCGGGAGTCGGATCTCCTGAGCCGCGGCGACGTGCTGGCGCTCGAGCGCGGCGTGCCGCGTGTCCGCTGGAATGCCGCTGTCAACCAGCGGGTAGGGCGGGTGGAGGTCCTGGGGAGGTTGCACTACTACGGCTCCTGGGTCGACCACTTCGACGCGCGGTCCGTCCGGGGCGCTCTTGCCCCGGCTCTTGGCGGGCGCAACATCCTCGACATCGAGGCGAGGGTCCCGATCACCCGGGAGGTGACGCTGGCGGTAGGTGGCCAGAACGTCTTCAACAGCTTCTCGGACCGGATGGACCTGTTCGCCAGCGCGTTCGGCCTGCCCTACAGCCAGTTCACGCCGTGGGGCCTGAGCGGCGGGTACTACTACGTCCGCATCAACTACCGGTGGGGCCGCTGACCGGCCGGACCACCGGTCACCGCTCGTCCTGGCGAGTCGCGGCAGGCCTCCGGCCCGCGGTATTCCGGGACCGAGGCTCTACGCGAGCAGCCTGTCGATGACGCGACCGCCTACGTCGGTCAGCCGGTAGTCGCGGCCCTGGTGCCTGAACGTCAGCCTTGTGTGGTCAAGCCCAAGCAGATGCAGGATCGTGGCCTGCACATCGTGCACGTCGACCGGGTCCCTGGTGATGAAGAACCCGAGCTCGTCCACCTCCCCGATGGTCTGGCCCGGCCTGATTCCTCCGCCCGCGAACCACATCGGAAAGTTCTCGACATGATGGTTGCGGCCCGGCAGCTCCTGGATCTCTCCCATCGGCGTCCGGCCGAACTCCCCGCCCCAGATCACCAGCGTATCGTCCAGCAGCCCCCGCTGCTTGAGGTCCTTGACGAGCGCTGCACACGGGCGGTCGACGGCCTCTGAGACTTCGTCAAGCTTGCCTGCCAGGTTGTTGACGCGGTTGCCGTGATGATCCCAGCCCGTGTGGTAGAGCTGCACGAAGCGGGTCCCCCGCTCGAGGAGCCGGCGCGCCACGAGGCAGTTGCCGGCGAACGACGACTCGCCCGGAACGGCACCGTAGAGATCGAGAGTGGACTGGCTCTCCGACGAAAGGTCCATCAGCTCGGGACCGCTCGTCTGCATGCGATGCGCCAGCTCGTACGAGGCGATCCGCGTCGAGATCTCGGGGTCGCCGACTTCAGCCATGCGCGCCAGATTCAGCTCCCGGATCGCGCCGATCCGGGCCGCCTGCCGGGCTGCCGGGAAA
>JAPPMB010000062.1:0-39859 GCA_028819255.1 Bryobacterales bacterium | reverse complement strand
CCTCCTTCCGCGGCTCGCCGGGTCGTGTTGGGGGGGGCGCCTAATCCCCCCCGCCGCCCCATATCCCCCCCCCGCCGCGCGCCCCGCGCCGCCGCCTGCCGGGCTGCCGGGAAACCCGGCGGGCTGGAAAGGTTCGGAATCGGGTCCGAGGACCGCAGGAACTCGACGCCCTGGTAGGCAGTTGGCAGGAACCCGCTGCCCCATATGCTGGTGCCGCCCATGAGATTCTGCTCGCCGGAGCGCAGGACTACGAAGGCCGGCAGGTTCTGGGCCTCGCTGCCGAGACCGTACGTGATCCAGGATCCCATGCTGGGCCGCCCGAAGCGTGTCGATCCGGTGTTGAAAAAGAGCTTGGCCGGGGCGTGGTTGAAGTTCTCGGTCCTCAGCGAATGCACGATCGCGAGGTCGTCGACGATCGAGGCCATGTGCGGAAAGACCTCGGACACCCAGGTGCCCGACTCGCCGTGCCTCCGGAACTCGCGCTGCGGACCCAGCAGCTTTGGCCGCTCCTTGGTGAACCTCTCCATGAAGGCGAACCGCTTGCCCTCCAGGAAGGAATCCGGCGTGCGCTTGCCATCGAGCTCCTTGAGCTTCGGGCGCCACAGCCATGTCTCGAACTGGCTCGGCGCACCTGCCATGAACAGGTACACGACCCGCTTCACCCTCGGATGGAAGTGGGGGTCCTTCGGAGCCAGCGGGCTGCGGTTTCCGTCGTTCGGGGCGGCCCCGAGCGGGCCGCCGCCCAGCAGCTCGCCCAGGGCGATCCCTCCGAGACCGGCGATGCATCGGCTGTAGAAATGCCGTCGCGTGACTTGCAGTAGACTTCGTTCGATCGGCGTCATGGCTGTTTACTCCCGGGTGATGAACTCGTCGAGGTTCATCAGCACCCCCGCTACGACCGTCCAGGCCGCGGTCTCGGCCTCGCGCAAGCCGCCGCCATGGTCGAGCGTGAGCACTTCGTCCGCCTGTTCCGGCCAGGTCTGAAATGCGTCCAGCTGGTCCCTCGCGAGCTCCACCAGCGAGCGGAGCTCGCCGGTCGACGGAGACCTCGACAGGCACGTGCGGAACGCATGTTCGGCGCGGGCGGCCACGCTGCCGCCAGGCACTTCGACGAGCACGCGGCTGGCCAGTCCCTGTGCGAATTCATGAAATCCGGCATCGTTGAGCAGTGTCAGGGCCTGCAGGGGCGTGTTGGACCGGTTGCGGCGCGTGGCGATGGTGAGCGCGTCCGGACTGTCGAAGACCATCAGGCCGGGATGCGGACTGGTTCGCCAGAAGTGGGTGTACATGCCCCGCCGGTAGCGGTCAGCGCCCTCGCTTTCGGGCCACGGCTTTCGGATCATCACACCCGGAGGCTGGGACGGATACACGCTCGGGCCCCCGATGCCGGTCTCAAGCAGCCCGCTCGCGGACAGAGCCAGGTCGCGGACGATCTCGGATTCGACCCTCAGGCGGTTCTGCCGGCCGAGCAGCCGGTTCGACGAGTCGGCGGCGGCGAGGTCGGCGCGGTGCGCGGACGACTGCCGGTACGTCGAGGACGTCACGATCAGGCGGTGCAGGGCCTTCAGGCTCCAGCCGCGGTCCACAAACTCGGAGGCGAGCCAGTCCAAGAGTGCCGGGTGGCTGGGTAGTTCGCCCTGGGTCCCGAAGTCGTTCTCCGTCGGCACGATGCCTTGCCCAAAGTATCGCTGCCAGATGCGGTTGACGGTGACTCGCGGGGTCAGCGGATTGTCCCGGCCCGCGATCCACCAGGCAAGGTCCAGACGGTTCGGTCCGGCCGCTGCCAGTGCCGGAAGCGCCGCAGGCGTCCCCGGGCTCACCGCGACCCCTTTGCGGAGGAATTCGCCCTGGATCAGGATGTGCGTCGGGCGGGCCTGCGGCAGCTCCCGCATCACCAGCGTGCTGGGAATCTCCGGCAGCAGTTCGGTGACCGCCTGAATCGCCTTGCGTCGCTCCAGCACACCAGTGTCGCTCCCAAGGAACGCGTTCCGCACGAATACCCTTCGGCCCTCCAGACGCTCCTCCGCAGGAACGCTCAGGATGCGCTGCACGCCGGGCGGGAGTTTGGCGATCTCCTCCGGCGTCAGGCTCGCCTCCCACTCCGGCTGGCGCTTCAGCAGCGCCTCCTGGTACCGGGCCTGCTCCTCCTTCATCGCGTCGAGCTGCGCCTGGATCGCGTCGCGGCGCGCGGCCTGTTCGTCGGTGCCGAACTCAAGCACCGGTTCGTAGGCGCGCGCCCGGCCCTCGGCGTCCGCGTAGTCGCCGCTCAGCTCGTCAATGCTGTTGAAGAACGCCAAGAACTCGTAGAACTCCCTCTGGGAGATGGGGTCGTACTTGTGGTCGTGACAGCGGGCGCAGCCGAGGGAGAGGCCGAGGAACGCGATGCCCGTGACGTCCACGCGATCTACCACGGCCTCGACCCGGTACTGCTCGAAATCGATGCCGCCCTCGAGATTCAGCAGCGTGTTGCGATGGAATCCGGTCGCGACCAACTGCTGGTCGGTCGGATCCGGCAGCAGGTCGCCCGCCAGCTGCTCGACGACGAACCGGTCGAACGGCATGTCGCGGTTCAGGGCCGCAATCACCCAGTCGCGATACATCCAGATCTGGCGCGGAGCGTCAGCGTTGTAGCCGTTGGAGTCGGCGTACCGGGCCAGGTCCAGCCAGTGCCGGCCCCAGCGCTCACCGTAGCGCGGGGAATCAAGCAGGCGCTGAACCAGGCGCTCGTAGGCGTCCGGGCGCGGGTCTGACACGAACTCGCGAATCTCGGCAGGCGCGGGCAGCAGGCCGGTGAGGTCGAGATGCAGACGCCGAGCCAGTGTCGCCCTGGGCGCATCCTGAGAGGGCTCCAAGCCCTCCTCCTCGAGCCGGGCGAGGACAAACTCGTCGATCGGATTGCGGACCCAGGTGCGGCGCGCCACCTCCGGCGGGTCGGGCCGTGCGACGGGCTGGAAGGACCAGTGCCGAAGGTCGCGCGACCGCATCGGCGTCTCCGGGGCTTCGGGCCACGGGGCACCCATCCGGATCCAGCGCTCGAACGCGGCCACCCTGGCTGACGGAAGTTTGCCGTCAGGCGGCATCTTGAGGTCCCCGCTGCGGCGCAGGGCGGCAAGCAGCAGGCTGTCCCCAGGTCTGTCGAACGAAACGGATTCGCCTCGCACGCCACCCTGCAGGATCTCCTCCCTGGAGGCGACCGAGAAGCCGCTGGTCCGCGTCTCCGATCCGTGGCACTGGGCGCAGCGCGTGAATAGAATGGGCCGGATTTCGGACTCGAAGAACCGAATGGCCTCGTCGGAGAAGGGCGGTCCCGGCGTGGCAGTCGCGATCGGGGCCGCCAGCAAGGCTGCGACGGCGAATGCGACAAACAGACTGGACATTCCGCTGGATTCCCTGGGGGGTGCCGCCCGGAAGCGACCTCGGCGGAACGGCGGAACGGCGGCTTGCCCGGTGCCAGTCTATCACGACGGGTTCCCGCGGGGAGTTCCGCTGGCATCCCGGAAGCCTAGGCGTCGAGGCGCGGCCGCTGGGCGGGAGCGGAATCTCCTAGAATTGAACGGTGCGAGCTCCGCCCGATCCCTGTCGACGGTTTCTTCAAGCGGCTGCCCTTGTGGGGGCCATGGCCGGAGGGGCCTTCGCCCAAGACGGTGCGATGCCGCGAGCCTGGGACGGCCGCCCGGACCTGAACGGCGTCTGGCAGGCCATCGGCACGGCGCACTGGAATCTGGAAGACCATCCCGCAGGCCCAGGTCATCCGGATCTCGGCGCGATCGGCGCGACACCGCCCGGCCAGGGAGTGGTGGTCGGCGGCGAGATCCCGTACCTTCCCGAGGCTCGGGAGCAGCGAGCAAGGAACTTCGAGGACCGGATGACTGCGGACCCGGAAGCGAAGTGCTTCCTTCCGGGCGTTCCGCGCGCGACGTACCTGCCGTATCCGTTCCAGATCATTCAGGGCGACAGAAAGATCATGGTCGTATACGGCTTCGCGGACGCGAACCGGACGATTCACATGGACAAGCCAAACCCCGAGCCGCCTCCGATCGACAGCTGGATGGGGCGGTCCCATGGCCGATGGGAGGGCGACACGCTGGTCGTCGAAGCGGCGGGATTCAACGGTCAGGCCTGGTTCGACCGGGCCGGGAATTTCGCCGGTTCCGCCCTGCGGGTCGAGGAACGGTATACTCCACTCGGCAGAAACGCCTTGCAGTACGAGGCGACCATGACCGATCCCGACGTATTCGAACGGCCCTGGAAGATCCGCTTTCCGCTGTACAGGCGTCTTGAGGAGAACGTCCGTGTGCTGGAGTTCAAGTGCGTTGAGTACGCAGAGGACCTGATGTACGGCCACCTGCGCAAGGAACCCACCCGCGAGCCGCCGGGCGAAGAAGACTAGTGGAGGTGCCGGCATGACTGGAATCCGCCGAGCCACGTTCGTCCTTGCGGCCGCCGCCGCGGCGGCGCTCGGTCCGGGAGCAGCCCAGGCAGCGGAGCTGCACCACATCCGGATCATCGCTGCCAGCCCTTCGGAGGCAGTCCGATGGTATGTGCGCCATCTGGACTGCTCGCCCCTCGCGGACCGCAACGACGCAACGGACTGCCAGGGGGTTGAGCTGATGTTCTGGGCGAGGCCCACGATGGGGAGCACCCAGGGAACCGGCGTCGATCACATCGCGTTCTCCTACGCGGACGTCGACGCCAAGATGGCCGAGCTGGAGGCCGTCGGCGTCCGCGGCTCCGGCGTCCGGCTCCAGCGGTTCGACGGCGGCGAGACGCTTCGCGACCAGCCCGGCCTGTTCAGGCACGGATTCATTTTCGATCCGTGGGGCACGCGCATCGAACTGCTCGAGGACCCCGACCGCCAGGGGTTCCACCAAGTCCACCTGAGCTCCTCCGACCCCGCGGCCACCCTGGCCTGGTACCGCAAGGTTTTTGGTGGAAAGCCCGCGAGGCTGCGAGGGCGGAAGGAAGGCCTGTTGCTGGGAGACATCTGGCTGCTCGCTGACGCGCACCCGAGTGGAAGGCCGGCCCCGACCAGCGGCCGGGCGATCAGCCACATCGCCTTCTCGGTGCCGGACCTCGCGAACGCGGCGCCGGCCATGCGCCGCAAGGGCCTGGAGCTGGAGGGCGAGCCCGCCGTGCCGCGGAACGGGCGCACCGATGCCCGGCAGGTCTTCGCCCTGGGGCCGGACAGCGTCACCATCGCGGCGGTGGAGCCAGGGTTCGCCGGAGTGGAGGCCGAAGCAGGGGCGGTGGCGGATGGCAGGGATGCTGAGCCTTACAAGGCGCCGCGCACGCCGTGGGGCGAGCCCGACCTCCAGGGAGTGTGGACGGGCAACTCCGCACACGGCATTCCCCTCGAACGGCCGCCTGACCTGGCCGGAGTCGAATCGCTGACGGCCGAGCAGGCGGCCGCCCGCCGCGAGCGCGGCACGCTGGGCAGCATCTGGGGCTACGAGCGCGAGTGGCGCGACACGACGCTCGGCTACGACAAGATGACGCCGTCGAGGCAGGTCGCGATGATCGTGGATCCGCCGGACGGCCGTCTTCCCGCTCTGACCCCCGAGGGCGGGCGCAGGGCCGAGGAGGCGGCGCGCGAGCGGCGGCGCAAGGCCGCGCGCCCTCCCGTCGGACCGGAGGACCTGACACCGTACGTGCGCTGCATTACCCGCGGCCTCCCCGGCATGATGATGCCCGGGATCTACAACAACGGCCTGCAGATCGTGCAGGGACCGGGCTTCGTGGCCATCCAGAAGGAGATGATCCACGAGACCCGTGCTATCCCGACCAGGCAGCGGGAGCCGCTCGACGAGCGGCTGCAGTCCTGGCTTGGCGACTCCCAGGGACGCTGGGAGGGCGACACGCTGGTCATCGAGACCCGGCGGTTCAACGGCCGCAGTCCGTACCGAGGCACGTCTGAAGGCATGGAGCTCACCGAGCGGTTCACGAGGATCGGGCCGGCGAGGCTCGCGTACGAATTCACCGTCAACGATCCTGCGGTGTGGGTCCGGCCCTGGACGGCCACATTCGCGTTCGATCTCGACGACGCACAGTACGAACTGGTCGAGTACGCATGCCACGAAGGGAATTACGGCATGTTCAACATCCTGAGCGGTGCGCGTGCCCGGGACAGGGAGGCCGCCCGGGCGGCCGGACAGGCGGGAGGCTCGCAATGAGGCGGAACATCGGAATCTCGCTTGCCCTCGCCGGCCTGGCGTTCGTGGCGGGCCTGGCCCCGCTTGCGGCCCATCATGCGTTCTCGTCCGAGTTCGATGCCGAGACGCCGGTTCGCCTGCGGGGCAAGATCACGAAGATGGAATGGATCAACCCGCACGCCTGGATGCACATCGAAGTCAAGACCGAGGACGGGACGACCCAGAACTGGATGGTCGAGGCGGGCCCTCCCGGCGCGCTCGTGCGACGGGGGTGGCGCAAGGACTCGGTCAAGCCGGGCGTCGAGGTCCTGGTGGAGGGATACCGGGCGATCGACGGCAGCAACAAGGCGAACGGGCGCGACGTCACGCTGCCGGATGGCACGCGACTTTTCGCGGGGTCGTCCGGAACCGGGGCGCCGTACGACAACACTCCCCGCTAGCGGCAGACCGGCATGACCGGCGGACCCCGCTGGGAAACGGAGCGAGCAGGGGCCGCTGCGCGCGGCCGGCTGGATTCGGGCTGTGCCCCCAGCGGCATCCGGCCTATAATCTCTACCGTGCCGGGTCCCTCGCGTTTGCGGCCAATCCGCCGTCCGCCGCGCTCCCGCGCGGCCGCAGCGGATCGCGAGACGGCTCCGGCAACCGGTTGGCGACGCTGTCGTCAAGCGGGGCACGCTTCAGCAGGAAGGAGTTCCACACCGATGTCCCACATCCTATTGGCATTGATCGCCCTCGCGGTCTTCGCCGCGCCAGCGGCCCCCGCCGACGAAACCGAATGGACCCTGCCAAGAACGCCCTGGGGCGACCCGGACATGCAAGGTGTTTGGACGAACGAGACGATCACGCCCTTTGAGCGCCCCGTCGAGCAGGAAGGGAGGGAATTCCTCTCGGACAACGAGGCTGCTGCGATCGAAGCGGGGGTGGCCCAGCGGCGCGCAGCCTCCGACGGCACGTCGCCGCCCGGCAGCGTGGGCGGCTACAACCAGTTCTGGCTGGACTCGGGGACCGAGTTCCTGTCGACCAGGCAGACGTCGCTCGTGGTGGATCCGCCTGACGGCCGCGTGCCGACCAGACCGTCGGCGGAGGCGCGCAGGGACTACAACCGGTCCCGCCAGGGCGACTCCTACGTCTACATGAGCGTCTGGGACCGCTGCATCTCGCGCGGCGTTCCGGGCTCGATCTTCCCTGCCGGATACAACAACGCGTACCGGATCCTCCAGACGCCCGGTCACGTCGCGATCCTCTACGAGATGATCCACGACGCCCGGATCATCCCCTTGGAGGGCGGCGGGCATGTGGACGACGGGGTCCGCCTGTGGATGGGCGATTCCCGCGGCAGGTGGGAGGGCGACACGCTGGTGGTGGAGGTCCGGAACTACCACGACAGGGGATGGATCGCCTCCAATTCGGCCTCCCGTCGCATCAAGGGCATACCGCACACCGAGGACCTTTACGTGGTGGAACGCTTCAAGCGCGTCAGCGAGGACACGATCGAGTACGAAGTCACCATCGAGGATCCCGAGATCTATGTCAGACCCTGGAAGATCTCCATGCCGCTGACTCTGGATCCGGAGTACGAGATGTACGAGTATGCGTGCCACGAGGGCAACATGGCGGTGGAACTGATCCTTGGTGGTGCGAGGGCGACGGAGAAGGCACAGCAGGGCACCTCCGAGGGCCGCTAGAGGCCGCGCCGCCCAAGCAACGGAGACGATCCCGCGAATGACCGCGGGGTGCAGCCCATCTCCGCCGCGCGCCGCTGCGCCGACATACCCGAGCAGGAGGCGGTCGGCTCTGGCCAACTCGCCTCAGCACTGGGCATTCCCATTCGATCGCGACTTCCGACAGCGCACCCCCATACATGACCGTCATCTCCGCGGTCGGCTGAAACGCCGGCTGGCGAGCGGCACGTTTGTCGCGTCATGGGCGGGAACGCCCCTGGTTTCCCGCCTTCGCGGGGATCAGCTGCAGCCTGAGGTCGAGCCGCAGTTCTCACAGCGATAGCAGCTTCCATTGACCGTCATGATCGATCCGCACTCTGCGCAAAGCGGGCCGTCGACCGCGACGGACCGGAAGGGAAGCTCCTGTTGCGGGCTTGGATCCGTCACTGCCAGCTTGGCCGCATCGCCGACCTCGCTCGCCTTGTACTCGGAGGAGATGTACTTCGATCCCATCCACCGGAAGATGTAGTCGGTGATCGACTTCGCGTAGTGGATGTCGGGGTTGTTCGTCCAGCCGCTCGGCTCGAACCGGACATGCTGGAACTTGTCCACGAACGTCTTCAGCGGCACGCCGTACTGCAGGGCAAGGGAGATCGCCGTGGCGAAGTTGTCCATCAGGCCGCTGATGGTCGATCCCTCCTTCGCCATCCGAATGAAGATCTCTCCGGGCGTCTTGTTGTCCTCGAACAGACCGACCGTCATGTATCCCTCGTGGCCGCCGACCGAGAACTTGTGCGTGAGCGACTGGCGCTCGTCAGGGAGCCTCCGTCGAAGCGGCCGGGCCTCCGGCTCGGGCTTGGCCGCCGCTTTCTTCCCGCTCGCCGCACTGCCCGTGTTCAGCGGCTGAACGACCTTGGAGCCGTCCCTGTAGATCGCCACCGCCTTCAAGCCAAGCCGCCATGCCGCCATGTACGCGTCGGCGATCTGGTCCACGGTGGACTCTTCCGGCATGTTGATCGTCTTGGAGATCGCGCCGGAAACGAAGGGCTGGACTGCCGACATCATCTTCAGGTGCCCAGTGTAGTGAATCGTGCGCTCGCCGTTCTGGGCCTTGAAGCTGCAGTCGAAGATCGGAAGATGCTCGTTCTGGAGACCCATGGCGCCCTCGATCGTCTCGGTCGACTCGATGTGGTTGACGATCAGGTTCACCAGGTCCGCGCTGTATCCGACCCGCGACAGGGCTTCGGAGACGGTGCTGTTCACAATCTTGATCACGCCCCCGCCGACGAGCTTCTTGTACTTGACCAGCGCCAGTTCCGGCTCGATTCCGGTGGTGTCGCAATCCATCATGAATCCGATCGTGCCCGTCGGTGCGATCACGGTGACCTGGCCGTTGCGGTACCCTGCCACCCGGCCCCGCGCAAGCGCCTCGTCCCAGACGTGTTCCGCGTCCTCGCGCAACTCGGGCTGCACGCCGTCCCGGTCGATCTCCCGGGACGCGCTCCTGTGCATGCCGATCACCTCCAGGAAGGACTCGCGATTGCGCTCGAAGCCGGCGAACGCGCCCTTCACCTCGGCGATCTCGGCGCTTGTCACGTACGCCTGGCCGCACATCACAGACGTGATCGCCCCCGCAATGGCCCGGCCCCGGTCGGAGTCGTAGGGCACGCCCAGCGACATCAGGAGCGCGCCAAGATTGGCGAAGCCGAGCCCCAGCGGACGGTAGTTGTGGGAGTTCTCCGCGATCCGGGCGGTCGGGTAGGCCGCGTTGTCGACCAGGATCTCCTGCGCCAGGATCAGCGTCCTGACCGCCCGCCGGAACGAAACGACGTCGAAGCCGCCGTCCCGCCCCCGGAAGCTCTTCAGGTTCAGCGAGGCCAGATTGCAGGCGGAGTCGTTGAGGAACATGTACTCCGAGCACGGATTCGAAGCGTCGATCCGGGCCGTCGCCTTGACGGGGTTCCACTTGTTGATCGTCGTGTCGAACTGCATCCCGGGATCGCCGCACTGGTGCGTCGCCTCCGCGATCTCCCTCAGGAGCTCCTGGGCGCGATGCCGCTCCTTGGGCTGCTGGCTGAGCACCGAGCGCGTCCACCAGTCCCCGTCCTGTTCCGCAGCCTGCATGAACTCGTCACTGACCCGCACCGAGTTGTTGGCGTTCTGGAACGAGATCGTCGAGTATGCATCGCCGTCGATCGCGCCGTCGTACCCGTTCTCGATCAGGACGTGCGCCTTCCCCTCCTCCCTGGCCTTGCACCAGACGAACTCCTTCACATCCGGGTGGTCGATGTTCAGAATCACCATCTTCGCCGCGCGGCGCGTCTTGCCGCCCGACTTGATCACGCCGGCGAAGGCGTCGAAGCCCTTCATGAACGAGACCGGCCCGGAAGCCCGGCCGCCTCCGGCCAGCCCGGCGTCGTCCTCGCGAATCTTCGAGAGGTTCGTTCCAGTCCCCGATCCCCACTTGAAGAGCATGCCCTCGGTCTTCACCAGATCGAGGATCGACTCCAGCGAGTCTTCGACGGAGTTGATGAAACATGCCGAGCACTGCGGGCGGTGCTCGTCGGGATTGAGGGCCGTGGCCCGGCCCGTTTCGTGGCTCCACGCCCAGCCGTACCCACGCGACTCCTTCAGCACGCCGACGTTGAACCAGACAGGGGAGTTGAAGCTCGCCTTCTGCGCGAGCATCAGGTGCGCCAGATCGTCGCGAAAGCTCTCCACGTCCTCGCCGGACCGGAAGTAGCCTCCCGAGGCCCCCCAGTCGGCAACCGTGTCGACAACCCGATGAACGAGCTGGCCCAGGCTGCGCTCGCGGGCCTTGCTGCCGACCGTGCCGTGAAAGTACTTGCTCGCGACGATGTTGGTCGCTGTCTGCGACCACCTGGTCGGCATCTCGACATCGTTCTGCTCGAATACGGTGTTTCCCTGAGCATCCGTGATGACGGCAGTCCGCCTCTCCCACTGCACGGTGTCGTACGGCGTCTGGCCCTTCTTGAGGTCACGAGTGAAGTGCCGCTCGAAGACCAGTCCGCGACGGAGTGCCGCCTCCGCATTCGGGGCTGCCCGAACCGCCTGCCGGCGCACATCAACCGCTACTGAATTGCCCACCTCTTTGCTCCTTTTCCTAACGCCCGCGACTTCGGGGCGAGTGTGCAGTCCTATCGAAGAGACTGCAGGTCGGGTCCGAGCACCGACACCACTTCGGACAACCAAGGTACATCAGGTTGTGTACTGCCCAAGAATGGCCGCAAATCGTGTATGTCAGTGCCCAAAGGCGTTCAAGCATATCACACCGGGGCGCAGGTCCTGTGTCGCAGCACCACTACAGGTTGTAACCGTCCGGACCCTATACAACCTGTAGCCGAAGTTTTGTATGCCCGTCGGGCAGTTTCGCAGAATTCCGGCCTCTCCGGCTCGGATGCTGCCGATGCCGCGAACACGGCCCTCCCCGAACGCTGCGCGGAGGACCGGAAAGCGGGCCCGACCTCGCCCTGGAGCTGAGACCGAAGCCCAAGGCAGCGCCGCGCACCTGCTGCGTGACGGCATGTCGAAAGGGGGAGACCGTGATGGGCCCAGGGAGCGAGAGACCAGAGCCTCTTACTGTCGGCAGGAACCTCTGAGAGTGGGGCCGGATTCGCACTTCTCAAGCCCAGATGGACTGAGCCGCCTCGCGGCTCAGCCGGGCCTCGCCACTCTGCACGATCGCGAATCTGGTCGCGATGGGCCCGATCATCTCGTAGACGACCACCGCCGACAGGACCACCGTCGAGATCAGCGGATAGTACTCGGGAAACTGGCGGCTGATGGTCATCACGAGGCCGACCGCGAGGCCGGCCTGGGTCAGGAGTCCGAATCCCAGGAAGTGCTGCACCTGGCTTTCAAGGCCCACCCGCCGGCTTCCGAGCCACGCTCCCGCGAACTTCCCCGCCCCTCTGGCGAACACGTAGGCGATGCCGATGACGCCCATGGAGGCGACGCGGGCGACGTCGAGCTCGGCTCCTGCCAGAACGAAGAAGATGGCGTAAAACGGCGGGTCGGTGCCCTCGAGCGTCCGGAACAGGCGTCGGCTCCGCCTCGAGAGATTGACCATCGTCGCGCCCACGGCCAGGCTCGCGATGAGGGGCGAGAGATCGAAGAGTCTCGCCAGGCCCACGCACAGCAGGATCGAGCCGGACAGCAGGATGAGCATTTCGCCGGTCTCGCTCACTTGGCGCGCCCAGCCTGCCAGCATCAGGCCCGTCAGGAATCCAAGCGAGATGGAGCCCGCGAGCTGCCACACCAGCGGAAACCCGGCCTCGAAGGCCGTCTCCGCAACGCCCTGTGTTCCCCAGCGGGCGAACAGGTTCACGATCGCCGCACCGATCAGATAGACGATCAGGCAGACGATGTTGTTGACCGCGATGATGCCCAGAAGGGCGTCGCTGAGCGGCCCGCGCGCGTTGCACTCCCGGATCACCATCAGCGTCGAGGCCGGAGCCGTCGCGATGGACACGGCGGCCAACAGCAGGCAGACCTGCCAGTCCAGTCCGAGGATCAGCATGCCGCACAGAACCATGGCAGCCGCGAGGGCCGATTCGACCATCGTCAGGCGGACAATCTTGCGTCCGATGCGCCGCATGAGACTGATCTCGAAGACGGAACCGATCGAGAAGAGGATCAGTCCGAGCGCCACCTCGCTGAGGGCTTCGAGTGCATGGATGTTGTCGTGGCTCAGCCATCCCAGGACGGAAGGCCCGAGCGCCATTCCCGCCAGGATGTAGCCGGTGACCTCTGGGATCCGCAGCACTCGCACCAGATGCCCCGACAGCAGCGCGAGCAGCAGGATCAGCCCCAGCGAGGACAGCTCATTCATCGGCCTGCACCAGCGTGCCCCATGCGCGGCCGCCCCTCTCCAGCACGATGTGCACCGGCCCGCCATTCGCATCTGCGAAGGCGGCTTCAACGTCCTCGTAAGACGCCGGCCGGCGCTGGTTGACCGCCAGCAGGCGGTCGCCCGGACGGGCTCCCGCCCTCTCCGCGAGGCTGCCCGGGATCACCGACTCGACGGCCAGCCCGGCCGTCCGGCCGACGAAGCCCCGCGTCGGAACACCTGCCTCGGTCGAGGCCCTTGCCAGCATCTGGACGGTCCGACGACGGCCTGCCCGCCAGACCTCGAGTTCCAGAACTTCGCGCGAGACCGGCAGGAGCAGGCTCACCAGGTCCGCCGGCGATTCAATCGGCATGCCGTCCAGGGACAGGATCAGGTCGCCCGGCAACAGGCCTGCCTCGTGGGCCCTGAATCCCCACCATGTGACTTGGACCAGCACTCCGGTCTCGTGCCCGAAGAACTCCAGCTCCGCTTCCGTCGCGGCGCCGGCCATCATTCCGAAGCGCCCCGCAAGGCGGTCCTGGGCGCTCAACGCCGAGCGCGCCCTCACCTCCAGCGCGGCGGCTTCGGCGGCGATCGGATGCCCCGAGCAGTCGAGGACGATGGCCAGCAGGCCCCCGTCCAGCGAGAAGACGCCGGAGCCCGGCTGCATCAAGCTCAGGTCGAGATTGGTCTGGACCTCCGGCAGGTCGATCTCCCCGCAGCGACCGTCGGTGACGCCGAACAGGTTGCCGGAGGCGTACCGCAAACCCCCTTCGCGGGACCTCCAGACCGCCAGCAGCCATGCTCCGCGCCCGTAGAGGCGCACCTGCCGGCGGTCGCTGACGGCGGCGTCGAGCGGGGCACCCAGCAGGACGAACGGCAGGTGGGGAGCCGACAGCTCCGTGCTAAGAACGACTTCCCTGCTGCCCAGCGCCGTTCTGTCCTGCATGGGAAACGGTCCCAGCCCGGACGATGTCACCACCTCGCCCCCCTGCCACACAACCCCGCTGTGTCCGGTCGCGCCAAGCAGGACCACACTGTCCTCCACGGTCGCGGCGACCGAGGCGAAGTAGTCGGCGATGTGCTCGACCTGCCTCCTCTGGGTGACGAGCTCGAGCTGGAGGATGTCGGCGACGCTGGCCGGAGTGGCCTCGGCCTGCTGGTCCCGAGGTCTCATGAAGCCGCCGATCAAGAGCAGCAGGAACGAACACATCGCGAGCACCGCGATGTACATCCAGTCGCTACGTGACCTTCGCATGATGGCTGCCGAGGTCCAGTCAGGTCGGGGCCGGATCGCCCGCGAGACGATACTCGCCGACCATGGCCACGAGAGCCGCGAGCGCGCCGCCGAAGCATCCGAGCACCGCGAGCGGGAGGGCGTCGATGCCGGCGGAAGCGACGAGCAAGCCGACGGGCCACCCGACAAGCAGCGAGGCCGCCAAAGAGGCTTGCAGGGACAGCGCGACCCACCGGCACCGCCAGAGACCGGACGGCCAGCTGCCCTCCCGCAGGGCGACCGGGAAGAGCACGCCCATTCCGAGACCGAGAAGCGCCGCGCCCGTGGCGGCCGCCGGCGCCCAACTCACCCGGCCCAGCAGAAACACGCCCGCGAACGCGAGCCCTGCCGGGACGGCCAGCGGGACCGGGCTGCTGCCGATTGGCGGCAGCCTACCCGACGCCGCCCAGCCAACCGCGAGCGCCAGCCAGAAGCCCGCCAGCACGGAGGCGCCGCCGGCAAGAGAGAGGCCGAGACCCAGCGACAGGTAGGCTGTCAGCCAGACCGCCACAATGGCGCACGCCGAAGACTGCAGAAGCAGACTGGCCGCCAGAAGCACGCTGCGCGGAAGGGCGGCGCCCGGCGGACTCTGCCACGGAGGGACGCGCCCGGGCAGGTCGAGGCCCTGGCTGCTCGTCCCGAGCGCGACAAGGGCCGTCAGGGCCGGAACGCTTGCCGCGAACAGCACGACCGACTGCACTGAAAACACGCTGACGGCCGTCAAGGCGGCGAGGTTGGCGGCCAGTCCGCCCAGTCCGAAGCTGGCGCCCCAGAGCCCGAGCAGCACCCCCGCCGGCTTGGGGGGATCTGTGGCAAGCACCAGCCACACGGCAAGCCTCAGGCCGCCGCCGGCACCCAGCCCGAGGAGAAACAGTGCGGCGGGAGCCATACGGTCGGCCCCGGTAAGCGCAAGAACCAGCAGCCCGACCCCCGCGCCCGTGCCGCACGCCGCAAGATACCTGCGCATGCCGGCGCCCGCCTGCGCACTCCTCGAGAACCAGCGGCCGGGAAGCAGTGCGGCGAACGCCCCCGCGGCCGCGGCCACGGCCTCGCTCGCCAGCGGCGTCGGTGAGGCGTGCCGGTAGATGAGGCTGCCAAGGAAACCTGCTCCCAAGCCCACGGTGAATGCCGACAGGGCAACCGCTCGGACGTGCGCGGGCGCTGGAATCCGTGCCACAAGAGGCACTTCGGTCATGGGCAGATTGTATCAGCGGCCCGCGGTTCCCGGACCCGCCGCAGTTTCCGGCGCCCCTACTCCCGGCCGGCGCTGGCGCGCAGCTTCCCCGCCAGTCCCTGCACTGCTCCCCAGAACAGGGCCGAGTCGCTGGAGCAGCCGACCAGCCTCATGCCGCGGCCGATCCAGAAGTCGGCCAGACCGCCGTCCCGCACCTGGATGGCCGGCCAGAGCCCGTGCTCTCCGCATGCCGCGATCACGCGATCGACCGCTTCCACGAGCTTCGGATGGCGCCACTGCCCGCCAACGCCGAGCGAGATCGAGAGGTCCGCAGGACCGATCAGCAGTGCGTTCAGGCCCTCGACCGAGGCCAGTTCGTGGACCCTCTCCAGGGCGCGGGCGGACTCGATCTGGGCGATCATCAGGGTCTCGCTGTTGCAGTGGTCGACGATCTCATCGAACGAGGCGGCCTGATAGCCGATCTGGGCCGGACCCAGACCGAAGCCGCGGTGGCCTCGGGGAGGGAATCTGGCGCCGCGGATCGCGTGCGCGAGCTGCTCGGGGTCCTCGCAGCGGGGAAAGATGATGCCTTCGGCCCCGGAGTCCAGCGCCCGCGCCACCAGGTCGTACTGGAAGTCGCAGACGCGCACGACGGCAGTGATGTCGGTCATGCGGTAGGCCCGGATCAGATCGTGGAGAGTGTCGCTGGAGAACGGGCTGTGCTCGGAGTCCAGAAACACCCAATCCAGGTCCGCCGCCGCGAACATCTTCGGAATCTCGCAGGTGGGAAGCTGGGAGTGGGCAATGCCGACCGCCACCCGACCTGATTCCAGGATCCTCTTCGTCTTGTTGGGACGCATCTCTCCAACTCTATCGCAAGGCCTCCGGCAACCCCGGCAGTGCCGTCTTCAGGCTCGTCCGGCATCGAGAACCGCCCTGTCCCGCAGGCCCGTCTGCGGACTTGGGCGGACTCTGCGCGATTCGCGATCGAGTCAGGCAAGGAGGCTCCGCACCACGGCGATGAACAGGCCGCCGTAGGCGATCGCGCACACGGCCAGACCGCACCTGCGCCACAACGGCGGCCGCAGCTCCCTCGGCAGCAGCCGGGTGTTGACCAGCAGGAGCTGCACGCTGGAGAAGGCGAGGACGAAGCCGGCGGCATTGCCCAGCCACTTCATCAGCTCCATGGCGGTTCCCCACTGGACCGCCGCCGCGAACCAGAGGGTGCACGCCCCGAAGAGCGCGTAGTACAGCGTGCGGGCGTGGACCCGGGCGATGTTGCGGATCGCGGGGCTGCCCGCCCAGACGATGTCCGTCAGCATCCGGACCAGAATCTCCGTGTTTCCGAGGTGCGTGGAGAACAGGACCCAGAAGCCGTTCAGCAGAGCGAGATACCAGAAGCCGCGCCAGAGATTGAGCGCGAGGTACTCGGCCTGATAGGCGCCGGCGCCGATCTGCGACAGGTCCGTGCCGGGAGGTATCACGCTCGCCGCCAGGTTGACATTCAGGAACATGCCGACAAAGCACCCCAGCGCCCACAGCCCGACCTGGTCGGCGCGCGCGTACTGCCACCAGCGCTTCCAGCGAAGGAGATTGGCAGCGGTGGGCCGGAAAACGCTTCCGGTCGGAGCGACGCGGATTGCGCGGGAGCTTGTCGCCGAAGCGATGGCGCCGGAGTGCGCGGCCATGCCGAAACCCTTGTCGCGGAACCAGTTCGAGATCGCCAGGTTTCCGAACCCTCCCGAAGCGGCGGAGGCGGCCAGCGCTCCCACAAGCGGCAGGTCGACGCCGTCGGGCAGGGCCCCGACCGCAAAGAACCCGCCAAGCGTGGACGCCCAGTCCCGGGCGGGAACGAAGAATGCGTTGACGAACGCCAGGAACCCGAAGATGAACACGACCATGACCCAGGACACGCGCTCGAGCGTGCGCTCGACCGTGTCGCCGAAAAGCAGGAGCACCAGCACGAGCGCCAGGACGCCGTACGTCGCGACCGACAGAACGCCGCTGTCCTCCGAACCGGGCATGCGCCCCGCAAACGTCGCGAAGATCGTCGTCGCCGTCCCGGCGGCCATGGCGGGCAGGCCCACCTGCGCCACGCAGAGCGCCGCATAGACCGGCGCCCAGAGCCGCGGGCCGGGCCACAGGCGCATGAAGCCCGTGACGACCGGCTCGCCGGTGCACATCGTGTAGCGAATGGCCTCGAGGTTGAACAGGAGCTGTAGCAGGATCGCAAAGGTCGCAATCCAGAGCAGGCCGCGGCCGTACTCGACCGCGATTGCCGGGCCGACGAGCCACTCGCCGCCGCCGATCGAAGAGGCCAGGAGGATCGCTCCCGGACCAATCACGCGGAACAGGTTCCGGACGGAGAAGGGCGGGGGGTCGGGCAGTTCGCGAATTTCCCACGGGGCAAGGGTCTGCATGCGTTCCTCCGTGCAGGCGAAAGCCGGCCCGGCTCAGTCTCGCTCCAGATATCGCAGCTGGGGCAGGAGCCCGGCACTGCGCTTCCGGTCCAGCGCCTCGTCGTAGCGGAGCAGGGCCCCCAGGTCCTCTCCGCGCAGGACGGCTTCCGTGATCCGGATCTCGACCGCGAGCAGGTGCTCTGCCGACCGGAGAGTCTCCTCGACCCGCTCCGCCGGCACCGCGGTCGCCCCGTCGGCGTCACCCACGATCCAGTCGCCTGGCCGCACCGGCTGGCCCCCGCACTGGACCGGCACCTGGAGTTCGCCGACATACTCCGCGCCTCCCGCATTCGGCACGACCGACCGGGCAAATACCGGCAGGTTGTCCTGTGCGATCTCGGCGCTGTCGCGGATCGCGCCGTCAATGACGACGCCGGCCAGCCCTTTCCGTCGCGCGGCCCGGGTGATGATGCCTCCCCACAGGGCCGTGTTGGGCTCGCCGCGGCCGTCGATCACCAGCACATGGCGCGGCGGGCACTCCGAGACCGCCTTTCCCACCATCAGGATGTCGCCCACATGGACCCGCACCGTGAAGGCGGGGCCGGCCATCGAAGTCGCCGCCGAGCGGCAATGAATGCCGTGGTCCATTCCGCCGCACTTGCCCAGCGCGTCCGAGACCAGCCCGGAGGACAGGGACAGGAACCGGCGGGCCGTTGCGTCCCGGGCTGACGACTGGGAGCGTCCCGGCGGCGGAAGATCCTCGGAAGGCATGGAACCTGGGCGCCCGCGGTTCATGAGACCGCTGCGTACTCCGTGCTGGCCGGCATGACCACCTGTGCCGGGTTGATCGCCCCATGCCGGCCCTTGTTGGCGGTGATCTCGAATGCCCGGCGGACGGATTCGATGCCCGGCAGGGCGTGGGTCAGCATTGGCTGCAGCCGCACCCGGCCCGATGCAACCAGCCGGACCGTGTGTTCAAGGTGGGCGAGCGAGCTGATGTCAGGGAAAAGCACGCGGAGGCTGCGCTCACGGAGGCCGTCGACGTCGACCTCGAGCGGCTGCCCGAACCAGGAGACGACCACCAGCTTGCCGCCCGACCGGACAGCCCGGATCGCCTGGTTGAGTGTGATCGAGCCCGCCAGGCCCTGCCGCGGGCTCCCCCCGGCGCACTCGAAGACCACGTCGGCGCCCCGGCCGCCCGTCAAGTCCCGGATCGCCTCCACCGGATCGACGCTGCGAGCGTCGAGGCAATGGTCGGCGCCCAGCTGCTGCGAGATCCGGCACGCCTCCTCTCGAACGTCCACGGTCATCATCAGGCCGGCGCCGACGCTGCGCGCCGCCTGCATGCACTCGAGGCCCATGCTGCCCTGGCCGAACACGGCAACAGACTCGCCAACCTCGATGCGGGCCGTATCCACCGCGGCGAGGCTGTCGCTGAGCGACTGCAGACACGCCGCCTCGCGGTCGCTGATCGAGTCGTCGACCGCGGTCAGCGCGATCTCCGGGAGCAGCGCCCGCTCCGAGAAGCAGCCCGGCAACTGGAATCCGATGATGGGCCCGGCGCGGCACACGAGGGACTGGCCCCCTCGGCAGAGCGGGCAGTCGCCACAAGGCAGCTTCGCTCGCGCCGCGACCCGCGCTCCGAAACGAAAGCGGGAACCGGGAGCGCTCTCCAGCACGCGCACACAGAACTCGTGGCCGAAGAGCCTGACCGGCGACTCTCTCTCGAGCCTGGACCGGATCTCGTCGAACGCAAGCGTGCGAACTCCAAAGGCAAGCTGGGCCTCGGTCACACTTGGCTGGACACAGAGGACCTCGACAAGCACGTGGCCGTCCCGGAGCTCGGGCTCGGGCACCTCCTCCAGGCGCATGTCCCCGAAATCGTAGAATTGCCAAGCGCGCATGGATCCGGCCAGGAGGCTCGCCGCACGCAGTGTATCAGCCCGGCCCCGCGCCCGATCCGGCGCCTGCGGGGCTAGAGCCGAATGAGCAGCTCCGTCAAGAGCATCGTCTGGGACTCGCCCCCCGGGAGGTTTCGTGTGACGAAGGGGCCTGCGAAGAAGCGGGACACGCCGAACCGGAGCTGGATCTTGGAAGCCGGACGGTAGAGGACAACGAGATCCAGCTCGGAACCGATCGAGTCGCTGGCGGCCCCGCCGGGAGGCGCCGCGATCCCCTGGGTGAAGTTGATCCGGTAAAGGCCGTCACGGCGGCTGGCCAGTCTCAGATCGAGAAAGTCCACGGCGACCGACAGCTCCTTGCGGGGACGCAGCTCGACGCCGGCCTTCAGGATTCTGGCGTTGCGGAGCCCGATGACGTCCTGCTCGCCGTAGATCCTGTGCGGGGACGGGAAGAGCGTGTCGAACGTGCCGGTGCGGCCGTCGAAGGGATCCCCGTCTCCGCTGGCGTAGCTCCACTCGACGCCGATCCTCGGGCGCGCAGGAGCCTTGTCCAGCGCCCGGCGGATCCCCCAGGCGCCCGCCCACGCCCGGTGGGGCGAGGCCCCTTCCCCGCCGCCCTGGGCGGCGAGCATGACCTGATAGTCCCAGCCCTGCCCCCAGGATCCCGAAATGCGCGAGCCGGCGGTGCGAAGCAGTCCGCCCAGGTTCGAGGCGCGGTCGACGGGGCGGCGCGTGGTCAGGAAGAACGGCTCGACCTCGTGGCCGGGCAGCCAGGACTTGATGGAACCGTACGCACCGTAGACGAACCGGGTGCGGGACGGCGCGTTGAAGCCGTCGAGGACTTCGACCTGCGAGCAGGCCAGAAGGTGCAGCTCGTCCTCTCCCCTCCTCAGCGTGAGCGAGGATCCGTCCCACGTGGGCGAGATGTTGTGCCAGTTCCGCTGCCCGAGAAGCCGCTGGTCCTCGAAACCCTGCTCGCGCCTGCCGACATACAGGGTCCAGGGTCCGCTCTCGCTCCCGAACGCCGCGTATGCCTGGCGGAAGTCCAGCGTGTCGCGGGCGGACCTCCGGTTGCGCCAGGGCGCAAGCCCGGCAACCCGCGAATCCTGCGGCTGGAGGAAGATGGTCACGTCCTTGTGGGGCCGGAACGTCATGTCCATGCGCAAGCGGGAGATGGCGAAGCCGTCCTCCCTTGCCGCGTTTTCGCCCGCGCCGTTTCGCGACTCCGCCCTCACGCGAATCTCGGCCTCCAGTTCGTAGCGCGGAAGAGGCTGGCCCTGCTCGGCCTGCCCGCCGGACCCGGAGAGCGGCGGCGCCTGCCAGGCTGTCATGCACAGCACCAGCAGGCACCACACGGAGGGGAGAGAGTTGCGGCGGAGGCCAGCCATCATCCGTCACCCACGCTGAGGACCGCCAGAAAGGCCTCCTGTGGAATGTCGACGCGGCCGACCCGCTTCATGCGGCGCTTCCCCTCCCTCTGCCGCTCCAGCAGCTTCCGCTTGCGGGTGATGTCTCCGCCGTAGCACTTGGCCGTCACGTTCTTGCGCAGAGGCGCAATGTTGTCGCGGGCGACGATCTTGTTCCCGATGGCCGCCTGTAGGGCCACTTCGAACTGCTGGCGCGGAATCAGCTTGCGGAATTTCTGGATCAGGGCCTTTCCGCGGTCGTAGGCCTGATCCTTGTGCACGATGATCGACAGCGCGTCGATCGGATTCCCTGCAACGAGGATGTCCAGCTTGACCATGGGCGAGGTCCAGTAGCCGGAGAAGTGGTAGTCGATGGACGCGTAGCCCCGGGAAACGGTCTTTAGCCGGTCGTAGAAGTCGAGCACGATCTCGTTGAGAGGCACCTCGTAGGCCAGCACGGCGCGGTTGCCGGTAGCGTACTCGAAGCTCCTCTGCACGCCCCGCTTGTCGTCGAACAGCTTGAAGATGCCGCCCAGGTAGGCGGCCTGTGTGATGACCGTCACGGTGAACACCGGCTCGTCGGTCCTGGCGATGGACTGCTGCGGAGGCCACCTGCTGGCGTTGTCCACCTCCACGACCTCGCCGTCCGTCCGGGCGACGCGGTACCGGACGCCCGGCGCCGTCGTAATCAGCCGCAGGCCGAATTCGCGTTCAAGGCGCTCCTGGACGATCTCCAGGTGCAGCAAACCCAGGAATCCGCAGCGGAACCCGAAGCCCAGCGCTGCCGAACTCTCCGGTTCGAACTGGAAGGACCGGTCGTTGAGCTGCAGCTTCTGGAGCGCCTCCCGCAGGGCCTCATGCTCGTGGGACTCCACCGGGTAGAGTCCCGCGAAGACCATCGGCTTGGATTCTGCGAAACCCGGAAGGGGGGCGTCGGGCAGGTTGCCGTCGTCGCAGATCGTGTCGCCGATCTTGGTCTCGGTCACGTTCTTGATGTTCGCGATCACCCAGCCGACCTCGCCGGCCGACAGGACGCCGGCGGACACGGGCTTTGGCGTGCGGCAGCCCAGGTCCTCGATCTCGTAGGTCCGGCCCGTCGCCCAGAACCGGATTTTCATGCCCCTGCGCATCTCTCCGTCCACGACCCTTGCCAGCATGACCACTCCGCGGTAGGAGTCGTACCAGGAGTCGAACAGCAGTGCGCGCAGAGGGGCTCCCGCCGCGGTCCGGGGCGCTGGCACGCGCTGGACGACGGCCTCCAGCACGTCTTCGACGCCCAGCCCCGTCTTGGCGCTGATCCGCAGCGCATCGTCGGCCTCCAGCCCGATCGTCCCCTCGATCTCGTCCTGCACCCGGTCGGGGTCGGCCGCCGGAAGGTCGATCTTGTTCAGCACGGGAATGATCTCGAGGTCGTGCTCCAGGGCCAGGTACGTGTTCGCCATCGTCTGCGCCTCGACACCCTGCGCCGCGTCCACAACCAGCAGGGCGCCCTCGCACGCCGCGAGGCTCCGGGACACCTCGTAGGCGAAGTCAACGTGCCCGGGCGTGTCGATGAGGTTGAGCTGGTAGGTCCTGCCGTCGGCCGCCTCGTAGTCGAGCCGGACGGCCTGGGCCTTGATGGTGATGCCCCGCTCCCGCTCGAGGTCCATCGAGTCTAAAACCTGCTCCTGCATCTCGCGGCTGCTCAGCGCCCCCGTGAGCTCGAGCAGGCGGTCCGCCAGCGTCGACTTGCCGTGGTCGATGTGGGCGATGATCGAGAAGTTGCGGATGAGGGAAGGTTCCATGCGGCAACGGAAGGTCCGATCAACGTCTCGAAGGTCCGCTGGATGCGCTCCCCCAGTCCGATTGTAGCCAACGCGCCGGCGGCACCGTGCCTCCCAGCGGTCCGATCAGGCGGCGAAGCTGCCCAGCAGTCGCTGGATTCTGTCCAGCGCCGCCGGGCCGCGCTCCTGCATTCCGGGCCACTCGAGGGTGCCGTCCGGCGCGAAGCTGGCGCCGGGAGTCGAAGAGACGACATGCATGAGCCGGTTTGGATCGATCCGGGAGTCCGCGCGGAACTTCACGACCAGAAGGCTTCCGCGACGCTCCAGCAGCGGAATCCGCATCGATTCGGCGCGATGCTTGAGGATCGAGTGCGCCAGCAGGTTTCTGACGGCCTCCGGCGGCGGGCCGTAGCGGTCCTTCAGGGCGGCAGCCGCCGCCTTCCTTTCCTCTTCGTCCCGCACGGCCGCCAAGCGCTTGTACAGCTGCAGCCTCTGCGTCTCGTCCGGGACATAGTCCGTCGGAATGTGAAAGTCCAGCTGGAGCTTCAGATGGGACTGCACGGCCTCCTCGACCTTCTCGCCCTTCAGCTTGCGTACGGCCTCCTCGAGCAGCTGGGTGTAGGTCTCGAATCCCACCGCGGCGACCTGCCCGCTCTGCTCGCCGCCGAGCAGGTTGCCCGCTCCCCTGAGCTCGAGATCCAGGGCCGCCGTCTTGAAGCCCGCCCCGAGCTCGCTGAATTCGCGCAGCGCACCGAGCCGCTTGCGGGCAATCTCGGTGAGTTCGCGGTCGGGTGGAACGAGAAGGTACGCGTAGGCGCGCCGGTTCGACCGCCCGACGCGGCCTCGCAGCTGGTACAGCTCGGCAAGCCCGTACAGGTCGGCCCGGTCCACGATGAGCGTGTTCGCCAGCGGAATGTCGAGCCCGTTCTCGATGATCGTCGTGGCGACGAGCACGTCGAACTCATGGTTCATGAAGCCGAGCATGACCTTCTCGAGATCGCGCTCGCGCATTCGGCCGTGGCCCACCCGAAAGCGGACGTCCGGCATCGCCGCCGCGAGGCGCCCCGCCACGGCACGGATCGAATCCACGCGGTTGTGCAGGAAGTAGGCCTGCCCGCCGCGGTCGACCTCGCGGCGAATCGCCGTCACGGCGATCCGGTCGTCGTACTCCGTCACGACGGTCTGCACGGCAAGCCGGTCCTGCGGCGGCGTCTTGATGATCGAGACGTCGCGCAGGCCCATCAGGGACATGTACAGGGTGCGCGGAATCGGCGTCGCGGTCATGGCCAGCACGTCGACCGTCCTGCGAACGTGCTTCAGACGCTCCTTGTGGCGCACGCCGAAGCGCTGCTCCTCGTCGATGATCAGGAGCCCCAGGTCGCGGAACTCGACATCCTTGGACAGCAGCCGGTGTGTGCCGATCACGATGTCGACCCGTCCGTCCCGCAGGCCCTGGACGATCTTTCTCTGCTCCCTGGGCGTGCGGAAACGCGACAGCATCTCGATCTCGACCGGAAAGGAGCTGAAGCGCTGGCGGAACGTCTCCAGATGCTGGAACGCCAGGACCGTGGTCGGAACCAGCACGGCGACCTGCTTGTCGTCTCCCAGCGCCTTGAATGCAGCCCGCATCGCGACCTCCGTCTTGCCGAATCCGACATCCCCGCACACCAGACGGTCCATGATGCGGGTCGACTCCATGTCGCGCTTGATCTCCCTCGAGGCCGTCAGCTGGTCCTCGGTGGGCTCGTAGGCGAACGCCTCCTCGAACTCGCGCTGCCAGTTGCCGTCCGGGGAGTAGGCGGAGTTCCGCCCCAGCTTCCGCTGCGCGTAGAGCTTGAGCAGATCGTCAGCCATGTCGAGCAGTCGCGCCTTGACCCGCTGCTTGGTTCTCTCCCACGTCTGGCCGCCGAGCCGGTCGAGCGGAGGCTTCGGCCCGCCCGCGCCGTGGTACTTGTGGACCAGGTCCAGGCGGGCCAGCGGCACATAGAGCCTGGCGCCCTTGGCGTATTCGAGGAGCATGAAGTCCTCGCTGCCGCCCGCGGTCTCGACCTTGCGGGTGCCCAGGTACCGCCCCACGCCGTGTTGGGCGTGCACAACGTGATCGCCCTCCTGCAGGTCCTCCAAGTCCGAGAAGAAGGCCGCAGCCGCCGCCTTCCTCTTCCGGGGCTTCGGAACCAGGTCCGACTGCGCGAAGATGTCCTGCTTCCCGTAGACCGCGAGGCGCGATTCGGGAAGCGCGCAGCCCCGGGGGATCGAGGCGCGGACGAGGATCGCCGACGCGGCGGGCCCCGCCACATAGGCCTTTTCCTCGAGGTACCTGCTCAGCCCGTGCGTGCGCTTCCGCAGCACCAGCTGGTACGGCACTTCGTATTCCCGGAACAGGTCGGCAGTGCGCTCCAGGTCGCCGGCGGTCGCCGCGGCAACCAGCACCGTGGCTCCGGAAGCGATCTGGGCATGGATCTCCTGGACGCAGTGCACGATGTTTCCCTGAAAGTGCGCGATGGACTGCGTGGGGATGTGGCGGGAATCGTCCGGCTTGCCGAGGCTCGCCGACCTGAGTCCTAGCTCGTCGAACGCGACCTGCTTGCGAGACCGGGCGGCCCGGCAGAAGACGTCGAAATCGATGTAGAAGTCGTCGGGGTCGCCGTCGAAGCGGTCCGCGGCCTCCGCCAGGCGCTCGCCAAGCTCGGCGGCCGCGCCGGACGCCTCCTGGGGCTCGTGCCACAGCAGAACCGCGTCCGCCAGCAGGTCCAGGAGCGTGCCGGAGCGCCACCTGGAGTCGACGGCCGAGAATTCCCAGCCCGGCGGGAGCATTCCCTCCCCGGAGCCTCCGGCGGGGAATTCCTGCATCGGGAGGACCGTGACCGAATCGCGCCGCCGGACCGACTGCTGCGTGCCCGGACTGAATTCCCGAATGGACTCCACCTGGTCGCCGAAGAGGTGCAGGCGGACAGGGCGCGCAGACTCGGGGGAGAAGATGTCCAGGATCCCACCGCGGATGGAGTACTGCCCGACCATCTCGACGGGATCCCGCCGGCCGTAGCCCAGTTCCTCGATGCTCGGCTCCAGTTCCTCCAGGAGCACCTCGTCGCCCGCCTGGATCTCCCAGGCAAGGTCCTCGTACATGCGGGCCGGCGCGACGCGCTGCAGCGCGGCCGCAACCGGCGCGACGACGATCGAGACGAGGCCGCGCGCCAGGCGCCACAGCCCGATGCCGCGCCGCTCGGAAATGTCGGGATGGGGCGAGAGCCCATCGAACGGAGTGACGTCGTGGGCGGGCAGGAGGAAGGGAGAGGGCCCGAGGTCGCGCCCGCCGCAGAGATCGTGCCAGGCCCTGATCGACTCGCAGACGGACTCGGCGGCCGCCTGGGTGCCGGCCAGCACCAGCAAGGGGCGGCCCGCCTTGCGCTGGAGCAGCTGGGCGTAGGCCGCCCCGGCCGCGGGCACCAGCCCGGTCAGGACCTGCAGCGACGGCCCGCGGCGCCGCAGTGCGGCGTGCAGGTGCCGGAACGATTCGTGAAGCGCGAGCTCCTCGACCCGGTCCCGCAGGCCCTGGGGTGTCAAGCCGAGCGCATCCCGAGAATGTTCCCGACCATGTCGGTGGTCGAGTAGCCCTGCTCGACCGGGATCGCGAACACGTCGCCGCCCGCCGCCTCGACGATCTCCCGCCCTGCGATCCAGTGGGCCCAGTCGGCCCCCTTGACGAGCACGTCGGGCAACAGGACCTCCAGCAGGGCGTGCGGCGTCTCCTCGCCGAAGACCGTGACCGCGTCGACGGCGGCGAGGGCCGCCAGCGTCGCCGCCCGTTCGTGCTCCGGCAGGACCGGCCGCGAAGGGCCCTTCAGGCCCCGGACGCTCGCGTCGGAGTTGACCGCGACGGCCAAGCGCGTGCCGTGCGAGCGCGCCCGCTCCAGCAGTCGTATGTGGCCCGGGTGCAGGAGGTCGAAGCAGCCGTTCGTGAAAACGACCCGCTCGCCGCGCCGGCGCCACTCCTCGCGCAGGGCGACCAGGCGGCCCCGGTCCAGCACGAGACCCATCAGTCCGACCGTGCGGCCCGCGACCCCTAGTAGCGCAAGGCCAGCGCCGGCTTGACCTCGTTCGAGACCGGCATCATGAACGGAAACTCCTCCAGCTTGCGGTGGACAGGCCCCTCGGGGGTCAGCATGCTGCCGTAGAGGACAAACCTGTCCGGTTCGATCGTCCCGAACTCGCGGCTCGGCAGCTCCTCGATCGCCTCGTGCATCTCCGTCAGATCGACGCGGCCGTGCAGCCGGCCAAGTGTCAGGTGAGGGAGGTAGGGCCGCACCTCCGGCGCGATGCCGAGACGCGCGAGACGCGCGTCGATGATGCTGGCCAGCTGCCGCAGGGGCAGCGTGTTCTCGGCAAGCGCCCAGAAGAGGCGGGGGCTTCGCTCGTGGGGCACGAACCGCAGTCCGGCGAGGGGCACCTTGACCTTGCTGGCGATGCGCACGCGGCTGAGAGCGTCAAAGACCTGGTCGAGCCGGCTCTCGTCCCATTCGCCGATGTACTTCAGGGTCACGTGCATGTTCCCTGGATGCACCCAGCGGACAGGGGCCATGGGGGCCAACCGGCGAACCAGTTCGGTGAGATTGGCAATGATCTTCGTGTTGGGTTCAAGTGCTACAAAAAGACGCATGGTCGGCTCGGGCGGCCACCTTTCGTGGGCCGCAGAACTATTTCCTGTGAACGGAGACTTGGCTTGACGGCGGTTCGAGAACAATGGTCTCGGTCTGCTCAACCTCGGTGAGCGCGATTCTCCTGCCGTGGGTGCGGTATCCCTGGCAGATCACCTGAACGAGCACCTGCCCGCGCTGCAGGGGCGGCACTGGGGTGCTCCCCTCGTTGCTCGTCTTGAGTTCAAGGGCCTGGCCCTTGCGCGGCTTCAGCTTCTTCCCCCTCAGGGGCCTGATGATCACGCTGGCCCGTGGCACGGGCCGGCCCTGCTGGTCCTGGACAAGAATGCGCAGCGTGGTCCACTGCCGGGCAGCGCGCAGCGGTCGGACACCGAAGAGCGCCAGACCGGCAGCCGCCGCGACGGCACGGCGGGTCAGGGCCGGGCCCTGCCTCAAGGTATGGATTCCAGTCGCCACGTTCGGTTCAGAATATGTAGCTCAGGGCGCCGGAGTAGCTCCGGATCGCCTGGAGAAGGTTCAGCACGCGCCCGTCGGCGACGTGCAGCGGGACGTAGCCCGTCTTCAGAAGGTTGCGGAACTCCGCACTGGCCTCGAACTTGCCCGGCATGCCGCCGCCGATCGGCAGCGGCTGCCGCAGGGCGATGTTCAGGCCGGGCTCGGAACGCGATGCGAAGTCGTTGAACGGATCGGCGGTCACGACCGAAGGCCTGCTTGACCACTGGTAGGAGGCGCTCAGGGCCGTGCCGGCTCCGGGCAGGTCGGCCGAGACCGAAGCCAGAAGCAGGTGGGCCCGCTGGGCCTCCAGCACCCCCCGGAGCTCGTCGGCCAGACCGGTGCGCAGGTCGTCGCGGGACGGCGTGAGCACTCCCGCGTAGCCGTAGCCCAGAGCTGCCTGCAGCCGGTCCCTGATCCTGCGGGCATAGGAAACCCGCACGCCGGGGGACCGGTAGTTCCCGCCGTTCAGCGTGGAGGTGGCCGCGTACAGGTCCGGCACTGCGTCGCCGTCCGCGTACAGCCCGTCCGGGACCGTCGCGGCCACCGCCGCGTTGCGGATGGAGTCGCGGAAGACCGCGGCCTCGACCAGGTTGTCGCCGAACCGCTCGCTGTAGGCCGCTTCGACGTGCTCGGAGCGCTGGACCATGGGGCGTCCGGCGACAATCGTCACTCTGGGAAACATGCCGAGCTGGTGCACGTTGCTCTGCAACGCCATGTGCCCGTCCGCGCCGCGCCGCGCGGGCGGCGGCACGCCGGAGGCGTACCTGAGGACGATCTTGCGGCCGGGCGCCAGGCTATAGACGGCCTTGCCGTACGGACTGGCGAACTGCAGGCGGCTCACGAACTTGACAGACTCGAACAGGACGCCGTACTCGACCCGGAGGGAGTCCGAGACATCCACGGTGTCGTTGTACTCCAGGGACAAGGTCTCGAGGCGCGGTATCCCCTGGCCGTCGTGCTGCGAGCCGACCAGACCGGCCGTCGCGGCGGAGGCCGTCTGGAGCTGCCGGACCGTCAGGGCGACCTCGGGGCTGGCGAGCCCGAGGTCCTTCGCGTAGGAGGTCCGGAACGCCCGTGACCCGCCGGCCACCGCGGAGCGCCCGACACCGGGACTGCCGCTGACCGTCAGGTCGTGGCTGCCGAAGATGGACGTCGCCACGGCGAAGGCGGCGCCAAGATCCTGCTGGGACCGGAGGCCGTTGGAGCGGTTGCCCTGTCCCGCGCTGAACTGCGCATACGCCCTCGTGTCCTCGAAGGTTCCGCCGAGCCTGCGCAGGAACTCCTCGCGCTCGTCCCGCACGCCCGGGGCGAACCGCAGAACGTTGCGTCGGGAATGCTGGGCGCGCAACGACCACTTCCAGCGCTCCGACATGTCGCGGACCTGGCTGCCGTAGGTCAGCTGCAGGCTTGCGAAGACCCCGTGCAGGCACACGTCGAGCACGGTGCGCTTGCCGGGCTCGACCTCGAGCCCGGCCTTGCTCGCCGGCGAGAAGTTCGGCTGGCGGACCTCGACCGAGTACTCGCCCGGGAAAAGGCCGGTGAACTGAAACCACCCGCGATAATCGCTCTCCATGGTCTGCGCGACGCGCCCGTCCGAGGTGACAAGGTCGACCTCCGCGCCCATCTGCGCCGTGCCCGCCTCGTCGCGGACCAGGCCGGCGATGCTGCCCCCGACCTGGGCCCGGGCCTGCACGGCCAACACCAGTGACAGAACGGCCAGGCTTCCCAGCGCGGCCCGTGTTCCTCGCGGCGACTCTTGCATGCTGGCTGGACGATGCGGCCTCAGAGCACCCTAAACGTCGTTGTCGGGGCCAGGGACTCGTTCTTGACGTTGTCCTCGACCAGGAGGTTGAGGCGGTACTCGCCCGGCTCCAGGCTCTGCAGCGGGAGCAGCTTCTCGATCACGACCTGCCGCGCCGACGCGCCGCGGATGTCGTTGACGTCCTCCGTGAAATTCAGAAGCAGGTCCCCCGGATCGTCGAGTCGAGCGATCTGGTAGGTGACGTTGCCCATGGGGCGGCTGGTCTCCTCGCTCTGGCCGAGGTTGTAGATCTGCATGTAGATGCCCATCTTCTCGTTCCGCTTGAACGAGTCGTCGATGCGCGGGCGGACCTTGGAACTGCCGATTACGAACTGGCCGGTGCCGAGAGAGCGGATCGGCACCCGCTCGATCTTGTCCGCGATGATCAGCGAACTCGCGGCCAGCGCCTCGTCGTCGAACTCGGGAACGCGCATGGCCGTCCGGTAGGTGCCCATCGTCTCCCCGACGAGGTCCTTCACCACGAGCTCGAGACGGTACATTCCCGGAGCCAGGGGCACCGACTTGTTGTAGATCGACGAACGGCCCACCTCCTGGTGCATGCGCTCCGCGGTCGTCTGGATGCTGACCGTGTCCTCGAAGGTCGACTGCACCCGCCGCGTCATCGTCGTAATGCGCCCGAAGACGTTCGCCACCGCCTTGTGCAGGCCGTCCTCCTCCTTGAACATGAGATCCTCATTCCGCAGCAGCACCGTGATGCCCGAAAGCACCGAGCTGTTGGTCACGCGGACGTAGTGGATGTCGACCTCGTAGGCGAGCGTGTCGTAGTCAATTGTGGAGTTGACGATGGCCTCGAGGTCCTTGAACTTGACCGCGGGCGGCTTGAAGATGTTCGCGTAGAGCTGGAGGCGCTCGAACTGGTTGTAGCGGATCGACTGCGCCCCGCCGATGGGCATGCCCATGCGCGTGCCGTCAGTCCTGCGGAAACGGTCCGCCTTGGTCGTCAGACCCATCTGCTCCGAAAGGGTCAGGCCCGCCCCCGGAACGTGAAGCAGGGCGTCCTTCTCGGAGGGATCCATCGTCAGCCGGTATTCGCCGGTCATCGTCGGATCGACGAACTCAAGCAGAATGTCGCTGCCGATGCCCTCGATCCACCGATAGCGCCAGATCTCGAACGGATAGGTCGAGGTGAACCCGCCGCCCTCCTCGTAGGGGCGCTGGTACTGCCCGCCCGAAGGATGCGATTCGATCTCGTCCGGCGGCCCGTAAGCGATGTAGATGCGGCCGCGGTCGGTCCTCCAGCCGGGGATGCCCGAGGCGTAGCGGTCGTTGGCGTAGGCGATGCGGCGGTAGTGCTCTTCCTTGTACTCGTTCTCCATCGAGTCGGGGGTCGGATCCCTCCTCATCCAGAACGACTCGATGAAGTTCTCGCGCTCCTCGTCCGTAGCCATCTGGACGAAGGCCTTCCGCTCTTCCGGGGTGATGATGTAGCGGACATCCTCGTCCAGCCAGCGCTTGAACGGCCCGCGCAGCTCCTTGCGCAGCCTTTCCAGCCGGCGCTTTTCCTGCTTCTTTGTGAGCTTGGTGGGCTCCTCGCTGTTCTGGGCGGCAACCGGAACCACCAGCCCGGCGACGGCGAACGCCGCGATCCACAGTCCGATTCGAATAGCCATGGAATCTCCTACCCGGCACTGCCGCCGGAAAACAACGTGGTTTTCGCACTCCCGGCTGTGCCGGGGACGAGGAAAGTTCTCACAGATCCGATTCTAGTGCCTCTCACTCCGGCGGTCAAGCGGTCGTGAGGAATCCTATGGGATTTCTCGGGGACCTGAATCGCCCGTGGTCCGGCCATCCGGCGGTTCGCGCGATCCGGCCTACTCGGAGGGGTCCATCGTCAGCCGGTATTCGCCGGTCATCGTCGGGTCCACGAACTTGAGCAGGATGTCGCGGCCGACGCCCTCGATCCTCCGATAGCGCCAGATCTCGAACGGATAGGCCGAGTTGAACCCGCCGCCCTCCTCGCCGGGGGGCCGGTACTGGCCGCCCGAGGGGTGCGATTCGATCTCATCCGGCGGTCCGTAGGCGATGTAAATGCGGCCGCGCTCGGTCCTCCAGCCGGGGGTGTCCGAGGCGTAGCGGTCGTTGGCCCAGGCGATGCGGCGGTAGTGCTCTTCCTTGTACTCGTTCTCCGTCGAGCCAGGGGTCGGATCCCTCCTCATCCAGAACGACTCGATGAAGTTCTCGCGCTCCTCGTCCGTAGCCATCTGGACGAAGGCCTTCCGCTCTTCCGGGGTGATGATGTAGCGGACATCCTCGTCCAGCCAGCGCTTGAACGGCCCGCGCAGCCCGTCCGTCTGACGCTCTTCCTGCTTCTCCGTGAGCTTGGTGGGCTCCTCGCTGTTCTGGGCGGCGGCAACGGGAACCGCCAGCCCGGCGACGGCGAGCGCCGCGATCCACAGTCCGATTCGAATAGCCATGAGACCTCCTGCCCGGCACTGCCGCCGGAAAACAACGTGGTTGTCGGCACCTCCGCTCGGCCGGGGGCGAGGGAAGCTCTGACGGGTCGGATTATGGTGCCTCTCACTCCGGCGGTCAAGCGGTCGTGAGGAATCCTCGGCGATTTCCTGGGGGCCGAATCGGTCGGGATTCGGCCATCCGGCGGTTCGCGCGATCTGGCGCGATTTGGAGGGAATGGCCGTGAGCGGCACGGAAACGGGCACTCCGCAGCCCCTCAGGTGCGCTCGTACCCGAGCGCCAGCAGGGTCAGGTCGTCCTGGCGCGGCGTGGAGCCGGCATGCTCGCGAACGCTCTCAAGCAGCGCATCCAACAGTCTCACGGCACTCAGGGAGGCTGCCGCGGTGACGGCCTCCCTCAGTCGCGCTTCCCCGAACACTTCGCCCTCGGGGCTCCTCAGGTCCGTAACGCCGTCGGTATAGATTACGAGCTTGTCTCCGGACATGAGACGGCAGGCGTCCTCGGCGAACTCCTCGTCGGGAAACAGGCCCACCGGGCGGCTGTTGGGCTCGAGGCGGTCGAGACGCCCAGAGGCGCGGACGACGATCGCGGGGCAGTGGCCGGCGTTGCTCCAGCGGACGAATCCTCCCTCGTCGATCACGAGAACGAACACGGTGGCAAAGCGCGCCCGCACGGAACGCTCGCAGAGATAGCGGTTGATGCGCCCAAGCGTCCGGGAAAGGGGGACTTCCATGCCCGACCCCAGAAAGAAGGCCCCTTGCAGCACGGACGCCAGAATCGAGGCCGCGATGCCCTTGCCGGACACGTCGGCGACGACCGCAGCCCATTTCCCGGGTGCCACCTGCATGAGGTCGTAGTAGTCTCCGCCCAGCTGGGAGCTGGACTCGCAGTGCCCCCTCGCCACGAGCCAACCCTCGGCGGGCAGGGCGGTCGGCAGCAGTGCCCGCTGGATGCCGCGGGCCATCTGGATTTCGTGCTCGAGGCGCCGCTTCTCGCGTTCCTCCTCGATTAGCCGGGCGTTCTCGAGGACCGTCGAAATCTCGATCGCAAGGGCCTGCAGCAGAGCCTGGTTGCCGTCCGCCATGCGGGCGCCCCGGCGGCGGGTGTCCATGTACAGGACTCCCAGCGTGTCTCGGCGGGGCGAGATGACGCTGGTCTCGCTCGACCCGCTGATGCGGATCCGCAGAATCGGGACGCACAGGGCGCTCCCCGGAAGGGGGCCCGAAGCCGTTGTGTCGGGGTCGGGCTCTCCCGTGTCGGCGAACTTCCCGACCGGCATCGAGAACAGGCCCCGCCGGCGGTCGAGGGCGTCGGAAATGACCGAATGCGGAATTCCAAGTTCTCCCGGCTCCGTGCGCCCCCCCGACGAGTCGCGCGCGACCTTCACCTGCAGCCTTCCCGCCTTGTCACGTAGCAGCAGAAAAGCCCGGTCCGCGCCGGCGATCTTGAGGGCGGCCTCGACAACCGCCTCGAAGACCGGATCGACGCCTTCCGAGACCTCCATCGAGCGGGCAATGTCCAGGACGGCTGCCAAACGGCCGAGCGGACCTGTGCGGCCGGTTCGCTGCGAGAGCTCTGAAACCTTGCTGAGCAGGGGGCCTTGGGGACTCCCTGCATCACAGACAGTGAGATGGTACGAGTCCTCGATCCCGAACCCGACCCGGTCACCCACAACCAATCGTCTGGACTGAACGCGCTCGCCGTTGACCGTCAGGCCATGGCGGCTGCCCATGTCCTCGATGAGCCATGACGCCCGGTCAAGGCGGATCCGCGCGTGCCGCCGCGAGACGCGACGGTCGCTCAGTCTCAGGTCGCAGTCCGAGAGGCGGCCGATGACAAACGGGGCTCGGGCGACGGGCACCTGCGTGCACTCGCCCGCATGGGCCTCAACGAGCAGAATCAGAGAACCGGGTCCCATGGAGCCGAGGCAACTGAGCGGGTCCGGCAGGCACCCCCGCGCTAGGCCGGGCGGGCGGGCACCCGGGACGGCGCCGACTCCTCCGCGGGGTCGACAGCCAAGTCGCCCTGCTGGCAGTCAGCACAGAACCCGCCGACCTCGGTGCGGGTGACCTGGACCTTGAACCCGAACTGCGATTCGACCTGCTCCCTGATCGTCTGCAGCGGTTCACCGAAGTACTCCATCACCGCCCCGCAGCCCATGCAGACGATGTGCGCGTGCTCCGGCTTGAGCCGCGTCTCGTAGTAGTGATGCTCGCCCTGGAAGTGCATCAGGTCCAGTTCGTCGACCAGCCCCTGCTCCTTGAAGACCTTGAGCGAGCGATAGACCGTAACTCGGTTGATCTTGGGATCCTTCGCCTTGGCCAACTCAAACAGCTGGTCGGCGTTGAGGTGCGTGTGGGAGTTGTGAATCAGGCCAAAGAGCAACTCGCGCTGCCTTGTCAGCCGGATTCCGTGTTTTCGGAGCGGCTCCCGCAGACTGCTTAGTTTCGCTGCCCTCGCAGCCATAGGCCATAATCTATCACAGCAGTCGGCGTTCGGCGCGCCCCAATCCCGTGAACGGTGCGGGCTCCGTCTGGAATCCGGGGCGAGCGCAGACTCGGTCACACTCTCGGATCCGGTTCCCGACGGGGCGGGCCGGGAACCGTTATCCGGAGGCGGGAGGGAAGGCGGCTCCGGCGAACGGGCCATGGGGATCCCATAGAATGGAGATTCCACCTGCACCTTCCGTCGGGCCGTGGCGCAGCCTGGTAGCGCGCTTCCTTGGGGTGGAAGAGGTCCCGAGTTCAAATCTCGGCGGCCCGACCAATCGATCCCCGGCCGCAGCGGCGCTCCGCCTCCCGAACCGCTGCAGACCTCGACCGCGGACGGACCGCGCCGGGGCGTGACCGCCGATCGACCCGTGCTGTGCGAACATTGGTAGCCGTCGCGCCACGTTGCGCCAATGGCACACATGCACTGGAAGACACGGTCCATCCCCACGCTGTTCATCTCGATCCCATCGGCCCTGCTGCTTGTCGCAGCGGGCTGTTCGCCCTCGGGAGAACCGGCCGCCCGGCCGCCGAACGTTGTCGTCATCCTGGCGGACGATCAAGGGTGGGGCGACCTGAGCCTCCACGGCAACTCGAATCTCTCGACGCCTCACATCGACTCGCTGGCTCGCGACGGCGCGATGTTCGAGCACTTCTACGTCTGCTCGGTGTGTGCGCCGACGAGGGCGGAGTTCCTGACCGGCCGCTACTTCGCGCGCGGCGGCGTCCGCGGTGTTTCGACCGGCCAGGAGCGGCTCAACGCCGACGAGCACACCATCGCACAGACCTTCCGTGCGGCCGGCTACGCCACGGGGGCGTTCGGCAAGTGGCACAACGGCACACAGCATCCCTATCATCCCAACGCCCGCGGATTCGACGAATTCTACGGCTTCACCGAAGGGCACTGGGGCCACTACTTCGACTACGAAATGGACCACAACGGCGAACTCGTCCGAGGCGAGGGATTCGTCATCGACGACGTCACAAGCCGGGCGCTCGCCTTCATGGAGGAGCACCGGGACGGCCCGTTTCTCGCCTACCTTCCGTACAACACGCCGCACTCGCCGATGCAGGTTCCCGACGAATACTGGCAGCGGTTCGAGTCGCGGGAACTCGCGATGCGCCACAGGGATCCGGACTCCGAGGACGTGCCCAAGACGCGGGCGGCGCTCGCGATGGTCGAGAACATCGACTGGAACGTTGGGCGGGTGCTCGCCAAGCTTGAAGAGCTGGACCTCGCCGAGGACACGATCGTGCTGTACTTCAGCGACAACGGACCCAACAGCTGGCGGTGGAACGGCGGCATGAAGGGACGCAAGGGCTCGGTCGACGAAGGCGGCCTCAGATCTCCCCTGGTGATGCGCTATCCGGGAACAATCCCTCCCGGTCGCTCGATCGATGAAGTGTCGGGCGCCATCGACCTGCTGCCGACATTGGCCGACCTAGCTGGAATCGGGGTCGGCGCCGAGAAGCCCCTGGACGGCCGGAGCCTCGCGCCCCTCCTCCTGGAGGAGGATGCGGACTGGCAGGACAGGCTGCTGTACTCTCTGCGCATCTCCCGCGGGCGCAAGCAGATCAGCGTCCGCAACCAGCGCTTCCGCCTGGACCCCGAGGGCCGGCTCTTCGACATCGAGACCGACCCGGGACAGCACGAGGATGTTGCGGAGACGTTTCCCGAGGAAGCCGAGTCGATGCGCGGCGCGGCGGATGCCTGGCTCGAGGAAGTCGCCGAAGAGGTGGGTCCCGACGACCGCCCGTTCCCCGTCGGGAATGCGGCCCTCACTCTTCTGCCGGCGCGGGACGGCGTGCCCCACGGCAATGTGCAGCGCAGCGCCCGGGCACCGAACTGCTCGTACTTCACGAACTGGTCCAGCGAGGACGACAGGATCACCTGGCACATCGAGGTAGCAGAGGCCGGAGAGTACGAGGTCTCGATCCACTATGCGGCCGCCGAGGCCGGCTCCACGATCGAGGTCTCATTCGAGAACGCTTCGGTGCGGGAAACGATCACGGAGGTCCACGACCCTCCTGCGTACGGGGACAGTGACGACCGGGTGCCGCGCGTGGGGGAGTCGCTGGTCAAGGACTTCCGCCCGCTCGCACTGGGCACGGCGATCCTCCCTGCGGCGCGCGGCGAGCTGGCTCTGAAGGCTGTCGCCATCGCCGGCAAGCAGGTGGCGGAGGTCCGGTACGTCGCCCTCAGGCGCCGGTAGGGCCGGGAACATCGCAGTCGCGACCGTCGGCGGCGGCCATCCACACGGCCGGTTGCCGCGTTCACGCAGGCATCCTCACCTGGTCATTGGGGTGAATCGACCAAGGACCGTCTCGATGCCGTTCAGGAGAAGGTCCACCTTGGCCCTTGGGAGTTTTCCGACGCGATCCGTGAGAAGCCCCTTGTCGAGCGTAACGATTCGGGAGACGTTCGCGACCGAGTCTCTTGGAAGGCCAGTGATTCGTGCCAGCAGGCGGGCACTGCCGGGAGCGTCGGCCCAGCGGATGTTGATCGTCACTGGAACGCAAACAACAGTTGCAATCCGGCTTCGATTGAAAGCGTCACATTGAACGACTACGACCGGTCTCCGGAAACCCGGACCAGACCCGGACTGCGGTGGCAAGTCAGCCCACCAGATCTCGCCCTGCCCAATCACCACTCGGACTGCTCCAGAATCCGACTGCTCGCGGCCCGGATGAAGTCATCGGGGTCGGGATTCACGTCGGCGCACACTCGACTTAGCGCTTCGGTCACTTCGTCCGGCGCGGGACACGCAACATAGTGGGCAAGCGCCGCCGCATAGACATGGCTGCGGGACCGACTCTCTCGACGCCTCAACCGCTCAACTCTTTCGAACAGGTCGTCTGGAATCGATACGGCGACTTTCACACCAGTAGCATGACAGGCGGGGACGGGTTTGATTCGAGGCAGGCCGCGTGTCTCCAGCGCTCCGACCCAGTGGAGTGCGGACAACTCTCGGGCTGTCGCAGCCGCGGTGGACACCCCTGCCGACGAAGTGAAGAACCGAACTCGGAAGGCAGATGCTTCGCCTGCGAGAATCGGGATCCTGCGGGGCTTTGGTTGCGTCGAAGCTACCGGCGCTCCCTGTCGAGAAGAAGATTATCGGGCTCCATGGACGGGAAGCTGATGGCCGGGCTCCGGAGCACGCAGGGAAATTGGAAGGGGGCGTCGGATGTCGTTGAGATCCAGGATCCCAATCGGACTCGTCTGTCTATCGGTCTCCGTGGCACAGGCGCAGGAAGCGAGGATCCAGCGCGAGTCTCTGCCAACGGATCTTGTGGCGGCCGGCTCGGTGGACTACGCGGTCCTCCTCCCTGAGGGGTACTTCCAGGACGCTGAGCGCCTCCCGCTCGTACTCATGCTTCATGGTGCCGGCGGGGACCGCGAGCAGCTGGCAAGGTTCGCGCCCCAGATCCGGGAGATGCAGGCCGCAGGCGAACTCCCCGAACTGGTTGTGGCAACTCCGTCCGTGGCCACCGGCTCGATCTACATGGACAGCCATGACGGAATGAACCGCTGGGAGACATTTGTCATGGACGAGTTCCTCCCTCATCTGAGGGCGGAGTACCGAGCCGGCCGCGACCGGAGGACCACGATGGTGACCGGCATCTCGATGGGCGGTTTCGGCAGCCTCCGACTCGGATTCAAGTATCCGGAGACCTTTGGGGCCGTCGCGGCTATGGAGCCCGGAGCGTGGCCCGGGCTCACTTGGGACGAGGTTCCAGACCGCAACAAGATCCGATCTCCGGAGCGCATCGCCGAGCTCTTCGGCGATCCTTTCGACCACCAGCGGTTCCAGCGGGAGAACCCCGCATCGATCATCCAGAGCGACCCCTCGCGGCTCAGGAACTCAGCAATCTACTTGGACGTCGGAGACGAGGACGGCTTCGGCTTCATGGAGGGTGTCGACTTCCTGCATCGCCTGCTGTGGCGTCACCGGATCCGGCACGAATACCGCCTCGTGCGGTGGGCTGATCACGTCGGCAGCACGCTGACGGAGCGCTCAAGGGACCGGTTTCGCTTCCTGGCGCGCTACCTTGAGCAGCCGACACAGCAAGAGCCCGCGGTCGAGAGGTTTCGCGAGCGGATGGCGGCGAGCCACCGATCCAGAGGGATGCAGCCGTTCGGATTCTGGCCGAACTCGACACTCCGGTCCTTCAGCTCAGGAGACAGTGCGGCGGACTACGCACGAGCCTCTCGGGATTCCGAGGAGGTCCGCAGGGAACGAGGGGTCGTCCGCATCTCCGACATCCCGTACTTCGGCGACCAGGGCGGGGATCCGACGAGACAGAGCCTCGACATCTACATCCGGGAAGGGCTAAGCGACGCACCGGTCGTGCTCTACGTGCACGGTGGCGGGTGGATTCGCGGCGACAAGGCGAGGGCCCTGTTCAAGCCCGCAGCCCTGGTTCTGGACGGGCACGTTTTCGCCTCAATGAACTACCGATTTCACCCCCAGGCCAGCCTTGCGGAAATGGCACAGGACGTCGCAACAGCTGCGGCGTGGCTGAGACGGCATGCGGCGAAGTACGGTGGAGATCCATCAAGGATCGTGTTGATGGGGCATTCAGCGGGCGGACACCTGGTGTCCGTCGTCGCGACGAATCCGGCCTTCATGGATGCGGCCGGTGCGTCGCTGGGCGAACTCGCTGCCGTGGTCGCGATCGACACGGCCATGCTGAACGTGCCGTTGCGGATGGCAACCGCAGGATCGTCCCAGCATCGAGTGTTCGGGCGGGACCCTGACGCCTGGATCCCGGTCTCGCCCTGGCATCACGTCAGGCAAGGAAGTGGCGTACCTCCCTTTCTGCTGCTGATTGCCGACGGACGCGCCGTTTCGCGGGAGCAGGCAGCGGCAATGCGGGACAAGCTTCTGGGCGCCGGCATCGAAGCGTCCATCTTCGAGGCCGAAGGGCGGGCGCACATGCCACTTGACACCTACATCGGCGTCGAGGGGGACGAGAGCACTCGGATCCTCTCGGAGTTCCTGAGGCGCCACACAAACTGAAGCGATTGGAACGGGAGTCCGGACTGCTTCCGGACATCGGTCCACAGGGTTGCCCGATTCCCGTGGCGGCTGAACGGTATGCGGCTCATCAGGGGACCTCAGCGGGTTTGATCTACTGTCGCCGGTCACGGACCGCCTGAACGGCGCCGTCCGAACAGACGGCGACAAGGCCCCGGCGAAGGTCCCTGAACCCGTGAAGAGTTGCGCCCATTTCCCTGAAGCAGCCGAGGCCAAGCGTCAGGACGTCATGTATCCCGGTCCGTACCGATCGGCCGGTTGCCATTCCGCCCTTGCGGCAGACAGTGCCTCCGCCTGTTCAAGCACCGTCCGGACGGGAGTTACATAAATGCTGTGTAGGAACCTCGAGGCGGCGGGAGGGCCGATGGG